>NZ_CP099993.1:2400000-3037152 GCF_024138125.1 Halorussus salilacus
TCGGTCTGCTGGCGGACAGATTCCTCGCCGTCTCGCGGATGGGACTCGTCGCGGGCGCACTGCTGTCTGCGCTCGTCGTGGCCCACGTCCTGTTCCGGCGGCCGCCGACCCGGGGCGGTCGGAACGGTCCGGACGGCCCGCGCGGCCCGGCGAACGGACCCTCGGCGTGAGCTATCGAGCGGTCGGGGTGATGTCGTCGCCCATCGCCTGCTTGACCTGCAGGGCGGCGCTCGCGGCGAGACCCCGGGCGACCTCGCTCTCCTCGTGGGAGACGAGGTCGTCGCCGTCGAAGTCGTCGATGTCGGGTTGGAACCCGGCGCTGACCGGGTGGCCGACCGGCGGTTGGACCGCGACCTGCGCCCGGGGGCCGTCGGAGTCGTCGGCGACCTGCGAGCCGACGACGTACTCGTCCGGGAGGAAGTCGCGGGTCCGCGCCGCGATGGCCGCCACGCTGTCGCGCAACGACTCCTTCTGCTCGGGGGAGAGTTCGGGGACGTCGGCGTTCGCGCGGTGGCCCGCTTCGGTCACGCCGGGGGTACCCGCGTAGGGGGTGTTGCCGTTCATCTGACGCCCATGGTTTCGGGCCCGAGGTTATAAAACCTCTCGCCTCCGGAAACCCTCAGAGGGTCGTGCGTAACTTTTCTCGGCACGTCTTCGACGGTCTGGCGTCTCGGGAGTCCAGAACACGCGTCGATGACGGCATGGCGGAGAAGAATTACGCACGACCCTATCAGCAGATGGGTTCGCTCTCGCCGTAGACCGCCAGCACGACCGCCGTGGCGTAGGTCCCGGGCTCGGCCTCGGCGGTCGCGGTCTCGATTCGCTCGTCGGTGAACGTCCACTCGCGGAGGTCTCGGCCCGCTTCGAGTCCGGCCGCGACGCGCGCTCGCACGTCGTCGGGGTCGGACTCGTCCGCGGCCTCGTAGAACAGGCCCGGTCCCGGTCCGGTGGTCCACCCGAGTCCCGCGGTGACGCTCCCGGGCCCGGCCGTGGTCGCGCGCGCCTCGACGACCGTGAGACGCTCGCCTGCGGGACCGAGGTCGGGCGCGGTCCCGACCGCCTCGACCGCGGCGTCGGCGGGGACGACCGACGAGACGGCCACGAGGTTGTAGTTGTGGACGTTCGCCTCCGCGAGGGCGGCGTCGTACGAGGACATCTCCGTGGGGCCGGTGGCGGTCCCCCACACGACCCGGATGCTGCTCATGTCCGATGGGAGTGGGCGAGTCGGGTAAGGGGTTGCGATTTCGCGATTCCGAGCGGGTGGATTCGTCTCGCGGAGACGAATCCACCCGCGTCCAGATGAATCCACTCGCGTCCGAGAAATCGCGCGAATCCACTCGCGTCCAAAAAATCGCGCGACGGCCGCCTCCGGGTCTCGGTCGTCGGCCGTCGCTCTCGGTGCTACTCGTGGGGTTCGTCGGCCTCTACCTGTAGCCTGAACGGCGGGTCCCCCGCGACGGTCCCCACCGCGAACGCCGAGTAGGTCGTCGCGGGCGCGACCGCGATGTCCTCGAAGACCGCCACGCGGTCGCCGCTCTCGGACACCCGGACTTCGAGGTCGTAGCTCCCCGGCTGCACCGACACGTAGTCGGTGGCCTCACCGAACTCGACGCCCTCGAACAGGACCGGACCGTCACAGACGGCCACGTCGACCGCTGGCGCGTCGGGTGCGAAGTGAACCGCCCGGACCCGCGAGACGTTGTCCTCCAAGACCGCGGCCTCTATCTGGTCGAGCGTGCCGATAGCGGCGACGGTGTAGAACCTCGCCGCGCTGACGGCGGCGCTCGCTTCGAGGACCGCCGCGCCTCGGCCCTCGCCCGCGGGTGCCACCGCGAACGTGTACTCGCCGGGGTCGAGTTCGAGATAGCCGCTGACCGTGCCGAACTCGACGCCCTCCAGAACCGCCTTGTCGTTCACGAACACGTCCACCGCCGGTGCGTCGGGTGACGCGTGGGCGACACGAACGTAGGCGTGTTGGTCGTCTGCCACCACCGAGCCGGTGGCGCTCCCCCCGACGAGTGCCGCGGAACCGGCGATGCCGAGTGCTTTCAGTACTGTTCGACGGGATTGGTCTCCTCTCATGTTCCCCCCGACTATCACTTCGGAGAGGAGTAAGGTAACCTCGGTGCCTAACTAGCTAGTGTCGGAGTCTCTGCCCGGCCACGCTGGCGTCTGGGACCATCGACGCCCACCCTCTCGAACATCAACGCCTATTTCCTCGCGCTCGCGAAGGGACCATCAAGGGATGACCATCCGATTCGTGACGAGCAACGACGGGAAGGTCCGCGAGGCCCGCGAGTACCTCGCCGAGGACGTCGAGCAGATAAACTACGACTACACCGAGATACAGAGCGACGACCTCGCGGAGATCGCGCTCGCTGGCGCGGCGGAGGCCTTCGAGGAGACCGGCGGCGACGACCCCGTCATCGTCGACGATTCGGGGCTGTTCGTGGACTCGCTCGGGGGCTTTCCCGGTCCCTACTCCTCGTACGTCGAGGACACCGTGGGCGTCGAACGCGTCTGGAACGTGGTAGAGAACGAGGAGAACCGCCGGGCGCGGTTCCGGTGCGTCGTCGCCTACTACGACGGCGAGACCGCAGAGACGTTCGACGGCGCGGTGCCGGGCCGCATCGTCGCGCCCCGGGGAGAGGGCGGGTTCGGCTACGACCCCATCTTCGAACACGAGGGCGAGACGCTGGCCGAGATGTCCACCGAGCGCAAGAACGCCATCTCCCACCGCGGGCGGGCGCTGGCGAAGTTCGCCGACTGGCTGGCCCAGCGGGACTGACCCGGCCCGCGGAAGTTCAAAACCTCTTTTATACACCCGCCCGGAGTTGGAGTATGTTGATAACCGTCTCCGGACCGCCGGGTAGCGGCAAGAGCACGACCGCCTCCGAACTGGCGGAGACGCTGGGTCTCGAACACATCAGCGGCGGCGACATCTTCCGCGAGCTGGCCGACGAGCGGGGCTACTCCGCGCTGGAGTTCAACAAGCTCGCCGAGGAGAACGACCAGATAGACCGCGACCTCGACCGCAGACTCCGCGACATCGCCGCCGAGCGCGACGATGTGGTGCTCGAATCCCGGCTCGCGGGGTGGCTCGCGGGCGACCACGCCGACTTCCGGGTGTGGCTCGACGCCCCCCTCGACGTGCGGGCCGAGCGGATCGCCGACCGCGAGGACAAGTCGGCCGAGGACGCCCGCGAGGAGACGGCGGCACGGCAGGGGAGCGAGGCCGACCGATACGCGGAGTACTACGGCATCGACGTGACCGACCTCACCATCTACGACCTCTCGGTCAACACCGCGCGGTGGGACGCAGACGCGGTGCTCGACATGCTCGTGACCGCGGTCGAGGTCTACGACCCCGACCGCGACGAGGGCAAGTATCCGGTCGAGGCCGACTACGACTTCTGACATGCTTCGGGCACCCCCCGAGGAGCGGTCGCCCGCCGAACTCCTCGAATTCGGCGTCGTGAACCTCGACAAACCGCCCGGTCCCTCGGCTCATCAGGTCGCCGGGTGGGTGCGAGACGCCGCCGAGGTCGAGCAGGCCGCCCACGCCGGAACCCTCGACCCGAAGGTCACGGGGTGTCTGCCCGTCCTCACCGGGGCCGCGACCCGGCTCTCGCAGGTGTTCCTAGAGGGAGCCAAGGAGTACGTCGCGGTGCTGGAACTCCACGACGACCCGCCCGCCGACCTCGACGCCATCGCCGCGGAGTTCGAAGGGCCGCTCTACCAGAAGCCCCCGCGAAAGAGCGCGGTGGCCCGACGGTTGCGGGTCCGAGAGATACACGACCTCGACGTGCTGGAGGTCCAAGACCGGCAGGCGCTCCTCCGAATCCGGTGCGAGAGCGGCACCTACATCCGGAAGCTCTGTCACGACCTCGGCCTCGCGCTCGGGACGGGCGCGCACATGGGCGACCTCCGCCGGACCGCGACCGACCCCTTCGAGGACTCGACGCTGGTGACGATGGAGGACCTCACCGACGCGCTGGCGCGGTGGCGCGAGGACGGCGAGGACGACCGGCTCCGCGAGGTCGTCGCCCCCGCCGAGCGCGCGCTGACCCACCTGCCGGAGGTCACCGTCGCCCCGAGCGCGGCCGAGCAGGTCGCGCAGGGCGCGCAGGTGTACGCGCCGGGCGTCATCGAGGCCGACGACGCCGGGGAGGGCCAACTGGTCGCGTGCTTCACGCCCGACGGGTCGGCGGTGTGTCTCGGGCGGATGGCCGGGGACCCCGACGCCGAGGAGGGCGTCGTGGTGGAGTTAGAACGGGTGTTGGTGTGAAACGTCGGAATCGGCACACATACAGGATTCGAGTCGACAGCGGAAACTGTGATAGATAACCTGGAACCCGAACTCTCAGATGCGGTACAGTGGTACTGGGAAACTCGGTCGGGACAAGGCAAAAACCAACGCGAATCCGAAAACAGTACCCGAGGGCGTCGAGCCGAGGTTCTCGGCGGGACCCAGATGGACGGCTTCGCCGGACTTGTCGAGGACTTGTTGGTCGACGCTGGAGTACCACGCGAGTCCGTAAAGCACGATTACTACGGGACGCTCCCGGGCTACTATCGACACGAGAAAGAGTGGGATACGGCCGTCGTTCACGACGACGAACTCCTCGCCGTCGTCGAATACAAGTCTCAAGCCAGTAGCTTCGGAAACAATCTGAACAACCGAGCCGAGGAAGCAATCGGGAACAACACCGACCTGTTACAGGCGTACGAAGACGGCGTGTTCGAACCGAGTCCTGCACCTTGGATCGGATATCTCATGCTCATGGCCGACAACGAGAAGTCACGGAACGTTCCGACCCTTCGAGAGCCAAACTTCCCCGTCGACGATGCGTTTCAGAATGCGACGTACGTCGACCGGATGGAACTGCTCTGTCTACGAATGGTACGTCAACGTCTCGTGAACAGCGCGGCGTTCGTCCTCAGCGACGAGGAACGCGGGATGGAGGGTGAGTACTGGCAGCCGAACGAAGAACTGGAGTTCCGGAGGTTCGCACGGTCGCTTACATCGTACGTCCGTGGGCACATCGAACTGTAGGGAGCGGGACACACGCCCACTGGCAATACGCAATTTAAAGTATTCGAGGGCGATACTCAGGGCTGTGAAAGGACACGTCCCGACTCCGGCCGATCTCGCCGAGAAGATGGTCCGTCGGCTGTTCCGCGATGGCCCACCGGAGTCCGGCGATACGATACTGTATCCGGGTTGTGGGACCGGGCCGTTCCCGGCGGCGGTCGAGCGAATCTGTGACGCGAACGGGTGGGCGTACCCGGACGGACTGGGGGTCGAAACGAATCCGGAACATCTCGTAGATGCCCGCGACCGGGGACTGACCCACGTCGAGTTTCGGAAGCGAGACTTCTTGGCCGACGATATGCTCGACGTGGAGGAATTCGATTACATCGTCGGGAACCCTCCGTACGTTCCAATCGAGGGTCTCAGCGAGGAGGAGAAACGGCGATACAAGGCGAGGTTCAGTACTGCTGTCGAGCGATTCGACCTCTATCTCCTATTTTTCGAACGGGCGTTGGAACTGCTTGCCCCGGGCGGAATCCTGTCGTTCGTCACACCCGAGAAATTCGAATACGTGCAGACTGCCGGACCGTTGAGGCGGTTACTGACCCAGAACGGCGTACACGTCGAGGAGATAGAACACATCGCCGAGGACGCGTTTACCGGACTGGTCACCTTTCCCTGCATCACGACCGTTCGGAACGACGACCGTCGCACAGAAACGGACGTCGTCCTTCGAGACGGGTCGGTTCACAGTACGACGTTACCGACGAACGGGGACAGTTGGGCCCCGAGTATACGCAACGCGGATTTCGGCGACATGGAAACCGGAGCGACGCTGGACGACGCGAGCGTCCGAATCTCGCCGGGGATAGCGACAGGTGCGGATTCGGTGTTCGTGATGAAGCGGGAGGCTGTCCCGGACGGACTCGACTCGAGGTGGGTTCGCAGGACGGTTTCGGGGCGGCAGTTGCGCGAGAACGACGGTCCGTACACCGACACAGTGTTCGTCTGTCCGTATCGCGACGACGGGTCGCTCCCCGACGAAGACGAACTCGGCACGTTCGGAGATTGGGCCGAGAACCATCGCGACCGATTGGAGGACCGGTCGTGCGTAGAGAACGGAAAGCGATGGTACGCGTGGCACGAGCGGCCACCGATGCAGGACATTCTACAACCGAAAATCGTGTTCAAAGACATCGCGAAAGAACCCGCGTTCTGGCCGGAAACCCACGGTGACGTGGTACCGAAACACTCGGTGTACTATCTGGTGCCGAACGACGGCGTTCCGCTCGAGGAACTCCTGGAGTATCTCAACAGTCCGAAGGCGCAAATGTGGATGAAAGCCAACTGTCAGAAGGCGGCGAACGGTTTCTACAGACTTCAGAGCCGTGTCCTCCGGGATTTGCCCGTTCCCAAGAAGTGGGCCGAAACGTATCAGGCGACGCTTTGAAACACGGAACGACGAACGCCACTTCGCCGCCAAACCCAGCTTTTTCACCCCGCCACGACACCCCCAACTATGCAACTCGGAACCGCCGACTCCGAACCCGGCGAACTCGCGACCGGGTGGCTCGACGTGACCGACCTCCCCACCGGCACCCCAGAGCGCCTCCCCGTGATAATCGCGGAGGGCGAGGACGAGGGCCCGACGCTCTGGATAACCGCCGCCATCCACGGCAACGAGGTCACCGGCCTCGCGGTCGCGCAGGACGTGATGACCGACGACCTCGCTGCGGAGATTCGGGGGACGGTCGTCTGCGTCCCCACTCTCAATCCCGCGGGCCTGCGGCGCAACGCCCGGACCTCCTACTACGACGACGAGGACCCGAACCGCTACTTCCCCGACGCCGACGCCGAGAGTTCGCGGCCGCCGAGCGTCCAGCAGCTCATCGACGAGCGCGTCTACGAGGCGTTCGCCGATTCGGCCGACGCGCTCGTGGACCTCCACACCGCCCACGTCGGGTCGATGCCGTTCCTGATTCGGGACCGGGTCCTCTACGGCAAAAATCGGACCGAAGCCGAGGCCCGCGACCTCGCCGAGGACCTCGAATCGCTCGTCGAGGCGTTCGGGATGCCCGTGGTCAACGAGTACGCCGCCGAGGAGTACACCGAGCAGAACCTCCAGCGCTCGACCGCGGGCGCGGCGCTCAACGACGCCGGAATCCCCGCGTTCACCGCGGAACTCGGCGGCCACGAGGTCGTCGACGAGGCGGTCCGCGAGGACGCCGTCGTCGGCGTCCGGAACGTCATGCGCGAACTCGGTGTCCTGCCGGGCGACCCCGACCCGGACGCGGTCGGTCCCGACGCGCCGGTCGACTTTCCGGTCAAGCGCGCGGTCCACCCCCACACCGAGACGCCGGGAATCGCCCGCCACCGCGTGGACGCGGGCGACGTGGTCGAGGAGGGCGACCCAGTCGCCGACATCGTCACGCCCCACGGCGACGTGAAAGCGACCGTCGAGTCCGACCACGACGGCTACGTCCTCGGGCGGAGCCACGGCGTCGCCGCCTACGAGAACGACGCGCTGGCGAGCATGGCGGTCGCCGACGACGGCGACCTCGTCGTCCCGCGGAATCCGCCCGACGACGACGAGTGAAACGAAGCGCTTAACACGGGGACGGCCCTTCTTCAGATTGCACGCCGAAACGTGCCACCACGGGACCGTAGGGTAGCGGTATCCTCTGCCGATGGGGTCGGTAGGACCTGAGTTCGAATCTCGGCGGTCCCATACCAAGTTCTTCGACCACAGCGACCGATAGCCGAGCGCGCTCCTCTCGCCCCTTCGCTCGACCGACCTCCCGAGGTCGGCCGACCGCTGTCGTCCCGCCGGATGGACGGCGCGCCCGAAACGACTACTCCAGCGTCGCGTCGAGCGTTATCTCCGGCCCGGCGAGCGCCTTCGACACGGGGCAGTTCTCCTTGGCGCGCTGGGCGAGGTCGTCGAACTCGCCCCGTTCGATGTCGGGTATCTCGGCCGCCAGCGTCAGGTCGATTCGCGAAATCTCGAACCCGCCGCCGTCGGCGCGGTCGAGGTGGACGTCGGCCTCGGTGTGGAGTCGCTCTGGCTCGTAGCCCTCGTCTTCGAGGAAGGCCGCGAGTTGCATCGAGAAACACCCCGAGTGGGCCGCGCCGATGAGTTCCTCGGGGTTGGTCCCGGGTTCGTCCTCGAAGCGGGTCGGGAACCGGAAGGTCCCCTCGACCTGCCCGCTCTCGGTCTCGAAGTCGCCGCGTCCCTCTTTTCCGTCCTGCCATGTGGTCTCGGCCTGTCTCGTGGGCATGTCGTCACGGGGTACGACGTCCGGCCGTATGGAACTACTGGCGGCCCGCTCAGCCCACCAGCGAGATGAGGACGAACAGCGTTCCGATGGACGCCAGCGTCGTGGCGAAGACGTTGAGCGACGCGAACTCGGCGTCGCCGCCGAGTTCGCTCGCGAAGACGAACGTCGAGACCGCGGTCGGGGTGCCGAGCATGACGACGCTCGCGGTGAACGTGGCGGTATCGACCCCGAGGACCGAGAAGACCGCCCACGCCAGCGCGGGCATCGCGCCGATCTTGAGCGCCACGACCGACCCGGTCGCGCCGAGGTCGACCCCGGGGAGGTCGATTCGGAGTGACGCGCCGACGCAGACCAGCGCGAGGGGGAGCGCGAGCGACCCCACCGCGTCGAGGCCGGTGGCGACTGGAGCAGGGACCGCGAGCCCGGCCGACCCGACGAGGAGGCCAGCGACCAGCGTCGCCAGCACGGGGTTTCGCGCGAGTCCGGCCAGTTCGCGGCCGAGCGAGGCGTCGGCACCGTTGACGGTCGAGAGGACGACGACCGTCAGGGGCACCTGAGCCAGCGAGAGCACGCCCAGTATGACGCTCGCGACCGCGGTCACCTCGGCGTCGAACGTCGCGGCCACGAGCGGCAGGCCGAGGTACCCGAGGTTCGAGTGATACGACTGGACGACCGCGACGCTCCGGCGGGGTCGCGACGACCGGTTCCGGTGGATGGCCCACGCGAGTCCCGCGGTCGCGGTCAGAACCACGAGGAGGCCCGCGAGCAGCGTCGGCGTGAGGAGGTCGGCGACCGACCGGTCGTACGTCGAGACGAAGATGAGCGCCGGGAGCGCGACGTAGTAGGCGAGGGCGTTGAGTCGCTCGGTCCGGCGCTCGTCGAGCGCGCCGGTCGCCCGCAGGCCGGTCCCCGCCAGCAGTATCGCGAGCAGTGCGAGCAGTCGACCGAGGACCTCCATACCGCTCCCCAATCGAGTCGGGACCTTTTA
Organism: Halorussus salilacus; assembly: GCF_024138125.1. NCBI lineage: Archaea > Methanobacteriati > Methanobacteriota > Halobacteria > Halobacteriales > Haladaptataceae > Halorussus > Halorussus salilacus. The sequence continues at coordinate 2,409,302 of NZ_CP099993.1, forward strand.
GCGTTCGGATGCGGCAACGCGGGTCGGTCGGCGCGGGTCGGTGACCGCGGGCCGGTGACCGCGAACCCGCCGTGCGGGTGGTCGTCCGTCACGACGGACGACCACCCGCGGAGATATATTCAATATCATATAATATTTAAGTGATTATGATTGTGATATCGATACAATGGGCCCGAACGGTTCGACATCCGACGACGACCGCGCTACCGGACGAGACGAGTCCCTTCACGGGAACCTCTACGACGACCTCCCGTTCGACGAACTCGAGCAGTCGGGGACCTTCACCCCGGAGGCCGCAAAGCGGTTCTTCCCCGTCCACGAGGAGGACCCCATCGACACGATGGACAGTCCCGTGGTCATCGAATGTGCATATCCCGGGTGGCAACCCGGCGGCGACCACTACCCGGCGGTCCCCGATACGAGAGGAGAGCAGATACAGGAGCTCGTCGACAGCGTCGAGGCCGGAGCGGCCGCGGTCCACGTCCACCCGCGCGACGAGAACCGCCGCCCGCAGTGGAACGACAACGACCTGCTGGTCGACGTTCTCGACCCGGTGTTCGAGGAGTGTGGCGACGTGGTCACGCTGAGTCAGGGGTGGTCGGTCGGCCCCCACGCCGACTACGTGTCGGGGGTCGCCGACCTGCTCGAACGCGGCGACGGCAACAAGTACTGTCAGGGCGGGGTCGTCCTCCCCATCGGGCTGTTCGGCGCGGGGACCTACCACTCGCCGTCGAGCGTCAAAGAAGCGGTCCGCTACTACGAGGACAACGGCGTGAAACCCATCTTCCAGCTCTACGACACCCACGTCGTACGCGACGTCAAGCGCCACCTCATCGACGAGAACGAGGCGGTCTGGGACCCCTTCGTGCTGTGCATCCGCGCTGGCTCGCACCACTCGATGACCACCACCAACGACCCGTGGTCGTACTTCAAGGTCATCTCGCAACTCTACGACGTGCGCCAGACCGTCGAGAACAGCATCGTCGGACTCTACCCCGGCGGGCGCAACTGGCTCCCGATGCTCGCGGTCGGGCTCCTCGCGGGCGCGAACGTCGTCCGCGTCGGCATCGAGGACGCCTACTGGCGGTATCCCCACGGGGACGAACTCATCGAGAAGAACTCCGAAGTGGTCGAACTCACCGTCGAACTCGCGGAGATGCTCGGTCGCGAGGTCATCACCGACCCCGAGCGCGCCCGCGAGTTCCTCGGGATGGAGTACACCTCACCGCGGTAGCCGCTCGTGGCGAGACGCCACCCCGACGCTCACCACGAAATCTGGAAGGTGGTGACCTCGCCGTCGCTGGTCTGTTCGACGCGAACGAACGCGCCGTCATCGCTGAACTTCTCGGCGGTGGCCTTGAGCAGTCCCTCGTCGAGCGCCGAGGGGTAGGGGTTCTTCGACTCCATCACGCCGCCGGTGTCGCCGGTCTTCTCGAAGTCGTAGTAGCCGATATCGTCGCCGCGGTGGGTGGCGTTGTACTGCTCGTCGAGCGCGTCCATCGCCTCCTTGACGGTGTCGACCGTCGGCGGCCAGTCGACGAGGTCGGGAATCTCCGACCCGATCTTGGTCACGGTCTTCGGTCCGATGGTGTCGGCGAGCTCCTCGAAGGCGTCGATGTAGGCCTGCCAGGGGTACCACTCGTCCTCCTGCGGTTCGGGGAGGCCGTGGCTGTCGAGGACATCGAGCGCCCGTTGCTTGTACGCGCTGGAGAACTGACCGACGCCTTCGACGACCGACCGGACGGTCTGCCCGCTTACTTCCGCATCGTCGTTGACTACCTTGTGTTGTGGCATATAATCCGATACCTGTTTAGTTTACTTAACATTGTTGTTATGTTTTTATCAAATATGATAATCGGCGGCGGATTCAACGCGCCGACTCGGGACGGAGATCGACGGGGAGACGCTCCGAAACGCGCCTGAACCCGGCGAACCGCTCGCCCGCGCGCTCGCCACAGCTTTATTACTTCTCGTAGTCACTGGAATATCCATGGAGGAGTCGGATCGATACACGATAGACGACGTGGCGTTCATCGGTCGAACGGTCCGGGAGTACGAGCGGATGTTCGACCTCGACCTCGGCGAGTGGACCGGGAAGTCGGTGCTCGACTGCCCCGGCGGGGCCTGCGCGTTCGTTCCCGTGGCGAACGGCCGCGGTATCGACGCAGTCGGTGCCGACGTGCTCTACGACACCCCGCCGGAGCGCCTCCGCGAGAAGTGCGAGGCCGACGTCGACGCCGCCATCGCGGGGTTCGACGGCGTCGAGGACCAGTTCGTCTGGTCGTTCTACGACGACGTCGCCGACGTACGCGACCACTGGACCGCGGCCTACCGGACCTTCGTCCCCGACTACGCGGAGTGGTTCGACTCCGACCGCTACGTCCACGCCGAACTCCCCGACCTGCCGTTCGCCGACGACTCGTTCTCGCTGGTGCTCTCGGCTCACCTCATGTTCCTGTACAGCGACGACCTGAGCCACGAGTTCCACGCCGAGTCACTGCGCGAACTCGCCCGCGTCGCCGACGAGGAAGTTCGCATCTATCCCCTCGCCCGGTTCGACGGGCAGGAGTACCCCCGACTCGACGAACTCCGAGAGATGCTGGCCGACGAGGGGTACGCGACCGAGCGCCGGTCGGTCTCCTTCGAGTTCCAGCGGGGGGCCGACGAGATGCTCCGAATCGAGGTCTGATCACCGGGTTGAGGTCAGTCGCCACCGTCGCCGCCCCGCTACTCGCGCTTGACCCCGGGATTCGTCACCGCGCCCTCGGCGGCCGACCCGAACGTCGCGCCGTACTTCGCCAGCACGCCGTTCTCGTAGGCCGGTTCCGGCGTCTCGCGGGCGTCGAGGCGCGACTCGATCTCGTCGTCTGCGAGGTCGACCGCGAGGGTGCGGTCGGGGATGTCGACGACGATGTGGTCGCCGTCCTCGACCGCGCCGATGGGGCCGCCGACGAACGACTCGGGCGCGACGTGACCGATCATCGGCCCGCGGGTCGCCCCGGAGAACCGGCCGTCGGTCAGCAGGGCGACGTCGTCCTCGTGGCCCGCCCCGACGACCGCGGCGGTGACCCCGAGCATCTCGCGCATTCCCGGACCGCCCGCTGGCCCCTCGTTGCGGATGACGACGACGTCGCCCGACTCGATGTGGCCCTCTTGGACGTACTTCATCGCGTCCTCCTCGGACTCGAACACGCGGGCCGGACCCTCGTGGTGGAAGTCGTCCTCGCCGGTGACTTTCAGGACCGCGCCGTCGGGCGCGAGGTTGCCGGTGAGTATCTTGATGGCTCCCTCCTCGTGGAAGGGGTCGTCCACCGGGCGGACGAACTCGGCGTCGATGTCGCCGTCGTCCGGCAGGTCCAGTTGTTCCAGTTCCTCCGAAATCGTCCGGCCCGTGACGGTCGCGGCGTCGCCGTCGAACAGCCCCGCCTCGACGAGCCGACGGACGACGACCGGGACGCCGCCCTGCTCGTAGAGGTCGTACATCGTCTTCTGGCCGCCCGGCTGGAGGTTGGCTATCTTGGGCGTCCGGCGCGAGATTGCGTCGAACTCCTCGATGTCGAGGTCGATTCCGGCCTCCGCGGCCAGCGCGAGCAGGTGGAGGACGCCGTTGGTCGACCCGCCGATGGCGACCTGGAGCGCGATGGCGTTCTCGAACGACCGCTTTTCGAGGAGGTCCGAGGGTCTGCGGTCGGCCTCGATGCACTCGACCGCGAGTTCGCCCGCGCGCTCGGCGACCTCGTAGCGCTCTTCGAACTCGGCGGGCGCGCCCGCGCTCCCGAGTGGCGCGAGCCCGAGCGCCTCGGAGATGGAGGCCATCGTATTCGCGGTGAACATCCCGCCACACGAGCCCGCGCCCGGGCAGGCGTGGCGTTCGAGGCCGTCGAGTTCGTCCTCGGTCATGTCGCCCTCCGCGACCGCGCCGACGCCCTCGAAGACGTTCTGGACGGTGACCTCCCGACCGTCGTGTTCGCCGGGCATGATGGACCCGCCGTAGAGGAAGACCGAGGGCAGGTCGGTCCGGATGGCGGCCATCATCATCCCCGGGAGGTTCTTGTCACAGCCAGCGACCGTCACGAGACCGTCGAGTCGCTCGCCGAACGCCACCAGCTCCACCGAGTCGGCGATGACCTCTCGCGATATCAGGGAGGCCCGCATCCCCTCGGTCCCCATCGAGATGGCGTCGGAGATGGTGATGGTGCCGAACTCGATTGGCATGCCCGCCGCGTCGTCGACGCCCTCGTAGGCCGCGGCCGCCACGTCGTCGAGGTGGACGTTGCACGGCGTCACGTCGGCCGCGGGGTTGGCCACGCCCACCATCGGCGAGGAGAGGTCCTCGTCGTCGTAGCCCATGGCGCGGAACATCGCTCGATGCGGGGCGCGTTCGACCCCCTCCGTGACTTCGCTACTCCGCAGTCCCTCGGATTTCTCGGTCATACGCGGGGGTAGCCCCGGAGCGGCTTAAGTCACCCTGCTCGGGCAGACGTTGCTGTCGGATGCGAACGCGTTCGGGAGGCTCACTCGACGGGTTCGAGGACGACCGACTCGGCCTCGTAGTCCTCGACGAACGCGCCCTCGCCGCCGACCACGTACCGGCTCGCACCGGTCTCGACCACCAGCGCGGCCTCGACGGGGAAGGAGTTGTTCGCGGGCTCGACCAGCCCCTGTCGGACCGCGACGACCCGCCCCGTTATCTCCTCGGCGTCGTCGGCGTCGTCGACCGGCCGTCCCCGGACGGTGGCGGCGAGGTCGCCCCCCGACCGGAGCCGCAACGTCGCCTGGAGGACGGCCTGCCGGAAATCGGTGTACGTCGCCGGGAGGTCGCGGGGGTCGGCCACGTATGCCTCCTCGGCCATCGGCCAGTAGTTGCCGAAAAAGGAGCCGACGAGCACCGGCGCGAGCTGGCGCTGGGTGAACGCGATGGCGCGCTCGCCGCTGTTCGAGCGCGCGATCATCCCGGGCGGCGCGACGAGGCTGTGGGTCCGGTCGACCGTGACCATCGTCGGCATCGGCTCCTCCCACACCCGGGCCACGGTGGCGAGTCCGTCGAGGTCGAGGTCGTCGTCGGGGCCGACCTCGGTCACGACGAGCAACACCAGCACCCCGCGGTCGACCGCGCTCCGGAGTTCGTCGGCGACCTCCGGGAGGTGGTCGTAGGGGACCGACACCGCCACCTCCTCGGCGGCGTCGGCGACCAGCGCGGTGACGCGCTTGAGCACGGTCACCCGGGACTTGATGACCTCGAACTGGTCGGACTCGGGAACGTCCCGTGAGTAGCGGGCTTCGAGCGCGGGCCCCATCTGGTCGACGTTCTGGGAGAGCCTGTCGACGACCTCCGCGGGCGGCACCGCCCGGATGGTCGTGGGCACCGAGTAGTCGTTGACCGAGACGAACCCCCGCTCTTCGAGGTCCTCGCTGACGCTGTAGACGTACCGTTTCGAGACGCCAGCGTCGTCGGCGACGACGCTGGCCTTCGCTTCGCCGTGGTCGAGGATGGTCAGGTAGGTGTCTATCTCCTTCTCCGAGAGGCCGAACTCCCGGAGCAGGCGCGTGAGCGTCGGGTCGTCCATCGTTCCTACGTCCACGGTGACACTACTTAAGGCCCGCGTACGAGCGGTGTCCGGGGCCGACCGCTCGGCCGACCTGCACGCGAGTCAGGGCCCGCTCTCGACGACCTGCACGCGAGTCAGACCCTGCTCTCGACGACCACCACGTCCGAGACCGCGAGTCGGTCGCCGTCGGCGACCGACTCGCCGGTCAGGAGGTCGGTGGCCTCGACGGGTTCGCCGACCGCGACCTCCCGGGGCTCCTCGCCGAAGTTGAGGGCGACCACCAGCCGCGAATCGCCGTCGTCGCGGGCGTACGCGACGGTCCGGTCGTCGCCCTCGAAATCGACGCGCTCGACCGCGCCGGTCCGGAGGACGGCGCGGTCGCCCCGGAGTTCCGAGAGGCGGCGGTGCAGCGCGGTCAGGTCGTCGTCGCCGTCGTGCCACTTCATCTCGCCGCGTTGCTCGGTGACCCCGCGCTCCTGTCCGTAGTATATCATCGGCGCGCCCGGCAGGGTGAACGTCGCGCCCGCGGCCGCCCGGAGCGGGGCCGTCCCGCACTCCTCGACGTAGCGGGTCTCGTCGTGGTTCTCGACGTACCGCAGCAGCAGCGACGAGTCGGGGAACCCCTCGCGGTGGTTGGCGTCGAGCGCGTCGAACAACGACTCGGCCGGGGCCTCGCCCGCGCCGATGTCGCGGAGCGCGCCGTACAGCGCGGTGTCGTAGTGGGCGTCGAACTCGTTCTCGTGGAACTGGGGGTCCCGCGGGATGGTCTCGTCGAGCAGGAGGAACTCGGAGTCGGCGGCCTTCACTCGCTCGCGGACCTCCTTCCAGAAGCCGTGGGGGACCCCCCACGCCACGTCGGCCCGGAAGCCGTCGACGAGGGGTGCCCACTCGTCGACCACGTCTAGCATCCACGACCGGACCGCGGGCGAGTCGTAATCGACGTTCGGGATGCGGGTCCAGTTGAAGTAGTAGCCCGGCCTGCCGGGTCCGGCCCAGTCGAGGTCGTCCACGTCGACCGCGTCGCGGTCGGTCAGCGCCGGGTCGTCGGGCACCCGCTCGTAGTGGTCTGCGTACGCGGGCACGCCCGCCGAGTGCATCTGGAACGCGGGGTGGTCCCGTGAGGTGTGGTTTATCACGAGGTCGAAGACCACCCGGATGCCCGCCTCGTGGAGGCGCTCGACCAGCGACTCGAACTCCGCGCGGGTGCCGAGGTCGTCGGCGGTGTCGAAGTAGTCGGTGACGTGGTAGCCGTGGTCGGTGGGGCTGGCGACCACCGGGGTGAGCCACAGGCAGTCGACGTCGAGCGATTCGAGGTACGGGACCCGCCGCGCGAGCTCCTCGAAGGTGGTGTCGACCGTCTCGCCCGCGAACCGCCTGACGAATATCTGGTAGACGGTTGCGTGGCGCGCCCACTCGGGCGGGTCGTTGGGCCGGGAAATCGCGACCGCGGCGTCGCCGACGCCGCGGTCGCCGTCGCCCCCGCGCTCGACGACGAGGGTGTCGCCGACGCCGCGGTCGCCGTCGCCCCCGCGCTCGACGACGAGGGTGTCGGCGACGCCGTGGCGCTCGGCGACCGGAACCGCGTGGATTCGGGCGCTGTCGGGCAGGTCGGCGACCGGGACCCGAAGCTCCGGGCCCTCGACGGTCACCGCCGACTCGGCGAGGTCGTCGCGGTCGTCGAGGTGGAACTCCACGTCGGGGTCGACCCCGTCGGGGGCGGCCTCGGCGTGGGCGCTCGCGACCAGCGTCCCGTCCTCGACGCGGCCGTCGAGGTGAACGCGGGGGCGACCGGGACCCGGGACGGTCACGTCGACGGTGTGGGACCGCTCGAAGTCGTCGTCTGCGACGCAGATGCCCTCGTGGTCGCCCGGCGGGAGGGGGACCTCGGCGACGTAGGCGTCGCCCTCGCGGGTCATCCGCTCGCGACCGAGGGTGTACTCGTTGAACGGGCCGACCAGCGAGACCACGTCGGGGTCGTCGTCCCCCGGGAGGTCGGCGACCGGGACCGAGAACCGCGCGTCCTCGCGCGGGTCGGGGAACGCCCGGACGGTCTGGGCGTGGGTCCCGTCCGGCGCGTCGAGTTCGAGGCGGTAGCGGCCGGGCGCGTCGGGTTCGAGGTGAACGACCGCGCCCCCGCCGACCGCAACGTCGCTTTCGTCGGGGCGTTCGACGAGTCGCCACGAGAAGTCGGCGTCGGGGTCCGGGTCGCGCGGCGCGAGCGAGACCGACTCGCCGACGTGGGCGAACCGAGGTGGGCCGGGTTCGTGCATACCCTCACGGGGCGGGCCGACCCACTTCACTGTTGCGCTATTTCTGAATCTATGAACGACAATTACACCAAAGGTTATTAATCGGCTCGTTGCATGCGTTCGCCCAATGCAACTCCGCGACGCTCTCGACGACTTCAAGCGTCACGAGGGCCACGACACTCGCTTCCCGGGCGAGCGCCGCACGACCGACGGACTGTTCTCGGGGGTCCCCGACGCGTCGAGCGGGCGGCTCGTCCACGTCGGCCCCGACGGCGCGCCCCGGGACTTCGGCTACCCCCTGACCGGACGCAACGGCCTCGACGCCGCCCGACTGGGCGTCCGGCGCGACGGCGACGTGACGTGGTTCGACGACTGCGAGACGACCCAGCGCTACCGCGGGGACACCGCGCTCGTGGTCTCCGAGCACCGACTCCCGGGCGGTGGGACGGTCACCCAGCGGGACTGCACCCTCGGGAACGGCCACGTCACGCGGGTCGAGTGTTCGGAGGGCGAGGCGACCGAACTGGTCGCCTACCTCAGCTTCGCGCCCGAGGGCCGGGACACCGGCGTCGCACAGCTCCACCACGACGACGCGGTCGAGGTCTATCACGACGCCGAGCGCGACTACGTCGCCAGCGCGACCGGGTTCGACCTCGTCCGCGGCTGTCTCCCGGCCGACTTCGCGGAACTGCTCGATTCGACCCCGGTCGAGCGGCCCCGGACCGGCGACGGGGGCCGCCGCGAGGAGTCCAGCCTCAGCGGCGACCTCTACTGCGAACTCCCTCTCGACGGCGGCTCCAGCGCGCTCGCGACCCTGGTGGCCGACGCCAGCGAGACCGACCGCGAGGCCGCGCTCGCCCGACTCGCGGAGCTCGCCGACCGGGGGCTTCCCCGGCGCGCTCTCGGCGGCGGCCGCCGAGAGCGCGCCGTCGGTGCCCGACGACGCCCCCGAGGCCGACGCGGTCGCCGCCGACCTGCGCGCGCTCGGCCTGCTGTCGGCCCCCACGGGCCTGCGCATCGCGGGCCCCGACTTCGACCCCTACTACGTCCACTCGGGCGGGTACGGCTACACCTGGTTCCGCGACGACGCCGAGATATCGCGGTTCCTCCTCCGGGCCGACCGACGCCTCGACCTCGGGCTGTCGGGGTGGCACGAGCGAAGCGCCCGCAACTACTGTGAGACCCAGCTCGACGACGGGACGTGGCCCCACCGGGTCTGGCCGCACAACCGACGGCTGGCTCCCGGCTGGGCCAACAGCCACCTCGCGGTCGGCGACGACCGCGAGTACGGCGACTACCAGGCCGACCAGACCGCGAGCGTCGTCGCGTACCTCGCCGACGCGCTCGCCGACCTCGACGGCGACCTCGCCGACCGGACCGAGGCGACACTCCGCGCGGGACTCGACGGCCTCGACCGGACGCTCGCCGACGACGGCCTGCCGGTCGCCTGTCAGAACGCGTGGGAGGACGCCGTCGGCCGGTTCTCTCATACCGCGGCGACGTTCCTCGAAGCCTACGCGACCGCGGCAGGGGCCGACGCCGAGTTCGCCGGACGCGCCCGCGACCGCGCCGACCGGGTGTACGCGGCGCTCGACGACCTCTGGCTGCCCGAGCGCGGAGTCTACGGCTACCGGCTCGCCTCCGAGGCGGCGGTCGTCGAGACCGAACTCGGCGGCGGGTCCCTCGGACTCGACCCGGGGGAGTCCCTCGAACTCGCCCCGGGCGACCTCGACCCGCGGTGTGACTCTGGGGCGCTCGCGCTCGCGAGCGCCCACCTCGCGTACGACCGCGTCGCCGGGGTCGACGACGAGCGCCTCGACCGACTGGTCTCGCACGTCCGGACGGTCGTCGACGAACTCCACCGCGACCCCGATGCGAGCGCGGTCCGGGGGCTGGTCCGGTACGAGGGCGACGACTGGCGGACCCGCTCGCAGGACCACGAGAAGATATGGACCGTCTCGACCGCGTGGGGCGCGTTCGCGGCCGCGAACCTCGCGCAGCTACTGGCCGACCGCGGCGACGACCGGGCCGGGGAGCTCGCGGCGACCGCCCGCGACCTCCTTGGGCTGGTCCTCCCCGAGGGACCGCTGTGTCCGGGCGGGGAGTCGCTTCCCGAGCAGGTGTTCGACGACGGGACGCCCGACAGCGCCACGCCGCTGGGGTGGCCCCACGCGCTCCGGACGACCACGGTGGCGCTGCTGGACGAGGGAGACCTGCTGGCAGAAGACCGGCGGGCGGTCGCCGAGGACTGACCGCGTGGCAGAGAACTGACCGCGTGGCAGAGAACCGACCGCGTGGCAGAGAACCGGTGTCGGCGTCGCGCGGCCGACCGGTAGGTCGGCCGCGCGACGCCGTGGGTGGGGCCGACCGCGCTACGCCGTGGGTGGGGTCGACATTTCGGCGTCGTGCAACAGCGATTCGCCGCCGTCGGCGTCGAAGAGGTGGAGGTCCGACTGGGCGAACGTCACCTCGACGACCTCGCCGTACTCGGGTTCGACCCTGGAGCCGACGCGCGCGATGAAGTCGGGGCCCAGATCGAGGTGGAGGTAGTTGTCCGAGCCGACGGGCTCGACCACCTCGACGGTGGTCTCGACCGCGTTCTCGCCGCGCTCGGCCATCTCTACGTCCTCGGGACGGACGCCCAGCCGCACGCTCGTTCGACCCGCGACCGCGTTGCGGAGGCGCTCGTCGGTGAGGTCGTAGGCGAACCCGCGGTCGTCGACGAGCCGGGTCGCGCCCCCCGAGTCCTCGACGTCGAGGTCGAGGAAGTTCATGCTCGGTGACCCGATGAATCCGCCCACGAACTCGTTGACGGGGTCGGTGTACACCTCGGTCGGGACCCCGGCCTGCTGGAGTTCGCCGCCGTCGAGGATGACGATGCGGTCGCCCATCGTCATCGCCTCCTCCTGGTCGTGGGTGACGTAGATGGAGGTGGTTCCAAGCTCGTTCTGGAGGCGCTGTATCTCGGTCCGCATCGTGGTCCGGAGCTTGGCGTCGAGGTTCGAGAGGGGTTCGTCGAACAGGAACACGTCGGGTTCGCGGACGATGGCCCGGCCCAGCGCGACGCGCTGTTTCTGACCGCCCGAGAGCTCGCCCGGCTTGTCGTCGAGCAGTTCCTCGATGTCCATCATCTCGGCGGTCTCGTACACCTTGTCCTCGCGCTCGTCCTTCGAGAGGTCGGTGCTCATCCGGAGGCCGAACGCCATGTTCTGGTAGACGGTCTTGTGGGGGTACAGCGCGTAGTTCTGGAACACCATCGCCACGTCGCGCTTGCGCGCGTGAACGTCGGTCACGTCCTCGCCGTCGATGGAGACGTTGCCGGACGTGGGCCGTTCGAGCCCCGCGATCATCCGCAGCGTCGTCGACTTCCCACAGCCCGACGGACCGACGACGGTGACGAACTCGCCGTCCTCGACTTCGAGCGAGAGGTCGTCGACCGCGACTATCTGCCCGTTGTCGTACCGTTTTTCCAGATTATCGAGCGTGACAGTTCCCATTGTCTGGATGGGTGGGAACGACGCGGTATAGTTCTTGCCCTCTTTTCTAAATATGTGAGGTACGATTTCGTCGTGACTTCACCGATACTGTCGGGAGCGACGACGCCCGGACCGAATAAATATTTTATATATGGGAACGAAACAATTGTTCTGTTCGTGCCTCGCGTCGCTTACAGCCCTGTGAAGATATCAGATGAACATTGGTGACACACCCGAAGATTTAATATGTGAACTACTTATTCATCGCATATTCATCCATGACTATGGACCGACGGACGATCCTCAAGAACCTCGGCGTCGCGGGCGCGGTCGGCGCGCTCGCCGGATGTGCTAGCGTGCAGGAAGACAACAGTTCCGATTCGTCTGGCGACGACACCACCGACGGCTCGGACGGCTCGGACTCCTCGGACGAGTCCGAGGAGTCCGACCCGTCGGGCACCGGGACGGTGTGGTACTCGCTCTCGGAGGCCGAGAAGGAACGGCGCGAATCGACGATAGAGGAGTTCGTGGAGGAGACCGGCTACGACGTGAACAACTCCGACATCTCCGACATGCAGAAGAAGACCACGAGCGCCATCCCGGCGGGCGAGGGCCCCCACACGTTCGAGTGGGCCCACGACTGGGTCGGCGACTACACCCAGCGGGAGTTCGTCGTCGACCAGAGCGACCAAGTCGAGGTCGACCTCGACCAGTTCACCGAGGCGGCGGCCGACGCCGTCCAGTTCGACGGGAAGCTGGTGGGCCTTCCCCACGACTCCGAGACGGTCGCGCTCGTCTACAACACCGACATCGTCGACGAGGCCCCCGAGACGGTCTCGGACATGGTCTCGGTGATGGAAGAGCACCACGACCCCGACAACGACCAGTACGGGCTGGGCTACCCGTTCAACGACCCGTACTTCCTGAGCCCGTGGCTTCAGGCGTTCGACGGCTACCTCTTCGACGTGGAGGCCGACGACCAGCTCGGGGTCGCCAAGGAGGAGACCATCCGGGGCGCGGAGTTCGCCGTCGAGAACTTCGCTCCGTACATGCCCAACGACCCGAAGTACGAACCCCAGGCGTCGGCGTTCGCCGAGGGCAACGCCGCGTTCGCCATCAACGGGCCGTGGTACCTCTCGACCCTCAACGACAACGACATCAACTACGAGGTCGCGAAGCTCCCGACGCCCGAGGGCGGCGACCCCACCCCCTACACCGGCATCACGATGTGGTACTTCGCGACCGGGATGGAAGACGGCGGCGACGACGCGCAAGCCGCCCGCGAGTTCATCGAGTGGTACGTCACCAACGAGGACCTCATGTTGCAGAACGCCGAGGACCAGGGCGCGATTCCGGTCCTCACCGAACTCGTCGAGGGCGACGACCTCCCCGATTCGGTCCAGGGCTTCTCTGCCGCGGTCCAGCAGGGCGTCCCGATGCCCAGCGACCCCAAGATGAACGAGGTGTGGGACCCCGTCAAGAACGCGCTCACCAAGCTGTTCAACGGCGACGCCGAACCCGAACCCGCGATGAATCAGGCCGCCGAAGAGATCCGTAGCAACTGGGACTAGGCCATGAGCACGGTTTCACGCGTCGCCCGCCGGGTAGAGGAGATTCCGTTCCTCGAACGACGAGACGTCTCTCTGCTGTTCGTCCTGCCGGGACTGTTCGTGTTCTCGACGTTCATGCTGTTCCCGGTGCTGTACCTCATCGGCATCTCGTTCACGAACGCCGAGCCCGCGAACCTGTTCGCGGGCGAGAGCGCGCTCGCGGTGCTGACGTTTGGCGAGGCCGAGTTCATCGGCTTGGAGAACTACCTCGACGTCTTCTTCGGCGGGACCTTCACGCTGGTCCTGTTCGGTGAACGACTCGCCACGCTCCCCATCAACACCCAGTTCTGGAACTCGTTCGGAATTACGTGGCTGTTCGTGGCGACGAGCGTCACGCTCAAGCTCGCGCTGAGCATCGGCATCGCGCTCGTCGTCACCGGCGACCGCGTCCGGGGCAAGCGGTTCATGCGCTCGCTCATCATCCTCCCGATGGGACTGCCCGCCATCTTCACCATCACGGTGTGGCGCGGCATCTTCAGCTCCGCGGAGTTCGGCCTCGCCAACCAGGTGCTGAGTTCGCTCGGGATGGACACCGTCTCGTGGCTGAGCGAGCGCTGGATGGCGTTCCTCGCGTACAACGTCACCGAGGCGTGGCTCGCGTACCCGTTCATGGTCATCATCACGGTCAGCGCGCTCCAGGACGTTCCCGACGAACTCCACGAGGCCGCGATGGTCGACGGCGCGAACTACGTCTCGCGGTTCCTCCACGTCACGCTCCCCTCGATAAAGCGACCGGTGCTGTTCGCCGCCATCCTGACCGCAGCGGCGTCGTTCCAGCAGTTCCTCATCCCCTACGTGTTCAACGAGGGCGGCCCCGCCCGCCAGAACGAACTCGTGGTCGTCTACGGTTACCGCGAGGCGTTCTCGTTCGCCGAGTACGGGCAGGGGGCGGCCATCTCCATCGTCGCGGTCGTGTTCATCGGCACGTTCATGTGGCTCAACGTCAAGCGCGGAAAGCTCGCAGACGGGGTGAACGACTGATGAGCCTGCTCGCAGGCATCCTCCGGAAGATGAAGGAGGACGCCCGGACCGTCGCGACGACGCCGGTCGAGACCGCCCGCGACGTTCGGTACACCGTCGAGGGGGTCAGGCGCGGCGAGATTCCCCCGTCCAGACCGCTCAAGAGCGTCGGCGCGACGCTCGGCGCGCTCGTCTTGGTCGCGAGCCTGATGTTCCCCATCTACTGGATTCTGATGGCCGCGCTGTCGGGGTCGGGCGGTTCGATCTACTCGTCGGGCGACCTCACGCTGGTGCCGGAGGACCCGACGCTCCAGCCGTTCCTCTGGGTCGTCGGCGACCTCATCGTCCCGTCGTACACCGTCAACCTCGGGATTCCGCTGACCGACCTCGTGGTCGCGTTCAACACGCCCGAGGTCGGTCTGCTCGACGTGTCCGACCACGGCGTCGATAACCCCTCGGACTTCAAGCACTTCCTCTGGAACAGCCTCACCGTCTCGATTCCGACGGTCATCATCGCGATGTGCCTCATCGTCCCGGCGTCGTACGCGCTGTCGCGCCGGGAGTTCATCTTCCGGCGGAAGATACTGTTCACCTACATCCTGCTGACTCAGGTCGGCGGCGGCCTCGGTATCGCGTTGCTCATCGGACTCTACGCGGTGTACGTTCAGGTGGGGCTCAACGACAGCAAACTCGCGCTCGCGGTGTACTACGCCGCGACCGCGGTCCCGTTCAATACGTGGCTGTTGAAGACCTACATGGACGGCATCCCGGTCTCCTACGAGGAGGCCGCGGTGGTCGACGGCGCGCCGCCGTGGCGGGTCGTCACCGAGGTCATCGTCCCGCTGTCGGCGGCGGGACTCGCGACCGTGTTCATCTTCACGTTCCTGACCGGGTGGACCGAGTTCGTGGTCGCCCAGACGTTGCTGTCGACCGAGAACTACACGCTCCCGGTGGGCCTGTTCTCGCTCATCAGCGAGTACTCCATCCCGTGGGCGCGGTTCTCGGCGTTCGCGCTGACGTTCGCGACTCCCATCATGCTCGTCTACCTGTTCGCCCAGCGGTACATCGAGGGCGGCCTGTCGTTCGCGGGCATGGAGGGGTGACCGCACCATCGACCGACCCCTCTCGGGAGAACATCATTTCCGTGCGGCCGTCGAAGCGAGCGTATGGACCGGCCGGTCGCGGTCGCACACTACCCCGAGGGAGCGGGTCACGCCACCCGGATGCTCGCCGTCGCGCAGGCGCTCGAAGACGCGGGCGCGACCGTCGCCCTCGCGGGCGGCGGTCCCGGAACTCGGTTCGTCGAGCGCAACGGCTACGAGGTGTTCCGGGCCGCGCCGGTCGATTACATCGGCGACTACCAGCGGGGCTCGGTCGGCCGCGTCCTGACCCGGAGCCTCCCCAACAGCGGCAAGCGCGTGTTCGACCTCGCGCGGTGGCTCCGGCGGGAGGACCCCGCGGCGCTGGTCACCGACGACATGTTCGCCGCGATGGCGGCCTCGCTGACCGGGACGCCGTTCCACGTCGTCACGCACAACGCCGCCTCGTACTACGACGCCGCGGTCGAGCAGGCGTTCACTTGGTTGGTCAACCGCTACCAGCTCGCCGCCGCGGAGTCGTTCCTCTTCCCGTCGGTCTGGCCGCCCGACAGGGGCGACCCGCCGGGAGTCACCCGCGTGCCGCCCATCGCGCTCGACTGCGACGACGCTCCGCCGCCCGACGACGTGGGCGTGCTGGTGGTGCCGAGCGTCTACTCGACGAACTTCGACGCGCTCGCCCGGACGCTGCGGTCCGAGGGCCACCGTGTGACCCTCGTCGGCGACTCCGACTGGACGGCGGTTCCCGCGCTCCTGCCCTGGGTCCGGGCCGCCGACGCGGTGGTCTGCTCGGGCTACTCGACCGTCATGGAGGCCGCGGTGGCTGGCACGCCCTGCGTGGTCTACCCCTTCACCGACGAGCAACACGGCGTCACTCGCGTGCTCGAACGCCGCGGAGTCCGGGGCTTTCAGGTCGAACACTCCATCGCGCACGTCGCCCGGGCGGTCGGCCACCCGCCGCGGTCGCCCAGCCACGAGAACGGGGTCGAGCGCGTCGCCGACCGCGTGCTCGCCGAGCCGACCTGACCAGTTTTTGCCACTGTCGGAACCGAAAACCCCGTTCCGTCCGAACGACCGCGCATGGTCCGGGTGTCGGTCGGCGGTCGCCTCCACTTCGGCTTCCAGAACCTCTCGCTCGCCCACGAGCGCCTCTACGGGTCGGTCGGCGTAGCGCTCGACGAGCCGCGGGTGGTCGTGTCGGCCGACCCCGCCGAGGGGGTCGGCTGCGACCACGCGACCGCGCGCGAGCACGCCGCGCGCGCGGTCGACCTCCTAGACGTTCCCGGCGCGTCGGTGACGGTCGAGCAGACCCTCCCGCGACACGTCGGCCTCGGGAGCGGCACCCAGCTGGCGCTCGCGGTGCTCGTCGCGGTCGCGGCGGCCCACGACCGCGAGCCGCGGGTCAGCGAGCGCGCGCCGAAACTGGGTCGGGGCGGCCGGAGCGGCGTCGGCGTCGCGGCCTTCGAGCGCGGCGGGTTCGTGCTCGACGCCGGACACCCCACCGAGCGGTTCACCGCCGACCGACCGCCCCGGGGCGAGTGGACGGTCCCGGCGGTCGCGGCCCGCCACGACGTGCCCGACGACTGGCGGTTCGTCCTCGCGCTCCCCGACGCCGAACCCGGCCGGAACGGCGACGACGAGGACGCGAGCATGCGGTCGGTCGTCGAGCGCGCCGACCCCGCCATCGCCGACGAGATAGCCGGACTCGTGGCCCGTCGGGTCCTGCCCGCGGTGGCCGACGGCGACTCGGAGGCGTTCGGCGCGGCGGTCGCGGCGGTCGGCCGACTCAACGGCGCGTGGTACGCAGACGAGCAGGGCGGGGTGTACCGGCCGCCGGTCGGCGACGTGGTCGCACAGCTACGCGAGTCGGCCGCGATTGCGGGTGCCGGGCAGTCGTCGTGGGGGCCCGCGGTCTACGGCGTGACGACCGCGAGTCGGGTCGACGACGCCCGAGCGGCCGCGCGCGATGCGCTGGCCGAGGCCGGAGTCGGCGGCGACGTGCTGGTAGCCGAGGCCCGGAATCGGGGCGCGCGAATCGAGCGGTGAGCGCGGCGGTGGCTCGGCGGTCGCGACTGACCTGAAAGAGAATCGAGCCGAGAAAGAGCGACCGCGCTACTCGTGGACCTCGACCGACTCCAGCACCACGTCGTCGGCGGGCTTGTCGTTGCGGCCGGTCGGGACCGAGCCGATCTCCTCGACCACGTCCATGCCGTCGACGACCTCGCCGAAGACGGCGTGCTTGTCGTCGAGGTGGGGCTGGGCGTCGAGCGTGATGAAGAACTGCGAGCCGTTGGTGTTCGGGCCGCTGTTCGCCATCGAGAGCTTGCCCGGCCCGTCGTGGCGGAGCTCGGGGTGGAACTCGTCGTCGAACTGGTAGCCCGGGCCGCCCCGGCCGGTGCCGGTCGGGTCGCCGCCCTGAATCATGAAGTCCTCGATGACGCGGTGGAAGAGGACGCCGTCGTACAGCGCGTCGCCCCGTATCTCGCCGGTCTCGGGGTCCTTCCACGTCGTCGTCTCGGGCGCTGGCTCGTCGTTCGCGGCGGGGTCGTGTTCCGCGAGGTTGACGAAGTTCTCGACGGTCTTCGGGGCGCGCTCGTCGAACAGTCGCACCTCGATGTCGCCGTGATTCGTGTGCAGGGTCGCGGTCAGGTCGTCTGCCATGGTTGCGGGAAGGGCCGCGAGGTAGAAAACCCTGCCGAAGACCACACATTCAATTGCCGCGACGGAGACGAGAGGGTATGGAACACGTTACCGAGCGCATCACGCTCGCGCGCCTCCCGTCGGGCGTCGAGATAGCGACCACGGTCCACACCTACGACGGAACCGAGGACGGCCCGACGGTCTACGTCCAAGCGGCTCAGCACGGCCGCGAGGTCAACGGCACCGAGACCCTCCGGCGGGTCCACGACCGCCTGCTCGATTCGGACCTCTCGGGACGAATCGTCGCGGTGCCGGTCGCCGACCCGCTGACGTTCGACCGGGTCTCGTACACCACGCCCGAACAGCTCGACAGCGTGAACCCCAACATGAACCGCGTCTGGCCGGGCGACCCCGAGGGGACGCTCCACGAGCGCATGGCCGCCCGGCTGTGGGAGTACGCGCGCGAGGCCGACGCCATCGTCGACCTTCACACCGGGAGCCCCGACATGCTGACCCATGTGGTGTTCATGGAGGGCCACGAGGGCTCGCGCAACCTCGCCGAGGCGTTCGGTAGCGACCTCCTGCTCTCCGAAGAGGCGGGCGACGACGCCGACGACGAGTGGGCGGCCCGCGACTTCGGCGGCAAGCTCCGGGTCGCCGCCAACGAGGAGGCCATTCCGACCATCACGCCCGAACTGGCCCACAGCAAGCAGATCGTCGAGGACGCGGTCGAGACGGGCGTCGTCGGGACGCTCAACGTCTTCCGACACCTCGGACTGCTCGACGAGTCGGTCGAAGCGAACGGCGACCCGACGCTCGCGCGCAACCACCTCGGCCGGGTCACCGCCGACGACTCGGGGCTGTTCCGGGCCGACCCCGACCACGCGGTCGGCGACGAGGTCGAGGCGGGCGAGTACCTCGGGACGCTGTACGACGCGACCACCTTCGAACCGCTCCAGGAGGCCCGCGCCGACAGGGACGGCATCCTCTACTCGCTCGCCCAGGAGGCGACGGTCACCGCGGGCGACACCCTGCTGAACGTCGCGTGGCGACGCGAGTGAGCCGACTGCCACGTCACGATACGAACGCGGTCGTCGGCCGGGACGGCCGACGACCGCGAGGACCGCGAGTGCGACTCCGACTACCGCGAGGACCGCGAGTGCGACTCCGACTACCGCGAGGACCGCGAGTGCGACTCCGACTACCGCGACCACAGCGACCGCAACTGCGACTCCGACTACCGCGACTCCGATAACCGAGACCGCGACCGCAAGGACCGCGACTACGACTCCGATAACCGAGACCGCGACCACAGCGACCGCAACTGCGACTCCGACTACCGCGACTCCGATAACCGAGACCGCGACCGCAAGGACCGCAACTGCGACTCCGAGGACCGCGAGGACCGCGACCACGACGACCGCGAGGACCGCGACAACCGAGACCGCGAGGACCGCGACTACGACTCCGATAACCGAGACCGCGACCACAGCGACCGCAACTGCGACTCCGACTACCGCGACTCCGATTACCGAGACCGCAAGGACCGCGACTACGACTCCGATAACCGAGACCGCGACCACAGCGACCGCAACTGCGACTCCGACTACCGCGACTCCGATAACCGAGACCGCGACAACCGAGACCGCGACCGAACCGCGACTACGACTCCGAGTACCGAGACCGCGACCGCATCAAGACTTATTCGCGTCGGTTCACTAACTCGGGTATGAGTAACCGGGCGGGAGGCTCCGAGTCGGCGTTCTGGGGGGACGCCGACGAATCAGAGGCTCTCCAGCGCTATCGGACCCTCGTGAACGCCATCGACGACGGAATCTACCAGCTCGACCGCGACGGACACTTCGTCGCGGTCAACGAGGTCATCGTCGAGACGACGGGCTACACCCGCGAGGAGCTACTCGGCGAACACGTCGCCATCCTTCTAGACGCCGAGGACGTTTCGGCCATCGAGCGCGAGATTCAGCGGCGGCTCGCGGGCTCGGGCGACGAAGCCGAGACGCTCGAACTCGATATCCGGACCGCCGACGGCGACCGGATTCCCTGCGAGCTCCGACTCAACCTCCTCGTGGAGGACGGCGCGTTTCGCGGGACCATCGGCGTGGTTCGGGACGTCTCCGAGCGCAAGCGAGCCGAGCGGACGCTCACCGAACACGAACGCCGGATCGAACTCGAAAGCGACCTGACCGACCGGCTCCTCAAGACCAGCCCCGTCGGTATCGTGGTCCTCGACGGCGACGGAGCGGTCGAGGAGCTAAACGAACGCGCGCGGGAGATACTCGACGTTGCGGAGTCCGAACGCGGGACCTACTCGCCCAGCGACAGGCCCGTCTACGACGAAGGCGGCCGACCGATTCCGGCAGACGAACATCCGTTCGCACGCGCACTGGAGACGGGAGAGCCGGTGTACGACCGGGTCCTGCAGGTCGAGCGGCCGGACGGCGAGCGCCGCTGGCTGTCGGTCAACGCCGAACCGATACCGAACGACGAGGGAGAAATCGAGCACGTCGTCACGACCGGTGAGGACATCACCGACATCAAGCAGCGCGAGCGCGAACTCGAAGCCGAACTGGGCGAGATATTCGGTCGAGTCACCGACGCGTTCTACGCGCTCGACGACGAGTGGCGGATCACCTACGCCAACGAGCGCGCCGAGGACCTGATCGACTACCGCGAGGAGGGACTGGTCGGTCAGGACTTCTGGGAGGTGTTCGAGTGGGCGGCCGACTCGACGCTCGGCGAGGAGTACCGGACCGCGATGGAGACTCAGGAACCGACCTCGTTCGAGTTCTACTACCCCGAACCGCTCGAATCGTGGTACGAGGTCCACGCCTACCCCTCCGAGACCGGACTGTCGGTGTACTTCCGGGACGTGACCGAGCGCAAGCGCCGCGAGCGCGAACTCGAGGAGTCAGAGCGCCGCTACCGGGCGCTGGTCGAGAACTTCCCGAACGGCGCGGTCGCGCTCGTCGACCGGGGACTCCGCTATCGGACCGTCGGCGGCGACCCCATCGTCGACGACGCCGCGGTCGAAGACCTCGAGGGACGACTGGTCGGTGACGCGCTCCCGCGGGAACTGGCCGACGAATTGGTCCCGCGATACGAGGCCGCCCTCGGCGGCGAACTCGGCGCGTTCGAGACCGAATTAGACGGTCGCATCTACCAGATACGCATCGTTCCGGTCCGGGACGACGACGGCGAGGTGTTCGCCGCGCTCGGGATGTCCCAGGACGTCACCGAGCGCACCGAGCGCGAACGGGAACTCGAGGAGTATCGGTCGCGGTACCAGACGCTCATCGAGAACTTCCCGAACGGCGCGGTGGCGCTGGTCAACCGCGACCTCCGGTACGAGACCTTCGGGGGCACGCCCGAGGGGAGCGCCGACGTGACGAGAGGGGAACTCGAAGGGGCCGCCCTCCGCGACGCGCTCCCGAGCGACCTCGCCGACGTGGTCGTCCCACGGTACGAGGCCGCCCTGAACGGCGAGACCGCCGAGGTCGAGACCACGCTCGGGGGCGAAGTCTACCAGTTCCACTTCGTCCCGGTCCGGGACGACGACGGCGAGGTGTTCGCCGCGCTCGGAATGTCCCAGAACGTCACCGAGCAACGCGAGCGCGAGCGGTACCTCCGGGACGCCAAGGCGCAACTGGAGGCCGCGACCGAGGCGGGCGCGGTCGGGACGTGGGAGTGGCACATCCCCGAAGACGAGTTCGTCACGGGCGCTTCGTTCGCCCGGACGTTCGGAGTCGACCCCGAGGCGGCCCGCGAGGGCGTCTCTATCGACCGGATAGTCTCCGCCATCCACGAGGACGACCGCGAGCGGATCGAGCGTCGAATCGAGGCGGTGATGGACGAATGCGGGGAGTACGAGGAGGAGTACCGGGTCTGGAACGCCGAGGGCGAACTTCGGTGGGTCGTGGCCCGCGGTCACGTCGAGTGCGACGAGGAGGGCGACCCGGTCACGTTCCCCGGTGCGCTCACCGACATCACGGAGCGAAAGCGCGCCGAGCAGGCGCTGCACGAGAGCGAGAAGCAACTCCGGACGCTCCTTCGGCTACTCCCCGTCGGGGTCATCGTCGCCGAGGACGGCGGGCGACTGGTCCAGAAGAACGACGCCGCCGAGGAGATATGGAGCGGGTTCGCCGAGGCCGACGCCGTGGCCGACTACGAGCGGTATCGGGGGTGGTGGCCCGAGTCCGGCGAGCAGGTCGCCCCCGAGGAGTGGCCGCTCGCCCGGGCGCTCCGGGGCGAGGAGATAACCGACTCTGAGGTCATCGAGATAGAGGGGTTCGACGGCGAGCACCGGACAGTGTTGTTCCACGCCATGCCGATTCGGAACGCGAGCGGCGACGTGACCCGGGCGGTCGTCACGATGATCGACGTCACCGAGCGCGAGGAGCGCCAGCAACGGTTGCAGGAGCAGAACGAGCGACTCGAATCGTTCGCGAGCATGCTCGCCCACGAACTCCGGAATCCCGTCACCATCGGGCAGATATACAGCCAACAGCTCCCCGACGAGGCCGACTCGGAGGCGGTCGGCTACGTGGCCGAGGCGTTCGACCGCATCGAGGACATGATAGACATCATGCTGATGATGACGCGGGGTCAGGAGGCGGTCGACGGGAGTTGCCCGGTGTCGCTGGCCGACGCCGCGGAAGACGCGTGGGACGAGATGGACCAGACGGGGCGGCTCCGGGTCGAAGCCACCGACCGGGTTCGGGGCGACGAGACGTACCTCCGGCACCTGTTTCGGAACCTGTTCGAGAACGCGGTCCAGCATGGCGGGACCGACGTGACCGTCGAGGTCGGCCGACTGCGCGACGGCTTCTACGTCGCCGACGACGGTTGCGGTATCCCGCCCGAGAAACGCGATGCGGTCTTCGAAGCGGGGTTCACGACCGCGAAGGACGCGGGCGGAACCGGACTGGGGCTAGCGTTCGTCGGCGAACTGGCCGAGGTGTACGAGTGGCGGTGTTCGGTGACCGAGAGCGCCGACGGCGGCGCGCGCTTCGAGTTCCGGGACGTCGAGTTCGTCTCGGACGAGTAAGGTCACTCGAAGCGCCGGACGGTCTCGGCGACCACGCCGACCCCGATGTCGAGCGAGTCCTCGTCGATGTCGAAGTACGCGGTGTGGTGGCCCGCGGGGTTGCTCGCGCCGACGCCGAGGTAGGTCGCCTTCCCGCCCTCTTCTTGGACGCGACGCACGAGATAGGAGGCGTCCTCGCTCCCGCCGAACTCCTTGCGCTCGCGTACCTCCTCGACGCCCGCGACGTTGCGGGCCGCCTCGGCCACCGCATCGACCACCTCGTCGTCGGCCTCGAACGTCGTGGTCTTGCCGTAGAGGCTGGTCGAGAGGTCAACGTCGTGCATCTCGGCGGCCGCTTTCAGGACGCGCTCGGCGCGTTCGAGCATGTACTCGTTGAGGTCGGCGGTCCGGCCCCGGACCTCCACGCGCATCTCGGCGCGCTCGGCGATGACGTTCTGGGCGTTCGGCGAGTGGACCGTCCCGACGTTGATGCGGGTCGCGCCGTCCTCGTGGCGCGGGATGGCGTAGAGGTTCTGGATTGCGGTCGCGGCCGCCTGGAGGGCGTTTCGGCCCTCGTTGGGTCGACCGCCAGCGTGGGCGGGGACGCCTTCGAAGGTCACGTCGAGTTTGGCGTTCGCCAGCGGGCGCTCGTAGCTCGCGACCACGGTGCCCGTTTCGAGCCCGAGACCGAGGTGGAGCGCGAGCAGGTAGTCCACGTCGGCGAGGTGGTCGGTCTCGCTCATCGGCTTGCCGCCCCGGCCGCCCTCCTCGGCGGGCTGGAAGAACAGCTTGAGGGTGCCGTCGAAGCCGCCGTTCTCGTCGAACTCGCGGGCGATGCCCACGCCGATGGCGGTGTGGCCGTCGTGGGCGCAGGCGTGCATCTCGTCGGGGTGGGTGCTGGCGAACCCCTCGCGGGCGGGCCGGTGGTCGTCGTCGGTCGCCTCCGCGCGCTCCAGCGCGTCCATGTCGATGCGCACCCCGACCGTGGGACCCGACTGGTCGCCGAACGCTCGTTCGGCGACCAGTCCGGTAATCCCGCCCATCCGGTCGAGGTACTCCCCGGGCGCGCCCTCCTCGCGGGCGCGTTCCATCGCGGCCTCGATCTCGTCGTCGCCGGGGAGCCGAGCCGGGAGTCGGCGACGAGCGCGTCGGGCCCGAGGTGAACGTCGAACCCGCGGTCGTCGAGCTCCTCGGCGACGAGCGCGGTCGTCCGGAACTCCTTCCACCCGGCCTCCGGCCGCGCGTGGAGGTCCCGGCGGAGCTCTGTCAGCGTCTGCTCGCGTGTCTGGGCCATGGGAGTGGTAGACACGGGTATCGGACAAAGCGATAGCGGTGGCGGCAAGCGACGGTAGCGCAGACGGGGACGAACGCGAAAACGGCGACGAAACGTCGGTCGGGAAGCGGTCTAACTGCGCGCCGTGGTGTACAGCAACGGCGCGACGACGAGCAACGCGATGCCGAGGAACTTGTAGTGAATCGGTGCCAGGCTGATGGGCGTCAGGAGGAATATCAGCCCGAACGTGATGGCGTTCAGCGACAGCACCTTCCGGGACCCCAGCGGAATCGCCCCCAGTACCGAGAGGACGAACACCAACAGGAGCGCCTGCCCGACGTTGTACTGGGTCAGGAAGTCGTCGATCAGCGGCATCGGTACGAACTCGATCATCGTTGTTCGAAACTCGACCCGAAATACCCTTTAAAGTTCCGCTATACCGCGGTCACTCGGTCGTCCCGCGGAAGTCGAGGGGTCGGATCCAGATGTACCAGATTGCGACCATCGCGGTGAGGTAGCCGGTGAACCAGACCACCGAGCCCAGCGCCTCGTAGCCCGCCGCACTCAGCGCGTAGTGGGTGAGTCCCGGAACGAGGACGGCGACAGCGAGCGCCGCTCCGAACCGGACCTTCTCCGACCGGCCCATCACCGACCACCCCGGCATCGCTCGGTCATGTCCGACGGTTCGGACTCTACGAACGTGAACGCCTCGGTTCGCGTCGAAGGCGGTCTTCCCGGCGGGACTCGACCTGACAGTATGATTATATAATTGGTGACTATCTCGGATTTTACCATATATAGTCTATATATTAACTATACTAAGATATGGAACGATTTATGTGTCGAGACTTCCGGCGTTGAACCATGCGACGACGCACCTTCCTGACGGCGCTCGCGACGGCGGCGGGCAGTTCGGCCGCCGGGATCCGACTCACGGGTCGCACGGAGGCATCGTCCGGCGAGATATCCGAACTCGCGTTCTACTCCACGTCGAGTCTGGTGAACGCGAACTACGGTCCGCTCACCGACGAGTACTACGTCCCGGTCTGGGCCGAGGACACCGCCGCGAACTCCGACGAGGACGGCAACGACGACGCCTACCTCTACGCCGACGACGAGTCGATTCCGCTGGTCGCGGTCGACTGGAACGTGGTCGGGTTCGGGTCGATGCTGGTCAACGACGGCGACGCCAGCTGGCAGTACGGCAACGAGGAGTTCGTCCTCAACGTCTGGGACGACGCCCTCGGCGGGTCCGGAACCGTGCTGTGGGACGAGGGCCACGGCCAGTACTACGACCTCGCGTCGTTCTCGGAGTTCGAGTCCTACGCCGAGGACAACGGCTACACCGTCGAATCGACCAGCTCGCTCGCGTCGGACCTCGCCGACGCCGACGCCGCGGTCGTCACCTCGCCGAGCGAGGCGTTCACCTCCGAGGAACTCGGCGCGCTCGGCGACTTCGTCGACGAGGGCGGGTGGCTGTTCCTCCACGACCAGTCGGACTACGGCGACTACGACGAGACCGCGAACTTGAACGACATCCCGGGCTACCTCGACCTCGCGTTCCGGTTCAACGACGACCAGGTCGCCGACGAGTACCGGAACGCCAGCGGCGCTTACGAGCCGGTCACCGACGTGTTCGACGACGACTTCGACTACTTCGGCGACCGCGAGGGGCTCGGGCTCGACCCCGAGGAGACCTACGCCGTCACGGTCGAGGATGTCATCGACGGCGACACCGTGAAGGTCACCTTCGACGACGGGACGACCGAGAACATCCGCATCCTCGGCACCGACACGCCCGAAACGTCCTCGAACAGCCAGTACGAGCGCCCCCAGGAGTGGGAGGGCATCTCCGACGAGGAGTACCTGCAGGCCCGGGCCGACGAGGCGACCCAGTTCGGCAAGGACGAACTCGACGTGGGCTCGACGGTCGATCTGGTGTTCGACGACAACGAACCGGTCCGGGACGTCTACGACCGGATTCTGGGCTACCTCTACTACGACGCGACCGGCGACGGCAGCCGGGACGCCAACTACAACTACCGGCTGGTCGAGGAGGGCCACGCCCGCGTGTACGACTCGTCGTTCGCGAAGCACGCCGAGTTCATCGACGCCGAGCGCGCCGCGAGGGCCGACGGAGTTCAGGTGTGGGAGGAGAGCGACCCCGACGGCTCACCGGAGATACGCGACAACCCCGTCGACGACCTGTTCTTCCCCCAGACCGCCAGCGTCCGCACGTCGACCGGCGGCATCGACGACTCGCGGGTGCCCGTCTACGCGGAGTCGTCGGCGACCCAGGAGCTCGACGGCGGCCACGACTACGGCGACGGCGAGCTACCGCTGGTCGGGGTCGACGAGGACGCTAACGTCGCGGTCGTCGGTGCGCCCCTCGTCGACGAGAGCTACGAGGAGGCCGAGGGCTACGACACCGACACCTCCTCGTACGGGAACTACCCCTTCTTCACGAACCTCGTCGACTACCTCTCGGAGGTCGAGGGCGACGTGCTCGTCGACGGCGGCCACGGTCAGTTCGGCGCGGACTACGGCGTGGCGGCCGAGGACGCCGCCTACTACATGCGCTACCTCGAAGGCCAGGACATCGGGCTGGAGGGCATCAACGAACTGACCGCCGACCGACTGAGCCGGGGGCGCGCGCTCGTCGTCACCACGCCGCCGGAGTCGTTCACCGCGAGCGAAGTCGACGCCGTCCAGTCGTTCGTCGACGACGGCGGCGCGGTCGTGCTGGTGGGAAGCGGCGCGACCCCGCCGGAGGCCCGCGAGAACGCCAACGACCTGGCGGCCGAACTCGGCACCGACCTCCGGGTCAACGCCGACCGGGTCGTCGACGACTCCAACAGCGTCGGCACCAGCGCCGACGTGCCCGAGACGACCGCCTTCGACGACTCGTTCCCGCTGTTCGACGCCTACACGCCGGGGACCGCCAACGACTACGACGTGTCCATCACCGACATCCAGGAGGACGGCGAGGACAGCCTCGACGAGTACGTCGACATCCGGAACGACGGCGACGCCGACCTCGAGATGACCGGCTGGACGCTCGAAGACGAGGCCGACTACACCTACGAGTTCCCCGACGGCTTCACCCTCGGCGCGGGCGAGACCGTCCGCGTCCACACCGGTGACGGCGAGGACACCGACACCGACCTCTACTGGGGAATGGGCATCCCGGTCTGGAACAACGACGGCGACACCGCCTATCTGTACGACGACGCGGGCAACCTCGCCGACGAACTGACCTACCCCACGGAATCCGACGCGTGCGGCGACGTCGTCTGCGTGAGCGAGGTCAGCCCTGAGGGCGACACCTTGAACGAGGAGTGGGTCGAGTTCGAGAACGGGAGTTCGAGCGACCAGGAGATGACCGGCTGGACCGTCGAGGACGAGGCCGACTACACCTACGAGTTCCCCGACGGCTTCACGCTCGACGCGGGCGCGACCGTCCGACTCCACACCGGAAGCGGCACCGATTCGGACACCGACCTCTACTGGGGGTCGGGCAACTACGTCTGGAACGACGGCGGCGACACCGTCTTCGTCTACGACGACTCGGGGTCGCTCCACGTCGAGCGCAGTTACTGAACACGGCGGCGACGCTCTCAGCCTCTTTTTTCGGGACGATTCGGTACGGAGACGGCGAGACGCCCCAGTGAGCAGACGGCGACACGACCTCGACGGAAGAGCGAGGCGGGGACCAGCGGTGGAGTGAGGCAGGGACGAACAGGAGAGCGACGGCCGACGGCCCGAGAGTGGTGGACGGATTCGGTCGCGGAGCGACCGAATCCGGTAGCTGACAGGCTGACAGGCTGACAGACGACCCGAGCGGTCGACTGGCGACATTTGGCGGTCGTCTGACCGGCGTGTGGCGTGCGACGCGAGCGTGTCAGCCGACGAGTCCCTCGCTGGAGCGCTGGCTGACGGTCCCCGTCGGATGGTGTTTCGAGGCGACGGCGGGACGGGTGGGGTCGGACGCCACGTATCGAGCGTTTCCCTCCGAGAGCAAAAAGCTCGCTAATTGTTCGATATAGGTCTCAATAGTCCGGGTGACGCGGAGCGAATCGCGGCCCCTCGAACGGGCGACTCGCTCCGACGGTGGGTTTTTGACGACCGCACTCGACCGTCGAGACGTGAGCGCCATCACCTTCTTCGCCACGACCGACCTCGGCCGAATCGTCGATTTCTACGTCGAGACGGTCGGTGCCGACGTGTGGCTCGAACAGCCCGACTGCACGATTCTGAAGTACGACAACCAACTGCTGGGGTTCTGCGAGCGCGACGAGGCCGACACCGAGGGCATCCTCACGTTCGTCTACGCCGACCGGGACGGAGTGGACGAGATGTACGAGCGACTGGCCGACAGCGCCCGCGAGCGACCCCACGACAACGACACCTACGACATCTACCAGTTCTTCGCCGAGGACCCCGACGGTCGCGCGGTGGAGTTCCAGACGTTCCTGCATCCGACCGACCCGGTGTGACGTTCCTGCATCCGACCGACCCGGTGTGACGTTCCGCCGTCCGACCGACCCGGTCGGTCCCGACCGGGTCGGTCGTCGGACGGACCTGTCGGTCGGGTCACTCGACCACAAAGTACTTGCCCCACACACGTAACTCCGCGAACATGAACCGCGAGACGATGCTGGCACTCGGTATCGCTGTCGTCGTCGCGGTATCGCTGGTCTCGGTCGCTGCGGTCCCCGACGCGTTCGCAGACCCGGACTCCGACCCGGTCCGGCCCGGCCACGTCTCCATCGAGGAGGTGTCCATCGCGCCGGGCGCGGTGTCGGGCGGTACCGCGAACCTGACGGTGGACTCGCGGCTCGGCCACCGTGGCGGCACCACCGAGAACGTGTCGGTCCTCGTGCGGGCGGTCGGCCTCGAATCCGGACTCGAAGAGACCGCGGTCCGGGCGGAGGTCGGCGAGATATCCGGCGACCGCGAGGTGTCGGTCGTCCGGAACCTCTCGGTCGAGCGCGCGGGCGGCTACCGCATCGAGACGGTCGTCTATCGCGACGACGAGCGGATTGCCGATGGGAGCAAGGAGGTCCGAGGCGTCGGCACGCTCGTCCCCGAGTACGCCCGGACGAGCGTCGACTTCCACTGGCGGGCCGACGACGACCTCCCGGCCGTCGAGTACACCGTCGCCGACGCCGGGGACAACCGGACCGCGCTGAACGTCTCGACCTACCTCACCAACGAGGGCGACGACCCCTCCGAGGAACTCCGGGTCGTGCTGACCGCCCGGCAGGCCGACTCGAACATCGTCGCCGACCGCGCGACGGTGCCGGTCGGCACCATCGAACCGGGCCGGACCGCGACCCCGAACGCCGAACTCGCGGTGCCCGACGGCTACAACTACTACCTCGACGCCGTGCTGTGGAAGGACGGCGTGGTCGTCGGCACCGCCCGGAGCGTCGCCAACCTCGACCCGACCGAGACCATCGAGGCCGACGAGACGGTCCGCGAGGTCGGTATCGAGGTCGGCGACTTCGAGGACGACGACGCAGGCGCGGCGGGCGCGGCGCGGGAGACCGAAGAGCCTGCCGCCGACGCCGGAGAGGGCGGTACGCCCGGCTTCACGGCCGCCGGAGCGCTCACCGCGCTCGTCGCCGCGCTACTGCTCGCACGGAGGCAATCATGACCGAGACCGGAGACACGACCCCCGACGCGTCCGAGGAACCGACCGCTTCGAGCGATTCGAGCGTTTCGAGTGGCCCGACCGGCGTGACCACCGACGACTTCGAACTCCGCGAGACCCTCTACAAGGTGGCGCTCGGGCTGTTCGGCCTGCTCGCGGTGGTCGCCGTCGTCCAGCTGTACGCCAGCGTGGGCGCGACGATAAACACGTTCATCGACCACGAGTACCGCCCGCTGTTCCGGGCGGCGTTCAATCTGGTCGTGCTGTTGACGGCCGGAATCGGTATCTCGTGGTGCGTCCGGGAGTTGAGCGGGGAGTAAGGGCGGGAGTCGGCACGGCAACACGCACCGCTGGAGAACGTCGAAGCCGAAAGTTAGGTGGCTGGGGAGTTGCGGACGCAGATTCCGAACGGCCAACGACCGTTCGATTTTGGGATGGGCCAACGCGGATTTGAACCGCGAACCTCCCGGTTATCAGCCGAGCGCTCAACCTGATTGAGCTATTGGCCCAGATGAGCGCATTCGGTGATTGCGCGGTCGGATGTTTAAGCGTTTCCTTTCGACCCGGGGACGTGACGCCCTCGCGTGGTTCTGCCCTCTCGTCGGCCACAGCGCAGGTCGTCGGTCGCGTCCGAGGCGACTACTCCTCCTCGTCGTCCTCGAACTCGATGTCGTAGGCGTCGTCGTCCACCCGGTACGTGTCGTCGGGCGCGGACTCGCTCGCGCCCGCGCCGCCGGTCCCGGGGCCGCCCGAGCCGTCAGCACCGCCCGTGCCACCAGAATCGCCCGGGCCGCCGAAACCGCCGAAGCCGCCTAGACCACCGGAACCGCCCGCGCCAGCGCCGTCGGGGCCGGGGCCGCCCGTGCCGCCGCCGCCGTCGTCGGCGTTCGGGAACCCGAAGGTGTAGACGTTGCCGGTGGCGAACCCGCCGGTCTGCTTCTCGACGTAGGGGGTGACGACCCAGCGCTGGACCGCCTCGCGGACCACGATCCGCGAGGGCGAGAACGCCAGCAGGAAGCCAACCGCGTCGGTCACCAGCCCCGGGGTCAACAGGAACGCGCCCGCCGCGATGAGGAGCGCGCCGTCGGTGAGTTCGTCGGTGGGCACCCGTCCCTCGGCGACCGTACGCTGGAGCTTCCGGACGGTGTGGCGGCCCTCCGCCCGGACCAGCAGGGTCCCGACGAGCGCGGTCAGCACCACGAGCGCGACCGTCAGGACCGGGCCGAGTTGCGTCGCCACATAGACGAGGAACAGCGCGTCGAGGAGCGGGATGAGGAGCAGTCCCAGCAGGATGCGTTTCAGCATTTACCTGCTCCGGGCTAGTCGTTCGCGCGGTAAAACCCTTTAGGTGCGGAGAGGTGTCGTGAGAGACACTTGATCGTTCTTTTCGAATCGGGGCTGAGGAAGATTCGAGGCGATGAAGTCTTCGAAAGCCCCTGCCCGCTCGCCACTGGAGGACAAACCGCGTCCTCCAAGCCTTCGGCGTCGCCGAAGACACCGGCAGAGCTTCGCTCTGCCGAGCCCTCGTTCGCGCCGTCGGACCTGCAGTCCGACGAGCCCCCACTCGCTTCGCTCGCGGGGACTTCGCTCACGAGGAGGCCGCTCGCCGACATATCCTCCGCTCACTTCGTTCGCTCCGGATAGGGGGTCGCCGAGACGACCAAGACGGACGCGAGCGGGCGGCCCCTTTCAGTCCACCCAAACAGTGGTTCGCGCCGCCGAGCGTGACATAACGTGGATATCTCCGGCCACGCGCGACGCGCGGGTCGGGCGAGTAACAAGGCATTTGCCGACCCGCACCGAACCGAAGCGCATGATAGGTGTCGTCGGCGGGGGAATCGCGGGTCTGGCAACCGCGTACCGCCTTCAGCAACACGGCCGCGACGTGCAGGTGTTCGAAGCCAGCGATCAGGTCGGCGGGCTGGCCGCGGTGTACGAGACCGCGGGCGACCCCGTCGAGAAGTTCTACCACCACCTCTCGGCCTCGGAGGAGACCATCATCGACCTCGTCGAGGAACTGGGACTGGGCGACGACCTGGTGTGGCCCATCGGGAAGAACGCCTACTACATGGAGGGCACCGTCTACCCCCTCGACAAACCCTGGGAGATAGCCGCCTACCCGTACATGAGCACCTACGACAAGTTCCGGCTCGCGATGCTCACGCAGGAGATAGACGTGCGCGGCGGGATTCCGACGTTCGACACCTACGAGAATCTGGAGGACTTCGAGGACGTGCCCATCAAGGAGTTCCTGCTCGACCACACCACCCGCGGCGTCTACGAGAACTTCTTCGAACCCCTGCTCGACGCCAAGTTCGGCGACCGGAAGGAGGACGTGAGCGCGGCGTGGTTGCTGGGCCGCATCAAGTTTCGGGGCGAGCGCGACCTCCTCCGGGGCGAACCGCTGGGTTACCTCGAAGGCGGGTTCGGCCGACTCCTCGACGCGCTCGTGGCCGAGGTCGGCGAGGAGAACATCACCACGAACGCCCGGGTCGCCGACCTCGCCGTCGGCGACGGCGAGGTCGGCGAGATGACGGTCGAGGTGGGAGAGTCCTCGGCAGTCGAAGGGGCAAAAGCAGAGGCCGACGGTGGGGTCACGACCGAGACCCACGAGGTCGACGACGTGGTGGTCGCGGCGATGCCCAACGTCCTCGAAGCGCTCACCGGCTACGAGTGCGACATCGACTTCCAGGGCGCGGTCTGCGCGCTGGTGACGATGGACGAGGCGCTGACCGACACCTACTGGCTCAACGTCGGCCACGACGCGCCCTTCGGCGCGCTCATCGAGCACACCAACTACGTCCCGCCGGAGAACTACGGCGGCGACCACCTGCTGTACATCGCCAGCTACATTCAGGACTACGAGGAGGACCTCTGGCAGATGGACGAAGACGAGGTCCGGGACCTCTGGCTCGGCCACGTCGAGGAGATGTTCCCCGACTGGGACCGCTCGCACGTCGAGGAGTTCCGCCTCGCGAAGAACCCCCGCGCCGCGCCCATCTACGAGCGCGGGTACCTCGACACGGTGATTCCGTACGACCTCGGCGAGGACATCGCGGACGGAATCTACTACGCCGGGATGGCGAGTCGGGCGCAGTACCCCGAGCGAAGTCTAAATGGCGGCATCGTCGCGGGGTTCGAGTGCGCCGACAGGATTGCGGGGCGGAAGGAAGTCGTGAGTCCGGAGTAGTCCCCGCGTTCGCTCACGGCAGTTCGTAGAGGTCCTCGCGCTTACGTTCGAACTCGGCGACCGTACCGCGAGAGACTTCCCGGTAGTCGGTCGCCCGCATGAACTCGGTGAGAGTCCCCGTGAGGTCCGCCACCGCCGTCAGGAACTCCGTCGTCTCGACGACGTACTGATGGTCTCCGATGGGGTCTCCGAGGCCGTCTTCCATGTCGATGTAGATTCGGTCGTTCGCCAGCGCCAACTCCCAGTCGATGTACGCACAGCCACGGATTCCGCAGGCACAGCAGAAGTAATAGCCGTCGTCGTGAGCCGTCTCGAAGAGCGACTCGATTCCCTCGTGGAACGCCGTCACCGTGTCGCTCAGGTCGAACCGCGACGGAAGCTTGTTCTTGTGGGTCAGTTCCTCGCCATTCAAATGGACGTGAATCGTCGCGAGGACGTACTCGTCGAACAGCCGTTGGTACTCGGGTCGCTCGGGTTTCGAGAGGCCGCACGCCTCGAACTCCAGCTCCCGAATCTCGGTTCGACCTCCACCGTCGTCGTCGCTCATCGGTGACGGACGTGGTTCCGGGTCGAACAAATAGCTTGGGAGGTCGTTACGCCTCTGCGTCCTCGTCCACGCCGGGCGCTCGGCTCACGTCCACCTCGTCGGGTTCCTCCCACCCACCGACGCGAACCTCGCCGTCCGGCCCCTCGACGTACACGTCGTCGGCGAACCCGCCCTCGGCGTAGGGGTGTTCGGGCTCTTCGAGTTTCTCGGGCGTCGAGGGCGCGTCCGGAATCCCGGCGGCGGGCGCGAACTCCCCGAGCGGGTCGTCGATGGAGATGCCGTGGCGCTCGAAGAAGGTCTCGTAGCGGTCGTAGTGGTCGCCGAGTTCGTCGACCGGGAACTCCATCATCTCGGTCCAGCCGTGGTTGTAGAAGTCGAAGTTGGCCTGGACGTGGGTTATCTCGCGGGCCTCGGCCTCGGGCGCGCCCTCCTGCAGCGCGGTCAGGTAGGTGTCCATCGTGGCGTCGAAGAAGGCGTCGAGACGCTCGCGGCGCTCCTCGCGGCGGGCTTCGTCGGCCTTTTTCAGGAAGATGTCGGTGTGCATCGAGACGAGCTTGTCCTTCACGATGTCCGAGACCACGGGCAGTTCCAGCGCCTTCCGGGACGCGAAGTGGCGGGCGTTCTGGCGAATCTTCATGGCCGGACGTTGGGGCGCGAGTCCTAAAAGGTCGTCTGTTGGGCAACCCCTCGCACGATTCGCAGATAGCAACCCACTTTAACCCCGATACTGAAGATTCGGCTATGAGCGAGTCGTACGTGATAATCGGTGACGGTATCGCGGGGAGCTCCGCAGCGGAGACCCTCCGCGAGCAAGCCCCGGATGCCGACATAACGGTCATCACCGACGAAGGTGAGGCCCTGTACAACCGAATCCTCATCAAGGAATTCGCCAAGGGCAAACTCCCCGAAGCGCCAATCTCCATCCACGAGCCCGAGTGGTACGACGAGCGGGACATCGACCTCGAACTCAACACGTTCGTCACGTCGGTCGACACCGACGCCCACGAGGTCCACACCCACGACAGCGGGACCTACGAGTACGACAAACTCCTCGTGGCGACGGGCGGCACGCCGACCAGCCTGTCGAGTTTCGGCATCGAGAACGCCGACGCCGACGGCGTCCACCACTTCTGGACGTTCCAGGACGCCCGGAAGATACAGGAGAACGCGAGCGAGGCCGACACCGGCGCCGTCGTGGGCGCGGGCCTGCTCGGCATCGACCTCGCGGCGGTCTGTGCCGCCCAGGAGGTCGACGCCCACTACATCATGCGGGGCAACCGCTGGTGGCGCTACGGCCTGAGCCTCGACGGCGCGGAGATCATCCACGACGCGCTCGAAGAGAAGGGCGTCGAGTGCGTCTTCGAGAGCGGGGTCGAGCGGTTCGAGACCGACGACGAGGGTCGCGTGGTCTCGACCGTCGACGCCAACGGCGAGGAGTTCGACAGCGACTTCGTCGGCGTCGCCATCGGCCTAGACTTCAACACCGAGTACCTCCAGGGGACGGGCATCGAGGAGGACAGCGGCATCGTGGTCGACCAGTACATGCAGACGAGCGTCGAGGACGTCTACGCGGCGGGCGACATCACGCGCTACTACGACGTCATCCTCGACGAGTACGCCCAGAACGGCTCGTGGGGCTCGGCGAAGGAGCAGGGCCAGATCGCCGCGAAGAACATGGTCGCCGACGGCGAGGAGGCGGAGTTCCGCTGGGTGTCGTCGTACTCCATCACCCACTTCGACTTCCCGTTCCTCAGCTTCGGCTTCCCGACGCTGGGCGACGACGAGTGCGAGCGCAAGTACAGCGACACCGAGTGGCGGCGGCTCGCGTTCAAGGACGGCAAGCTCGTCGGCGGCGTCCTCATCGGCGACATCGCCCCGCAGGGCAAGTACAAGGACCTCATCCGCCGCGAGGTCGAGGTCGCCGACCAGAAAGAGGTCCTGCTGGAGAAGGACTTCGACCCCGAGGAACTGGCGATTCCGCCCGAGCAGTAGGGAATCGCGCGACCACGAACTCTCGATTTTCTCGGCGACGAGGACCGTTCGGGTCACCGAGCGCGTCGGTCTCGGAATCCGCGGCTCACCAGCCCTGCACGCCAGCCTCGAAGACGAACACGACCGCCTGCCCGGTCGCCAAGAGGCTCGCGTACGCGAGCGCCGGGACGAGCAAGCTGTCGGTTCGGTCGTACGCGTAGGCCGCGAGTCCGAGGACGGCGACCTGCGTGGTCACGAACAGGCCGCCAGCGACCGACTCGACCGCGGCGACCCCCGAGAGGGCGGCGACCCCGAACAGGACGAGCGCGGGCAGGTACGACAGAGCGCGTAGCCACCGCCGACCGACGCGGTCGGCGGCGAACAGTGCGACGCCGATGGTGGCGACGAACAGCACCGCGCCCCCGAGCCGCCCCCGCTCGGGGAACGGCGAGAGGCCGCCGCGAGCGCTCAGTAGCAGGAAGCTCGCCACGGCCGTCGTCGCGACGACCGCGATATCGCCGTCGGTGACCCTCCCGAGACTTCCCTGAACGACGACCTGACAGGTCAGCAGGTAGCTCGGGACGCCGACGAACAGTCCGAGTCCGGTGACAACGAGGAACGGTTCGAGGGGAACGTCGGCCGCGACAGCGGTCATCGTCAGCGACCCGTACGGGACGCCGGTGAGCGCGCCGACGAACTTGGTGAGGCCGACGAGGACCGCGGGGAGCGCAATCGCGACCCCGACGAGCGGCAGGTCGTCGGCCGACGGCAACGCCACGCCGACCTCGATGTCGCGGAGCGTCACGTACGCCCCGGCGAACAGGAAACTCCCGGCGAGTAGCAGGCTTCCGCCGAGGAGACCCTCGACCGGAAGACCACCGGGGAGCGACAGGGCGTCGACGGCCGACGACGCGACCGTCGACGCGGTGTGATGCCAGAGAGCGAATCCGCCCACCGCGCAGACGGCGAACGCGAGTTCGGTCGCAATCGGGTGGTTTTCCCGGCCGAGCGTGGGGCGGGAGGCTCGATTCGACATGGTTCCGCTTTCAGACGCGATGACATTAATGTTTTGACGTTTGTGGCGCGGTTCGCGTCGTGTTTCGCCCGTCCCGTACGCGGGCGGGGGGACTCGGCGACACCTGCTTGAACCCAACGTTGTTGTGGCTGGAAGCGGTACGTGACGGTCCATGCCCCAGCTCGAAATCGACCTGTCGGACGACATGGACATGCAG
Organism: Halorussus salilacus; assembly: GCF_024138125.1. Classification (NCBI taxonomy): domain Archaea; kingdom Methanobacteriati; phylum Methanobacteriota; class Halobacteria; order Halobacteriales; family Haladaptataceae; genus Halorussus; species Halorussus salilacus. The sequence goes on from NZ_CP099993.1 coordinate 2,445,796, forward strand.
ATAGACCAGCTGGTCTCCCAGGAGGAGTTCGTCGACCGGCAGGAGGCCCTCGAAGAGATGCTCTCGCTCGGCATCAAGGAGTACCAGACTACCATGGGAACCGAGACCCGCGACGAGATGGAGTTCGCCGACGAGATGATGGAGACCACGGAGCGCTCGCTGGGCGAAGACGACGACGGCTACCGGTTCTGAGCCGACCGCTACCGGATTCGCGTTCCGTTTCTGAATTCTGGTCGTTGATTCCGGATGGGGGAAGGTTTAAGATACTCCAAGACATTTGCTATCATGTAACACGATGTCATCGAACACGACTATGGGAACCGACGGGGACGCCCGCACCCTGCGCGTCCACCCGACGACCGCCGCGCCGCCCGGCACTCCCGTGCGGCACTTCGACGAACTACCGGAGCGCGCACAGCAGTTGCTCGCCGAACGACCCGACCGAGGGACCGTCGCGGTCTCGCCCGAACTCGCCGCGACGTTCGCCAACGAGCCCGTAGTCGTGTTCTCGGAGTACCTCCGGGTCGAACGCGCGTAGTCGGGCCGTACTCGCCGAGGGCGGGACCGAAGGCGTTTTGCCCGCCACGCGCGGAGGGGGAGATATGAACGGAAGCGGCGAGATGACCCTCGCCTTCGAACTCTCGGCGCTCGAAGAACTGGCCAGCCCGGGCACGGTGTTCGAGGACGCCCGCCGGTGGAGCGAGTACGTCGGCGTCGTCTCCGACAAGCCCACCTACGTGGTGACCAACTTCACCCGCAAGAACCGCATCCGCCAGGACTTCTTCTCCGGCCCGAAGGGGAAGGGCGAGAGCCTCGAAAGCGTGCGCGAACAGTTCGACACCGACCGCCACGTCTTCGTCGGCACGACCGACGACGACCGCGACCTCGCCGACGAACACGAGTGGGAGTACCTCGACGTGGCGGAGGCCGCCGAGGCCGCCGAGTGGCGACTGGCCGAGGAGGTCGAGACCCCCGCGACCGAGGAGGACGAGGACCAGCGCGACGACTGGCCCTGACGGTCAGTAGGTCGCGACTTCGACGCCAGCGATTCGCTCGAAATCGGAGACGTTCCGCGTCAGTACCGGTTCGTCCACGATAGCCGCGGTCGCCCCGATGATAACGTCCCCGTCACCGAGGGCTTCGCCGTCGTTTTCGAGTTCGCCCGAGATACGTCCTGCCTTCTGCATTACCGCCGAGTCTGCTGGCTGAACGGGCTTGGTCGTGAGTACCTCCTCGACGGTTTCCCGTTCCTCGTCCGGTTGCTTGGATCGTGCGACGCCGTAGTAGAGTTCGAACAGCGTCATCGCCGAGAGGCACTGTCGAACCGGATTCTCCTCCAGTTCGTCGGCTCTGGCGACCGCATTCTCGTCTCCGCGCATCAGGTCGGTGAGGAAGGACGTGTCGAGCAACACGCTACGTCTCCTGAAGCCGGTCGGCGACGGCTTCTAACTGCTCTCGCCGCCGTTCTCGGCGCTCTTCGATGGCGTCTTCGAGCGCGTCGGCCTCCTCCTCGGAGAGGACGCCCGCGAGCTCCGACAGCGACCGCTCTCCGGCGAGACGGAGGACGACCTCCGAGAGCGTCTCGCCCTCGCGCCTCCGAACCTCCAGCCGCTCGTACGCTTCGTCCGAGAGGCGGATGCTCTTAGACACGCCCGTCCCTTCGCGTAGCGACGATTTCAGTTTTCCCGTTTCATCACGTCCCGTGTTGGTCCCGGCTTCGTATTTGAACCCTCGAACCTCGCCATCCCGACGGCGTAGTCGCGGCCTTTAAACGCCCGAAAGCCCAATCGATTCGCATGGCAGAACCGCGCGTTCCGGGCGGCCGCGGGGCCGAGATCGAGCTCCCCTGCGGCGAGTCGGTCCACGTCCACGACCTCGACATGGGCATGCGCGAGTACGACTGCGCGTGCGGGGACTCCCACGCGGTCGTCACCGACGTCCATCCGCCCTCTCGATTCTTCCCCGAGTTCCTGGTCGCCATCCTGCGCGAGACCATCGACACCGACGACGACCTGGGCGAGTTCGGCACGCCCCACGTCATGGGCATCGTGCTGGAGGAGTTCCCGACCGAGGTCGTCAGCGAGAACGTCGAGGACGACCAGGACGTGGGGTACGCGCTGGTGTGGGTGACCGACTTCGACTCGCGTCGGCTCCACGAGGTCGTGGTCGAACTCGTGGTCGAGCTCATGGAGCACGCGGTCAGCCACGCCGAGGACGACGACGCGATGGCCCGATTCGAGGAGGACATGCTGGACTTCGACGTGTCGGCGTTCGTCGAGCAGTACCGCCGGGAGCGCGACTTCACCGGGCCGCACGACACCCCCGCCTGAGCCGCGGCGACTCGCCCCGGCGGCGGGGCGAGTCGTCAGACGCTCGGCTGACTGAAAACTAAGTGTGAATCCGCCCGAATATCCGGTATGGTCCGTCGAGCGAGGAAGTACGAGCGGATTCGCACCGTCCTCGCCGAGGCCGACCCCGACGAACCCCTGACGGCGCGCGAGATACTCCAGTTGCTCGACGCCTCGGACGAGCAGTTCGACAGCGCCCACCAGATCGCGACCGTCCTCGGCCGACGCGCGCGCGACGGCGACGTGACCGTCATCCGGTCGTCGCCGTACCGGTACCGGCTCGAAAACTGATTCGGCGCTGACTCCTACTCCGGGTCGGGTTCGTAGTCGTCGCCGACGCACAGTTCCAGCGCCTTCGGCCGCGTCCGAATCGCCAGCGAGCGGTACTCGCCGATCTCGCCGTCGAAGCTGAACCCGACCGGCTCGTCGCGCCGGACGGTCACGTCGAGTTCCGACGCGAGCAGGCGGGTGACGCTCTCGGTGTCCTCGCCGAACAGACGCTGGACAGCCGCCTCCTCCAAGAGATTTCTCGGGGGCGTCCGCTCGACGATGGTCACGTCGAGTAGCCCGTCCTCGACGTCGGCCTGCGAGCGCCCTTCCGCGGGGAACCGCCGGGCGTTGCCGACGAGGACCATGACCGCCTCGCCGTCCCACGTTTCTTCGCCCTCCGGGCCGGTCGCCTCGACCGCGAGCGGGAGAGCGTCGAAGTCGGCGACGGTTCGGAGACCGCTGACGACGTAGGCCAGCACGCCGAGTCGGTCTTTCATCTCGGAGCTGGTCGAGGCGCTGGCGTCGGCGGTCACCCCCGCGAGACAGGAGTTGAGGAACAGGCGGTCGTCGGCGGTCGCAACGTCGATGCGGCGTCGCTCGCCGCGCTCGGCGACCTCGAAGGCGTGGCGCACGTCCTCGACGCCGACGTTCTGCGCGAAGTTGTTGCCGGTGCCCGCCGGGACCACGCCGACGGTCGTCTCGTCGAGCGCGTCCGCCGAGTCGAGCCCCCGGACCACCTCGTTGACGGTGCCGTCGCCGCCCGCGGCCGCCACGAGGTCGGCCCCGGCGAGCCCCGCGATGCGGCCGAACGCGACGGTCTCGCCGTCGGCCTGGGTCTCCAGCACGGTGTAATCGTACTCGTCGGCGAGTCCGCGGACCCGGTCGCGGTGGTCACCGTTGCCGCTCGTGGGATTCAACACCAGAACGCGGTCGAGCGCGGCGTCGGTCGCGTCGGCCGCGGCGCTCGTCTCCGTCTGCGCCCCATCCCCGGACATACGACCTAACAGGGGGCAGAAAGCCAAAGGTCTACCGGCGCGTCACGTCTCCCGTGTTCACCGTCGACCTGCACGCGCACACCCGGTTTTTCCACGGCCACGAGCGACTCGCGCAGCACTACGACCCGCTCGGCGTCCGCTTACTCGCCGGAGCGGCCCGGATGCGGGGACTGGACGGGGTCGCGCTCACGAACCACGATTACTACCGCGAGTTCGACCTCGGCGCGCCGAGCGCGCCGAGGCCGAACCCGAGAGGCGGGCAGAGGCCGACCCCCGCGTCTGGCGGGGGTCGCTACGCCGCCACGATTCCCGGCATCGAGGTGACGACCACCCACGGCCACGTCCTCGTGGTCGGGCCCGACCCCCCGCGCCGGACCGGACCCGGCGAACTCACGCCCGAGGAGACGGTCGAACTCGCCCACGACCGGGGGTGTGCCGCAATCGTCGCCCACCCGTACCGCAACAGCACGGTCCGGAACGTCGAGGCCGAGTTCGACGCCATCGAGGTCAACGGCAAGCACCCCCGGACCGAGGAGTGGGTCGCGCGACTCGCCGCGAACCACGACCTGCCGCTGGTCGGCGGTAGCGACGCCCACTACCCCGTGGAGGTCGGTCGGGCCTACACCCGGGTCGACGCCGACGAACTCACGCCCGAGGCGGTGGTCGAGGCCATCCGGGACGGCCGGGTCGAACCCCGGGTGCACCGGGGCGCGCTCAATCGGACGGTCAGGTGGTTCTACCGCGAGATTCACGAGGGGAAGGGGTACCTGCAGGAACCGGAGTGGCTGGAGTCGCCGGGGCTCGGAGAGCCGCCGAAGTAGCGCCGTTCTGCCCGTCCACCGTGGCCGATGACCTTCGGGTCGGCGTGGCCGCTCCGTACGGACGCCGTTCAGGTCCTCAGAGCTTCTCGGCGGCGCGCGCCTGCTCGGAGCGACGCCGTGCCTGGTCGAGTCGGCGGTCGGTCGCCCGTGACAGTCCGTCCGGGAGGTCCCCCTCGGCCTCGGCCAATCGCTCGGCGACGCCTTCGAGTCGGGTTTCGACCGCGCCGAGCGCCTCGTCAGCGCGTCCTCGGTCGTCGGACTCGGCGCGCTCGGCGGCCCGCCGTGCGGCGTCCGAAACGGCGGCCAGCGCCCGTTCGAGCCCGCGAACGGCGTTCTCGGAACCGCCGCCCTGCTGGCCGTTCCCGTCGTCGTCATCGTCGTCGGGCGCCGCCGCGGCGACCTCGCTCCGCGTCTCCTCGGCGATGTCGGCGAGGAACGTCGCCAGAGAGGACTTGCCCGTCCGCGGCTCGTCGATGCGAACCGCCGACTCATCGGCGGGATTGACACGGAACGCGCCCACTTCGTCGTCGGTGTCTCGGACCTCGGTCGTGTACGCGCCGCCGCGGTGGACGTAGACGGCGTCGGGGCCCGACAACGGTGCGTCGTACAGCCGCCCCGCGAAATCGTCCTCGACGGCGAGGTCGCTGAGGTCGCGGTCGGTTTCGCGCGGGTCGACCTCGAGCCTCGTCGCGTTCTCGCGGGCGACGAGCGGTATCTCGCCGTCGACGCCAGCCACGGTCGGGGCGTCGTCCGTCCCGACGGAGACGGCCTCGCTGTGCGGGGCGACGCCAGCGCCGTTGACCGTCAGGCGGTGGTCGCCCTCCGGAACGTCGTCGACGACCGCGACGCCGCCGAACGTCGGGACCGATTCCGGTTCGCTCTCCAGCATCGCGACCGCCTCGACCGACGACTGTTCGGTCGTCAGCCCCTCGTCCTCGGGGGCCTCGTCGGCGGTGACCGCTTCGGTGACCGTCGCGAACACGCGGTTTATCGGAGCGGCCTCACCAACCGCGTCGTAGCGGTCGGCCAGCGCCTCGCGGTGGTTCGGGTCGGAGATGTCGGCGGCGGGGTCGTCGTAGCGCGGTTGGTCCCACGGCGCACCCGTCGTCGTGATGTGGCCCGCCATGGCGTCCTCGGCGAAGTCGGGTACCGAGAACTCGAAGCTGAGTTGGGGACCCGTGAAGTCCTCGATGTGTTCGAGTTCGCTCGCGGGGACGAGCTCGTACTCCACGTCGGCCTCCGCTTCGCCCCGCCGGGCGTGCTGGAAGACCAGCCCGGTCTCGCGTTCCGGCAGGTCGGTCGGCGGCGAGGTGAGCGCGTCGAACGACCGGACGGTCAGGTCGCCGTCGATGAGGTCCGACCGCTCGACCGACGGGAGCCGCTCGTGGTCGTACAGCGGCGCGCCGTCGAGCTCCGGGACGACGAAGGGCAGTCGCGACCCCTCGTCCCGGGGGAGGCCGTACGCGATGGGAATCTCCGCGAGGTCCTCGACGCCGTCGATGGCACTGTTGGTGATGTCGGGCAGCACGTCGTCCAACTGCAGTCGCTGGAACGCGTCCCGTTCGTCGTTGAGCGACAGCGCGCTCGAATGGGAGCCGAGTTCCGAGAGGATTCGCGGAACCATCTCCGGGTCCGGGTCGAGGAACTCGTTGTTCGGCACCTTCCGGGAGTGCGAGCTGGCGACGTAGAGTTGGGGCTCGCCCGCCGCGGTGGTGCCGGACCCCGTCGAATCGCGCTCCTCGATATCGACGAACACATGAAGCACCTCCCAGTCGTGCCAGTGGAAGTTCGTCGTGAACTGGTCGAACGCGGAGTAGTACCAGTACTGGACGACGGCCAACGACGAGTCCTCGTATCGGACCCCGCGATAGAACACCGTCGGGTCCGGCGGCGTCTCCGCGTCGCCGTAGCGTTCCGTGTAGCCGTCGAGCGCGTCGAACCCGTCGACGACGGTCTCGCCGCCCGCGTCGGTCTCGTAGGGACGCGGGTCGGTCGGGAACCACCGTTCTTCCTCGTCGAAGTACAGCGTCGGAGCGAACGCCACGGCCAGGTCGCGAACCGTCTCGTCATCGAGTTCCGTGGTCGGTTCGTCCTCGTCGGCCTGGAAGAGCGAACAGCCCGCCAGCGACGCGGCTCCGCCACCGGCCAGCGCGCCGAGGACCGTCCGGCGGTTCACCGCCGGACGGTCGTCACCCGGCACGAGACCACCGACCGTCGGCCGGTCCGTCGAGCGGGGCCGTCTTCCGTTGGTCCGGTGACCGACCCGGTGCCGTCGCGAGACCCTGCTCCGAGTTCATACCCACGGCTGTCACCGACGGAAGATAGGTCTTTTGGAGCGTGAAAGCGGCGGATGTGCGTTCCGTGGCGCGCGACCGGGTCACCCCAGCTTCTCGTCCAGAATCAACCTCGTCTTCGTGTTCACGACTTCCTCTAGTTCTCGGGCGCGCGTGATGAGTTCGTTGACGCTCTGGGTGTCGGCGGCGTCGACCACGAGCACGATGTCCTCCTCGCCCGATACCTGCCAGACGAAGTCCACTTGTCCCCAGTCGGCGACCTTCTCGCCGAGGTCGGAGGTGTTCACGTCCACCGCCACGTCGAGTTCGATCATCGCCTTCACGTTGCCGGTCCGGGTCGAGACGGTGAACCGCTCGATGACCCCCTCGTCGGTCATGCGCTCGACGCGGTTGCGCACCGTCCCCTCGGAGGTCGAGACCTCCTCGGCGATCTCGGTGTAGGGCTTTCGGGCGTCTCGTCGCAAAATGGTCAGTATCTGGCGGTCGAGTTCGTCCATCGAGATGCGTGAGTAGATGGGGGGACCACTTGATGATTACGAAATTCGTAATCTCGCTACGAAAGCAAGGTTTATCACCCGTGGTTTCGTATGAATCTCGTAATGTCGGACGCATACGTCGCGCTGGAGGGTGGCAGCGTCGTGGAGGCGCGCTGTCGCGCTCCGGGCACGTCCCGCGGGGAACTGGTATTCACGACGGCCTACACCGGATACGAGGAGAGCCTGACCGACCCCTCCTACGAGGAGCAGATTCTCACGTTCTCGTACCCGCTCATCGGGAACTACGGCGTCCGAGAGGAGCGATTCGAGAGCGACCGCGTCCACCCCCGCGCCGTCGTCGCGCGCGAACTCACCGACGACGTGGCCGAGTGGCTCGAATCCGAGGGTGTCCCGGCGGTCGACCGTCTCGACACCCGCGACCTCGTGGGCCAGATTCGGGACGGCGGCGCGATGAAGTGCGGTATCGCGGCCGGACCCGACGCCACCCCCGAGGACGCGACGGCCGCGCTCGCCGACTGTCCGGGCATGAGCGACCACGAGGACATCGGCGCGCAGGTCAGCGTCGCGCGCACGAAGACCTACTCGGGCGACGGGACGACCGACACCGAGGTCGCCCTGCTCGACTGCGGCGCGAAGGGAAGCATCGTCGACTCCCTGCTCGAACGCGGTGCGACCGTCCACGTCCTCCCCTACGATACCCCGCCCGGGGAAGTCGCCGACCTCGACCCCGACGTGCTGTTCGTCTCGAACGGGCCGGGCGACCCCGCGAACTTCGAATCGGCGCGGGCGCTGGTCGACGAGTTCGTCGGCGAGGTCCCGCTCGCGGGCATCTGTCTGGGCCAGCAGGTCATCGCCCGCGCGCTCGGCGGGTCGACCGAGAAGATGGACTTCGGCCACCGCGGCGTCAATCAGCCTGTCCGGGACCTCCGGACTGACAGGGTCGTGATGACCACCCAGAACCACGGCTACACGGTCGCCGACCCCGGCGACCTCGACGTGACGCAGGTCAACGTCAACGACGACACCCCCGAGGGGCTCGAAAGCGACGACCTCCAGGTGCTGACCCGCCAGTACCACCCCGAGGCGAACCCCGGCCCGAACGACACGCTGGGCTTCTTCGACGACGTGCTGGCGATGGCGGGCGAGGAGCGTCGAACGCCCGTCGCCGCCGACTGACCGAGTATAATCGCATCCCCGTCGTTCTCTCCTCGTCCCCGCTGAACGAGTAAAGATATTTCTCTCTCCTTGGGAAAGAATTTTAAATACATCCCACATACAAAATATATGGAGAAATCAAGGCGAAACTTTGTCAAGCTGGCGGGCGGAGCAATCGGCTCGGCCGCCGTACTCGGCAGTGCATCGACCGCGAGCGCACAGGAGAGCGTCGCCGACGTGTACCGGTCGGCCGACCCGAGCAACTATACCGACGCCAACCGCACGTCCTCGGACGTGCGCTGGATCGTCATCCACACCATCGAAGGCTCGTACGAGGACGGCTACACATGGTTCGAGAACCCCGACGCCAACGTGAGTTCCCACTTCGTCATCGGTAACGAGCCCGGCCAGATCATGCAGATGGTCGACATCGAGGACATCGCGTGGACCAACGGCGGCGACGGCTCGTACAACGACACCGGCGTCAACTTCGAACTCGAAGGCTACGCCAACTCCACCGACTTCAACGACAACATCTACGAGCAGACCGCCGAGGCGGTCGCACACATCTGCGAGAAGTACGGCGTACCCAAGCGCCACCCGACGTTCGACCTCGCGCCCTGCGACCCCTACGACGGGGAGGGCGGCGTCATCGGCCACAACCAGATTCCGAACGCCGACTGCACGGGCGTCACCGACGGGAAGGTCGACCCCGGCGACACGTTCGACTGGAACTACCTCATGGACCTCGTCGACGGCGAGGTCGACGACGGCGACGGCGGCGACGACGGAGACGACGGCGGGAACGGGGGCACCGCTGGCTGGCCCACCTACTCGTCCGGCGACGAGAACCGCGACGTGTACACCGTCCAGTACCTCCTCGAAGCCAACGGCTATCCGATGGAGTACCACGACGGCATCTACGGCAACGAGGTCGAGACCACCGTCGAGAGCTTCCAGTCCGACACCGGCCTCACCGTCGACGGCGTGGTCGGCCCGAACACATGGGACGAACTCGTCGTCACCGCGAGCGACGGCGACGAGAATCAGGCCGTGCGCGCGGCCCAGGACAACCTCCGGTACAAGCACGGGTACGACATCGCGGTCGACGGCGGCTTCGGTCCCGGGACCGAAGACGCCGTCGAGTCGTTCCAGAGCGCGAGCGGAATCCTCGTCGACGGCATCGTCGGCCCGCAGACGTGGGAGTACCTCGTGGGGTGAGGGTCACACGCGGGGGCTCGTAGTTCGTCCCTCGTCGGCTATCGGGCCAAGAGCCAGTGGACGACTACTCCGAAGGACCTCGCTTCGAGAACGACCCTCGACGAGAGCCCCTCGCGGGGACCGTCTCGCGGTCGGGACGGTACCCGACGCTCACATTCCGCCGCCGTCGTAATCGTCGTACTGGACCGTAATCTCGTGGGACAGCGTCTCGAACATGCTGCCGTTGGCCCCGTCGATGCGGTCGGCGTCGAGGAACCCTTCCACGGTGAACTCGCCGTTGGCGTCCTCGTCCATGTGGACCGGGAGCGAATTGTAGTGAGCGACGCCGACGGCGTAGGTGTCGGTCGGATACTGCCATGTGTAGTTTTCGCCCTCCGGCGCTTCGTCGGTGCCGAGCAGTAGCGAGGCGACGCCGAGCGCGAGACTCGCGACGCTCACGTACGGTCCCGCCGCGGCCAGCACCGGCATGCTCGACTTCGAGAGGATGTACCCCGTGAGTCCCGCCAGCGTCGAAACCGAGTCGGCGTCGCCAGCCTCCTCTTTGGCCTCCTCGTCGACCTTCGAAACGTCGTCGAGTTCGCTTTCGGTGAGGTCGTAGTCGGGGTCGTCGAGCACTTCGCTCTCGGTCTTCGGTCGTCCGGCGTGGACCACGTCGGTGTCGATACGGTCGATGCCCGACGTCGAGCCGTTGTCCCCGCTCTTGACGTTGAAACCGAACTGATAGAGCGCGGGCTTGTGTTCCCCGATCTCGGTCTCGCGGTAGGTGGCGACGCTGACCGTCGTGATGTCGAAGTAGCGGTAGTGAACGCCGCTCTCGGTGTCCGACCCCACGTACTCGGCCGCGACGTGCTGGGAGAGGTCCATCATATCGCCCCCGATTCGCTCTACGTTCTCCGAATCGTGGCCGTACCACCGGTCACCGACAATCGTGTACGAATCGGCGCTTGCACCGCCGGTCGCGAGATATCCGCCGAGTCCGAGCGCACCCATCGTTCGAATCGCGTCGCGTCTGGTCGCAGTTGGCTTTTTTACCATACCACTCACCCGTATGAATAGCACACGGATAGTATTTTCTCAAGTACGAATTAGTAATAGATAATATATTTTGCCCTATTAGTATCTCGGCGGCGAGCGTCGCGACCGCCGTCGTAGCGTCGGTTCGGGGTTCCCACGGCCGAACCGACTGCGAGCAGAAACTACTTACCACGCCCGCGCCCGCCTAGGGCCGAATGCTGGACGAGTTGCTCGGGCGCGCCGAACTCAAAGAGCGCATCGACGAACTCGAAGAGGAGAAGCGCCACCTCGAACGCCGCGCCGAGGCCGAGGAGGAACGGCGCGCTGAGGCCGCGACCGCCCGCCAGGAGGCCGAAGAGCGCGTCAATCGGCTGGAAGACCGCATCGCCGAACTGGAGGACCGGGTCGAGCGCCAGCAGGACGAGGACGCCGACCTCGACTTCCGGGGGGTCGAGACCGTCCGGGGCGACCGCCTCGCGGCCGTCCTCGACCGACTCGGCTCCGTGGAGACCGAACCCGAGGCCGCGCTGACCGCGATGGTCGGCGCTGAGCAACGCGGCCTGCCCGATGCGGTCGAGACCGCCTTCGGCGACCACGCCGCGCTGGTCGAGCGCGCCCGACCCTGTCTGGCGGTGACCGACGACGAGGGCCTTGTGAGCGTCGCGCTCGCGCCCCCGGTCGCGCCCGACCCGTTCGTCGAGTGGGGGGCGGGCTTCCGACTCGACCGCGAGTGGTTCCTGCCGACGGGCGAGTTCGCGCTGGCGCTCGTCCGGTCGGACCTGTTCGCGCTCGGCACCTACGAGGGCCGCGAGCGCCTCGATTTCGAGGGGTTCGAGAGCGACGTGAAGGGCGACCACTCGAAGGGCGGGTTCTCGCAGGGCCGGTTCGAGCGCCGCCGGGACGCCCAGATAGACGAGCACGTCGAGAAGTGCGAGGACGCGCTCGCGGCGGTGGACGCCGACCGCGTGTTCGTCGTGGGCGAGCGGACCTTGTTGGGCGAGTTCGACGAGCGGGCGACCGCGACCGCGGCGGTCGACGCGACGGGGAAGCCCGAGGAGGCACTCGGCGACGCGTTCCGGGAGTTCTGGACCACGCGGCTGTATCGGATTTGAGCGGGCTTTCGAGTTCGCTTCGGTATCGGGCCGAGAGATGACCCGACCGAGAGCAATCGGCGTGTGAGCGAGATGACCCGACCGAGAGCAGTCGGCGTGTGAGAAGTCGAGCGAAGCTAGCTACTGCCGTCACCTGTGAGGACCGCACCGCGACAGCACAGCACAGCACCGCACCGCGCCCCGTGCCTCCCCGCGTGCGTCTGCGCTCGCACTGCGAGCGCAGACGCGGCGCATCCCGTGGTTGGTCCAGATTCGGAAAATTGCGGTCGGTGAAAGATGCACGAAACGGGACTGAAGGTCGACCGAGCGCGGAATCACGACGGCCCGATGGAGAGCGGTTCGGCCTCCTCCCACCGGGGCGCGAACTCCTCGCGCACGTCGGCGGCGAACTCGGGGTCCTTGAGGTCGATCATGGCGAACGGTTCGCCGGGGTTCAGGGGGTTGGCGACCTCGATGCAGACCTCGGCGCTGTCGATGAGGTTGAAGGTGCCCCGGAGGCCGTCGGTGGTCCGGACCGCGAAGTCGGGGTGGTCGGCGAACGTCTCGGCGTAGCGCTCGCCCACGCTCGGCGGGAGGGTCTCGACGAGCGTCGGGGTCATCAGCATCGACACCTCGACCCCGCGGTCGAGCGCCGCCTCCAGGTGTTCGGCCACGAGGTCGCCGACCCGCCCGAGGTCGAACTGGGCCGACGACCGCCCGGCGACCAGCACGATTCGCTGGTCGGCCGCGTCGAGGCGCTCGACGAGCAGGTCGATGGTCTCCTCGGCCCCGACCGCCGCGGTCCAGAACTGCTCTTCGACCGGCCCGGCCGACTCCAGTTCGTCGGTGAGGTCGTCGACGATGCCCTCGTACTGGTCGGCCTGCTCCTCCAGCTCGGCGAGCTTGTCCTCCAGCAGCCGGTCGAGCGCGGTCTCGGGCTCGACCGCGACGTACTTCTTGGGGCGGCTCGCGCTCTGGGAACGCACCAGACTGTGGGTCTCCAGGCTCGATAGCACGTCGTAGATGCGACCCATCGGGACGTCACTCGCGCGTGACAACTCCTTCGCGGTTGTCGGCCCGGCGTCCAACAGCGCCCGATACGCCCGGGCCTCGTACTCGGACAGACCGAGGTCACGTAGACTCGCCATGTGCGGGGAATGACCCCCGCGACACATAAACTCTCGGACGGTTTGTCAGTCTCTATTGGTGTTTGCAAGGGGGTTTCGAACGCCCCGAACGGAAGCGGTCGAGCGAAGCTAGCTACCGTCGGTCCCGGTGAGGACCGCACAGCACCCCACCGCGACCGCACCGCGCCCCCGTGGCTCCCCGCGTCTCGCCGAACGAAGTGAGGTGTGGTTCGTGGGAACGAAGCTCCCACGGCGTGCGTCTGCGCTCGTAGTGCGAGCGCAGACGCGGAATCCCGGGTAGTGGGAACTCGATTACGCCGGGTCGAACGCCGAGTCGGCCACGCGCTCGCTCAGTTCCTCGGGCGTCCTCGCGGGTGCCGAGCGCTCGCCCTCGATCACGACGTAGGCCGCGCCCTCCTCGTGCTCGTCGCCCGCGACCTCGGGGACGACGACCTTCTCGTGGTCGGCGACCCGCAACGCGGCGCGGTGGAGGTCCGACCCCGCGTCGTCGGCGACCTCGATGAGGAGGGGGTCCCGACAGAGCCGCGCCGCGGCGGTCGCGTACCCGGCGACCTGCACGCCGAAGCGGTCGGCGGCGTCGGCGAACGCCGCGACCGCGCCCTCGGCCGCGTCGCGATAGCGGTCCTCGCCGGTCAGGAGCGCGAGGTCGGCGAGCGCGCTCGCCATCTCGGCGTTGTCGTCGAGCGCCCGCAGGGGACGGTCGAGCAGGCCCGGTCCCGAACGGGGGCCGTCCACGAACGCGCCGTCGGGCGACTCGTCCTCGCGGAGTTCGTCGAGCGCGAAGTCGGCCACCGCGCGCGCGGCGTCGAGGTACTCCTCGTCGCCCAGCACCTGCCGGGCGGTCGTCAGCGCCGAGAGGACGAGGGCCTGGTCGGCCAACAGGCCCGACTCGCTCGTCTCTCCGTCGGCGGGTCGGAAGTGCGTGACCTCGCCGTCGTCCACGAGTTCGTCGAGGACGTGGTCGAGCGCGCGCTCGGCGTAGGTCCGCGCGCGCTCGTCGTCGGTGTAGGCGTGGAGCGTCAGGAGCGCGTCGACGGCCATCGCGTTCGAGTCGGCGAAGACGGTGTCGTCGACCGCAGGCGGGTCGGCCGACTCGCGGTCGCTCGGGTCGAGGGCGTAGTAGCCCGGGCTTCCGGACTCGGCCCCGGTCGGGGCCGAGTCCGAGTCGGGGTCCGGGTCGTCACCGGGGGCCTGACTCCCGGCGAAGGCCTCTCCGGTCCACAGCGTCGTCGTGAGGTACTCGACCGTCCGGTCGGCCGGGTCGCGGTACTCCTCCTCGCCGGTGTAGAGGTACGCCTCGGCGAACGCCCGGACCAGCGCGGCGTTGGTCGACAGCAGTTTCTCGTGGTGGACCTCGCTCCAGTCGCGCCCCTCGGCGAACCGGAAGAAGCCGCCGTCGTAGTCGTCGAGCAGGTGCTCGCGTATCGCGGTCAGGGTCGCCAGCGCCTGCTCGCGCTCGCGCTTGAGCGCGAACTCCACGGTGCGGGGCAGGGGGAACTTCTCGCTGTCGCCCCACCCGCCGAACTGGGAATCGAACTTCTCGCCGAGCTGGCCCGCCACGAGGCGCTCGATCTCCGGGGTTAGCTCGCCCGCTGGCGGGTCCTCCCGGAGGCTCCGGGGGACCCGGGCGGCGTCCCGACCCTTGTGGGCCCAGAGGTCCCGGACGCGCTGGACCACCTGTCGCATCCCGTCGACGCCGAGGTAGGTCGCGCCGGTCAGGGTCTCGCCCTCGGGCGTGAGGAACACGTTCGAGGGGAATCCGCCGACGTTGTACCGCTCGCGGACCCGGGGCTGGCGGTCGATGTCGACCCGGACGGGCACGAACGAGTCGTTGACGTTGGCCGCCACCATCGGGTTGCTGTAGGCTTCGCGGTCCATCTCGTGACACCACGAGCACCACGTCGCCGACAGCGAGAGCAGTATCGGCGTGTCGGTCTCTCGGGCCTCCTCGAAGGCCTCCTCGCCCCACTCGCGCCACTCGACCTTGGTCCGCTCGGCGCTCTCGTTCATGCGTCGGGGTTGGGAGCGGGCCGGGATGGGTCTTGCTATGTGGGGCTCGTCGGTCTCGGAGGGTGAGGGCACGAGCGGCGTCGAAGAGCGACGCAAACGGCGTCGGAAGGCAAGAGAGCAGGAGGACCGTGACGGACTCGGGGCCGCCCGGTGGGCGGCCCCGAGCCCGTTTTCCGGCGGTCGGCGCGAGACAGACGCGTCGGTCTCGCGCGAGACCGTCGAGGCGGTCGCGCCGGTCCTCCTCGCGAACGCGACCGCGGGTCGCCCTCCGCCCCACGGCATCATCGGGCGACTCTCGGCAGTCACCTGATGGAATCGCGCGACGTTTCCGAACGGCCGCCGGGAGAATCTCGACTGGACGTTCGTACTCCCGGTACTTAATCGTAGTGCTGTCTCTGGCAGCGACCGCCGGTTTCTCCTCCGAACGAAACGTATTTGATGACGACTTCTGTACACCTACGTAGAGCCGCGTCGGCGCTTCAGTTTCTCTGCGCGCCGACGCGAGGTACGTTCGGTCGGCCGTCCCCGAGAGACCGCGTCTTCGCATCGTCCGACGCTCGACCGCCCGACGAGAGGGACCAGACATGAGCCACGAAACGACCGGAGCGGAGGGCAGTTCCGTCGCGGGCCAGCGACCCGCAGAGCCGCCCGAACTCCCCGAGCTACCCGCGCTCCGCGCGGGCAGGACGTTGCTGGTCGCCGAGTCGGGCGACCTCGAACGCTACAACCTCGACCTGCGAGTCGCCGCGGCACGGAGCGACCCCGAAGAGAGCGCGGTGTTCGTGACGACCGAGACGGGAGCCGAGCGGATGGTCGACCGGTATCGGTCGGTCACCGGCGACGACTCCCCGGAGACCGTCGGGGTCGTCGACGCGGTCTCGACCGACCAGAGCGTCCCGGCGACGTACCGCGAGACCCCCACCGTCTACGTGCCCGCGCCCCACGAACTCGCTCGGCTCTCGCTGGCGCTGAGTGACCTGACGCCCCCGTACGCCCACGAAGTGCGACGCAAGCACCTGGTGTTCCAGTCGCTGACGCCGCTGTTCGACGCGCTCGACGGGGCGACCGTGGCCCGGTTCGTCCGGGAGACGGTGGGCGAGTCGCCGGAGATCGACGGCTTCGCCATCTTCCGGGTCGACTTCACCGCCCACGACGAGGCCACGATGGAACGGCTGCGCGACCTCGCGGATATGCTGCTCTGGGTCGAGGAGACCCCTGACGGCGAACTCGACTACGAGTTCGAGCGCCCGCGGTCGGCGACCCGGTGAGTGTGGCCCGACCACCTTGCGTGCGACCCGACCACCTCGGAGCCCCCGAGTCAGGTCACCGGGGTCCCCGAGCGAGACGCTTACAACCCCGCGGTCCGAAATCCGACCGTGAGAGGGACGCGAACCGAGAGGGAGACGTGGCTCCTGTTCGGACTGGCGGCGGTGCTGGCGGGCATCGCCACGCTGGAGTTCGTCCTCGGGTTCGTCTACAGTCCCGCGCTGTTCGCCATCGCGCTCCCGTTCGCCGCGGCCGCGTACCTGGTCTGGTACCACGCCAGCGGCCGCCTCGAAGACCGCGTCCAGCAGGGCCGGGCCGGGAGCTATCGCCGCGCCGACGCCGAGACCGGCGGGTTCGGTGCGGGACCGCGCGACTCGTTCTCGGGTCGCCGGGGCGGGTTCGGAGCGCGTGACGCCCGGGGCCGGACCGACGCCCGCGGCGCGAGCGCCGGGCGCGGAGCGCGCGCCCGGCCGGGGGCCGACGACCGACCGACGCCCGCGCAGGCCTACCGCACCCTCGGACTCGACCCCGGTGCCGACGCCGACGCGGTCCGGACGGCCTACCGAGAACGCGTGAAGGCGGTCCACCCCGACCGGGAGGGCGGCGACGAGGAGGAGTTCAAGCGCGTGAATGAGGCCTACGAGCGCCTCCAGGAGCGGGCGTGAGCCGAGTCGGTCCCGATGAGTCTGGATTGAATCAGCCCCTGTGGGCGCGACCGCGGTCGCGCCCACAGGGGGGATGTTTTTTATATCGGGACTGAGGATATGAACGCGAACGGCGTCCCCGCGGTGACAATCCATGTTGCAGGCAATGGACCACTCGGAGTTCGGGAAGTTCGTGGCGGCCCTCTGGAAGCGGCAGGGCTGGCAGACGCGGGTCAAGCGCGACGACGGACGGACGTTCGTCGCGGTCCAGCGGCCCGAGACCGGCGAGGAGGGCCTACTGTGGGCGATTCCCGCCTCCGAGGGCGAGGTCGGTGGCAAGCAGGTCCAGCAGTTCGTCAAACTCTGCCAGCAGTACGACGTCGAGGAGTCGGCCATCGTCTCGGCGGGGACGACGAGCGACCACGCCGAGAAGGTCGCGGCAGGAACCGGCGTGGAACTGCTCGACGGCGATGGCGTCGAGGCGTTCCTGAAGCAGCGGGGGCTGACCGACCTCCCCGCCGAGTTCGGCGGGGCGAGCGGGGCCGAGGGGACGGACGCGAGCGGCGAGTCCGACGACTCGTCGGACTCGCCGCTGGACCGACTCGAACCGGTCGCCCAGCGGGTCGGCGCGCTCGCCGGGAGCGTCGGGTCGAAGGGAGTCGCGGTCGCGGTCGTGGTGGTGGTCGCGCTGGTGGCGGTCGGGTTCCTCGGCGGGCCGTCGATACCCTTCCTCGGCGGGGGCGGCGACGACATCACTGCGGAGTCGGCCTCGCCCGGCGACGCCAACGCCAGCCTCTCGGTCGCGTGGAACGCCGAGGTGACTGACAGCATCGACCCGAACGAGTCCGACGACGTGGCGTATCCCGCGCCCGAGGGTCAGGAGTTCGTGGTGGTCCAGATGAACATCCTGAACACCGGTAACGATTCGGTGCCGCTGAGTCGGGGAGCCTTCCAGCTACGGGCGAACGGCACGACCTCCCGGAGCGAGTCGTTCGCCGACCACGAGGGATTCGTCGACTTGCCGCTGAGCGCGGGTGGGAACCGGACCGCCTGGACCGCGTTCGCGGTGCCCGAGGGGTCGACCGGGACGCTGGTCTACGACCAGAACGCGACCGACGCGACCGTCGCGGTCGAGTTCGAGCGCGACACCGCCATCTCGACGAACGTGACCGCTCGGTGACGTTTCCGTGGGCCGGTTTCACACGATTCCGGGCAAGGCTTTTGCCGCGTCCGCCCTAATCGCGCGGTATGTGCCCTAACCGGGCCACGTTGCAACGCGCTCTCGACCGCGGAGAGCGAGAGGGCGGCAACGTCGAGTTCAAAGAACGACTCACGAAGGACCTCCACCTCGCGGAGGGCCGCATGGAGAGTCTGGCCGCACAGCTCAGACACCGGGTGCTGTCGGGCGACGGCGAAGCGACCTACGTGGTCGGCGTCACCGACGACGGCGGCATCGCGGGAATCAGCCACGACGCCTTCTCCGAATCGATGGACGTGCTGAGCCTGCTCGCCGAGGAGGCGGGCGCGCACATCGAGGGCGTACAGACGTGGGGCATCGCCGACGACGGAAGCGTCTCGACCGACGGCGACGCCGACGGCCTCGTCGGCGTGGCGACGATTCGAGAGGGCGCGATGCTCGACACCGACAGCGAACACATCGTGGTCGGGACCGCGGGCCACGTCGACCACGGCAAGTCGACGCTGGTCGGGTCGCTGGTCACGGGACAGGCCGACGACGGCGAGGGCGGGACGCGGGGGTATCTGGACGTTCAACCCCACGAGGTCGAGCGCGGCCTCTCGGCCGACCTCTCGTACGGCGTCTACGGCTTCGACGGCGAGGGGCCGGTCCGAATGGACAACCCTCACCGCAAGTCCGACCGCGCTCGCGTGGTCGAGGAGTCCGACCGCCTCGTCTCGTTCGTCGACACCGTGGGCCACGAGCCGTGGCTCCGGACCACCATCCGGGGACTGGTCGGCCAGAAGCTCGACTACGGCCTGCTGACCGTGGCGGCCGACGACGGCCCGACCAAGACCACCCGCGAGCACCTCGGGGTCCTGCTCGCGACCGAACTGCCGACGATGGTCGCAATCACCAAGGCCGACGCGGTGACCGACGAGCGACTCGTCGAGGTCGAGCGCGAGGTCGAGCGCCTGCTCCGGGACGCTGGCAAGACCCCCCTGCGAATCGAGCGCCACGGCACCGACGCCGCCGTCGAGGAGATCGACGAGACCGTCGTGCCCGTCCTCACGACCAGCGCGGTCACGATGGAGGGGCTCGACACGCTGGACGAACTGTTCGAGCGCCTCCCCAAGACCACCGCCGACTCGGGGGAGTTCCGGATGTACATCGACCGCACCTACTCGGTGACGGGCGTCGGGGCGGTCGCGTCGGGCACCATCATGTCCGGGCGGGTCGAGGCGGGCGACGAACTCCTCGTCGGCCCGATGGCCGACGGCGCGTTCCGCGAGGTCGAAGTGCGGTCCATCGAGATGCACTACCACCGGGTCGACGAGGCCAAGGCGGGCCGCATCGTCGGCATCGCGCTGAAGGGGGTCCGCGAGGAGGACATCGAGCGAGGGATGGTCCTCCTGCCAGCCGATACCGACCCCGAACCCGTCCGGGAGTTCGAGGCCGAGGTCGTGGTGCTGAACCACCCGACCAACATCGGCGACGGCTACGAGCCCGTGGTCCACCTCGAAACCGTGAGCGAGGCGGCGTCGTTCCACCCCGAGGGCGGCCAGCTCCTGCCCGGCGACTCGGGCACCGCGACGGTCCGGTTCAAGTTCCGGCCGTACCTCGTCGAGGAGGGCCAGCGGTTCGTGTTCCGCGAGGGACAGAGCAAGGGCGTCGGCACCGTGACCGACGTGAACCCGTAAGGTCGCGCGACCGCTTCGGTCGCGCGACCCTACTCCTCGCGCGACGGGGCCGGGACCCCTCCCGGACGCGTGAGTTTTTGTACCCCGGTCGAGGAGTGACCCCATGAACCGAACCCGCGTCGTCGAACTCGCCACCGGCGTCCTCGTCGCCGTCCTGTTCACCCTGAGTCTGGCGGGCACGTACGTCGCGGTTCAGGAGGGGACCGGCGTCGTCTCCGCGCTGTTGGGCGTCTACCTGACCGGCATGCTGGTCGCGGCGGTCGCGCTGGACGCGATGCGGGCCCGGTGGTGGCGAATCGCGTTCTTCGCTGGCGTGGCGGTGTGGGGAGGTTACGAGTACGCGACAACCGGGGGCGCGTTCGCGGCGGTGCTGGCGGCGATGGGTCTGGTGATGGTCGCGGCGAGTCTGTGGGGCGAGGGGTAGGGACTCACCACGTCGCGTCTCGCAACGCCGACAGCGACCCGAACGCGTAGTGAGGTTCGGGGTCCGGCTTGACCCCCTCGTCGGCGGGCACCCACGCCGACCGCAGGCCCGCGGCGTGGGCACCCGCCACGTCCGACGACAGCGAGTTCCCGACGTGGACCGCCCGGTCGGGCGACGAATTCAGTTCCGACAGCGCCGCCTCGAAGGGCTCGGGGTCGGGCTTGGAAGCGGTGTCGTGGCCCGCGAACACCACCGCCTCGAAGGCGTCGGCGAGTCCGGCGGCCTCCAGTTTGGTGGTCTGCATCCCCGGCGGGCCGTTGGTCACGACCCCGAGCGCGCACTCGTCGGCGAGCGCGTCGAGGGCCTCGCGCGCGCCGGGGAGGGGCCGGACCCGCGACTGGTCGCGCGCGTCGGCGAAGGCGTCGGCGACCGCCCGGCCCAGTTCGGGGTCGCGGCCGCGGTCGGCGGCGAGTTCGGCGAAGCAGTTGGCCCGGCCCTCCGCGATGGAGACGCCGGGACCGAGGTGGTCGTCGAACCGCTCGAAGTACGCCTCGACCTCGAAGAGGGGCTCGACTCCGGCGCGCTCGAAGGCGATTTCGAGGACCTCGCCGGGGGTGCGCTCGTACTCCACGAGCGTCCCGTCGAGGTCGAAGAGGACTGTGTCGATGGGTCCGGGTTCGTTTCTGTCCGGGTCGGCGTTCGAAGCCATGTCGTTCGTGCCGGGGGTTGGTGGTGTCTCGTGATAAAGGTCGTCTCTCGGGCGAGAGACACCGAAACTGAGGGCCGGAGAAGGCTCGAAATGGTGGACCGAGTCCGAGACGCTAGCTACTCCCGGTACCGATGAGGCCGCACCGCGACCGCACCGCACAGCACCGCGACCGCACCGCAACCGCGCCCCGTGCCTCCCCGCGTGCGGTCGCGCCTTCGCCGAAGGCGCGACCGCGGCGCATCCCGTGGTCGGTGGCAATTCGCGAAACCGAGACGCTCGGACAGGCGCGCTACGCCGCCCGATAGCCGTCTTCCGTCTTCTCGGCAAGTCCCAACAGCGTTGCCCAGTCGAGCAGGTATTCGACGCGCTCGCGCCAGATGGTCTCCCAGGAGTTGGGGTTCTTGTGGTGTTCCCACGTCGGCACCTCGTCGCGGAACGCCCCGAACGCCTCGTCGACCGATACCGGGCCGTCGCTCTCGTCCAGAATTTCGAGGAGCGCGGGCACCCCGAAGACCCCTTCGCGGAATCGCTCGCGGAGGGACGCCGGTTCGGGGTCGGCGCGAACGCGGGCGAACCCCGAGTCGGTCTCCTCGGCGAGGCCGAGCGCCCGGAGGAAGGTGAGCCACGTCCGGGCCTCGTCCCTGCTCGTGAGGTCGGTCCGGTCGAGCATCCGGGCACAGCAGTCGTCCTCGCTACCCGGAACGAGCGGGACCGCCTTCTGGGCGGTCGCCACGAAGTCGAGCGACTCGGGGGGTTCGGGGACGAGCTTGAACCGCATCGCTATAGCCCGAAGCTCTCGGCCAGCAGGTCCTCGTCTCGCGCGCCGACGACGTGCGTGTCGCCGCCGATCACGTTGATCGTCACCTGCGCGGGCGCGAACACGCTCTCGTCTACCTCGTAGAAGTCCCAGTCGACCGACTCGAAGATGTCGGCGAAGCGGGTGCCGTACTCGTCGTTGGCGGTCGAGACGACCTCGTCGAAGCGGTCGAACTCCTCGCGGACCGTGAGGTGGACCCGGCCGCCGTAGGCCAGCGCGTCGTTGGTCCGGGCGATGGCGGTCTCCTCGTCGCCCGCGACGGGCGCGACCGGCGCGGACCCCGAGACGCTCACCACGTCGAGGGGGTCGTAGCCGAGCTCCGAGAGCCGGAAGACCGCCATCTCGGCGGCCCGGGCGGCGACGCTGACGCTCCCCGCGAGGCTCGCGGTGGGCGCGGTCGGGAGGAAGACGCTCGACGGTTCGACGCCGGTCAGGTCGGCGACGTGGTCGGCGACCGACTCGGTGGGGTAGTCGTCGCTCTCGACCGCGAGTACCGCGAAGTCGAACTCGTCGCGGTAGCCCACGCGGGCGAACTCGTCCTCCTCGGCCACGAGCGCGCGGGCGGGACCGCTACCCAGCCCCTCGAAATCGTCGGTGCCGACCTCCCAGCCCGCCTTCTGCGAGCAGAGCAGGGCCAGCGCGGGGTGGTCGGTCGAGAGTTCGACCGAGGGCACTGGCGCGCCAGCGACCTCGTCCATCCGGCTCTGGACCGTGGCGAGTCCCGCGGTCTGGAGTTCCGCCAGCAGGAGTCCGGCTTCCATGCCCCCGTCGAACTCGTGGCCGAAGTCCAGCACGGTCGCGCCGTTGTCGAGTTCGACCGCGCCGATGTCGAGTTCCTCGGCGAAGTCGAGCGCCTCGTCGGCGAGTTCGAGTGCGTTGCGGTTCAGGCTGTCCATGCGGGTGGGTTGGGCGTCACCCGGTAAACAGTTTATCAGTCCCGGTCGCGCTTCGCCTCCCGGCCTAACTCCCGCTCGACGCTCTCGACTTTCTCTCGCGCGCGTTGCTCGCGCGTGCGCTTGTCGTCTATCTTGAGGAACGTGCTGACGCGGTCGCCGTCGACGGCCTCGTGGGCGGCGTGGGCGGCCGCGAACAGTTCGTCGGCCGAGTCGGCCTCGATGGTCGTCCCCATCGGCGTGGTCTCGTAGGAGACGTCGAAGTCGTCGAGGGCGGCGACCGCCTTCGCGACCTCGCTCGCCATGCTGTCCTCGGTCACGGGTGCGACGCTCAGGAACGCGATGACCGTCATGGTCGAGTCGACGACGCCGACCACCTTTGGCGTACCTGTTCTACGTCACGACCGGTTCCAGCCACCTTAGACGAACTTCCCGAGGAGCGAGTCCTCGTCGACCAGTTCGTCGGTCGTCCGCGCGATCTCGCGTATCTGGTCGGTCTGCTCCTGGCTCGCTTTCGCGGCCACGTCGAGTTCGTCTGCCATCCGGTTCAGGTCGGCGACGAGCTCGTCGGCCAGCGTGGCGATCTCCTCTGCGGAGGCCGCCTGGTCGTCGGTCGCGTCCGAGACCTCCCGAATGCCCTGTGCGGTCTCCCGGACCGCCTCGACGATGTTTTCGAGGGTATCCATCGTGACCTCGACGGCTTGCTCGCCTTGGTCGATCCGCGAGGTCGTCTCTTCGAGGCTCTCGACCGTCTCGACCGTCTCCCGTTGAATCTTCTCGATCATCGACTCGATCTCTCCGGCGTAGTTCTGGGACTCCTCGGCCAGGCGCTTGACCTCCTCGGCGACGACCGCGAACCCGTCGCCAGCCTCTCCGGCGCGGGCCGCCTCTATCGAGGCGTTGAGTGCGAGCATGTGCGTCTGGTCGGCGATGGCGTCGATCATCTCGGCGATGCCGTCGATCTCCTCGACGCGCTCTTGGAGCTGGTCGACCTCCTCCGTGGCCTCCTTCGAAGACGCCTTGACCGTCGCCATCACCTCTCGTGCTTCGTGTGCGGCGTCTTGGCCCTCTTCGGCGAGTGACTCCGCTCGCCCACTTCGAGTCGCTACCTCGTTCGCGGTGGTCGCGACCTCCTCGACGCTGGCGCTCAACGACGAGACCTCCTCGGCGGCGTCGGTGACGCTGTCGGTCTGTTGCTCGACCGTCTCGGTCACCCGCTGGGTACTCTCGGCGACGCTGTCGGCCGACGCGGCGAGTTCCTCGACTGGGTCCTGGAGCCGGTTCTCCAGGTCGCCTAGGAGCTGTTCGAACTCGTCTCCGATCTCTGTGATCTCGGGTGCGAACTCGATAGCGCCGACGAGTTCGCCGTCCGGTCCGTGCAGGGGGACCCCGATATCGTGAGTGTGCCAAAGAGTACCATCCGGTTTCTCGCCCGTCCGGCCCGAGTCGACGACCGGTTCGTCCTTTCGGACCGCGGGTGCCGCCACCAACTCCTCGCCATCGTCGACACTGGCGAAGACCTCCGCGTCGGTGCCAATCGCCTCGTCTGCCGGTAGGCCAGTCAACTCGGCAGTGCTCTCGTTCCAGTGGGTGATCACCTCGTCGGCGTCGACTGCCAGTACCGGTTCCGGGGTGTTCTCGACGATGCTTTCGAACAGTGATCGCCAGTAGTCTCGCTCGGCTCGGAGGCGTTCGAGTTCGTCGTCGGCATCCGTTTGTGGGGACAGCGTCGTAGCCATGTGTGTCGAGATATTCTCACTTTACTGGAATATTACTTAATTAATTCTATTATAGACGGACTGTGATTTTCGGTGGGTTCGACGCGGCGTCCCTACTGCCGAGCCGTCCCGGACTCCCCGAGAGCGTGGGACAGTCCGGAACGCTCACCCGTTCAGGACGCCGTACAACTCGCCCATCTTGACGTGTTCGTACGTCGGACGACCGCCTTCACCACCGGTCGGTGACTGCTCGGGTGCTTCGATCTCGAATCCGGCTTCCTCTTCGAAGAGCATCACGAAGTCGGAGCCACCGAACAGGAAGTTCCCGAGCAGGTCGCCCTTCTCGAAGGTGTGGCCGACCTGAACGTTGTCCTCGAACTCGACCGACGACACCTGGGCCATTCCCATGGGGACGAGTCCGACCACGCCGAACTCGCCGGTGTCGACGATCACGTAGCCCCGCGTCTGCGTGAATTGCCAGCCGGTCGAGTCGTTGGGGTCGTAGCGCTTCTCGTCGTCGTTCCAAGCGACTTCGAGTGCGACGTTCTCCTCAATCTGGTCCTTCTCGACGACCTTCCCGCCGATAGGGAAGTGATACCGGTGGTAGTCGTTCACGTTGAGGAACGTGTGCGTGAACGTCCCGCCAGCGAAGGCGTCTGCGTACCCGCTGTCCGACCCGAGCAGGTCCTCGACGCTGTAGTGGGTCTTGTTCTTGACCCGGACCCCGCCGTCCGTTCTCCCACTACCGCCGCTCCCTTCGACGGCGATCCTCGACCGGTCGTCGATGTGCCACACGCCCTGCGGGACCGAGTCCGCGGGCGAACAGACGACCGAATCGCCCGACTCTATCGGCCTGACCGCAGGCGTCCGGAGGTAGCGGGCGAAAAAGTCGTTGAACGTGTTCCAGTTCGAGGCGTGTTCGTACCAGCCCTCTTGGAGACCGAACCGCTCGTCGGCGTAGAACTCCCGGTATGTCTTGCGGTTCCACGACTTCTCGGTGTCGAGGAACTGGCCCCAGGCGTCCGCGAAGTCCCGCATCCAGTCGGCGAACGGCCCGTAGTACTGGAGCGTGTTCTTGTAGAGCCCACGGCCCTTGAGCGCGGGAAGTTCCTGATCGACGAGGAAGTAGAAGTAACAGATGCTCTGGAGGATTTCGTCGCGCACGAGGTCGCGGGGATTCTCCAACACGTCTCGTGGGATCAACTGAGACATTCGGTCGACGAACCGGAAGTAATCGGTCAGGTCGTCTACCGGGTTCGTCGACTGATCCGGGTTCTGCTTGTTCGCCTTCTGAATCGACTGCTCCAGCAGGTCGCGTAGCTCCGGGTCGGCCTCGGTCAACGCGATGAGCTTTCTCGTCACGTCGTTGTACTCGCCGGTCCAGCGGTCGGGGTGTGAGATGGCTGGTGCGTCCATTGCACCTCACTAAACCAATCATATTACCTTATATATTTCTACGGTAAAATTTTATACCTGAACAGCTGATATCCGGGTCCGTCCGGAGACTGCGACTGCCCACTGCCGTGGGAGGCGGTGTAGACGCGGTCGGGGCCGGGGGGCATCGGCGCTATCGTCCGGCCAGTGACCAGATGGGTCCGGGTTCGGTCCTTCTGTGCTCGCACACAGCACGGCAGGACGTGACCGAGCCGCATCGTTCCAGTCGGAACGAGGCGATACGTTCCGTCTACTCGGTGTCCACTGCTCGATGTGCTCGGGTGTGGGCTTCACGTCCTCGACCCCCTTTCATCGAACTTTTTACTATGTTTCTTCGCGTGCCCGAGCGCGCGAATCAGAAATAATAGTAAACCTCAGCAAAGTATCATAACAGTAAACCTCAGCAAAGTAGTAGGAAATCCCAGCGAAGGACGTTCGCGCTGACGCGGTGGCGAGCGACTTCCAAGTCGCTCGCCAGCTTGCGACGGTGAGAGGTGCGCCGGTTAGGTTTTGAACCGGAGCCAGACGTTCTTGCTCACCTCGCTCCGCTCGGTTCCGCGAGCGTGCGACTGGCAGGGTTCAAATCACCAGCAACGGAATTCACCGGAAGCAAGCGTTCACGGTGCGGTGAAACGCACCGCTCGGCGTTTTGCGTCCAAGAGAAGTGCGCCGGCTGGGATTTGAACCCAGGTTGCGACCATGGCAAGGTCACGTGATACCACTACACTACCGGCGCGTTGCGATTGCATTTCAGGATAATGCCCGGCCACTAAATAAGGCTTCCGAATCGGAGTGAAATCGAGGGACGGTGGCACGGTTCAAGCGCCGATTTCGCCCGGAAGATACTTTGTGACGCCCTCTCACCCGGCGACGAGAAGCGGCACCCTTTTACCGTCCAAGCAGGTACGATTCGCTACAGTCTAGTGACGGGCCGCCGAAGCGTATCGGTATGACCGTCAGCGTACTCGTGCCGTCGTCCCTCGTCCGGGAAGCCGAGGACAAACGCGAGGCAACTCGCAAGCTCGGCTACGTCGCCCGCGCGGCGACCGTGTTCCGGACCGACCGCCTCGTGGTCTTTCCCGACCCCGAGGGGGAAGCAAAGTGGGGCGGCGGGTTCGTAAGCACCGTGCTGGAATACGCCGCGACGCCGCCCTACCTCCGAAAGGAGGTATTCGGCAAGCGGGACGAACTGGAGTACGCGGGCGTCCTGCCGCCGCTCCGCGGCCCGTCGCTGACCGGCTCCGAATCCGAGGGTTCGGGGTCGTTAAGACAGGGAATCGTGACCGAGGTCGGACCTGAAGGGCGCGTTCGGGTCAATTGCGGACTGCAACACCCGATCTCGCTCGTCGTGCCGCCGAAAATGGCGGTCGACGAGGGAGAGCGCGTTACCGTCAGGATCTCTTCGCGAAGTCCGGTCCGTGCGAAGCTCGTGGACGAGCCCCTTCCGGGGTTCGAAGTGACGCGCACGGACCTCCCGGCGGCCCTCGACCGCGACGACGCGGGCGTCCGAATCGCGACGTCCCGCCACGGGGTCGAGCTGACGACCGGGCGGCTGACCGAACTGGTCGGCCGCACGGCCGAAGACGGCATGACCGTCGCCTTCGGCTCGCCCGGTCGGGGCCTGCCGGACATCCTCGACCTCTCGCCCGCGTCGGTCGGCCACGCGTGGCCGACCGACGCGGTGGGAGGCGAGGCGGACGCGGAGTCCAACGTCGAATCCGGCGCACCCGGCCGGTTCGACCTCTGGGTCAACGCGATTCCGAATCAAGGCAGCGACGTCGTGCGAACCGAAGAAGCGATGTTCGCCGCGCTCGCCTGCCTGAACCTCAAAGAGAAGTGATACGATGCCAGAAACAAGCAGACCACGAAAAGGTTCGCTAGGGTTCGGCCCCCGCAAGCGCGCGACCAGCGAGGTCCCGCGCTTCAACTCGTGGCCCGACGGAGACGGCAGTCCGGCGCTCCAGGGCTTCGCGGGTTACAAGGCGGGCATGACCCACGTGGTGATGGTCAACGACGAGTCCGACTCCCCCCGCGAAGGGATGGAGGAGACCGTTCCCGTCACCATCGTGGAGACGCCGCCGATGCGGGCGGTCGCTCTGCGGGCCTACGAAGACACGCCGTACGGCAAGAAGCCGCTGACGGAAGTGTGGGGCGAGGAGTTCCACGACGAGCTGAGTCGAACGCTCGACGTGCCCGAGAACCACGACGCCGACGCCGCCGAGGAGGAACTGCGCGACGCCGTCGAGAGCGGCGACGTCGCCGACCTCCGCGTCGTCACCCACACGGTCCCGAGCGATATCGCCAGCGTCCCCAAGAAGAAGCCCGACGTGATGGAGACTCGCGTGGGCGGGGGCGCGCTCGACGAGCGCGTCGAGTTCGCACTGGACCTGCTCGCCGACGGCGGGGAACACGCCATGAACGACGTGTTCCGCGCGGGCGAGTACACCGACGTGAGCGGCGTGACCAAGGGCAAGGGGACGCAGGGTCCCGTCAAGCGCTGGGGCGTCCAGAAGCGCAAGGGCAAGCACGCCCGGCAGGGATGGCGACGCCGGATCGGCAACCTCGGTCCGTGGAACCCCTCCCGCGTGCGCTCGACGGTCCCCCAGCAGGGCCAGACCGGCTACCACCAGCGCACCGAACTCAACAAGCGCCTCATCGACATCGGTGAGGGCGACGACGTGAACGTCGACGGCGGCTTCGTCAACTACGGCGAGGTCGACGGCTCGTACGCGCTGGTCAAGGGGTCGCTCCCCGGCCCGGACAAGCGCCTCCTGCGCTTCCGTCCGGCCGTCCGACCGAACGACCAACCGCGCCTCGACCCCGAGGTGCGGTACGTGAGCACCGAATCTAACCAGGGATAACTCATGCAGGCAACTATCCGAAACCTCGACGGCGAGGAAGACGGCAGCGTGGACCTGCCGGACGTGTTCGAGACGACCGTCCGGCCGGACCTCATCAAGCGGGCCGTGCTCGCCGCGCAGGCAAACCGCAAGCAGGACTACGGCGCCGACGACTACGCCGGGATGCGGACCTCGGCGGAGTCGCCCGGTAGCGGTCGCGGCATGGCCCACGTCCCCCGGACGAACGGTCAGGGCGCGCGCGTGCCCCAGACCGTCGGGGGCCGCCGGGCCCACCCGCCGAAAGAAGAGAAGGACCGCTCGCTCGACATCAACACGAAGGAGCGCAAGAAGGCCGTCCGTAGCGCCGTCGCGGCGACCGCGGACGCCGACCTCGTGGCCGAGCGCGGCCACCGCTTCGACGAGGACCTCGACCTGCCGCTCGTGGTGAGCGACGAGTTCGAGGACCTCGTGAAGACCAAGGAGGTCGTCTCCTTCCTCGAATCGGTCGGCGCAGACGCCGACATCGAGCGCGCCGAGGAGAACAAGACGATCCGGGCCGGTCAGGGGACCACCCGCGGTCGCAAGTACAAGACGCCCAAGTCGGTCCTCTTCGTGACGAGCGAGGAACCGTCGAAGGCCGCCCGCAACCTCGCGGGCGCAGACGTGGCGACCGCCGGGGAAGTCAACGCCGAGGACCTCGCGCCCGGCGCGCACCCCGGCCGACTCACCGTCTGGACCGAGAGCGCACTCGCGGAGGTGGCCGACCGATGAGCGGAGTCATCGAGTACCTGTGGGTCACCGAGAAGGCGATGAACGAGATGGACTTCAAGAACAAGCTCCAGTTCATCGTCGACATCGACGCCGACAAGCCCGAGATTCGCGACGAGGTCGAGACCCAGTACGAGGTCACGGTCGAGAAGATCAACACGCAGGTCACCATGAACGGCGACAAGAAGGCCACGGTGACCCTCTCGGAGGACGACGACGCCCAGGAAGTCGCCTCCAGAATCGGGGTGTTCTGACACATGGGACGACGAATCCAAGGACAGCGACGCGGTCGGGGCGGACCGACGTTCCGCGCCCCGTCGCACCGATACAAGGCGGATCTCACGCACAAGAAACCCGAGGAGACCGACGTGGTCGCCGGGACGGTCGTGGACATCGAACACGACCCCGCCCGGAGCGCGCCGGTCGCCGCCGTCGAGTTCGACGACGGCGACCAGCGGCTCATCCTCGTGCCCGAGGGCGTCGGCGTCGGCGAGCAGTTGCAGGTCGGCGTCAGCGCCGAGATCAAGGAGGGCAACACCCTGCCGCTCGGCGAGATTCCGGAAGGAGTTCCGGTGTGCAACGTCGAGCGCCAGCCCGGCGACGGCGGCAAGTTCGCACGGGCCTCCGGCGTGAGCGCGAACCTCATCACCCACGACCGCGACGCCGCGGTCGTCGAACTCCCGAGCGGCGAGGTCAAGCGCCTCTCGCCCGACTGCCGAGCCACCATCGGCGTGGTCGCCGGTGGCGGCCGGACCGAGAAGCCGATGGTCAAGGCCGGGAACAAGTACCACAAGATGAAGGCGCGCGGCACCAAGTGGCCGAACGTGCGCGGCGTCGCGATGAACGCCGTCGACCACCCGTTCGGCGGCGGTGGCCGCCAGCACCCCGGTCGTCCGAAGTCCGTCTCGCGGGACGCCCCGCCGGGACGGAAGGTCGGGGACATCTCGTCCCGGCGCACGGGACGGGGAGGTAACTGAACATGAGCGAAGGCGAGTACCGAACCGGCCGCGAAGGTGAGTTCACCTACCGCGGTCACACGCTCGACGAGTTGCAGGACATGAGCGTCGACGAAGTCGCGGAACTGCTTCCCGCACGCCAGCGGCGAACCATCGAGCGGGGACTGTCGACCCAGCAGGAGAAACTGCTGGAGGACGCCCGTGAAGCCACCGAGGAGGGATCTGCCAACGACCCCATCCGGACCCACCTGCGCAACATGCCGGTGCTACCGGAGTTCGTCGGCAAGACGTTCGAGGTGTACACGGGCCAGAGCTTCGAGCGCGTGCACGTCGAGCCCGAGATGCTCGGCCACTACCTCGGCGAGTTCCAGCTGACCCGAACGTCGGTCGAACACGGACAGGCCGGTATCGGCGCGACCCGCTCCTCGAAGTTCGTGCCACTCAAGTAAACCATGGGAATCAGCTACAGCGTCGAGGCCGACCCGGACACCACCGCCAAGGGGATGCTCCGGGAGCGGCACATGAGCCACAAGCACAGCAAAGCCATCGCCCGCGAGATCAAGGGCATGACCGCCGAGGACGCCCAGGCGTACCTCCAGCAGGTCATCGACGGCGAGCGGTCAGTCCCGTTCAAGTCCCACAACAGCGGCGTGGGCCACCGTAGCGACATCGAGGGCTGGGACGCCGGTCGCTACCCCGAGAAGGCCAGTCAGGCGTTCCTCGACCTCATCGAGAACGTGGTCAACAACGCCGACGAGCAGGGATTCGACGGCGAGGAGATGGAGATCATGCACGTCGCCGCCCACAAGGTCGGCGAGGTGCAGGGTCGCAAGCCCCGCGCGATGGGACGCGCGACCGCCTGGAACACGATGGAGGTCGACGTCGAACTCATCCTGGAGGAGGTCGAAGACTAATGGCAGACGAACACCAGTTCATCGAAGACGGGATGCAACGGTCCCAGATCGACGAGTTCTTCGCCGACGAACTCGGTCGCGCGGGCTACGGCGGCATGGACGTCGCCAAGACCCCGATGGGCACCCAGATCGTGCTCAAGGCCGAGAAGCCCGGCATGGTCATCGGCAAGGGCGGCAAGAACATCCGGAAGATCACGACCCAGCTCGAAGAGCGCTTCGACCTCGAAGACCCCCAGATCGACGTTCAGGAGGTCGACGAACCGGACCTCAACGCCCGCATCGTCGCCGACCGACTCGCGAACGCTCTGGAGCGCGGGTGGTACTTCCGGAAGGCCGGACACACCACCATCGACCGCATCATGGACGCGGGCGCGCTCGGCGCGGAGATCGTCCTCTCGGGGAAGGTCACCGGCGCGCGCTCGCGCGTCGAGAAGTTCAACCGCGGCTACATCAAGCACAACGGCGAACCCGCCGAGGACATCGTCGACCACGGTCAGGGCGTCGCGGTGATGAAGCTCGGCACCATCGGCGTGGACGTGAAGATCATCCCGCCGGGAGCCGACCTGCCCGACGACTTCGAGATCGACGAGGGCGCGAACCCCGAGGAAGTCGTCCCGGACGCGGTCGAGGCGAACGAGTCGGTCGAGCAGCTCCTCGAAGAGCCGACCGACGAGGAACTCGACGAGCTCCGCGAGGACGAGGCCGACGAGACCGAGGACGACGCCGAACCCGGCGAGGAAGCCGTCGACGAGGAGGTCGTCGAGGAAGTTCTCGAAGAGGAAGTCGAGTCCGAGGAGTCCGAAGACGAAGCCGAATCCGAAGAGACCGACGAATCGGTCGAGGAGGAGCTCGACGAGCTCGAAGAGGAAGTCGAACAGGAAGCCGAGGAGCTCATGGACGAGATGGACGACGAGGAG
The DNA here is from genome assembly GCF_024138125.1 of Halorussus salilacus. Classification (NCBI taxonomy): domain Archaea; kingdom Methanobacteriati; phylum Methanobacteriota; class Halobacteria; order Halobacteriales; family Haladaptataceae; genus Halorussus; species Halorussus salilacus. Next base: position 2,477,837 of record NZ_CP099993.1, read on the forward strand.
GGTGACGAATAATGGCCATCCTGCACGTCGAAGAGATTCGTGACATGACCCCCGCCGAGCGCGAGGCCGAGCTCGACGAGCTCGAAACCGAACTACTCAACGCGAAGGCCGTGAAGGCCGCGGGTGGCGCTCCCGAGGACCCCGGGCGGTTCAAGGAGCTTCGCCGGACCATCGCGCGCATCAAGACGGTGAAGCGCGAGGAAGGCGACGTAGACGACGAATAATCATGCCACTCACACCCGAGACGCTGACGCGACACGAACTCAACGGACTCGCAGTCCGCGTCGTGGACGCGGCGAACCCCGACCTCGTCGGAATCGAGGGCCGGGTCGTCGCCGAGACGCAGGGGACGCTGAGCGTCGCGTCGGCCGACCGGGTGCGACAGGTGCAAAAGCAGGGCTCGACGTTTGAGTTCGCGCTCACAGATGAAGCCGCCGTCCTCCGCGAGGAGGCGGGGACCGCGTCCGAACGGGCGTCGGAAACTGCCGGAGTCCGCTCCGGTCAGTCTGGCGCGTCCGGCGAGCGACGCTCGCCGGACTCCGGGGAGTACCCCCGGGACTGCGAGGGCGTGGCCTACGTTACGGTGGATGGAGCGCGGCTGCTCTCACGACCCGAACTGCGCACCGAGAAGGCAGGTGAATCCAGATGGCAACAGGACTGAACGTATCAGAACCGGAGGGGACCTGCTCCGACGATAACTGTCCGTTCCACGGAACGCTCTCCGTGCGAGGACAGACCATCGAAGGACAGGTAGCCTCCACAGACATGGAAAAGACCGTGATCGTCGAACGCGAGTACGACGTTCCGGTGCCGAAGTACGACCGGTACATGAAGCGCCGATCGCGGATTCCGGCCCACGCGCCGGAGTGCATCGACCTCGAGGTCGGTGACACGGTCAAGATAGCAGAGACACGACCGCTCTCGAAGACGAAGAGCCACGTCGTCGTCGAGCAGTTCGAGACGACGCAGGACTTCGGAGTGGACGAGACACCGAACGCCGAACCCGACGAATCGGAGACGGTGAGCGACATCGGAGGTGACGACTGATGGAAGCGCTCAAGGCCGACGTGACCCAGGGCCTCGAAAAGGGCTCGCTGCTGACGTGCGCCGACAACACCGGCGCGCGTGAGATCAAGGTCATCAGCGTGTCGGGCTACTCGGGCACCAAGAGCCGACACCCGAAGGCGGGTATCGGCGACAAGGTGACCGTCTCGGTCACCAAGGGGACGCCCGAGATGCGCCGACAGGTGCTGGAGGCGGTCATCGTCCGCCAGCGCAAGCCCATCCGTCGTCCCGACGGCACGCGCGTCAAGTTCGAGGACAACGCGGCCGTCATCATCGACGACGTCGAGGAGCCGCGCGGGACCGAGATCAAGGGTCCCATCGCGCGAGAAGTCGCCGAGCGGTTCGGAAGCATCGCGAGCACGGCTACGATGATAGTATGACTCGACAACCACGCAAACAGCGAAACAAGACCGAGAACGCCTCGCTCCACGAGCGTCACGCCCAGGTCACGGCCACGCTGTCCGACGACCTCCGCGAGGAGTTCGACGCCCGGAGCGTCCGGGTCAACGTCGGCGACACGGTCGAAGTGATGCGCGGGGACTTCGCCGGAACGGAAGGCGAGGTCATCGACGTGGACCTTCGCGACGCGGTCGTTCGCGTCGAGGACGTGACGGTCGAGAAGGCCGACGGCGAGGAGGTCCCGCGACCGCTCGACGCGAGCAACCTTCGCGTGACCGACCTCGACCTAGAGGACGACCGGCGCGAGGCGCGCCTACGAGGTGACGAAGAATGAGCAACCACCAGAAACGACTCTCCGTACCGAAATCCTGGCCGGTCGAGCGAAAGACCGACACCTTCACCGTGAAGGCCCAAGGGCCCCACGGCGAGGACGGCGTTCCGCTGCTCATCGTGCTGCGGGACGTGCTGGGCTACGTCGGCTCGAAGAAGGAAGCGCGGTACGCGCTCGAACACGGTAGCGTGCTGGTCAACGGCGACGAGGGCGTCTCCGAGGACCGACCCATCGGGATGTTCGACATCCTGGCGTTCACCGAGCGCGAGGAGTACTACCGCGTGTTCCCCGACGAGGGCGGTCGGCTCGCGCTGACGCCCATCGACGCAGACGCCGCCGACAGCAAGCTCGCGAAGATCGAGGACAAGACGCTGGTCTCGGGCGGCCGGACTCAGCTCAACCTCCACGACGGCAAGAACCTGCTCGTCGAGGACCCGAGCGAGTACGCCGCTGGCGACTCCATCGTCGTCAGCAACGACGACGACGAGATCGTCGCCCACTTCCCCTACGAGGAGGGGAGCCTCGTGACCGCAGTTCGCGGGTCGCACGCGGGCGACATCGGCGAGATCGACGAGATTCAGGTCACGCCCGGAAGCGGTTCGAACAACGTCATCGTCGAGGGCGACGACGACACCTTCGAGACGGTCGAGGAGTACGTCGTGGTCATCGACGAGAACTTCACTGGCGACGGAGGTGACGGCGAATGAGCGAAGCCGAAGCCGACTTCCACGAGATGCGCGAGCCGACCATCGAGAAGGTCGTCGTCCACATGGGCGTGGGCGAGGGCGGCCGCGAGCTCGCCGACGCCGAGGAGATCATCGAGGACGTGACCGGACAGCAGAGCGTCCGGACGCTGGCGAAGGCGACCAAGCCCGAGTTCGGCATCCGTCAGGGCGACCCCATCGGCGCGAAGGTGACCCTTCGCGACGACGACGCCGAGGAGTTCCTCGCGAAGGCCCTGCCGCTGAGCGACGTCTCGGCCACCCAGTTCGACGACACCGGGAACTTCAGCTTCGGCGTCGAGGAACACACCGAGTTCCCGAGCCAGGAGTACGACCCGAACGTCGGCATCTACGGTCTCGACGTGACGGTCAACCTCGTGCGCCCCGGCTACCGGGTCAGCAAGCGAGACAAGGTGACCCGCTCGATTCCGTCGGGCCACCGGCTGAACGCCGAGGACGCCATCGCGTACCTCGAAGCCAACTTCGACGTGGAGGTAGACGAATGAGCGAAAGCGAAACCGAATCCGACGCGACGGGAGAACACGCGGCCAAGCGCACCGGCCAGATCGAGGAGTGCCAGCGATGCGGCCGAAAGCAGGGGCTCGTCGGCAAGTACGACATCTACCTGTGTCGCCAGTGCTTCCGCGAGATCGCCCGGAGCATGGGATTCAAGAAGTACCGATAATCATGGCAGGAAACGATCCGCTGTCCAACGCGCTCTCGGGCGTCGACAACGCCGAGAGCGTCGGGCATCTGGACCACACGGTACAGCCCGCCTCGAACGAGATCGGCAGCGTACTCGAGGTCTTCTACGACCGCGGGTACATCGACGGCTTCGAGTTCGTCGACGACGGCAAAGCCGGTCGATTCGAGGTCGAACTGAAAGGCGCGATAAACGAGTGCGGTGCGGTCAAGCCCCGGTACTCGACCGGAGCAGACGAGTTCGAGAAGTGGGAGAAGCGGTTCCTCCCCGCCCGCGATTACGGGGCGCTCGTCGTCACGACCAGCCGCGGCGTCATGAGCCACTACGAGGCCCGCGAACGCGGCGTCGGTGGCCAGATAATCGCGTACGTGTACTAACAATGCCACGAGTAGAACTGGAGATTCCGGACGAGGTAAGCGCCGAGAAGGACCACCTCGAACTCACCGTCGAGGGGTCGAACGGCAGCGTCACGCGACGCCTCTGGTACCCCGACGTGTCCGTCGAAGTCGACGGCGAAACGGTGGTCATCGAGAGCGACGAAGACGACGCGAAGACGACCGCGACCATCGGCACGTTCGAGAGCCATGTGCGAAACATGTTCCACGGCGTGACCGAGGGCTGGGAGTACACCATGGAGGTGTTCTACTCCCACTTCCCGATGCAGGTCCGCAGTGAGGGCGACGAGGTCGTCATCGAGAACTTCCTCGGGGAGAAGGCCCCGCGGCGGACGCCCATCCACGGCGACACGCAGGTCGAGGTCGACGACGAGACCCTGCGCCTGCACGGGCCCAGCATTGAGGACGTCGGCCAGACGGCCGCCGACATCGAGCAGCTGACCCGCGTGCAGGGCAAGGACACCCGCGTGTTCCAGGACGGCGTCTACATCACCGAGAAACCGCAGACTGGAGGTGTCTAACGAATGGCAGACGAACCCCAAGAGCTGGAAGACATCAGCGGCGTCGGCCCGAGCAAGGCCGACTCGCTCGAAGAGGCGGGCTTCGACTCCGTCGAGGACGTCAAGGCCGCCAGTCAGGACGAGCTCGCCGAGGTCGAAGGCATCGGGAACGCGCTCGCGGCCCGCATCAAGGCCGACGTGGGCGGTCTCGAAGTCGAAGAAGAGACCGAGGCCGAGATCGAAGACGACGAAGAGCCCGAGGAGGCCGAGGAGGCCGACAAGGAGGTCGAGACCGAGCTTCGACCCCGCGGGCTGGTCGAGAAGACCCCCGACCTCACCGACCGCGAGGAGGAACTGCTGACCCAGCGCAAGCGCGTCGGGAAACCGCAGTTCAACCGACAGGACTACCACAAGAAGAAGCGCACGCCCACTTCGTGGCGACGCCCCCGCGGCCAGCTCTCCAAGCAGCGCCGCGGCGTCAAGGGCAAGGGCCCGAAGGTCGAGGCGGGCTACCGCACGCCGAAGGCGGTGCGCGGCAAGCACCCCAGCGGCTTCGAAGAGGTGCGGGTCCACAACGTCGACGACCTCGACGGCGTCGACGGCGACCGCGAGGCGGTCCGAATCGCCTCGAAGGTCGGCGCTCGCAAGCGCGAGCGCATCGAGGAACAGGCCGAAGAGCGGGACATCCGCGTCCTGAACCCGACCTACGTCGAAGTGGAGGTCGAAGAATGACAGACCTGAGCGCACAGAAGCGACTCGCCGCCGACGTGCTCGACGTCGGCGAGAGCCGCGTCTGGTTCGACCCGGACGCCCAGGGTGCCATCGTGGAGGCGATCACCCGCGAGGACATCCGCGAACTCGTCGAGGACGGCACGATTCAGGCGAAAGACAAGAAGGGCAACTCTCGCGGCCGCGCCCGAGAGCGCGACGCCAAGCGCGCCTACGGCCATCAGACCGGCCCCGGCAACCGCAAGGGCAAGTCGGGCGGCCGCCAGAGCGAGAAGGAACAGTGGCAGCAAACGATCCGAGCACAGCGCCGGAAGCTCAAGGAACTCCGCGCCGAGGGTGAGATCACCCAGTCGCAGTACCGCGACCTCTATGACAAGGCAAAAGGCGGGGAGTTCCGTAGCGTCCGGTACCTGCTCAACTACATAGAGAACAACTACTAACCATGGCAAGTGGACCACGATACACGGTGCCGATGCGCCGTCGCCGCGAGGTCCGGACCGACTACCATCAGAGGTTGCGCCTGCTGAAATCGGGCAAGCCCCGGCTGGTGGCTCGCAAGAGCAACCGGCACGTCAGGGCGCAGCTGGTCACGATGGGTCCCGACGGCGACGAAACCGTCGTGAGCGCCTTCTCGGGCGACCTCGAGGAGTACGGCTGGGAGGCCCCGACGGGGAACCTCCCGAGCGCGTACCTCACGGGGTACCTGCTCGGCAAGCGCGCGCTCGACGAGGGGTACGACGAGGCCGTCCTCGACATCGGCCTCAACACCGCGACCCCGGGCGGCAAGGTGTTCGCAGTACAGGAAGGAGCTATCGACGCTGGCCTCGACGTCCCCCACAACGACAGCGTGCTGGCCGACTGGTCGCGTACTCGCGGCGAGCACATCGCCGAGTACGCCGAACAGCGCGACGAGCCGCTGTACAGCGGGGACTTCGACGCCACCGAACTACCCGAGCACTTCGACGACGTGCTCGCAGAACTACAGGAGGACTAACACATGTGTGCTAACCACGACGGCTGGGAACCCCAGACCCGACTCGGCCGCAAGGTCGCCGAGGGCGACATCGACACGATGGAGGACGCCCTCAACTCCGGCCTCCCGCTGAAGGAGCCCGAGCTCGTCGACCAGCTCCTGCCGGGGCTCGAAGACGAGGTGCTGGACATCAATATGGTCCAGCGGATGACCGACTCCGGTCGCCGCGTGAAGTTCCGCTGTGTCGTCGCCATCGGCAACCGCGACGGCTACGTGGGCTACGCCGAGGGCCGCGACGACCAGGTCGGCGGCGCGATTCAGAAGGCCATCGAGATCGCCAAGCTGAACCTCATCCGAGTCAACCGCGGCGCGGGGTCCTGGGAGGACCGTAGCGAACGACCGCACTCGCTGGCCCGCCAGACGACCGGCAAGGCTGGCAGCGTCGAGGTCGAACTGATTCCGGCCCCGACCGGGCTGGGACTCGCGGCGACCGACACCGTCCGCAAGATCCTCGAACTGGGCGGGGTCGAGAACGCCTGGACCAAGAGCCACGGCAACACCCGCACCACGCTCAACCTCGCGAAGGCGACCTACAACGCCCTAGAGAACGCCGCCGAGTCGCGCGGCCCGCGCGGGCAGGTCGACTACGAAGAGGAGGTGGCCGACTGATGCAGGCGGTCGTCCAGATCCGCGGCGAGGTCGACATGAGCGGCAAGACCAAAGACACCCTGAAGATGCTCAACATCCACCGGGTGAACCACTGCGCGCTGGTGCCCGAGACCGAGGCCTACCGCGGGATGATCACGAAGGTCAACGACTACACCGCGTACGGCGAACCCAGCCAGGACGTGCTGGAGACGGTCCTGCGCAAGCGCGCGGAACCCGCCGAGGGCTCGGCCGACGTCGACGACGAGTGGGTCGCCGACAACACCGACTACGACGATGTCGCCGACCTCGCGTCGGCGTTGCTCGACGAGGAGACGACCCTGCGCGAGCAGGGGCTGGCACCGGTCCTTCGCCTCCACCCGCCGCGGGGCGGCCACGACGGCCTCAAGCACCCCGTCGCGGAGGGTGGCGAACTCGGCAAACACGATACCGAGGAGATAGACTCGCTCCTCAAGGCGATGCGATAACAATGACGAGCAAGAAACGACGACAGCGCGGCTCTCGCACGCACGGCGGCGGCACGCACAAGAACCGGCGCGGTGCCGGTAACCGCGGCGGTCGCGGGCGCGCGGGTCGTGACAAACACGAGTTCCACAACTACGAACCGCTCGGTAAACACGGGTTCTCGCGCCCGGAGAAGGTCAAGGACACCGTCCTGACCGTCGACGTGCGAGAGCTCGACGAGGACGCGGCCGTGCTGGCCGCCGAGGGCGTCGCCGAGGAGACCGACTTCGGTTACCGGGTCGACGCCCGCGACGTGGTCGAGGACGGCTGGGACGCCGACGCCGTGAAGGTGCTGGGCAACGGGCAGGTCCGCAACCAGCTCGAAGTCACCGCCGACGCGTTCTCGGCGAGTGCGGTCGAACTCATCGAGGAGGAGGGCGGCGACGCCGTCCTCAGCGACCGCGCCGAGGAAGCCGACGACGAAGCTGGCGACGACGAGTAACGCCGAGTTCTGGCGTCCGTTTTTTCGCGGTCGTAGCCGACTCCCGAGCGGCGGCTCGGTCGGTCGAGCGCGGTCGAAGCCGCCACACGATTCGAGCCCGAAACTGCCACACGGTTCGGTGGTGTACTCGGTCCCACGCGTGGACCAAAGCGAAGCACATACAAGCCCCCATCTGATGTATTCTGGTACATGAGTTGGAAAGAGACGGCGGAACCAGTCCTCACGCGGATGCCCTCCGTGAGACGCCCGGAGGGCCACGTCCCCTTCAAGCGAAAGCTGGGGTGGACCGCGGGCGTGCTGGTTCTGTACTTCTTCCTCACGAACATCTTCCTGTACGGCGCCGACACCGGTGCCGACGCGTTCGGGCAGTTCCGCTCGATACTCGCGGGCGGGCAGGGTACAGTACTCCAGCTTGGTATCGGTCCGATAGTCACCGCGAGCATCGTCCTCCAGTTGCTCGGCGGTGCCGACCTCCTCGGACTCGACACCGACGACCCCCGCGACCAGGTGCTCTATCAGGGCCTCCAGAAGCTACTGGTGGTCGTGATGGTCTGTCTGACCGGCCTGCCGATGGTGTTCGCCGGGAGCTTCCTGCCCGCGAGCGAGTCGCTGGCCCGGACGTTCCCGGGCGGGGAGCTGGGGGTCAAGTGGCTCATCTTCGCCCAGATCTTCGTCGGCGGCATCCTCATCCTGTTCATGGACGAGATCGTGAGCAAGTGGGGCGTCGGCTCCGGTATCGGGCTGTTCATCATCGCGGGCGTGAGCCAGAAGCTCGTCGGCGGCCTGTTCGCTTGGAGCGGTCTCGGCGGCGAAACCGGGCTCCTCCCGACGTGGTTCGCCATCCTCACCGGGAGCGCCGAGAACATGCCCTCGCTACTGACTCCCCAGGGGGTCCAGTACCTCCTCATCGGTGAGGGCGACATCCTCGCCATCGTCACGACGGTGCTCATCTTCGCCATCGTCGTGTACGCCGAGAGCGTGCGGGTCGAGATACCGCTCAGCCACGCTAGGGTCAAGGGCGCGCGCGGTCGGTTCCCCGTCAAGCTCATCTACGCGAGCGTCCTGCCGATGATCCTCGTCCGGGCGCTCCAGGCCAACATCCAGTTCCTCGGCAACATCCTCAACAGCCAGCTCGGCAACGACATGCCTGCGTGGCTCGGCCAGTACTCCTCGCAGGGACAGGTCTCGGGCGGGCTGTTCTACTACTTCGCGCCGATTCAGACGCGCGAGCAGTGGATGTGGTGGCTCGGCGGGACCGGCAACGAGCCGTGGGAGATACTGCTCCGGGTCGGCATCGACCTGACGTTCATGGTCATCGGCGGCGCGATATTCGCCATCTTCTGGGTCGAGACCACCGACATGGGCCCGGAGGCGACCGCCAAGCAGATTCAGAACTCCGGGATGCAGATTCCGGGCTTCCGCCAGAACACGGGCGTCATCGAGAAGGTGATGGAACGCTACATCCCGCAAGTCACCGTCATCGGCGGCGCGCTCGTCGGCCTGCTGGCCGTGGCGGCGAACATGCTGGGCACCATCGGCGACGTCACCGGGACGGGCCTGCTCCTGACGGTCTCCATCACGTACAAGATCTACGAGGAGATCGCCGAGGAGCAGCTGATGGAGATGCACCCGATGATGCGCGAGATGTTCGGCGGGTAACCCGTCGCCACCAATTCTTTGCCTCTCCGAGTCCGGCACTGCACCGAACGTCCAGCCGCGGTGCTAGCGCTCGCGGGAGCGTCGACCGACTTCTCGGCCGAAATACCGAACCTCCGGGGCCGCGAACGTCTCCACCCACGACTCACGATGGCCCGGGAACTCACCCTCGAATCCGAGGAGTGGTACGTCCTCTGCAACTGGTTGCGCGAGCGCGAGAACCGCCTGATGTACGCCCTCCGGGACCGCTCGGCGGAGTGGGAGTTCGTCGGCGACCTGCGTCGCAGGATAGAGGACCGGCGGGGCGACGCGCCCGAGACCAGCGGCGCGGTCCGGACGGTGACCCTCTCGGACTCCGAGTTCGCGTACCTGTCGCGGTACCTCCGTCGGCGGTCGCTCGTCCTCCGGTTCAAGCCGTGGCGCGACCGCGAGCGAAGGGACGTGCGACGGTTGCGCAGGCAGATACGCTCGCGGGCCGAGTCCGGCGCGCCGACTTCGGCGGCCTGACCGCGTCGCGGGCCGCGACGCGGTCGGGCCGCCGAATCGCCGTCAGCGCCCGAGAGCGCCGAATCCCTGTCAAAGAAATTCGAAATGGTCGCGTGGACTTCCGACGTTTCGGCGCGGAAACCCCGAGTTTCCTGCGTGAATCCGAGTTGAATCGGGAGGAACGCCGCTGAATCTGGATTGAGGGGCGTGCGGGTTCAAGCCGTCCGAACGCGTGGGCTCACGACGGGGGAGAGAACCGTGACAGACACCAACCGAGAGACAGAAGTGACAGACACCGACCGAGACACAGAATCCGCTGGGCGACTCGCTCGCAGGACCGTACTCAAGGGAGCGGCCCTCGCGGGACTCGCCGGGAGCGCGGTGTCGGGTAGCGCGAGCGCGCAGTCCGGCGAGAACACGATAACCTTCGAGTCGGCGGGCGACGAGACGTTCCGCTACCGGTTCAGCGTGACCGGAGAGATAGAACGGATTCGCTCGGACGACGGCGACCGGTTCGTCGACGAGAAGACGGTCGAGGGCGCGGTTAGCCAGCAACGGCTGGACCGGTTCGGCTTCACCGGGGAGCTGCGGTCGCTCGAACTGTCGGGCCCCGGGAGAGTGTTCGTGAACGACGAACTCGTCCGCGACACGACCGACCCGCTCGCGAACCGGGTGGTCGTCGAATCGGCGGGGCCGACCGTGCGCTACCGGTTCCGGGTGACCGGCCGGGTCGAGAAGGACGAGTTCGCCGGGGACGACGACACGGTGGTCGACTCGAAGACGGTCGAGGGCGAGGTCGGCGGCGAGGGCGTCGACTCCTACCGGTATTCGGGGTCGATAGTCTTCGACACACCGATGGAACCGCTGACGGTGACGCTGGAGTTGAATCAGGGCGAGTGAACGGGTGAGACGGATGGAGTGAGTAGAGCGAGTGAGGAGGACGAGACGCCTCACAGGAATCGAACAACTCGGCACCAAGACATAACTCATCGGAGGTCGTCGTCGGACCATGGACCGCGAGAGACGGGCAGTGCTGAAGGCAACTGGCCTGCTTGGGGGAACGGCGCTGCTGGGGGGAGCCACGGGAGTCGTCGGCCCGACCGTTGCACAGGAGGTCGACACCGAACTGCCGCCGGGGGTCGTGCTGTTCGACCTCGACGGCGACGGCGAGTACGATGCGGAGGTCGAGGCCGCGCCCGAGTCGATGCGGGGCGGCGACCGGACCCGGCCGATCCACGTCACCTCTCGGGGGCGGGCGACCGTCGATTACGCGGCGTCGGTCGTCCGACCCGAGGGCGAGGTGTCGCTGGGCGACCTCGACCGATTGGCCTACGACCGCTACCGGGGGCCCGAGGACGGGTCGGGCGAGGGGGACGCCGCCGACGAGACCTTTCTGGTCGTGGAGAACGACGACGGCCGCCACGGGATGTACCTCACCGACGAGACCGACCCCGGGTCCGAGGAGTGGCAGACCAGCGACGTGCTCGCCCGCGTGAACGGCAACACCGGCGGGACGAGCGGCTGGTTCGAGTACACCGAAATCGAGGACGGGTACGAGGGTCAGACCTTCGACGACGCGGTCGCGCGGTTCGGGTCCGAGGCCCGACTCGTCCGGGTGGGCGTCGGCCACGGCAACGCGGTCACGCCGACGGTCCTCGACGCCTTCTTCGCAAACCTGGTCGTCGGCGGCCAGCGCTACGAGTTCCCGACGTCCGTGGCGAGACGGGCGTCGGGCGCGAACCCCGTCTGAGAATCGGTCGAGGCCCGCGGAGCCGAGCGATTCGGTCGGGTCTCGTCCGCGAAGGGAAATAGTCATACCACCGGACTTGCTATGGCCTGTAAATGACTAGGGAGGGTTCGGATGCGCGTCATCATCATCGGCGCAGGTGAGGTCGGGTCGTCCATCGCGGCGAGCCTCGCCGACAGCCACGAGGTCGTCGTCGTGGACATCGACGGCGAGCGGGTGGACTCGCTGACCTACGCGCTCGACGTCCTCGCGATTCAGGGCGACGGCACGTCGCTGTCGACGCTCCGGGAGGCGGGCGTCGACGAGGCCGACATGATAATCGCCAGCACGAACAACGACGAGACGAATCTGGTGGCGTGCGGTACCGCCAAGACGGTCGACGACCCGTTCACCATCGCGCGGGTCAAGGCCGTCGACTACCTCGAGACGTGGAAGGAGACCGAGCAGGCGTTCGGCGTCGACTTCATGGTGTGTACCAACCTGCTGACCGCCGAGGACATCGTCCGGGTCGTCGGCCTGCCCTCGGCCCGCGACGTCGACCCCTTCGCGGGCGGCGCGGTCCAGATGGCCGAGTTCGAGGTCAGCCCCGACAGCCCGGTCGTCGACCAGACGGTCCGGGAGGCCGACCGCTTCGACTCGCTGACGTTCGCGGCCATCATCAGGAACGGCGACGTCGAGATTCCGGGCGGGGACACCGTCATCCGGGCGGGCGACAAGGCGGTCGTCATCGGGAGCCCCGAGAGCGTTCAGGGGTTCGCAGCCGAGATCGCGCCGAGCGAGACCCCGAGCGGCAACGAGGACCTCGTGATCGTCGGCGGAAGCGAGATCGGCTACCACACCGCGCGACTGCTGGAAGACCGCGGGCTCCGACCCCGACTCATCGAGCGCGACCCAGACCGCGCCCGCGAACTGGCCGAGGACCTCCCCAACTCGGTCGTGATGAAACACGACGCGACCGACGCCGAGTTCCTCGCCCGCGAGCACGTCGACGAGGCCGACGCGGTCGTCGCCGCGCTCGAAAGCGACGAGAAGAACCTGCTGGTGTCGATACTCGCCAAGCAGATCGGCGTGAGCCGGACGGTCGCAATCGTCGAGAACACCGAGTACGTCGACGTGTTCGAGACGGTCGGCGTCGACGTGGCGGTCAACCCCCGAAACGTGACCGCCGAAGAGATAACCCGATTCACCCGCGAGACCACCACCGAGAACGTCTCGCTCATCGAGAACGACCGGGCCGAGGTCATCGAGGTAGAGGTCGACGCCGACAGCGCGCTGGTCGGCAGACCAATCCGCGAGGCGGTCGCCGACCTCCCCGCGCGGTTCGTGATCGGAGCCATCACCCGCGGGCAGGAGTACGTGGTCCCGCGGGGCGACACGGTGATCGAACCCGGCGACCACGTCGTCGTGTTCCTCGACACCGAGGTCCTCGACGAAGTGACCGCCAAGCTCTGAGCGCCCTCGCGGTCCGGCAAAACACCTTTGGGAACCACCGGCGTACCCGGCCCATGGTTCGTGCGTACGTCGCGATAATCACCGGCGAGGGGGCGGCCGACGACATCGTCTCCGCGGTCCGAGACCTCCCGGGGGTCGCCGAGGCACATGTGGTCGCGGGGGACTTCGACGTCGTCGCCGAGGCTGAGGGCGAGACCGTCCGGGACCTCCAGCGGACCGTCACCGACGGCATCCACGGCGTCGAGGGCGTGGGGACGACCCGGACGTACGTCCAGCTCGACTGATTCGGCGACGGTCGCGACCTCCGAGTGACCCCTCCTCGGGGGCCGAATCGGGCGAGGAGACTCGTCTTCGTTCCGGAGCATTCATTGACCAAGTGGATTATGCAGGGGGTATGCAGCGAGCCATCGATACCGGGAGCGCTGGTCGACGATGGAACTGAGGGTCGAGTGGCGCCAGAGCGTCGCGCTCACCGGAACGATAATCAAGTACCTCGCCGCGGCGATGGTCGTTCCGCTCGCGGTCGCGGTCGTCTACGGCGACGACGTTGGCGTGTTCCTGGCCTCCATCGCCATCACGGTCGCCGTCGGACTCTCACTGGAACGGCTCTCCGACGACACCGACCTCCACCCGCGGGAGGCGCTGTTGCTGGTCGCGCTCTCGTGGGTCGGGGTCGCCCTCGTCGGAACCGTCCCCTACCTGCTCGCGGGGTACGGAACGGCGTCGACGCTCGCCAACCCCGTCAACGCGCTGTTCGAGTCGATGTCGGGGTTCACGACGACCGGCGCGACCGTGATGGGCGAAATCTCCTTCGAACGCCACTCCCACGCGTTGTTGATGTGGCGACAGCTCACCCAGTGGCTCGGGGGGATGGGAATCATCGTCCTGATGGTGGCCATCCTGCCGGAGCTGGCGGTCAACGGCGCACAGCTCATCAGCTCGGAAGCGCCCGGTCCCGAACTACAGAAGCTGACGCCGCAGATCGCCGAGACGGCGCGCATCCTCTGGCTGTTCTACCTCGGGTTCACGGTGCTGTACGTCGTCCTCCTCTACGGCCTCCACCTCGCGGGCCTCGCGCCGAACATGGACTTCTACAACGCCGTCGCACACGGGTTCACGACCCTCCCGACCGGCGGGTTCTCGCCCGAGGCCGACAGCATCGCCGCCTTCTCTCCGGCGGTCCAGTGGGTCGTGATACCGTTCATGCTCATCGCCGGGACCAACTTCGCGCTGTTCTACTTCGTCTATCGGGACGACGTCCGGGAGTTCTTCGAGAACCGGGAGTTCCAGGCGTACGTCGGTGCGAGCGCGGGGCTCACCGTCGTCCTCTGGGGGCTCCTGTTCACCGGCTCTGCGCCCGCGCTCGACCTCGGCGGCGTGACCGAGGGGGTCACCGAGAACGCCCTGCGACAGGCCGCGTTCCAGATCGTCTCGCTGTTGAACTCGACGGGCTACGCGACCAGCGACTTCGCCCAGTGGGACACGACGGGACAGGTCGTGCTGTTGTTCGCGATGTTCATTGGAGGGTCCGCGGGGTCGACTGGCGGCGGGGTGAAGGTCGTCCGGTGGCTCATCGTCCTCAAGGCCGCCAGGCGCGAGCTGTTCACCGCCGCCCACCCCGAGGCGGTCCGACCGATTCGACTCGGCGACAGCGTCATCGACGAGGACACCATCCGCGGAATCCTCGGGTTCACGTTCATGTACCTCCTCATCTTCGGGGTGGCGACGGTCCTGATCGCGCTCGACGCGGGCCGCGTCGGGATGGAACTGACGACCCTCGACGTAATCAGCGCGAGCATCGCGACCCTCGGGAACATCGGGCCGGGGTTCGGCCCGCTCGGCCCGTTCGGGAGCTACCTCGACTTCCCGGCGACGAGCAAGCTCCTGATGATATTCCTGATGTGGATCGGCCGCTTGGAGATCATCCCGGGGCTCGTGTTGCTCACGGGGGCGTTCTGGAAGCGGTAGCGAACCGCTTCCGGCCGCGCGCCCTCACCGCTCGTCGCTCCGAGTCCCGAACAGCCGCTCGCGGAGCGACCGACTCGTCGGTCGCTCGGCCAGCAGGACCGAACACTCCACGTCGTGGACGACGTCGTAGGCCAGCGAGCCGCGAACGAGCCGGGAGAGCAGGCCGCGTTCGGTGGCCCCGATGACGACGAGGGTGTGGTCGCGCGCGGCTTCCGCGATAGCGCCCTCGATGTCCCCCGAGGCGTCGACCCGGACGGCGGCGTCTCCGAGGTCGTGGTCCTCCGCCCACTCGGTCAGGAACGCCTCGCCGGTCTCGCGGTCGTCTTCACTGTCGACGACGTGGAGGAGCGTTATCTCCGAACCCAGTTGCTCGCGGAGGTACTTCGCCACCTCCGCGCTCAGGTCCGAGTCGGGACCGCCCGCGGTGGGGACGAGCACGCGGTCCGTTTCGAGACCCCGGTCGTTGAGGACGAGGAAGTCGCAGGGGAGGTCGTGGGTCAGCTCCTCCAGCGGCCGCTCGGCTCGTCCGGAGGACCACGGCCGGTCGGGACCCCACCCCATGACGACCTTGTCGGGTCGTTCGCGTTCGGCCACCTCGAACACCTCCTCGAACGAGCGGTGGGAGACGACCGTCTTCACCTCCACGGGAACATCGAGGGTCTCCGTGCTCTCGCGGACGCGCTCCATCAGCGTCCGGGACTCCTCGTTTATCCGCTGGACGTGTTCGGACCCCTCCAACAGCGGCGTCTGGTCGGGCACCTCGACGATGTGGACGGCCTGCACGATTCCGTCGTTTGCCTTCGCGAAGATGCTCGCGAGCGAGAGCAGGTCGGACTCGGTCCGGGGGTTCGAGACGGGCACCATCACCTTGTACTGGGTGCCACCGGACGGACGCGCGACGTTCGCGGCCGAGACCGCCGCGTCCGGCATCTCGTCGGACCGCGAGAGGATGTGGCGGCTCAGGACGCCCTCTCGGTCGGTCTTGTTGCGAGCGTACAGCCCGTACCACGCGACCGCGCCAGCGACGAACACCAGTCCCAGCGCGATTTCGATGGCCTTCATGAAGCCGATCAGGCCGAGCGAGAGCACGAACCCGAGGATCGGCGTGATCGGGTACAGCGGGACGGTGAAGTCGGGGTCGTACTCCGGGACGTCGGCCTCGCGGAAGACGACCAGCGCCACGTTGATGAGCGCGTAGACCACCAGATGGAGGACGCTGGCGGCTTTCGCCAGCACCTCGACCTCGCCGCCGAGGACGACGAGGAAGAGGACGATCATGAAGCCCGTGACGGCGATGGACCGGTAGGGAGTCGCGAACTTCGGGTGGATCTCGTTGAGCCAGTCGGTGACTATCTTGTCGCGTCCCATCGCGAAGTTGATGCGGGCCGACGCGAGGATGGACGCGTTCGCGCTCGACGCCGTCGCGAGCAGCGCGGCCAGCGTGATCGAGGTGATGCCGATGACGCCGATGTTCCCCTCGAAGATGACCCTCGCGACGTCGGACATCGGGGTGTCGACGTCGATCTGGTCGT
Source organism: Halorussus salilacus (assembly GCF_024138125.1). Lineage (NCBI taxonomy): Archaea > Methanobacteriati > Methanobacteriota > Halobacteria > Halobacteriales > Haladaptataceae > Halorussus > Halorussus salilacus. The sequence continues at coordinate 2,494,107 of NZ_CP099993.1, forward strand.
AGGGGATGATACCGACCATGAGTCCGACGAGGATGGAGTAGACGACCATCACGATGGCGACGCTCCCGATGATGGCGATGGGGAGGTTGCGGCCCGGGTCTTTGAGCTCCTCGCCGATGGTCGCGATCTTCGCGTATCCGAGGTAGGAGACGAACACGAGCGCGGTCCCCGGCAGTATCTCGGTGTATCCGAGCGGGGCGATGGTGCCGTCGACCATCACCGTCCCCCAGTCGAACGAGAAGAAGCCGACGGCCGCGAACACCGTGAGGATGCCGAGCAAGACCGTGACGATGACGGTCTGGACGCCGCCGGTCTCCTTCGCGCCGATGTAGTTGACGGTGACGAACGCGACGCCAGCCAGTAACGCACCGATCTGGATGTCCGAGAGGACGAACGGGCCGAGTACAATCGTGGGCAGGAGTTCGACGCCGCCGGTTCCGGGGAACGGAATCACGACGCCGTCGAGGAGCGTCGTGAGGTACCCGCCGAACCCGATGCAGTAGAACGCGCTCGCGAACGCCAGCCCCATCCAGTCGCCCATCCCCGAAATCGAGCCGAAGAGGGGACCGAGCGCGCGATTGATGTAGTAGTACGCGCCGCCCGCCTTCGGCATCGCGGTGCCGAGTTCGCTCACCGTGAGCGCGTTCACCATGGCGATTACGCCGCCGATGAGGAACGACAGGACGACGATGGGCCCGGCCTCCCGGGTCGCGATTCCCGGCAGGACGAAGATGCCCGCGCCGATCATCGTCCCGATGCCGACGGCGAGTGCCGAGAGCAGGCCCAGGTCCTTCGCGAGTTCCTCGTCGCTCACCGTCCGTCACCCCCGGAGATGGACGGAGTTGGCCGCGGTATCGAATACAAACCCTCGCTCATGCGTCCCCCTCGTCCGTCTCCTCGTCTCCGGGGTCCGGCAACACGACCACCGGCCGGTCGGTCTCGGTCGCCAGCGACAGCGCGACGTCGCCGGTCAGCAGGCGGACCCATCGGCTCCCGCCCCGCGGCGTGAAGGCGATGGCGGTCGCGTCCACGTCGTCGGCGACCTCGAATATGGTCTCGGCCACGTCGGTGCCGTACGCGATTCGCGTCTCGACCGGGACGCCCGCGTCGGCGCACCGGCGTTCGACCACCTCGAACGCCTCCTCGGCGTACTCCTCGCGTTGCTCGACGGACACCTTGTCGGGCGCGCCTCCGGCCTTCTCGACGACGTGGACGGCGACGACGCGCCCCCCGGCGGCCGCGATGCGGTCCACCGCGGCCGCGCAGGTGGCCTCGGCGTCCTCGGGTCCCGCGACGGGCAGGAGAACGGTTTCGAGCAGTTGGTCGGTCATCCGCCACCACCGCCGTCGACGAGTGCGTCACGTCGGTACTTCCGGACGCGGGCGTCGAACCGGGGCGATTCGCCGAGGGTAGCGACTCGTAAGTGCCGACTCGGATGAAGACTCATTACGCGGCTAAATGCAGAGGTCCCAAATAAGTCGCCCGGTCGAATCGTGATTCGCCCGAACGATGCCGCGCTCTGGCCGAAACACGCCTGCGGTGGGACGAACGCCGCGCCCCGCCCCACCGCAGCCTCCCGGAAGTCGAGTGCGGCGGGGGCTACACCGCCGAGACCCACGCCCGGAACCCCTCGGGCTGGTCGTACACGTCCCGGAACGCGCGGTCGACCCACTGGGCGACCCGGTTGGGGTCGGCCAGCGCCGACACCCTGACGTTGACGCCCTCGGCCTCGTCGGGCCGGGCGATGTCGTCGATCTTGAACGCCGGGAACTCCGCGAGGAGGGACTTCAGCCGGTCGAGTTCCTCGTCGGTGCAGTCGAGGTTTAGCGTGCCGTCGCCGAACTGGACCCACGGCGGGAGCGCCTCGGTGGCCTCGGCGTCTCCGTCGGCGTCGTTGCCTTCTCCGTCGGCATCTACGTCCTCTCCGTCGAGCGCCCCGGCGGCGTCCGACTCGGACGCCGCCGGGGCGCTCGACGAGGCGTCCTCGTGGGCCTCGAACGTGCAGAAGGCGCTCGCGCGCTCTCGGTGGGCCGCGATGGCCTCGACGAACAGTTTCCGGCGCTCGGCGGGGGTGTCGGCGTCGAATCGCGTCATGGGCGGTCGTAGGCGGCCCGTCACTAAAAAGGCCGACTCCGCGCGCCGCGGCGCGCGGAGTCGGCTTTCTTTAAGCCTTTAAGCGTGGGCGTCGCAGTCGGAGACATGAACCCGCACATCCTGATACTCGGTGCGCCGGGCGCAGGCAAGGGAACCCAGAGCGACAACATCGTCGAGGAGTTCGGCGTCGAGCACGTCACGACCGGCGACGCCCTCCGCGCGAACAAGGGGATGGACATCTCCCACCTCGGACTCGAATACGACACCCCCGGCGAGTACATGGACCGGGGCGAACTCGTCCCCGACGAGGTCGTCGACGAGATCGTCGAGACCGCCCTCGACGAGGCCGACGGCTACGTCCTCGACGGCTATCCGCGCAACCTCGCGCAGGCCGAGACGCTCGCGTCGATGACCGACCTCGACGTGGCGCTGTACCTCGACGTGGACGAGGACGTGCTGGTCGAGCGCCTGACCGGCCGCCGGGTCTGCGAGGAGTGCGGCGCGACCTACCACGTCGAGTTCAGCCCGCCCGAGGAGGAGGGCGTCTGCGACCGGTGCGGCGGCGACCTCTACCAGCGCGAGGACGACACCGAGGAGACCGCCCGCGAGCGCATCCGGGTGTACGAGGAGAACACCGCGCCGGTCGTGGAGTTCTACGACGAGCGGGGCGACCTCGTCCGAATCGACGGCGAGGGGTCGCCCGACGAGGTGTGGGCCGACGTGAAGGACGCAATCGAGTCGAACGCCTAACGCTCGCGCTCGGCTCGGAACCCCGTCGCGCGGCCGGTCCGAAGTCGCGGGTTCCGGCCCGCGAGGGGAGACGAATAGCGAAACTTGATTAACCGGGGGATTCCAAATCCGTGTCAATGGCACGGACCGCGGACAAGATAGAGTCGCTCATCGCCGACGACGGGGCGATGGCCGACGCGCTTGCGGTCGTCTACGACCGCACCGACGGCGGCTCCGAGCGAATCGAGTGGGCCGACGTGAACGACCAGCTCACGAGCGGCCAGTGGGGACGACTCATCGAGAAGGACGTTCTCGAAAGCGACGGCGACGAGTTCCGACTCGCCGACCCGAGCGCGGTCGAAGCCGCCCTCGAAGACGAACCGACGACGACCATCTCGACCGACACCGACGGCGACACCGACGTGGACATCGACGACGAGGAGTCGTCGTGGTCGAAGTGGGACAAGATGGCGGCGGTGGGCTCGGTCGGGCTGTTCCTCGGTTACTCGCAGGCGTCGGTGCGGAACGTCATCGGGAGCGCCGTCAACGTCCTCATCGGCCCCATCGAGGCTGTGTTGCCCTTCTACGTGGTCGTCTTGGTGCTGGCGCTCATCACGGGTCTGTACTCGACGCTGTTGCAGGCCAATCTGATGGACATGGAGAAGATGGGGGCCTACCAGCAACGGATGAAGGACATCCAGGAGAAGCGAAAGAAGGCCAAAGAGCGCGGCGACGACGAGGAGATGGAGCGCATCCGCGAGGAGCAGATGGACGCGATGGGCGACCAGCTCGGCATGTTCAAAGAGCAGTTCCGCCCGATGGTCTGGACGATGTTCCTCACCATCCCCGTGTTCCTCTGGATCTACTGGATGGTGCTCGACGGTCACGTCCCGGCCGACGAGACCACCATCGTCGCGCCGCTGGTCGGGGAGGCCAACTGGCGACAGGGCGTCGTGGGTCCGATGCAGCTGTGGATCGTCTGGTACTTCCTCTGCTCGATGGGATTCACCCAGCTCATCCGGAAGTCGCTGAACATCCAGACCACGCCGACGTAGTCGGCGTTTCTCTGCTCCGTCCGCGTTTCCCCGTTCCATCCTCGACCGTTTCGAATCGGACCGCGAGCGCCGTCCTCGGCGCTCGCGGTCCGAGCTAGACGGGCACGTCCCGGCTACTCACGCCGACGGATTACGGTTCGATACTCACGCCCGCGGGTCGCGGTCCGGCCCCGGGTACTCCCCGCCCTCGACGGCCTCGTACAGTCCCTCGGCGTCGAACATCCCGACGAACCCCGCGGGCGTCTTGACGCTCAGGTTCATCCGCGACCCCAGTGTGGCCCCGGCCTCCGCGCTCCGGAGGTCGTCGTCGTAACTCAGCAGGTGGGCCGCGCCCCCGCGGTACGCGCTCGCCAGCGCGGGGTGGTCGCCCGCCGGGTGTTCGACCCGGACCCGGAGGTTCTCGATCTTCTCGCGCCACGCGCCCGCCAAGTCGTCGTCGGCCAGTTCCCGGATCACGGCCTCGGCGTCGTCGAGCAGGTCGTCGCTGGCGACCAGTTCGACCCACGAGTGGGCGCGGGTCGTATCCAGCGCCTCGCGGGCCGCCCCGCCGACGAGCAGGTCGGCCGCCAGCACGTCGGCGTCGGCGACGATTCGGGCCGGATTATTCTCGGCCATCGCGACCCTCCCGTCGGTCGGCGTCGGCCGGTCCGTCGTCGCTCCCGCCAGCGTCGTCCCCGCGCTCGCGAACCGCGGCCAGCGCCTCGCGTACGGCGGCCTCGTCGGCGTCGTACGTGTCGGCGCGCTCGAAGAGGTCGGTCCAGTCCATGCCCGAGGGTGGGGCGCGGGCGGGGAAAAGTCCTCCTGCCTCTTTTTATTCTTTGCCGAAGGCGTCACCTACTCTCCGCCGAAGGCGTCGGTCTCGACGGTCCGCTCGTAGCTCATCTCGTCGAGTTCGACCGTGAACTCCTGCCCGGCGTACTCGACGACGACGTAGTAGGAGACCGAGACCGTAGAGCGCTCGCCGTTCGAGAGGTGCTCGACCCACCACTCGGGGATGCGGTCGTTCTCCAGATAGCCCGTGGCCTCGATTCCGCGGGTGGTCTTGCCGGGTATCGTGGTCCCGACCTCGCTCTCGTTGTCGGCCAGCACCACGTCGTTCGCGGTCACGTTGTAGCCGAACCGCTCGACGGTGAGCGGTTCGGCGCGCTCGTTGGTCACGTCGGCCTCGAAGTCCATCGGACTCCGGTCGGTCGTCGCCTCGCCCCACTCGGACGACGCGTTCTGGATGGTCGCTATCCGGTAGCCGCGGAACTCGACGCTCTGTTCTGTGCCGTCGAGCCCTCCGAGCATGTCGGTCTCGAACGTCTGGGTGCTGTCGGGGAGTTCGACCGGCACCTCGGCGAACCCGAGGTCGGCGGTCACGTCGGACTCGGTCCTCAGAGTCGTCTCCTCGCCCTCGTTGACGTGGGACGCCCACCACCGCTGGATGGTCTCGTCGTCGAGCGTGTTCTCGAACTCGAGTTCGTTGCGTCCGGGGTCGAGGACGGCCCGCTGGCCGTCCTCGACCGCGACCACGTCGTTGAGCGACACCCGGTAATCGGCGTCGAGCGCGAGTTCGCCCAGCGACGACTCGTTGCCGTTGGGGTTGTCCACGACGACTGTCGAGACGAACCGCGTGCCGTCGTCGGTCGGGGTCCAGTCGCGCTCGACCGACTCGACGGTCGGGGCCTCGAAGTCGAACTCCCCGCCGGAGTCGAGCTCGCGCGTGGTCGCGGTTCCGCCCCCGAGGATGTCGGTCTCGAAGGCGACGCGCTTGCTCATGAACGGGAGGTCGACCCGCCGGGTCCCGTCGTCTGTCTCGACCTCGGCGAACACCCGCACGTCGAGGGTGGTCTCCTCGTCGTTTCGCAGGTGGCTGACCCACCACTCGTCGAGTTTGGTGTTGTCGAGCGTGGAGTTCACCCGGATGGCGTCGGTCGACTCGCCCTCGATTCGGACCGCCTCGTCGGTCGTCCCCTCTGCGACCGTCACGTCGTTCATCGAGACGGTGTAGCCGATGGTGGCGAACTCGATGGCCTCCTCGTTGGGGTTGGTGACCGTGCCCGAGAACCGGAGGGGGGTCTCCTCGGCGGTCGCCTCGCCCCACGAGGCGTCGGTCTCCTCGACCGTCAGCAGGGTCCGGTCGCCCGCGGTCACCGACTCGCCCGACTCGCTGTCGAACGACGCGAGCATGTCGGTCTCGAACGTCCGGTCCTGACTCGGCAGGTCCCGCGAGAGCAGGGGCGCGTCGAGGCTCGGACGGACCGACACCGTGGTCTCCTCGCCGTTGTTGATGTGGCTCGCCCACCACGCGGGTATCTTCCCGTTGTCGATGGCGGTCCGGAGGTCGACCTCGTTACGGCCGGGCGGGATGGCGAGTCGGCCGCTGTCGCCCGACGCGACCGTCACGTCGTTCATCGCCACGTCGTAGGAGACTCCCGCGACGCCCGGAATACCGAACCGGTTGGGGTTGTCGACCACGACCCGGGTCTCGATGCCCGTGGTCTCGTTGGTGATCTCGCCCCACTCGTTGTCTATCGATTCGACGGTCGGGGCTTCGGGACTCACCACCCCGGTCGCGAGCGCCGCGCCAGCGCCGACGGTCGTGACGACCATCCCGACGACCACCGCGACCGCAACCTTCCCCAGCGTGCCTTCGAGGAGACTCACCGTGCCACCCCGATTCGCCGTTTACGTGCCATGGAGGGGCTTTGCGCGACGACCCGTAAGTAGTTTTCCCGCCCGGCGCGTCTGGAATTGTCGCCCGAGACGGCCCGGACCGACTGCGTCTCGGCTATCGTATCTTCCGGACGTTGCTGATGTCGAAGCCGCCCTCGTGTATCTCGGTCTCGAAGCGGATGATGTCCTCGGCCTCCAGCCGCGAGAGGACGCCGCGGAACTCTCTGACGAACATCACCCGGTCGCGCTCGCTCCCGCCGGTCTCCCACTCGAAGGCGATGGTGCCGTCGGCCGCGCCCATCAGGCTCCCCATCTCCTCGGCGGTGAGCGCGTCCTCGTTGACCAGCACCAGGATGAGGCCGTCCCAGTGCCGGGAGGCCTTCTGGAGGCCCTTGACCAGCAGGGAGATGTCGCTCCAGTCGAGGTGCTCGTCGGGGATGCGCGCGAGGTCGGTCAGCGAGTCGATCACGACGAGGTTGCCCTGAGCGTGGCGGTTGAAGTACTCGCCGAGCGCCTCCAGTACGTCCCGGCGGTCGCTGCCCTGCCCGAGGTCGGTGATGGTCTGAGTCCGGTGGGTGTACCACTCGGTGGGGATGGCCGACAGCTGGAAGTACTCCTTGCTCAGGTCCTCGAAGGTCACCGCCTCGACGCCCGCATCGACCAGCTCCTGGCTCATGGTGTAGGCGATCTCCCTACGGAGTTCGGCGGCGCTGTCGGTAAAGGAGACGTAGTGTATCTCGTCGGGCACCTCCGCGCGGTCGTCGACCTCGCCGTAGTGGAGGTCGAACTGCTCGGGGTCGGTGTGGGCGAGTCCGTTGACGGTCGCGCTGGTGAACAGGAACTCCCGGGCACCCGCACCGGCCTGCCCCGCCAGCAGGACCACGCTTCCCGGCGGGGCCCCGCCGCCGATGATGTCGTCGAGCCGAGAGACGCCGAAGGGGATTCGGTCCATGCGCTTCTCGTTTCGGGCGTCTCGGGCCGGGTGCTTGGCTCTTTCGTCTACGCGGAACCCGGAACGGACCGGCGGTCGACGCGACCTCCCGGACCGAAACCCACTTCTTGAAGACGCGACAACGTCGACCCGCGCGAGGGTTGCCCAGCCTGGCCAACGGCGGCGGGCTTAAGACCCGCTCGTGTAGACGTCCATGGGTTCGAATCCCATCCCTCGCATACGACCTTTTTATTGCGAGCGAGGGGTCGGCGTCGCCGACCCCTCGCTCGATAAAAAGCTCGACCAAAAAGCCTGCGCTCGTCCCTTCGGTCCTCGCTTGGCCCGCTCGCGTCGCTCGCGGTGGGTGACCGAGTGCGCGACCGCGCCGCAGACCGCGACCGCACTGCACCGCAGACCGCGACCGCACTGCACCGCAGACCGCGACCGCACTGCACCGCAGACCGCGACCGCACTGCACCGCAGACCGCGACCGCAGTCGAGTGAGTGACCGAGCGCGAACCGCAGTCGAAACCCACATCCTCCCGAACCGCCTACTCGACGCCAAATGACAGACGAGACCGTCGACCGAGCGTTCCGACAGCACCCCTCGTTCGAGAAGTCCGGTGAGGCCGAGTTCGAGTACACCGCGACGCCCTTCGAGGGCGTCGTCACCGTCTCGGATTCGGAAGACGCCGACGACGACGCGACCCGCGAGTACCGCGTGGTCGTCCGCGCCCCGGTCCTCGACGCGGTGGTCGAGGGCGAGACGGTCGCCGAGGTCGTTCGGTCGGGGTGGTTCGAGACGCTGGAGCGCCGACTCGCCGACGCCCACACCGTCACCCGAACCGAGAGCGCGAGTCCGCCCGACATTCGCCGAGCGGGCGAGGAGGTGGTCGTCGTGGTGACCTTTGCCCGCGAAGACCCCGAGTACGCCGCCGAGGACGCTCAGGCGGTCGTCGACTACGTCGAGGGGACGTGGGTGCAGGGCATCATCCCGGGGTACGACTACCGCGAACCCGCCGCGGGGCTGTTGGAGCGAGCGACCGAGAACTACGACGACGACGGCCAGACCGGGCCCTCGGGCGCGCCGCCGCTCTGAGCCGGTCAGTCCATCGCGATGTAGGTCTGTGTGTCCTCGACGCCCTCGACGTTCTGGATGCTGTCGGCCGCGATGGCCTTCACGTCGGCGGGCGACTCGACGTTTACCTTGGCGATGATGTCCACGTCGCCCGCGACGATGTGGGCGTCGGCCACGCCGTCGATGTCGAGTATCTCGTTCTTGAGCCTGTCCGCCTCGCCCGTGTTCGCCTTTACCATGACGTATGCCGTGACCATGTCAGTCGCCTCCTGTGTCTGGGGTCATCTCGGCCGCGTCGTCGCGCGCGGCGTCGCCGACCAGAATCCGGCGCACGTCCTCCAGCACCTCGAAGTCGGCCAGCACCGCGACCCGGTCGCCGACCCCCAGCGAGTCGTCCGGGAGCGGGATGCCCATCGGCTCGTCGGCCTTGCCGAACGCCAGGACCCGGGCGTTGGCCGGAATCGAGAGCTCGCTGATGGAGTAGCCCTTGACCGGCGACTCGTCGGTGATGGTGAGTTCGACCACCTGTAGGTTCTGGGCGATGTCGGCGATGGCGCGGATGTTGCCCCCGAGCAGGGCGTTCTTCGCGCCGATGGCCCCGAGTCGCTCGGGGTAGACCACCTCGTCGACGTCGCTCGCGAACTTCCGGTAGATGTCCTCGCGGTAGTCCTCGTCGATTCGCAGGACCGTCCGACAGCCGTAGTGTTTCGCGACCATGCACGCCGCGAAGTTGACGTTGAGGTCGCCGGTCAGCCCGCCGAGCGCGTCGGCGGCTTCGAGGTCGGCCCGCATCAGGACCTCCTCGCTCGCCCCGTCGCCCTCGATGACCTCGAAGTCGTCGTTGCGGGCGCGCTCGGCCTTGTTGGCGTCGCGCTCGACGAGCACGACCTCGTGGCCTTCCTCGCGGAGGACGCGGGCGGTCCGCAGTCCTACCCGACCTGAACCAATGATAACGAATCGCATGGTACTACGTTACGCGGGAGGCCTTGAATAACTTTTCTCCGCCCCAAAGGCTTTTCTCGTGTGGTAGAGAATCACACGGTACGATGGTTCACGCGTTCGTCATGGTGAAAACCGCCGCAGGCCGGTCCGAGGACCTCATCGACTCGGTCCGCTCGCTCGACCGCATCTCCGAAGCCCACATCGTCGCGGGCGACTTCGACATCATCGCCGAGGCCGAGGCCGACGAAGTGTACGACGTCCTCCACGCCGCCTCCTCCGACATCTCCGGGATGGAGGGCGTCGCCGACACCAAGACCTACATGGCGCTCGACTGAGGTCGCCCGCGAGCGTCTTCGGACGCGACGCGTCCGAAGACGCTCGCAGGCGTCCGGGCCTCACATGCGTCCGGGCCTCACATGCGTCCGGGCCTCACATGCGTCCGGGCCTCACATGCGCCCGGTCCGGTCCCGCCCCGGCGCGGCCGAGCGCCGCGGCGCTCGGCCGCGCCGTTCAGTGGTCCAACTCCTGCACGTCGCGGTCGGCGATGAACGAGTCGAGCCACGCCTTCTGTTTCTGGAGGTTCGGGGGGAGGTCGGCGTACACCCGGTCGAACACGTCGTGGGGGTCGGCGTCCTCGACCGACTCGGCGCGCTCGACCGCCTCGTCGAGTTCGGCGTCGGCCTCCTGCTCGACCTCCGCGACGAACTCGTCGTCGAGGGCGTCCTGCTCGCGGAGGTACGCCTCGTAGCGGTCGAGGGGGTCTGCGGTCCGCCACTCGGGCAGCTCCCGGCGGGTCTCCTCGTACTGGCTCGGGTCGTCGCTCGTGGTGTGGGCACCCTGCCGGTACGTCAGGCTCTCGACCAGCACCGGGTCGCCGCTCCGGGCGCTGTCGAGCGCCTCGCTCACGGTCTCGCGGACCGCGAGGGGGTCGTTGCCGTCGACCTGCACGCCCTCGAAGCCGTAGGCGTCGGCCTTCACCGCGATGGAGTCGCTGGCGGTCTGCTTGTGGCGGGGGAGGCTGATGGCCCACTCGTTGTTCTCGCAGAAGAAGACCACCGGCGCGTCGAACACGCCAGCGAAGTTCAGCCCCTCGTGGAAGTCGCCCTCGCTGGTCGCGCCGTCCCCGAAGTAACACAGCGCGGCGGCGTCGGTCGCGTCCCCCTCGCCGCTCTCTTTCACGCTCTTCTCGTAGTTCATCGCCATCCCCGCGCCCGCGGCGTGGGGTATCTGGGTGGCGATGGGGACCGCCTGCGGGAAGTTGGGCACGTCGTGGCCCGACTCGAACTCCGGGCGGCCCCGCCGGAACAGGAGGATGTCGCTCATCGGCACGTCGCGGGCGATCTGCATCGCGTTCGACCGGTAGGTCGGGAAGAGCCAGTCCTCCTCGTCGAGCGCCGCGGCCGCGCCCACCTGCGAGCCCTCCTGTCCCTTGTACGGGGGCCAACTGCTCATCCAGCCCCTGCGCTGGAGCGCCAGCGCGCGCTCGTCGAACGCCCGCGCTCGGACCATGTCGCGGTACACCTCGCGCGCCTGCTCGGGAGAGAAGGAGGTCTCCGACAGGTCGCGCTCGCCGATGATGCGGTTCATGCGAGGCGGCTTCTCCCGCCCGGCGCATAGTGGTTCCGGAACCGGCACGCCGGGGCGACCGCGTCGCCCCGGCGTGCGAGAGTGCTCAGCGTGGGAGGGCGCTCGGCGCGAACCCGCGCTCGACGCGAACCCGGCGTGGGGCGACTCCGTCGGAGGGACTCCGACGGAGTCGCCGTCCCCAACGAACTTGGTTGCGCGCGTCGAACCGCACACGATGAGCGTCATCGCGGAGTTGGCGGTCCCCGTCGATGACTTCCCCCTCGGGCGGGCGCTGGCGGCGACCCCGGAGATGCGGGTCGAACTGGAGCGGATCGTTCCGACCGGAAACGGCGTCCTGCCGTTCTTCTGGGTGTGGGGAGACGACGTGGACGCGTTCGTCGAATCGGTCCGGGACAACCCCGGCATCGACCGGCTCACCGTCCTCGACCGGGTGGACGGCGGCGCGCTCGTCCAGGCGGTCTGGACCGACGAACCGGGCCTGATAGGCGGCATCCTCGCGTCGGAGGCCACCCTGCTGGAGGTGCGACGACGGGACGGCGTCTGGCTGTTCCGGCTCCGGTCGCCCGACCACGAGGCGGTCGCCGGGCTCCAGCGCTACTGCGCCGACCACGGCGTCGACCTCCGGCTGAACTGGATTCACACCCTCTCGGAGTTCGAGGCGGGCGAGCAGTACGGCCTGACCGACGACCAGCGCCGGACGCTACTGGCGGCGTTCGAGGCGGGCTACTTCGACGACCCGCGGGGGACGACCCTCGAAGAACTGGCCGACGAGTTCGAGGTCTCGCCCCGGGCGGTCTCCAAGCGCCTCCGTCGCGGACTCAGAAATCTGGTCGATTCCGCGCTCGTCGGCGAGCGGTGAAACGACGGGATTTTCGGCTGGTGGGCGCGCTACTCGGAGGCGTCTCCGGCGTCCTCGAAGCCGCTTCCGTACGTCTCGACGACCTCCGTGACGGTGACCTCGTACGCGTCGTACCACTCCGTCCAGCGGTTCTTCGCCGCGCGATGCTTCGAGTCCTCGGCGAACGAATCGAGCGCGTCGAGCGTCTCCCACCGGTAGATGACGAGGACCTCGTCGCTGTCCGGGTCGTTCCACGTGTGCTTTCCGAGATACCCGTCGGTCGATTCGGCGGTGGCCTCGATGGCGTCGTTCAGGTCGTGGAACTCCTCGTCGTACTCCCCCGGGTCGAGCCGAAACGTGACGAGATACATCCTATCCACTCACTCGCGCCGACGCTCAAGACGGTTCCCATCCGCGGGCGGCAGGCTCCCGATGGACCGGCCCATATAAACCCGTTCACCAGCGAACCGTCGGTAGTACCCCGGTCGGGACCGAACCTCGGGCGAGGACTTCGTCCGGGGCGTTCGTGCTCCGGTAGCACGCCATCCATGATAGAGAAGAGATCTACAGTTTCGAGCAACGAGACACGACAATACGAGGTCGAGAGCGGAGCGCGGGTGAGCGAGACGGTGGTCGAAGCCGTCTCGGCCGCCTCGAACCTCGACCCCGCCGCGATGGACCCGCTCGCCGAGTCCGTGGACCCCGACGCGCTCGATGCACTGTTCGCCGACCGATACGACGGGACGCCCCGTCTCGGAGGTGTCGTGCGGTTCTCCTTCTCCGGATACGACGTGACCGTGACCGACGGCCGACTCGTCTCGGTATCTAGCGCGACCCAGTAGTACGGCACCGCGCCGCGCTCGGTCGCCCGCCGGTTCCCCAACGGTTATCGCCTCTCCCCCGCACACCTCGCGTATGACAGCGGTTGCCGACCTCGTACTCACGAACGCGCAAGTCCACACGCTCGACGAGTCCGACGCCACCGCGGAGGCGGTCGCGGTCCGGGACGGCGATATCGTCCGGGTCGACGACGCCTACGAAGTCGACTTCCTGGCGGGCGTCGAGACCGAGGTCCTCGACCTCGGCGGGCGGGTCGTCCTCCCGGGGTTCGTCGACGCCCACACCCACCTCCAGCACCTCGGGCGGTCGCTGGTCCACGCCGACCTCTCGGCGGCCGATTCGCCCGGCGACTGCACCGACCTGCTGGCCGACGCCGCCGAGGGCGACCGCGAGTGGATACTCGGGTTCGGCTACGACGAGAGCTCGTGGGACGACGCTCGATACCTCACCCGAGAGGACCTCGACGCGGTCTCCGAGGAGCACCCGGTCGCGGCGTTCCGCGAGGACATGCACATCGCGGCGGTCAACTCCGCGGCGCTCGACCGGTACGTCGACGAGATGCCCGACGGCGACGTGAAGACGGACGGCGGCGAACCGACCGGCGTCATCGTCGAGGAGGCGGTGGACGTGATCTACGACGCCATCGAACCCGACGCCGAGGAGATGCGCGAACTCCTCGACGCCGCCCAGCGCGAGGCCCACCGGAAGGGCGTCACCGGCGTCCACGACATGGTCCGCCAGTCGCGCGCGCCCGAGGTCTACCGCCAGATGGAACTCGACGGCGACCTCGAACTCCGGGTCCGAATCAACTACTGGTCGGACCACCTCGACGCCCTGACGGAGGTCGGCCTCCGGACCGACCACGGGAGCGAGTTCGTGCGGATGGGCGGCGTCAAGACCTTCACCGACGGGAGCTTCGGCGGTCGGACCGCGAAGCTCTCGGAACCCTACGCCGACGCCGAGGGCGAGACGGGCCAGTGGGTGGTCGACCCCGAGGAACTCCGCGAGTTCGTCGCCGAGGCCGACGGTGCCGGATTCCAGGTCACCGCCCACGCCATCGGCGACGAGGCGGTCCGCGAAGTACTGGCGGCCTACGCCGGCACCGACGACCCCGGAGCGGCGCGCCACCGCGTCGAACACGCCGAACTCGCCGACGACGAGGCGGTCGAGCGGTTCGCCGAGTCGGGCGTCGTGGCGTCGGTCCAGCCCAACTTCCTCAAGTGGGCCCGCGAGGGCGGCCTCTACGACGACCGAATCGGTAGCGAGCGCCGCGAGCGGTCGAACCGATTCGCCGACCTGCTGGAGGCGGGCGCGCCCCTCGCGTTCGGGAGCGACTGCATGCCGCTGGACCCCCTGTTCGGCGTCCACCAGACGGTCAACGCGCCCGAACCCCGCCAGCGCCTCTCGGTCACCGACGCGCTCCGGGCCTACACCCGCGGGGCGGCCTACGCGGGCTCCGACGAGGACCGCCTCGGCACCGTCGAGACCGGCAAGAAGGCTGACTTCACGGTGCTGGAGCGGTCGCCGTGGGACCACTCCGACGACATCGAGAACATCGACGTTGCGATGACCGTCGTCGACGGCGACGTGGTGTACGACAATAGATAGCCGTGTGAGACCTGCCGTCTAAATTCTGCGTGGCTCACTATCAGACGCGTCCGGTTCCGTCAATTCTCTTCGGTTCAGAAGCTACGAGTCTTCGTCACTGGATTCACCGCTCTTGTTTATCCTGAGCGTCCGGTATCGGGTCCCGTCTTCACTTGTGGCATCCGCTTCGGAAACCGATTTATCCCCGGGACTCGACTTATCTCCGGAACTCGACTCGGCGGTGTCTGTCATTGCCGTAATCTATGGTCGCGAGAGGGTTAAATACTTCCCCGTTAAGATGTACCACGCAACGGCAACTGCAAGTAGCGTTGTCCCGACGAGACCTGCCCAGTCCACCTGTTTCGTGAAATCGCCGAGATGGAGTATGCCAGCAGTAGACAGAAAGAGGACGCCGACGAGTAGAAAATAGAGTGTTCGGCGGAAACGCCGCGAATTCACTTCTATTACTCGCTTGTTTTCCTCTATTATCTCGCCGTACGACCCAAGGACGCGCTGAACATGAGTGCGGAAATCGGTTTCATCGGATTCGCTGAGATAGTACCCGACTGTGTAATCGAGTCCGACCCGAAATCTGCTACTGAGGTACGTCACAATCGCGGCACCCATAGCGACCAACAGACTGAGGATTCCAAGCGTGAACGCGATTTCGGTCGGAACCGTTGTAGTACTGATCTCGATTCCATCTAGATTCGAGACGAGTGACAGAACTGAAAACACGAGTCCGACGAGAATACCAACCAATCGAGTGATATGCTCTGCTTTATTATCGATACCATTTATTATCGATATTTGAGTATCTATCGCCCGTTCCAGTCGGTCCGCGGCGTCGAGATACGGGTCCGACTCATCCGGCTCACTGGTCGGTTCTGGACGTCCATCAGAGTCGCTCGTCACTTCTATCACTACAACGGAAGGAGTAGGTGTTCTTGAAAGTGACTATTCTTAGGTATTTACACTGCCTCATAATTACTGGCTTGTACCTCCGTGCTATCACTCGTTGCTCGTGAATCTGTTATCCTGAACGGTCGGAATCGGCCGGGGAGGGCCGAGGAATCTCTCGACTTCGTACACGGATGGACATCGACCCCAGAAACCAATTCACTAGCGGCCTATGAAGAGAAAATATTTTCAATACCGGATACCGACGGCTAGAACAATCGAAGGTGGCAATTCGTGCCAAAAATGGAAACAGCCGACATCGAGACCGACCTCAGCCTCTTCAAGTACGATAATCTGGAGCAGTTGCCCGACGCCTACCGGGACCTCGACGAGGCCGAGCGCGCCGACCGAATCGCGGCTGCGAAGGCCGAGTTGGGCGACGACCTCGTGATACTGGGACACAACTACCAGCGGCGGGAGATAGTCGAGCACGCCGACTTCGTGGGCGACTCATACCAGTTGAGCGTCGAGGCCGCCGAGGCCGACGCGCCATTCGTCGTCTTCGGCGGCGTGACGTTCATGGCCGAGTCGGCCGACATCATCACCGACGACGACCAGACCGTGGTACTGCCCTCGATGGAGGCGTCGTGTCCGATGGCGGGGATGGCCGAGGCCCTGCAGGTCGACGCCGCGTGGGCCGAGATAACCGCGGCCGCGCCCGGCGCCGACATCGTCCCGGTCACGTACATGAACTCCTACGCCGACCTGAAGGCCTTCTGCGCCGAGCAGGGCGGCGCGGTCTGCACGTCCTCGAACGCCCACGACGTGTTCGAGTGGGCGCTCGACCGGGGTGACAAGGTCCTGTTCCTCCCCGATAAGCACCTCGGGGAGAACACCGCCCACCGGCTCGGGATGGCCGACGAAATCGCCGAGTGGGACCCGTGGGACCCCGAGGGCAAGGACGCCGAGGAGGTCGCCGACAGCGACATCATTCTGTGGGACGGCTACTGTCAGGTCCACGAGCGGTTCCGCGCCGACCACGTCGCCGAGATTCGCGAGACGTACGACGACGCGAACGTCATCGTCCACCCCGAGTGCCGCCGGGAGGTCGTGGAAGCCGCCGACGTGGCCGGGAGCACCGCGACCATCTGCGAGACGGTGGCCGACGCCGACCCCGGCGAGACGTGGGCAATCGGCACCGAAATCCACCTCACGAACCACCTCCAGCGGTGGCACCCCGAGGTGAACGTCGTGGCCCTCTGCGGCGACGCGTGCATGGACTGCAACGCGATGCGCCAGATCGACCCGAACTACCTGACGTGGGTGCTCGAAGAACTGGTCGCGGGCCGAGAGCGGAACGTCATCGAGGTGCCGCCCCGCGAGGCCGAACTCGCGAGCGTGGCGATGGAGCGGATGCTGGAGATATGACCGCGAGTGACTCGTCCCCCGACCCGACCGAGACCGACGTGCTGGTCGTCGGGAGCGGCATCGCCGGGTGTGCGGCCGCGCTCGCGGCCGCACGCGAGGGCGCGGACGTGCTAGTCGTCACGAAAGCGACCCGGCCAGAGGAGACGACCTCCCACTGGGCGCAGGGCGGAATCGCCACCGCGCGCTCGGACCCCGAGTCGTTCGCGGCGGACGTGCTGGCCGCGAGCGCCGACACCGCCGACCCCGACGCGGTCGAGGTGCTGGTCGGGAACGCCCGCGAGGCGGTCGAGGACGTGCTGGTCGAGACCCTCGACGTGCCCTTCGACCGCGCTGGCGACGAGAACGCGGGCGAGGCCGACTTCGACTACGGTCGGGAGGCCGCCCATTCGAAACCGCGAATCCTCCACGTCGACGCCAGCACCGGCGAGCACGTCCTCGGACCCTTCTTGGCCCACCTCGGCGACCGCGAGCGCGTGACGATTCGGGAGGACACCGCCGCGCTCGACCTGCTGACCCACGAGGGGCGAGTCCACGGCGCGGTCGTCGAGCGGGACGGCGAGACGGACGCGATTTTCGCGGGGTCGACCGTCCTCGCCACCGGGGGTATCGGCGCGCTCTACGGCACCTCCACCAACCCCGACACCGCGACCGGGGACGGCATCGCCATGGCCGCCCTCGCGGGCGCGACCGTCGAGGATATGGCCTACGTCCAGTTCCACCCCACGGCCTACGCGGGCGACGAGCCCTTCCTCGTGAGCGAGGCGGTCCGGGGCGAGGGCGCGGTCCTGCGCAACGCCGAGGGCGAGCGGTTCATGCCCGACTACCACGACGACGCCGAACTCGCCCCGCGGGACGTGGTCGCGCGGGCGGTCGCCGACGAGCGCGAGGCGACCGGCCGGGTCGTGCTGGACGTCTCGCCCCTCGACTTCGCCGGGGAGTTCCCGGACCTCGCAGGGAAATGCGAGGCCCGCGGCGTCGACTGGCGAGAG
The DNA here is from genome assembly GCF_024138125.1 of Halorussus salilacus. Classification (NCBI taxonomy): domain Archaea; kingdom Methanobacteriati; phylum Methanobacteriota; class Halobacteria; order Halobacteriales; family Haladaptataceae; genus Halorussus; species Halorussus salilacus. Next base: position 2,511,763 of record NZ_CP099993.1, read on the forward strand.
GGGATTCCGGTCGAACCCAGCGAGCACTTCCTCTGTGGCGGGATTTCGGTCGACGACCGGGGCCGGACCGACCTCGACCGGCTGTTCGCGGTGGGCGAGTGCGCCCGGACCGGCGTCCACGGCGCGAATCGCCTCGCCTCCACGAGCCTGCTGGAGGGGCTGGTCTGGGGCCTGCGCGCCGGGGCGTCGGCCGCCGAGGCGGCGGCCACGGGCCTCGACCACGAGCGCGTCGAAATCCCGGACCTCCGGGACAGCGACCCCGCCCTGCCCGACCGCTTCGCCGACGAGAAGTTCGCCCGACTGCGCCGTGTGATGGACGAAAACGTCGGGATTCGTCGGACGCCCGAGGACCTCCGGCGCGCGACCGCGGCCCTCCGGCGGCTCAAGGGCGAGGTCGACGCCTACACGCGGACCCGGACGAGCCGGAGCCTCTACGAGCTCCGGAGCGCCAGCGTGGTCGCCCTGCTGGTCGTCCGGTCGGCGATGGACGCAGAGCCGGTGGGCTGTCACGCGCTCGCAACCGAAGACGAGTCCGAAGGGGTGTCAGCGAATGCGAGCGACTGACCGGCAGGTCGAGGCGTGGCTGCGGGAGGACGTGGGCCACCGCGACGTGACCAACCTCGTGCCGGGCGAGACGACCGGCCGCCTCGTCGCGAAGGAGGCGGGCGTGGCGGCGGGACTCGACGCCGCGAAGGCGGTCTTCGAGTACCTCGACGTGGCGGTCGAGACGCTCGCCGACGCGGGCGACCGAATCGCGCCGGGCGACGCGGTGCTGGCAGTCGAGGGGCCCGCCGAATCGGTCCTCCGGGGCGAGCGCGTCGCGGTCAATATCGCGGGCCACGCCTCGGGGGTGGCGACGAAGACCCGGCGGGCTGTCGAGGCGGCCCGCGAGGTCAGCGACGCTGTCGAGATCGCCGCCACGCGCAAGACCACGCCCGGTCTGCGAGGAGTGGAGAAGCGCGCCGTCGCGGCTGGCGGCGGGGACACCCACCGGCTCACCCTCTCGGGGATGGTGATGGTCAAGGACAACCACGTCGCCGAGATGGGCCTGGAGGCGGCGGTCCGGCGCTTCCGCGAGCAGAAGTCGTTCGCCACGAAACTGGAGGTCGAGGTCGAGTCGCCCGCCGACGCCCCGCGGGCCGCCGAGGCCGGGGCCGACATCGTGCTGTTAGATAACATGCCCCCCGCGGAAGTCCGCGAGGGCGTCGAACGCCTCCCGGAGGGGGTGCTGGCGGAGGCCAGCGGGGGAATCGGGATTGCTGACGTGTCCGACTACGCGGCGACCGGCGTCGACGTGGTCTCGATGGGGTCGCTGACCCACTCCGCGCCGAGTCTGGACCTGTCGTTCCGGACCGGGGAGTAGGCCCTCCGGGGCGTTCCGCGAGCGTCGGTCGGCCGTCTCGTCGGGGACGCGAGCGCTCGCCGAGCGCTCGCGTCCCCCCGCGAGAAGGGACGGGAAGGGGCCTCGCGACGAGCGCGAGGATTCCGCTCGCGGCCGTCAGAATCGGCCGCGACCGAGCTACTCCAGCAGTGTCCGGCCGGTCATCGCCGCGGGCTGGTCGACCCCGACGAGTCCGAGGAGGGTCGGCGCGACGTCGCACAGCGACCCGCCCTCACGGACGCGGAGACCCCCGTCGTCGCCCTCGGGCGAGCGGTAGACGACGGGGACGGGGTTGTAGGTGTGGGCGGTGTGGGGGTCGGCGGGCGTCCCCATGTCGTCGGCGTTGCCGTGGTCGGCGGTGACGAGGACGTGGCCGCCCGCCGACTCGACGGCCGCCACGAGTCGGCCGAGCTGGGCGTCCACGGCCTCGACGGCCTCGACCGCGGCGTCGAAGTCGCCGGTGTGGCCCACCATGTCGGGGTTGGCGTAGTTGAGGACCAGCACGTCGGGGTCGTCCGACTCGACGACCGCGACGGCGGTGTCGGTGACCTCCTCGGCACTCATCTCGGGCTTCAGGTCGTAGGTCGGCACGTCGGGCGACTCGACGATTTCCCGGCGCTCGCCGTCGAACTCCACCTCCCGGCCGCCGTTGAGGAAGTAGGTGACGTGGGCGTACTTCTCGGACTCGGCGATGCGGAGTTGCGTGAGTCCCTCGTCGGCGAGGACCTCCCCCAGCACGTCCTCGGGCTGGTGGGGCGGGAACGCCACCGGCAGGTCGAACGTCTCGTCGTACTGGGTCAGCGTGGTGAGGTGGATGTCCGGCGGAGTCGTCTCGATGCCCTCGGCCGCCCAGTCGCCGGGCCGGATGTCTGCGAGCATCCGGGTGAGCTGGCGGGCGCGGTCGGCCCGGAAGTTGAAGAAGACGGCCGCGTCGCCGTCTGAGAGGGCAGGACCGCCCTCGACGAGCGTCGGCTCGACGAACTCGTCGGTGTCGCCCCGGTCGTAGCTCTCCTCGACCGCCTCGACCGCCGAATCGGCCTCGTGGTCGGCCTCGCGCTCGACGATGGCGTCGTAGGCCCGCTTCGTCCGCTCCCAGTTCCGGTCGCGGTCCATCGCGTAGTACCGCCCCGAGACGGTCGCCACGTCGCCGGTCCCCTCGCGGTCGACGATTTCCTGCAAGTCGGCGAGGAACCCCGCGCCGCTCTTCGGCGGGGTGTCCCGGCCGTCGGTGAACGCGTGGGTCACGGCGTCGACGCCCCGCTCGGCGGCCAGCTCGACGAGCGCGTAGAGGTGCTTCTGGTCGGAGTGGACGCCGCCCTCGCTGACCAGTCCCACGAAGTGGACGCGCCCGTCGTTGTCGGTCGCGTAGTCGAACGCGGCGTCGATGGCGTCGTTGTCGCCCAACTCGCCCGCCTCGATGGCGTCGGAGATGCGGGTGTACTCCTGCTTGACCACCCGGCCCGCGCCGATGTTGAGGTGGCCGACCTCGCTGTTGCCCATCTGGCCCTCGGGCAGACCCACGCGGCGGCCCGACACCGTGAGGGTGCCGTACGCGCCGGTCTCGGCCAGTCGGTCGAAGTTCGGCGTGTCGGCGGCCTCGATGGCGTTGCGTCCTCCGTCTTCGCTTCCTAACCCCCAGCCGTCGAGGATTATCAGCGCGGCCTTCATGGGTGGACCGTGGACGCCTCGGCGTAACTACCCTTCGGCTTGGTGCTACGTAGAGACTGTGTAGATTCGAGTTCCGTGAGTCGAGTAGCCGCGATGTAGACACCGAAAGCCCCCGGCCGCTCGCTACGAACCGTTGGGGCAGACGGAACGACGACCAGTTAGAAAGCCCCCGGCCGCTCGCGGTCGCTCAGCGACATATCGCCGCAAACCGCGCGGCGATAGAGGTCGCTGAGGCGACTAAACTGAACGCGAGCGACCGGCCCCTTTCAGTCCCGCCCGCGGTTGATTGGTCCGCTGGCAGACCTCCGGTGGGAACATCCCGGCGCGCGCTGGTGCGGGCCGTGGTTTGGCCCGCACCAAGGCGCGCGAGGGACGAGCATCACAGCGACCGAAGGGAGCGAGAAGCGCAGTCGGTTGGGGAGGATGTGGCCTGCGGTTGCGGTGCTGTCGGCCGGACTGAAAGGGGCCGCCCGCTCGCGGCCGAAGGCCATGGTCGTCTGCGCGGGCCAGTATCTCCGCGGCGGGCGGTGCGGAGAGCCGCGGAGATATCCCGCGTCAGCGACCGCGAGCGGGCGGGGGCTTTCTGGGCGTTCTCGGTTTTGAAAGTCGTAGTTCGTAGCGAGCGAGCGGGGGCTTTCTGGGCGTTCGCTTCAGAGGACTCCGAACCGACGACGAGACTCCGACCACCCTCGCGCCGAACCCGACCCTTTTTCCGGACCTCACGCGAACCCCTCGCGCATGACCCTCGACCCGGTGCACTTCGACGGCATCGCGGGGCTGGCCGACCGCATCGACTACGACGCCGAGGACCGCGACCACCGGGAGTTCGCCGAAGACGTGTGGGAACACTACCTCGACCCGCTGTACGACGACGAGGGCGACGTGATCCTCGAACCAATCGACGAGCAGTCGCGCCGCCGGGTGAACTGCGAGAAGATTGCGCTCGAAGACCCGCCGTTCGCGACGATACACGGCCTCGACGCCGGGACGCTCAACTCCCGGCCGTTCAAGAACGGTCTCGTCCTCGACGTTGCCCACGCCGCGATGAGCGCCACGCCGTCGGACCTCGGCCTCCACGACCGCCGGACCGTCGTGAAGGCCCTGCACCTCAACGACACGTCCCGGGACTTCGGGACCGACTGGGAACCCTACAACGACGGCAGTCGGCGTCGCATCGTCCACACCCACCTGCCCAAGAGCCAGTACGAGGAGGACGTGGTCCACGCGCTCGCGCTCTACCTCGCCGAGAGCAGCCACGCGCTCGAACACGCCGAGTCGGTGTCGGAGTTCCTCCTGCTCGACGGCCCCATCTACCCGAAGGGGGTCCTCCGGTGGTACTACCGGAGCACCGCCCTCACCGACCTGTTTCGGGACTCGGAGGACGTTGCCCGGATTCTGCAGAACTACGTCGAGCTGGTCGAGACGTTCGTCGAACGCGACGTTCCGCTCGCGGGGTTCGTCAAGAACGTCTCGGCGAAGTCCATCGTCCGGACCCTCAAGCGGAGCAGCGACTTCGCGCCGGTGCCGTGGGCCCACGACGCGGGACTGTTCGCCCAGATACTGGAGCGCCGCGAGCGCGTCGACGGCGAGTTCGAGCGACTCACCGACGACCTGACGCTGACGAACTGGTTCGTCTCGACCGCTGGCACCGACGACTTCTTCAACGACCCCGACAACGACCTCGTCGAGCGCGAACTCGACCCCGAGCAGTACCGGGTCACCTTCTGCATCGTCTACGACCCCCGGCGTGACCTCGTGTTCAAGGTCGAAGCGCCCTACGCCGTGACCGAAGACGAGGGGACTCGCCGGAAAATCGAGCGCCAGATACTCCAGGAGGTCGCGCTCCAGCGCGGGCCGCCCCGCGCCATCTCGAAGGCCGACGAACTCGCGGCCATCGACCGCGGGAGCGCCGAGTCGCTGGTGAAGTCGTTCGAGGAGTCGCTCGACACGGAACTCGACCGCAACTACAACGCGGTGCGGTGGGGCCGGGACTACTGACGGTCGCGCCGAGCGCGACCGTCAGTTCGATTCGCCGCGGTTCGTCGGGCCGATTCGCCGCGGTTCACCGACTCGCCTCAGCGCGGTTCGGCGGCCTCGGTCTCGGACTTCTCGACGGTCAGTTCCACGTCCTCGGGGTCGACGCCGATGCGAGCGAACTGGGTCCGGACGTGCTCGCGGGCCGCCTCGGTCGCCTGCTCTTTCGTGTCGAACCCGCGGGGCATCGGCGACTCGAACGCGACGTTGACCTCCTCGCCGTTCACCTTCTGGACGGTCCCGCCGCTCTCGACCTGGTAGAACTCGTCGCAGACCCAGACGTAGGGGGCGTCCTCGTCGGGCGCGCCCTTGAACCGCGGCGCGCGCTCCCCACGCTCGTACAGCGTGCCCGTCAGGGTGGTCCCCCCGGCTTCGCCACGGATGAGTAGCATGACCGGACGTACGGCGTCAGCAGGTAAAAGGGACGCGTCCCGGGTACGGTGTGGGAACCGGACACGAGGTTGGACCCGGACACAGAGCGCCACGACGGCCCGGCCCGGAACCGGGCCGGGCCGTCGCGGCGCTGGACCGGGCCGTCGCGGGAGACCGGCGGAGGAAAACTGACAAGAGGGTTAACCGCAATGACCGGAACGATGACCGACCTCGGCGACTTCGAGAACTTCGAGGGCGACGACACCGCGAGCGACGCCCCGGCCCGCGACGACACCGAGACGAGCGCGGCCGCCGACGACGACCGCTTCGAGTCGATGGACCCCTCCCCCGTGGGGACCGACCGCGGCATCGGCACGCTCTCGGCCGCGGGCGGCCTCCGAATCGGCGAGGAGGAAGACGACACCCGAGTGCGCGCGTACGTGACCGCAGACAACCGCGAGGACGTGCGCGTCGGTAAGTACCTGCTCGTGCCCTACCCAGACGACGAGAAGCTGTTCTGCCGCATCTCCGCCCTCTCGTACGAGCAAGAGTATCAGGTCGACGACGCGACCGAGATTCACTCGAAGCGCGCGATGCGCCGCGAGGCGATAGAGGAGACCGATTACAAGCTGATGGCGACGCTGGAGCCGGTGGCGGTCCTGTACTCCGACGAGGGAGACCTCAAGCGCCGGATGACCGACCGCGTGCCAAAGCCCAAGGCCGTCGTCCGGCAGGCCGACGACAAGGCCGAAATCAAGACCGGCCTCAAGATGCCAGAAGACGGCGTGTTCCTCGGCCACCTCTCGGTCGGGGGTGAGAAGGTCCGGACCGCCGCCCAGCCCCCAACAATCGACTACCGACTCAAGGACGACTACGCCGACGGCGACCCGCTCGTGTTCCGCCACACCCTCGTCGCTGGCGGGACGGGGTCGGGCAAGACCCACGGCGCGAAGAACGTCCTCCGGCAGTTCCTCGCCGAGGAGCGCCGCTACGAGATGGAAGACGGCGCGAAGCGTCGGGCCGCGGTGGTCCAGTTCGACCCGCAGGACGAGTACGCCCAGATGCACGACGACAACCCCGAGGTGACCGCCGAGGACGAGCGCGGATGGGAACGGGAGGGCATCGCTCACGGCGGTCACGACGATACGCTCGTACTCGCTCCAAAGGAAAACGGCGTCTCCTACTCGCCGGACAACCATCGAGCCGAGTACGAAACGTTCACGGTTCCGTTTTCGATGGCGAGTAACCGACCATGGCTCGTGGCCGGGAGTTCCCTAAACGAAAATCAGTATCCTGCACTGAAAGAACTTCTCGGCCGCTTCTTCACACAACGTCCGGACGGAACGTACCGGCAGTTCCTCGCTTTCCTCGACGATCCCGCACTCAAGGAAGAATTGGACGAGTCGGGCAAAGTCCACGAAGCCACCTACGATGCCGTCAAACGCCGGGTTCGTGCGATCCCGTCCGGAATCTTCGACCAGAACGCAACTCCGATCACCGAACTCGACCACAAACTCGTTCGTCGCGGTGGACTGACGACCATCCCGACGTACCATCTCACGTCCAGTCGGGCAAAGGAGTTGTTCGTTCTCGCTGTCGCCAGCCTCCTCATCGACGACAAGCTCTCCAACAGTCCCGAAAGTCAACACATCAAGGAGACCCCGCTCGTGGTCGGGATGGACGAGGCGCACAACTTCCTGACCGACGCCGACAACGTGCAGGCCCGGAAGGTCATCGGGAAGTTCACCGACGCGGCCAAGCAGGGTCGCAAAGAGCGCCTCGGCCTGTTCCTCATCACGCAGGACCCTCAGGACATCGCGGACCCGGTGTTCAAGCAGGTCAACACCACCATCGTCCTCAACCTCGGCGACGAGGACGCCATCAAGAGCGTCAACATCCCGGCCGAGCTAGAGGGGAAGGTCCCCTACATGGAGAAGGGCCAGATGGTCGTCTACTCGCCCGACAACTCCGAGCCGGTCGAGATAACCGGGCTCTCGAAGTGTCTGACCAAGCACGGCCGGGAGTAGCGAGGTCCCGCCGACCTCGCGCCCCGTAATTCTCAGTTTCCGAGAACTGCCTGTACGCTTAAAGGAATTCCTCGCGTATCTCCAACCATGAGCAAGAAGGTACTCGTCCCCGTCGACGGCTCCGAGCAGTCCGAGACCGCGCTCGAATACGCACTCGAAGAGTTCCCCGACGCGAACATCACCGCTATCAACGTCCTCGACCCCATCGACGCGGGCTACAACGCGCCGGTCGGGGTACCCGGCGGCTCCGAGAACTGGTACGAGAACGCCAAGGCCCAGAGCGAGACCCTGCTCGAAGGTGCCCAAGAGACCGCCGACGAGTACGGGACGACCCTCGAAACGGCCACCGAGATGGGTCGGCCGTCGAGCGTCATCGTCGAGTACGCCGAGGAGGAGGGCTTCGACCAGATAATCATGGGGAGCCACGGCCGGTCGGGCGTCTCGCGCATCCTGCTCGGGAGCGTCGCCGAGACGGTGGTCCGGCGCGCGACGATGCCGGTGACGGTGGTTCGGTAAACGTCGGGGTAAAGCGCGCTGAATTTTAATTACTAGAAGGGCAGTAGCGTCAGCTATGGTTCTCGAATCTTCGAGGGACCGAACGGACGAGACGGATAGTGATGCGTCCGAAGTGTCTCACTCACGACCGCGGGGCCCCGTTCTGTACGGTATCGATGGCGTGAAGTGGTTCCTAGGAACGGTCGATATCACTCACGAGAAGTTCGAAGCCCTCCCGCTGGTCCCGGGTCGGATTCGGCGTCCTCGTGTTTCTCTTCTCGATCTACTTCGGGGAGACGGTGCGAGTCGGAATCGACCTCGTAGTGCAAACGTTCGTCGTACCGTTGCTGGGCGATTTCGTTCGAATACGATTCGGTATCTGGGTCGTCCTGTTTCTCCTCGTTCTCGTGATGATTCAGACCTCTCTCATCAACTACAGACTTATAATGATGGACGGCGAACCGAGAGGCGAGCAAATGCCGTCCGACGATGTCGCTCCCGATGGTGGCGAGATGTACGCTCGGGCCGGGAAAACGTCGAGTATCGGTTCCAGCGGTGCTGGCGTTTTAGGTGGTGCCGCGACCGGTGCGGTAATCGGAGCGAGTTTCGGACCTGCTGGCGTCTTCGGCGGGGCCGTGCTGGGAGCTATCGTCGGCGACGAGATAGAAAAGTCATCTACGAGAAGTAGGGCGCGAAAAGCGGTCAAGTCGGACGTTCTCCGGACGCTCATTGCACAAGAGATCGTCGAACCGGACCGCATTTCTCTGGACTCGGTCGAACGAACCCTGCCACATCACGACGAAGCGGTCGTCAGAGAGGTGACGTTAGAGATGGCTTCCGACCCGATGGCTCCACTCGTCGAAGATGGACAGGCCGTACAACTGACGACGCTTTCCGAAGCGAAATCGCACCTCCAGCGGCTTCGTGAGGACTCGTAGCGACGCGGGTCAGAAGATATTCGCCTGCCGGTACACGCTGATGCCCTCGTTCGTGATGGAGTAGGGCTTTATCTCCCGGGAGTGGTTCGCGTCCCGTATCTTCTGGATTTCGACCGCGAGTCTGGTCTCCCGGAAGTCGTCGCCCGACCGGATGTACCGCAGGATGAACACGGCGTCCACGAGGTACTCGATGATGCCGTGTCGGGAGGCGTAAGGGTTGTCCTCGCTGGCCTCGCTGGTCAGCATGGTGGTCACGCCCGCCTCCTTGAGGCTCTTGGTGAAGTCGTACACCTCGTTTCGGCGGGTGGCCTGGTCGTCGTACATCATCTCCAGCAGGGAGACCGAGTCGAGGACGAGTCTGGTCGCGCCGAACTCCTCGACGAGTCGCGGCAGGTCGTTGCGGATGGAGGTCAGGCTGTTTGCCATCTCGATGGGGTCGAGGTCGATGACCGCGAGTCGGCCCTCCTCCTGGTACTCGTCGAACTCCCAGCCCTTCTCGGTCGCGGTGTTGACGATGCGGTCGTGGCTCTCTTCGAGCGTGATGAACACCGCGTTCTCGCCCGCTTCCAGCCCCTCGTGGAGGAACTGGAGGCCGAAGGTGGTCTTGCCGGTCCCGGCCGACCCGATGGTGGTCATCAGCGACCGCTCGGGGACCCCGCCCTGTATCATGCTGTCGAGGCCGTCGATGCCCACGTCGACCCGCGGAATCGACGACTCGAACTCCTCGTCGTCGAACGACTCGGGTTCCCCTCCTCCGAACCCGGCGCCGGGGTCCATACCGAATCCGCCGCCCATGCCGAACTCGGCGTCGTCCCCACCGCCGAACTCCCCGTCGCCGCCGAACGCTCCCGCGTTGCTCCCTGCTTGGCCGCCCGCTCCCCCGCCCGGGGCGTTCCGGAACGCGGTGGCGAAGTCGTCCTCGAACAACTCCGTGTCGTCGCCCGCATCGGCCGCGTCGTACGGGTCGGCGTCGGCGAACCCGCCCGACGACCCGCCGGACCGGTCGGGGGTCGGTTCGGCGTCGTCGCCGCCAGTTCGCTCGGGGTCGAACTCGGGTGCGTCCTCGAATCCGCTGGCGGACGCGGGGCGGTCGTCCGTCTCCGAATCGGAGTCGTCGTCCGGCGAATCGCGGTCTTCGCCGCTCGCTTCGTCCTCACCGCTCTCGCGGAGCGCTCGCTCGAACCAGTCGTCGTCACTCACGGCGACCAACTCCAGTCGGTCGAGCGCGGACCATGTCGGGCACCTCGGACCGACCGCATTTGAATGTTTCTCGCGTCGACTGTCGTTCGCGGGCCGTCCTCGGCGCGTCCTTTCCCGCGTCGGCCGTGTCGCGGGTCGTCGTCCACGCCGGGGGACTTTTGACGGGCGGGCGAGAAGGGTCACCGATGAGAGTCGGCATCGTCGCCCAGATGGGTAACGACAGGGCGGCCTCTCTGGCCGGGCGGATTCGGGAAGCGCTACCGGACGAGGTGACGGTTCGACTGGACGCCGCGACCGCCGAGGCGCTCGGCGGCGAGGGCGACCCGGTCGAGGAGATGGACGCGTCCGACCTCGTGGTCTCCATCGGCGGCGACGGCACCTTCCTCTTCGCGGCCCGGGGCGCGGGGCCGACGCCGATTCTGGGCGTCAACCTCGGCGAGGTCGGGTTCCTCAACGGCGTCAGGCCGGGCGAGGCGGTCGAGACCGTCGAGTCGGTGGTCGAGCGCTTCCGCGAGACCGGCGAGATTCCCTCGCGGGACGTGCCCCGCCTGTGCGCCGAGACGGAGTCGGGAGTCGAACTCCCACCGGCCCTGAACGAAATCGTGGTACAGGGTCCCCAGCGCGGCCACGGCAACGGGCTGGAGTACGAGGTCCGGGTCGACGGCCGACCGTTCTCGGACGGGCACGCCGACGGCGTGCTGGTCTCGACACCGACCGGGAGCACGGCCTACAACCTCAGCGAGGGCGGCCCGCTGGTCCACCCCGAGGTGGACGCGCTGGTCGTCACCGAGATGTGCGCCGCCGAGTCGATGCCACCGCTGGTCGTCTCGGGCGACTCGGTGGTCGAAATCCGGGCCGACGGGGCCGAACACGGCTTCGCCAGTAGCGACAGTACGCGAAAGCGGTTCGAGATGCCCGAGCGGGTGACCGTGCGGTCTGCCGACGAGCCCACGCGCATCGCCGAACCCGCCAGCGACTTCTTCCGGGCGCTCGGGAAACTCGACTGAACCTGCCGAAAGGGAAAGCCCTAATCCTGCTGATTCGCTAGGTCCCGACAATGGACGAACAACTACCGGACGTGCAGGCATCCGAACCGGACGTGACGGTCGGCCTGAACCGCGTCGGGGTGACCGGCGTGACCAAGCTGGTCGAACTCGCCCGCCCCGAGAAGCGTCCCATCGTGTTGACCGCCGAGTTCGAGGTGTTGGTCGACCTGCCGGGCTGGCGGAAGGGCGCGGACATGAGCAGGAACATGGAGGTCGTCGACGAGATTCTGGAGGACGCGGTGAGCGAACCCACCTACCGCGTCGAGGACGTGTGCGGCGAGGCCGCCGAACGCTTGCTCGGCAAGCACGACTACACCTCGAAGGCCGAGGTCCGGATGGAGGCCGAGTACATGCTCAAGGACGAGACGCCCGCGAGCGAACGGCCCACGCAGGCCACGGTCGACATCGTGGCGGGCGCGACCGCGACCGACGAGGGCACCCGCGAGGAGATCGGCGCGCGCGTCACCGGGATGACGGTCTGTCCCTGCTCGCAGGGGATGATGAGCGCGACCGCCCGCCGGAAGCTCGAAGAGCTCGGCGTCGGCGACGAGGAGGTCTCGGAGTTCCTCCGGGAGGTCCCGCAGGCGGGCCACTCCCAGCGGGGCCACGCCACCCTCACCGTCGAGAGCGACGGCGCGCCCGAGGCCGACCTCAACGACATCATCGAGGTCGCGCGCGACTCGATGAGCGCGCGCATCTACAACCTCGCAAAGCGCCCCGACGAGGACCACATGACCTTCGAGGCCCACGCGAACGCCAAGTTCGTCGAGGACTGCGTGCGCGACATGGCCGAGGGCGTCGTCTCGGAGTTCCCCGACCTGCCCGACGGCGCCGTGGTGACGATGAAACAGAGCAACGACGAGTCCATCCACCAGCACAACGCTCACGCCGAGCGCGTCGCCGAGATGGGGTCGCTTCGGGACGAGCTTTCCGAAAACTGACTCCCCGCGTTCTGGAGCTTCTACGACCCTCCTCTCTGTCGTCTTCGACGTTCAGTCCCCACCGCACTCCGAGAGGGACGCCCACAGACTCTTGGAAGACGAAACCGAACCACGTACCATGAGCGTCACGGGCCTGTGTCAGATATGCGAGAGCCGCGAAGCAGAACACTCGTGTCCCAACTGCGGCAATCAGGTCTGCGAACGCCACTGGAACGACGGCATGGACCTCTGCGTCCAGTGCGCGCCGACCGGCGAGAACGTCGACCCCGACCGGGTGTCCCCCGAGGACCTCGACGACGATGACGTGATGACGTTCTAGCGGCGCAACTGTCGCTTGAGTCGTCCCGCGGCCTGCCGCGCCGCGGCGGCGTAGGCGTCGGCGTCCGGTTCGCGTCCCCGTCCCGCAGTCTCCCCCGCGTAGAGGACCTCACGGGAGACGTTCACGAGTCCGACGCCGTCGGCGGTCGCGTGCTCGGCGACTTCCGGGTCGTTGCGCGCGCCCCCGACCACGAGGAAGGGCAGGTCCGGGGCGCGCTCGCGGAGGGCCTCGACGTCGTCGGCCGACCCGCCGACGAGCAGGCCCACGTCCCCCGCCGCCTCTTCGGCCCACTCCCCGGCGAGGTCGGCCGCGCGCTCGGCCAGCGTCTCCCCGTCAGCGAGTTCGAGGTCCTGCAGGTCGCTCGCGCCCGAGTTGGGCGTCCGACACACCACGAATACCCCGCGGCCCGGTCGCGAGAGCGCCGCGGCGCTCTCGCGACCGAGGTACGGCGAGACGGTCAGGGCGTCGGCCGAGTCGAGCAGGGTCGCGTGCTGGCGCGCGGCCGCGCCGACCTCGGCGCGCTTGCCGTCGAAAATCACGGGGACGCCCTGCGCCTGCGCGTACGCGAGGGTCTCTTCGAGCGCGGTCCAGCCGTCGGGAGTTTCGTAGGCCGCCAGACTGGCGGTGTAGGCCGCGGCGTGGTCGCTCGTCGCGTCGATGATTCTGCGATTGAACGCCCGCCGGGGGTAGTCGTACTCCCGGCAGTCGGCGGGGAGCCGCGACGGGTCGGGGTTCAGGCCGACCGAGAGGACGCCGCCCGTGGTTCGAATCCGGTCGCGGAGTCGGTCGGAGAGCGAGAGGGTCACGCCGGGAGTTGCGAGGGCGAAGGCAAGGCTCTTTTCCTCCGCGGTTTCCCGACCGCCCCTCCGCAGGTATCAAGTCACCCTCGCCCCAAGTCCGGGTCGTGACCGTCGACGCCGTCGTCTTCGACTTCGATTACACGCTGACCGTGCCGGACCGACCCCGTCAGGAGGTGCTCGACGAGGCGACCGACGCCGTGGGTGCCCCGCGGCTGTCGCGCGAAGCGTACTTGGATGCCCATTCACGCCACCTCGACAGCGACACCAGGGTGCCAATCTTCGCCGAACTCCTGCCCGAGGACGCCGACATCGACCCCGAGGCGCTCGCCGACGCCTACCGCGAGAAGGTCGCCGACTCGCTCGTGGCGGTCGCGGGCGTCCCCGGCCTGCTCGCGGCCCTCGGCGAGGAGTACAGGCTCGGCCTGCTCACGAACGGCCCGGCCGACGCCCAGCGGAGCAAACTCGACCGCTTCGACTGGGTCGAGGAGTTCGACGCGATAGCGATCACCGGGAACCTCGACGCGGGCAAGCCCGACGAGCGGGCCTTCCGGGCCATCCTCGACGCGCTCGGCGTCGACCCCGACGAGGCGGTGTACGTCGGCGACGACCCCGACGCCGACGTTCACGGCGCGCAGGCCGCGGGGATGTACGCCGTCCACGTCGTCTACGAGGGCGGCCCCGACCCCGTGCCGGACGCCGACGCCGTCGTCGAGCGCGACGCGCTCGCCGACGAGCTACCGGATATCGTCGCCCGACTGTGACCCGGAATCGTCGCCCGGCTCCGACCCGGCGTCCGCGCCGGACCGCAGGACCGCCACCAGCACGTCGGTCGCACGCTTGACCTCTGCGCCGTCCTCGACGAACACCAGCGTTCTGGGCGGTCGGACCGCCTTCGGTCGGACCCTGAGGTCGACCTCCTCGGCGGCTTCTGCGGCCGCGTCGACTCCCTCGCGGAACTCGATGCGAGCGCGGTCGTCGTGGACGTAGACTTCGGCGAGGATTTCGGTGTCTTCCGTTCCCCGGCGGGCGATTCGGTACGCCAGCTCGCCGTCGGCCGACCCCTCGACGTCGGGGTCGGCGTCGACGACCGCCAGCGCGCCGAGACCGGAGTCCTCGCGGCCGTCGACCTCCGAGGAGAGGAGCTGAGCGATGCGCTTGCCGTCGGTGGTTCGGTCCTCGACCATGGGAGAAGGAAGGGCGAACGCCGGGATTAGCCTTCGGCTTTGAGTTCCTCGCGGGCGTCGGCGGCCTCCTCGCTCGCGTCGATACCCCTCCGGCGGGCGTAGACGACCGCCGCCGCCTCGATGGTGACCCCGAGGTCGCCTTGGAGTTCGTTTATCTCGGCGACCGCGGTCTGCTTGTCGGTCCCGGCCGCGACCACCTCGTCGAGCAGGCGCTCGAAGGTCGAGCGCTCCTGAAGGATGGACTCGTCGGGCACGAACTCCTCGGGAATCTCGACCTCGGAGGGGTCGAACTCCGCGACCACGTCGCCGTCCTCGCGGGCGAGCAGGCCCCCGCCGCTGGCCACGTCCACGAGGCGCTCGGCCTGGTCGGGCGAGAACCAGTCGCGGTCGAGCGACAGCGCGACCACGAACTCGCTCTCGGGCATCGACTCCTTGCCCTTCTGCTGGAACGGGGCGGCCACCGCGATTCGCAGGCTCATCGCTCGGAAGGGCGCGGGTCGGGGGCCTAAATGTGACGGTCTCGGGCGGGGTCGTCGGCCGAGCGCCCCGGAAGCTAATCCGAGATATATAAGTGTAGGCTCGCCGATTTCCAGAGTATGAAAGACCAGGGAGGCTCCACGCGCAAGCGTACCGGCGGCCGACTCCGTCCGTCGCACAAGAAGAAGAAGCACGAACTGGGCCGCGAACCCACCGAGACCACGGTCGGTGAGTCCACGTTCCGGACCATCGACGCCCGCGGCAACACGCAGAAGACCCGCGCGCTCGCGACCGACGTCGCGAGCGTCGCGGTCGAGGGCGAGACCGTCGAGGCGACCATCGAGGACGTGGTCGAGAACGCCGCCAACCCCAACTACGTCCGGCGGAACATCGTCACCAAGGGCGCGATCATCGAGACCAGCGAGGGCCGCGCCCGCGTCACGTCCCGACCGGGCCAGACCGGCAACGTGAACGCCGTCCTCGTCGACGACGAGTAAGTCGCGTATCGCCTTTTTACGGTACGTCCTCAGCGCCCTCCAGCCCCGCGTCCGTGATTCGGAACTGGGCGGTCTCGCCCGCGGGTCTCGCGCGGTGCTTTTCGAGGGTCGCGCGACGGTTCCCGCCCCGGAAGCGGTCGATGCGGACCACCGTGCCGGTCCAGTGTTCGAGGGTGTGGCCCCCGAGCGGCCGGGCGCGGTCGCCGTCGGGGTCGGTGTACACCTGATTGGTCAGCACCACGGCGAGGTCGTGCTTGCGCGCCAGCGACAGCAGGTGGGTGACCTGACTCGCGACCTGCCGGAGCGCCTCGCCGCCCTCGGTGTCCTCCGAGCGCTTGAGCCGGTAGAATCCGGTCGCGCTGTCGAGGACCACGAGGTCGGCGCGGTCGGCGAGGTCGCCAACGTCCCGGACCGCCTCCTGCTGGTCCTCGAAGTCGTAGGCCTCCTTGATGACGATGCGGGAGGTCAGGTCGGCCACGGCGTCGGCGTCGGCGTCGTCGGCCGACGACGCCGACGCCGTGGCGTTCGCGCGGGCCTCCGCGACCTGTTCGAACCGCGCGAGCGACAGCCCCTCGGTGTCGACGTACACCGCGGTTCCGCCCGCCGCGGCGACT
This sequence comes from Halorussus salilacus, assembly GCF_024138125.1. Classification (NCBI taxonomy): domain Archaea; kingdom Methanobacteriati; phylum Methanobacteriota; class Halobacteria; order Halobacteriales; family Haladaptataceae; genus Halorussus; species Halorussus salilacus. Next base: position 2,527,756 of record NZ_CP099993.1, read on the forward strand.
TCGACCGCCGCGCCGAGCGCGACGTTGGTCTTGCCCGCCGCGGGCGGGCCGTACACCTGCGTGACGGTCCCGCGCTCGAACCCGCCGCCCAGCAGGTCGTCGAGCGGCCCGCACCCGGTCGGGATGGTCTCGTCGTTCACGACCGGGGGTTGGTCCCACCCGGTCAAAAGGTTCGGGATTCGCTACTGGAGTTTCGGAACCGAGGCGCTCGGAATCCCGACTCTCGAAGACGCGCTCGGTGTTGAGTCATCCCCGGCGCGTGCGGGCGAATCCCTTGTGGATTCGCCTAACTGCGCGAGGGATGAGTATCGCAGGAGCGACCAACGGGAGCGACGAGAAACGCAATCGGCTGGGGAGGATGTGGCTTTCGGCTGAGGACCCAGTCCACAGTTAGGGCGGACTGAAAGGGGCCCTCCAGTCGCGTCAGAAGGACGTGGTCGGCTCAGCGACCGCAACCGGGCGGGGGCTTTCGAGGAAAATTTCACCGATAATATATTTAGGATATTAGGCTCGAAGCCGAGGTAATGATACATGATAAATAATTGACACGGACATTTTTATATGATTTAGTGCTACTAATACCTTATGGGTGGGAATGATGACTCGCACGATGACTTTTTAGCCGCATGTGATGAATTAGCAGACCTAATTGAAGAGCAACTAAATGAGAAAACGGGGATTGAGTGGGAAGTAACGAAAATCCAGAAAACGGAGGGCGGGACGTCTCTATACGCAAAGCCAGACATAAATATGGACAATAAATTAGGGCGTACAGTGGACATTCAGTCGCCAGGAGTGGAGGTTTTGATTTCACATTAATTAGAAAGCAGTTGTAATATATGCAATTATAAATTAATTTAGCACATATCTACCCACACCAATTCAGATATTAATATCGAGAATGGCTACTGGTCACTCGAACGGCTCTCTCCCCAACAACCGTACTTTTCACCCCCGACGACCAAACCCCGAGTAGTGACAGTCGTCGTCGCCACCGAGGACTTCGAAGTGTACCACGGCGTGGTCAACGAACTCCGGGACCGCGGAGTGACCTTCACCACGGTCGAACTCGACGCCGACCTCCCCGACTCGGCGCGGGTCTTGATCCGCGCCGAGGGCGACTCGGTGGACGCCGAGGGCGTCGAAACGGTGGTCGCCGACCCCGACGAGCCCCGGCGCGCGGTCGAGGAGGCGCTGGCCCGCCTGCGGGGCGGCGGGGGTCGGACCGTCGTGGGAATCGACCCCGGAACCCGGCCCGGCATCGCGGTCCTCTCGGGCGGCGTGGTGGTCGCGGCGTTCCACGTCCCGCTCGCCGACGTGGCCGAGGTCGTCCGCGAGGAGGTCGCCGATGCGGTGGACCCGGTGGTCCGAATCGGCGACGGCGCGCGCCTGCAGGGCGCACAGCTCGTCCGCGAGCTGGAGGACGTGCCGGTCGAACTCGTCGACGAGACCGGGACGACGCCCTACCTCGGCACCGGCGCGCGCGGGATGGGTGACGTGCTGGCGGCGGTCAACATCGCCCGACTGGAGGGCGAGCGCGTGGAGGGCCGGGAGATAGAGCCGACCGCCGGGGAACTGAAGGTCATCAAGAACCGCTCGCGCGAGCGGTCCGAGGACAACCGGGAAATCGACGAGGAACTGGCCCGGCGGGTGGCGTCGGGGGACCTGACGCTGGAGGAGGCGATGGAGGAGCATCGGGAGGGAGACAGACGAGAGAGTTGAAACGCTATCTTGTCTACAAGTCGAACTGTTGGAAACGTGGCTGAGGATTCCCCGAAAGCCCCCGCCAGCTCGCCACCGGCAGAGCTCCGCTCTGCCGAGCCCTCGTTCGCTTCGCTCACGAGGAGGCCGCTGACCGACATATCTCGGCCTCTCCGCACCACCCGGCCGAGATAGGGGTCGGTCAGGCGACCACGGGCCGAAGGCCCGCGAGCGGGCGGCCCCTTTCATTCCCGCCCACGGTGGTTAGTCCGGACCACTCAGAGACGATTTCTCGCTTCGATCTCGGCCCGTCGCATCACCTCGCGTACCGCCACGTCGGCCTCTCTCGCCACCGCCGCGCAGTCGTCGTACTCGGCGCTCACGTCGTACACCTCGCCCGCGTCGTCGCTCGCGATTTTCACGTCCACCTCGTAACGGTCGCCGTCGAACTCGACGGCGACCGTCTCGAACGCTCGCTGGGCAATCCACCGGTGGGTCGCGCCTGTCTGGCGAATCCCGAGGGTTCCGGTCTCCTCGGCGAGTCGGCGGGCGACCTTCCGGGCGTCGTCGGGCTTGCAGACGACCTTCACGAGGTGGCCCGGCCGGGACTTCTTCATGGTGAGCGGGACGACCGACACGTCGCGCGCGCCGACTTCCCTGAGCGACTCCTGGAGGCCGCCCAGAATCTCGGGCGGCGCGTCGTCGAGGTTGGTTTCGAGGACCGCGACGTCGTCGTAGACGAGGTCCCCTGCTCTCTCCGTCTCGCTCGCTCCCACCATCGCCCGCAGGACGTTCGGGTGGTCCGGGAAGTCGTACCCGCCAGCGCCGTAGCCCGACGCGGTGACGTTCAGCGCGGGGAGCGCCTCGACGCCCTCGGCGAAGTGCGCGAGGATGGCGGCCCCGGTGGGCGTCAGGAGTTCGGCCTCGACCGGGCCGCCGCGGAGCGACCAGTCGGCGCGCTCGGCGATCTCGACCACGGCGGGCGTCGGGACGGGGTAGGTGCCGTGGCTCATCTCCATCTCCCCGCCGCCGGTCGAGACCGGGAGCGTGACGATTCGCTCGGGCGCGAGGTCGTCCACGAGGAGCGCCGTCCCGACGATGTCGGCGATGGCGTCGTCGGCGCCGACCTCGTGGAAGTGCGTGGATTCGAGGTCGGTGCCGTGGACGCTCGACTCGGCCTCCCCGAGGAGTTCGAAGACCGCGAGGGCGTCGTCCTCGACGCCCTCGGGGAGGGCCATCGACTCGACGATGTCGACGACTTCGGGGTAGGTCCTGAGCGGCCCCGAACCCTCGGCGTGGGTGTGGTCGTGGGTGTGGTCGTGGGTGTGGTCGTGGTCGTGGTGGTCGTCGTGATGGTCGTGGGTGTGGTGGCTGTTGTGGTCGTGGGTGTGGTGGCTGTTGTGGTCGTGGCTGTGGTCGTGATTTCCGTCGCCGTGAGAATGGTCGTGGTCGTGGTCGTGGCCGTGGCCGTGGTCGTGGTCGTGACCGTGGTCGCGGTCGGTCTCGCTCTCGCCCCCGTCGCCGTCTTCCCCGTCCAGCAGGACCGAGACGGTCGTCGCGGAGATGCCGTTCTTCTCGGTCGTTCCGACCTCGTAGGTCACCCCGAGCGCGTCCTCGACCGGCGCGAGCGCATCGCGGTCGGCCCCAGCGGCCAGGAGGGCGGCGAGGAGCATGTCCCCGCTCGCGCCCATCCGGCCGTCGAATGCGAGCGTTTGCATACAGGTAGTGGGGCGGTTCGTAGCGAAAAAGCCGGTGGTTCCGGTCGGGGGGACCGTCTTCACCCTCGGAGCGCCCCGAGCTGAAAGCCGATATTAAACCGGGCCCGAGTACGCCGAAATAATCACGGGGACGCAAAACGGCTTTGTAGCGCGAACACGTATGCAAATCCATAGCATGCGCACGAAGTTCCCGCCGCTCTCGGCCGGTTCGACGGTGGAATCTCCCGGTAGCAAAGGACTTATCCCCGACGGACGCGGATTGTCAAACAATCCCCGTACGCCCTAATCATGAACGAAGTCCAACTAGAGGTGGCGAAGGCGTACCCGAACGACTCGGGACGCGGCATCGCTCGCCTCGACCCCGACACGTTGCTCCATCTGAAGCTGAGCCCCGGCGACATCATCGAGATCGAGGGCGGTGACACCACCGCCGCGAAGGTGTGGCGGGCCGACCGACAGGACTGGAACACCGACACGGTCCGCATCGACGGCTTCACCCGCCAGAACGCCGACGTGGGTATCGGCGAGCGCGTCGAAATCCGGAAGGCCGAGGCCGAGAAGGCCGACAAGCTGGTGCTCGCGCCGCCCGAGGAGGCCAGCGTCCAGTTCGGCTCGGACGCCGCCGGGATGGTCAAGCGCCAGATACTCAAGCGCCCGGTGGTCGAGCGCGACATCGTCCCCGTGATGTCGAGCACGAACCACCCGTTCATGCGGTCGCCCGGACAGGCGATTCCGCTCATCGCGGTCGAGACAGACCCCGACGGGGTCTGTCTCATCACCGAGGACACCGAGGTCGAACTCCGCGAGGAGCCCATCAGCGGCTTCGAGAAGACGGGCGGGGGCATCACCTACGAGGACATCGGCGGCCTCGAAAGCGAGATCCAGCGCGTCCGGGAGATGGTCGAACTCCCGATGAAGCACCCCCAGATATTCAAGAAGCTGGGCATCGAGCCGCCACAGGGCGTCCTCCTCCACGGCCCGCCGGGGACGGGCAAGACCCTGCTCGCGAAGGCGGTCGCCAACGAGACCTCCGCGAGCTTCTTCTCCATCGCGGGCCCCGAGATAATCTCGAAGTACTACGGGGAGTCCGAGCAACAGCTCCGGGAGATATTCGAGGACGCGACCGAGGAGTCGCCCTCCATCATCTTCATCGACGAACTCGACTCCATCGCGCCCAAGCGCGAGGACGTGACCGGCGAGGTCGAGCGCCGGGTCGTGGCCCAACTGCTGACGATGATGGACGGCCTCGAATCCCGCGGGCAGGTCATCGTCATCGCCGCGACGAACCGGGTCGACTCGGTCGACCCCGCGCTCCGGCGTCCGGGTCGGTTCGACCGCGAGATCGAGATCGGCGTCCCCGACGAGACGGGGCGCGAGGAGGTCCTCCAGATTCACACCCGCGGGATGCCCCTCAGCGACGACGTCGACCTCTCGCGGCTCGCCAACGACACCCACGGTTTCGTGGGTGCCGACATCGAGAGCCTGACCAAGGAGGCCGCGATGAAGGCCCTGCGCCGGTACCTCCCCGAGATCGACCTCGACGAGGAGGACATCCCGCCGAGCCTCATCGACCGGATGATAGTCAAGCGCGAGGACTTCAACGGCGCGTTGAACGAGGTCGAGCCCTCCGCGATGCGCGAGGTCCTCGTCGAGCTTCCGAAGGTGTCGTGGGACGACGTGGGCGGTCTCGAAGACGCCAAGGAGCAGGTCCAAGAGAGCGTCGAGTGGCCCCTCTCCTCGCCCGAGAAGTTCCGGCGGCTGGGCATCGACCCGCCGAGCGGGGTCCTGCTGTACGGCCCGCCGGGGACGGGCAAGACCCTGATGGCGAAGGCGGTCGCCAACGAGACCAACGCCAACTTCATCTCCGTGCGGGGCCCCCAACTGCTCAGCAAGTGGGTCGGCGAGTCCGAGAAGGCCATCCGCCAGACGTTCCGGAAGGCCCGGCAGGTCTCCCCGACCGTCATCTTCTTCGACGAACTCGACAGCCTCGCGCCCTCGCGGAGTCAGGAGGTCGGGTCGAACGTCTCCGAGCGCGTGGTGAATCAGCTCCTCACGGAACTCGACGGACTGGAGGAGCAGGGCGACGTGATGGTCATCGGCGCGACCAACCGCCCGGACATGATCGACCCCGCGCTCATCCGGTCGGGCCGGTTCGACCGCCTCGTGATGATCGGCCAGCCCGACGAGGAGGGCCGCGAGCAGATACTCAAGATCCACACCGACGACACGCCGCTGGCGGCCGACGTGAGCCTGCGCGAACTCGCCGAGATAACCGACGGCTACGTGGGGAGCGACCTCGAGTCCATCGGCCGCGAGGCCGCCATCGAGGCGCTCCGGGAGGACGACGACGCCACCGAGGTCCAGATGCGCCACTTCCGGCAGGCGATGGAGAACGTCCGGCCCACCATCACCGACGACCTGCTCGACTACTACGAGCAGATGGAAGACGAGTTCAAGGGCGGCGGCTCCGAACCCACGCAGGGTCGGCGCGGCGGCCGCATCGGCTTCCAGTAGCGCCGACGGCTGTCCCCGTTTCGAGGGAATCCGCTCGTCCCGGTACATAATTCTTTGGGTCGTTCGCTCGCCCAGCGCCCGCGATTCCCCTTTTAAGGTATCGGCCCGAGTAGTGGCGGATACATGACGATAGACACTCACCGCCGCCGACTCCTCGGGGCGGGCGCGACTGCCGCGCTGGTCGGCCTCTCGGGCTGTACCGGCGCGACCCCGTTCGTCGGCAAGCGAATCGAAGGGACCCACCAACTCGACCTCGGCGAGGGCGATTCCCTCTCGGTGGTCGGCGACAACGGCGACGTGACGGTCCGGTCGGGCGACGCTTCGCGGCTCGAATCCGTCAAGAAGTCGGGGTCGGTGTTCGCCGACCTCTCGGACGCGACCGTCGCGGTCGACCGCGAGGGCGACGCCGTCAGCGTCGAGGCCCGGACCGACGACGACGGGTCGTGGTTCCGCGGGACGCCCGCCATCGACCTGACCTCCGAGGTTCCCGACGGCGCGACGGTCGAGACGGTGCGGTCGAGCAACGGCGACGTCGAGGTCCGCGGAACGTCGGGCGACGTCTCGATAGCCTCGGACAACGGCGACGCGCTCGCCCGGAACGTCGACGGCGAGGTCACGGTCGAGACGCGAAACGGTGACGCCGACGCCCGCGGCGTCTCGGGCTACGTCGCCGCCGAGAGCCGGAACGGCGACGTGACGGTCCGGAACGTCGGCGGCCTCGACCGCGCGGAGTCCCGGAACGGCGACCTCGAAGTCGAGATTCCGGCGGTCCGGGACGACGTTCGCGTCGAGACGTGGAACGGCGACGTCGAGGCGGCCGTTCCGACCGACCTCGACGCCCGGATACTCCTCCGGACCGAGCGCGGCGAGGTCTCGCTCGACGAGTCGTTCGAGGCCGAGACGCGGGCCGACGAGTACGCCGAGGCGGGCGTCGCGGACGCCGACGCCGAGGTGCGGTTGCGTTCCAGCAACGGCGACGTGTCGGTCACCGCGCTGGACTGACCGGACGGCGTCGGATTCGAATCGGCTGTTTCTGCGGGTAGTCGCCGACCGACTGATTCCGTACCGAAAGGAGAGAGACGAGAAGCGGGGTGGAACGAAAGAGGAGGACCGAGAGCGCCAGCGAAGGACCGAGAGCGTCGGCGTGCGAGCCCGGCGCTCAGTTCGTCGTCGCGGTTCCGAGCAGGGCCTCGGTGGCGACGCCCCAGACCCGCGCGAGACCGTTCAGGAGGTGCAACGAGACGACCCCGACCGCCAGCCCCGCGACCGCGACACCGACCGCCTCGGGGAAGGTGTCGACCACGAGCGTGCCGGATTCGAAGGGGCCGACCGACGCGCCGCCCAGCTGCAGACCGACGTGGTAGGCGGTCGAGTAGGTCACCGGGGCCGCCAGCATCGAGACCGAAAGCGACACGAGCGTGGTGAGCGCGGTGAGCGCGACGATGCCGTAGACGAACCGGCCGAACAGGAGGACGAGACCGAGCCACGTCCGCGGCGCGGTCACCAGTCGCTTGGCGGCCGCGAGCAGTCCGTCGTCGGCGTTCAGCGACGCGCTCGACGCGTCGGTCCCGAGCAGTCGGTTCGCGAGTACGGCCTCGACGTTGGTCAGCACATGCGCGAGCGCGAGCGTGGCGAGCAGTATCGGCACGCCGAACACGGTGATGGCGAGTCCGGTGCCCATCGAGAGCCCGGCCGTGAGAACCACGAAGTACGCGGTCCCCAGCGGGAACGCCACGAGGAGGTACAGCAGGTTTCGGTACGTCTGGGTTCGTGCGGGGACGCCGACGAACGCGGTCGCGGCGTCACCCAGCGATGTCGTCACGCGTAATCACCTCGTTTCGAGCGACGAGGCGCGGGCCGTTAAATGGGGGTCGACGGTCGCTGGGCGGGCGACTCGCCGAAAGACTCTTGTATCGGTTCTACCGCAACGAGTAGAGGATGGCGAGCAGTCCGACGTTGTACGAGGCCACGACGGCCAACAGCGTCAGCCCGTCGGACCACGCGAGCGCGGGCCCCACGAGGGCCGTGAAGCCGAACGGTATCGCGGTGAAGCAGACGATACCCACGGCGAGCAGACCCATGGCTCTGCTCCCGTGGCGGCGGTAGCCGCGGTAGGCGTGGGAGGCGACCAGCAGGCCGAGGCCCGCCGCGAGCGCCGACGCGAGGGTGACGATGTCAGGGGTCATAGATTGCGTACAGGATGGCCGCGAGGCCGAGCAGTTCGAGGCCGGTCGTGGCGAGCGACCGGGCCGCGGGCGACACCGACACGAGGTTGGCGAACGCGAGCCGCAGGAATATCGGCGCGGTGACCAGCAACGCGAGCCCGACACCGAGGTGTAGCATGAGGCGCGTCCCGTTGCGCCGGTAGCCCCGAATCAGCCGGACGACCACCAGCACCGACAGGACCGCCGCGAGGCCGAACCCCGCGAGCGCGAGCGCCACGACGAGCCCGGACCCGCCCACGGCCGTCTGGAGCACGACTCCCGTCATCGCTTGAACCCCTCGTAGAGTCTGGTGAAGCGGTCTGCCGGGTCCTCCTCGCGGTCCACGTCGAGTTCGAAGCCGTCGGCGGTGAGTTCGACCGTGACCCGCTGGAGGTTGGCGGTGTACACCTTGTAGTGGTTGCCGTCCGGGTCGAGGCGCTGGTCGTCGGCGAGCAGTCGCTGGTCCCGGAGTCGCTCGATTCGCCGGTAGATGGTCGACGGCGAGGCGTCGCAGGCGTCGGCGAGCGCCTCGGCCGACATCGGCTCCTCGTAGGTCTCCGCGAGGATGTCGCGGGCGTACTCGTCGTCGAGCAGGTCGAACACCACCGTCGCGTCGTCGCTCATCGCGACGACCTCCCGTCGTCGCGAGTCGGCGACCGTCGGTCCTCGACCGAGTCGGGCACGCATTCCATCGCCGTCCGCTCGCGTCTTCGAACGGCCGGTAGTTAAAACGACACGGACGGTCGCTCTCCCGGCGAACCAGCAGTAGGCTTATTACATCGGATGCTGAATTCCCGTCGAGTCGAATGTCTTCGAACCGGCACGACGCGGGCGTGGCCGACGGTCTCCGCGGGGTCTTCGGGGTTCCGTTCCGACTCCAGACCTACCGGAATCTGTTGTACCTCGCGCTCGCGTTCCCGCTCGGCCTGCTGTACTTCGTGTTCCTCTCGGTCGGCCTGTCGCTGGGCGTCGGGCTCGCGATCACCGTCGTGGGCATTCCCATCCTGCTCGCCGTCCTCGCGGTCTCGACCGGGCTGGCGACGGTCGAACGCGAACTCGCGACGTTGCTTCTCGGGGTCGACATCCCGACCGTCGGCGGAGAGACCCCCGACTCGCTGGTCGGGCGCGCCAAGCGCCTCGTGTCCGACGCGGGCACATGGAAGGCGGTGGTCTACCTCGGGTCGAAGTTCGTCATCGGCCTCGTCTCGTTCGTGGTCGTCACGACGCTGTTGGTCACCGCGACGAGCCTCCTCGTCGTCCCGTTCGTCTACGACCAGCCCGGCGTCTACGTCGGCGTCGTGACCGACGCGCCCGTCGAGTTCCACCCGTCGCTGTACGTCGCCTGGAACCAACTGCTCGTGGGCATCGAGACGGTCGTCCACCTCGGGTCGTGGCAGGTGACGACGCTCGCGGAGGCGCTCGCGGTCGCGGCGTTCGGCGCGGTCCTGGGAATCGGGTCGCTCCACCTTCTCAACGGTCTCGCCCGGTTCTCGGCGTGGTACACCAAGCGCATGCTCGCGACGAGCGGTCGCGCCACTCCGGCTTCGGAGCCCTGACCGTCGAATCCCGCCCGGTTCGCTCGTGGAGGTCGGCCGTCAGTAGATGAGTTCGTCGTTGTTCTCGACCATGTAGAGGGTCCGCGCGGCGATGTTGACCGCGTGGTCGCCGATGCGTTCGAGGTCCCTGACCGTCAGCAACAGCCGCGAGACGTCCTGCAGTAGCGTCTCGACCTCCTCCTCCGTGTTGTCCTCCAGTTCGGTCTCGATGAGGTCCCTGACCACGATTTCGCTCGCGCGCTCGCAGAGCGCGTCGAGGTCGTCGTCGCGCTCGGAGATGTCGTAACAGCCATCGGCGTCCTGCTCGCTGTAGGCGTCCATCGCGTCCTCGATCATGTCGAGCGTGAGCGCCCCGAGCTCCTGGATGTCGACCTCGGGGAACACGTCTTGGTCGGCTTGGAGGGTGTACTCCCCGAGGTTGGTGGCGAGGTCGCCGATGCGTTCGAGGTCGGTGATTATCTTGAACGACGCCGCGATCATCCGGAGGTCGCTGGCGACCGGCTGTTGCAGCGCCAGCAGGTCGATGCAGTCCTGTTCGAGTTCGAGGTAGAGCTGATTGACCTCCTCGTCGCCCTCGATGACTTCCCACGCGAGGTCGTCGTCCTTCTGTTCGAGGGCGTCAAGCCCCATCCGGAGCCGTTCCATCACGACCTCGCTCATGTACAGGACGTTCTCCTGTAGCTCGGTCAACTGCTCTTGATAGTCCTTTCGTGGCATTGTTCGGGTTTCGCGCGTTTGGCTGTTGTACTTTTCCCTCGTGGCACTTCTCTGCCCGCCGGGCGCGCCAGCGTACTTCTCTGCCCGCCGAGCGCACCGCGGTTCACCCGCGAGCGAGGCGATTCGCCGTCGGCGAATCGCCTCGCTCGCGAACCGTCTCTATCCGAACTTCCCGGTGATGTAGTCCTCGACGCGCTGGTGTTCGGGGTTCTCGAATATCTTCTGGGTGTCGTCGAACTCGACGAGTTCGCCGCCGGTCAGGAACACCGCGGTCTTGTCCGAGATGCGCGCGGCCTGCTGCATGTTGTGGGTCACGATGACGACGGTGTAGTCCCGGGCGAGCTCGTCGATGAGGTCCTCTATCTGGGAGGTCGCGACCGGGTCGAGCGCGCTCGCGGGCTCGTCCATCAGGATGACCTCGGGGTCGACCGCGATGGCCCGCGCGATGCAGAGCCGTTGTTGCTGGCCGCCCGAGAGTTCGAGGCCCGACTCGTCGAGCTGGTCTTTGACCTCGTCCCAGAGCGCCGCGCCCTTGAGCGCGTTCTCGACCTTCTCGTCTAGGTCCTCGGTCCGGTTCTGGAGCCGGAGCCCGTAGGCGACGTTGTCGTAGATGCTCTTGGGGAAGGGGTTGGGTTGCTGGAACACCATCCCGATGCGCCGCCGCAGCGCGACCGGGTCCACGTCCTCGTCGTAGACGTTCTTGCCCTGAAACAGCAGGTCGCCCTCGACGCGGGCGGCGTCGATGAGGTCGTTCATCCGGTTGATGCAGCGGAGGAAGGTGGACTTGCCACACCCCGACGGGCCGATCATCGCGGTCACCTGTCGCTCGGGAATCTCGATGTCGATGCTATCGAGCGCCTGCGTGTCGCCGTAATAGACGTCGAGGTCGCGCGATTCGATGACCGTGCGCTCGGACCCGGAGGCCCCGGACGTTCGGCCGGTATCGACCGCTTCCGTCCCCGGAGTCGGCGACGAGATCGATTCGTCGGTGTCTGTCTGGGTCTCGGCGTCGGGATTCGAAGTCGTCACGTTCTCGTTGCTCATGGATTAGGACCTCCGTTGGTACTTGTTTCGGATGAGTATCGCCGCGGCGTTCATCGACAGCAACACGACCAGCAGGGTAACGACACCGGCCGCGAGGACGCCGTACCGGAACTCGGCCGAGGGTTCGTGGGACCACGCGAAAATCTGGCGCGGCATCGCGCTGAACTTCTCGGTGAACCCGCCGGGCGGGCTGAACACGACCGCGGCCGCCCCGATCATCAGCAGGGGCGCGGTCTCGCCGATGGCCCGACCGAACGCGAGGATGTTCCCCGTCAGGATGCCCGGGAGCGCCTCGGGGAGCACGACGTTCCGGACGGTCTGCCACTTGGTCGCGCCCATCCCGTAGGAGGCCTGACGCATCGAACTCGGGACCGCTCGGATGGCCTCCTGGGCCGAGATGATGACGATGGGCAGGATGAGCAGGCCGACCGTGAACCCGCCCACGATGACCGACCCGGTGTTCATCCCGGCGTACCGGATGAACAGCGCGAGGCCGAGCAGGCCGTAGACGACCGACGGGACGCCCGCGAGGTTGGCGATGTTCGTCTCGATGAGGCTCACGACCCAGCCGAGGCGTCCGGTGTCGGGCGCGTACTCTTCGAGGTAGACCGCGGCCGCGACGCCGACCGGGAACGCCGAGACTACGATGACCAGCATCATCATGATGGAACCCACGAGCGCGGGGTAGATGCCCGCCTCCTCGGCGAACCGCGAGTGGGAGTTCGTCAGGAACTGCCAGTCGAGCCACGCCTCGGGCCCGGCGAAGCCGAACGCTTCGACCGCCGCCGCGCCGACGAACATCCCGGCGTACACCACGACCGGGAGCGCGAGTCCCGCGAGGTGCTGGCGTTCGCGAACCACGCCCCCGACGTAGAGCGCGGACGGGACGGCGACCGACAGGCTCAGCACGATGAGCAGGTAGTCGTCGATGCCGACCGCAGGAGCCGAGAACACCGCGAAGACGGCGACAACGAGCGTGAGCGCGACGGCGACCGCGCCGTCGCGCCTGCTCTCGCGGCGTCGGGCGACCACCCATCCCGCGAGTATCGCGACCGGGGCCGCGAACGAGTAGAGCATCATGGTCGCGTGGTTGAGCGCGAGCGGCGCGTTCTGGAGGATGCGGCTCAGGCTGGGGACCGCACCCGGGACGCCGACGAGCGCGAACACGAGCGCCGCGACCGCGACGAGGGTCGGCTCGAAGGCCACGGGGTCGGACCGGAACCGCCGGTGGGCGTAGATCGCGCCGACCGCGAGCAGGAGCGCGAGCGTGGACCCGAACCACTCGATGGGCCGGAACACCTCGACGAGCAGGAGCGCGATGCCCGACCCGATGAGGAGGCAGAACGCCGGGAGCGCGGTCGCGGTCGCGCCGACCCAACCGGAACGCCGGTCGCGGAGGCCGTAGTAGCCGACGAGTGCGGTCGTCGGCGCGACCAGCGCGAGGAAGAAGGTGAGGTGCCAGCCGGGGTCGGCCGTGAGCGGCCGAATCGCGTCGAGCGCGACGTACGCCAGTAACACGAACACCATCGCGATACCGAACAGCATCGCGCCCAGACACCCCCACTTGAACAGTCGCCCGCGAAGCTGGTTCACTCCCTCGCCGGTCCCGTACCACGACTCCTCGCGGGTCGAACGCTCGGTTGCCATTATCGCATCACCTCTGTGTTCATTCGTACTCCTCCCGGTAGCGCGAGGCCACCCAGTTGCTCGCGACGTTCATCGAGAACGTGATGACGAACAGCGTGAGACCGATGGCGAAAAGCGCGTAGTAGGCGGCGGTACCGCCCGCGAGGTCGCTGGTCGAGAGCTGGACCATCGCGGAGGTCATCGGCTGAATCGAACTGAACGGACTCGGGAACAGTTGCGGGCTCATCCCCGCGGCGACCACCACGATCATCGTCTCGCCGATGGCCCGCGAGAGCGCGAGGATGAACGACGAGAAGATTCCCGAAACCGCGGCCGGGATGACGACGGTCGTCGTCACCTCGAACTTGGTCGCGCCGAGTCCGTACGCGCCCTGTCGGAGCGAGTCGGGCACCGCGCTCATCGCGTCCTCGCTGAGGCTCGACACCATCGGGATGATCATCACGCCGACCATGAGGGACGCGCTCAGCAGATTGAACGTGCTGACCGGGACCCCGACCGCCTGAAGCGCCGGTGTGACGTACACGAGCGCGAAGAAGCCGTAGACGACCGTCGGGATGCCCGCCAGCACTTCGAGCGCGGGCTTGAGCACCGACCGCGTGCGGTCGGTCGCGTACTCGCTGAGGTACGCCGCCGAGGCGGTCCCGACGGGAATCGCTACCAACGCCGACAGCACGGTCACCGCCAGCGTGTTGCTCACGAGCGGCAGGACGCCGAACGACTCGCCGATCTTGGGGCTCCAGCTCGTGCCGGTGAAGAACGCCACGGGCGACACCCGCGTGAAGAACTCGATGGCGTCGAACAGCAACGTCGCCACGATGGCGAGCGTCACGAACACCGAAAGCGCCGCGCACACGAACAGGAACCACTTGATGGCGGACTCCTTGGCCGACCGGGTGCGGTTCTCGCCCGCGAACTCCGGCCGCGCTGGTTCCTCGCTCATCGGTTCGTTGTTCACGGTGGAGGTGGTAAAGGTAGGTGATTCGGCGCTCGGCTACTCGTTGCGAATCTCGTCGAGTTCGTCGAGGTTCTGGTCGCGCAGATCGGCGTTCGCGGGCACGTAGCCGATCTCGCTCACGATGTCGGTCTCGGACTGCTCGATGTAGTACTTCAGGAACTCGTAGACCTGGTCTTTCTCCTGAATCGACTCGGCCGCCGGATAGATGAACAGCGGGCGCGCCATCGGGTAGTCGCCCGACTTGGCGTTTTCGAGGTTCGGCTTGACCGCATTCGAGACGTCTTCCTCGGCGACGTTGACGGCCTTCACGCGGTCGCTGTTCTCCTGATAGTAGGAGTACCCGAGGTAGCCCATCGCGTTCTCCGAACCCTCGACGCCCTCGATGATCTTGTTGTCGTCCTCGGTGGGTTCGTAGTCATCGCGGTGAGAGCCCGCTTCACCGACGACGTTCTCGGTGAACCAGTCGAACGTGCCGGAGGTCGAGGCGGGCCCGTACAGTTCGAGTTTCTCGTCGGGCCAGTCGTCGCGCACGTCGCTCCACGTCTCCGCGCCGTCGGGCTCCCAGATCTGAGCGAGTTCGTCGAACGTGATGCTCTCGATGTCGGATTCGGTGTTGACGACGACCGTGAGCGCGTCGCTCGCGATCTGGAACTCCCGCGGGTCGACGTCGTTCTCGCCGCAGTTCTCCTCTTCTTCCTCGGTGATGGGACGGGACGCGCCGTTGATGTCGGAGTTGCCCGGACAGAAGTGGTTCTCGAACCCGCCGCCGCTCCCGGTCGAGTCGACCGAGATGTCGACCTCCTCGTTCTCCTTCTCGAACTCCTCGGCCATCGCGACCGAGACCGGGTACACCGTACTGCTCCCGGTGACCGTCACGTCACCCGAGAGGCCACTGCCTCCTTCTTCCGTCTCGGTGTCGGACCCACCCGAACCGCCGCCGTTCTCGCCGATGCAACCAGCTAGGGCGGCCGCGCCGAGCGCACCCGTGCCGACGAGGAACTTTCGTCGCGATTCGAACGTCGGTCGCTCCGTGTCTGTCATCACCTGAAACGAGGACGTAGTCGATGTAAATACTCTACTATGAAGTCTATATAGTGTTGGGTTGATGCACGCTCTCAAGGGGACGAAATGGCGAAGAGAGCTCGAAGATTCTCGGCTCTCGGCAGGTCGCGTGATGTCGAGAAACGCCGGGTAACGGCTCAATTAGCCCGTTGAAATCGGCTGAGGGTTCTACGTGTCTGCTCGGAATCCTGAACCCGAACTCGGTATATAGAGATAGGTGGATTTATCCCTAATCGAATGTGACGTACGCACATGGAAACCCGGAAGGTGCAGGTCACGGGCGGTTCGACGTTCACGGTCTCGATTCCGAAGGACTGGGCGACCGATAACGGCATCGAGGCGGGCGAGCGACTCGCGTTCTACCCGCAGGACGACTCGCTCGTGGTCACGCCCCGCGATTCGGACGAGAAGTCCGAGGGGACCCTCGACATCACCGACCTCCGTGGCGAGAGCCTCACCCGGACCGTGATGACGATGTACGTCAGCGGCTTCGACGTGATGGTGCTCGAATCGGGGCGCATCGACGCCGACCAGCGTCAGGCCATCCGACAGGCGACCCAGAGTCTCGTCGGACTGGAGGTCATCGAGGAGACCGGCGACCGGGTGGTCATTCAGGACCTGCTCGACTCCTCGGAGCTGTCGGTCCACAACGCGGTCACGCGCATGCGACTCATTTCTTTGAGCATGCTCGAAGACGCGGTAACCGCCATCTGCGAGAACGACGACTCGCTCGCCGAGGACGTCATCGAGCGCGACGACGACGTCGACCGCCTGTGGTTCATGGTCTCGCGCATCTTCCGGGCCACGCTCAGGACGCCGAAGGCCGCCGAGGAACTCGGGATTCCCCGCGAGGTCTGCTTCGACTACCACTCCAGCGCGCGTCAGCTGGAGCGGATCGCCGACCACGCCGCGAAGATGGCCCAGCACGCCCGCCAGCTCGGCGAGATTCCCGAGGAGGTGGCCGAGTCACTCGGAGGCCTCCACGCCGACGCCGCCGAGATCGTCAACACCGCGATGGACGCCCTCCTGCTCGACGACAGCGCGGAGGCGACCGCGCTCGCCAACGAGGCCCGCGAGCACGTCCGGGAGATAGACCAGCACACCCGAACCGTCGACGACCAGATACGGGACCTCGACGCCCAGCAGGCTCAACTGCTCGGGCTCATCGTCGACTCGCTGTCCAGAAGCGGCGACTACGGCGGCAACGTCGCCGAGACCGCACTTCAGAAGGCCGCACCTCGGCCCGAATAAGTCTAAAATCGCAGTTTTCCCGTCTCAGAGCTCGCCGAGCTTCCGCAGGAGCTGGCCCTCGTACTCGCGGTCGCTCTGGACGCCCTTCACTTCGAGGACGTTGCGCTCCAGCTTGTCGCGCGCGACGCTGAACGCCTGCTCGGCACCGTAGCCCTCGCCCGACCCCGCGACCTGTCCGCGGTTGGTCCGCAGGCGGATGGCACACTGGATGAGCGGCGTGCCCCGGAGCGTCTCCTTGTGCTCCTGGAACCGGACGTGGGCGTGACGGACCTGCATCTTCTGGTACTTGTCCGATATCTCCGAGATGGACTCGCGGATGTCGGCACGGCTGATGGTATCGAGGAGTTTGATGTTGGTTATCTGCACGTCCATCACGTCCTCTTCGGTGTACGACAGCGCGCGCAACACGTCGGTCTTGGTGAGGACGCCGCCGACCACGCGGTCGTCGTCCTCGGGGGTGACGACGAGACCGGCGTAGTCGCTGTCGAGCATGCGCGAGACGGCGTCGCGGACCGACTCGCCGAGCGAGGTGGTCTCGACCGGACTCGACATCACGTCGTAGACGGGGAGGTCGAGCATCCGGTCGAGGTCGCCCGCGCGGTCGCCCTTTCCGGTGATGCGCTGTTCGTTTCGGGTCGCGAAGTCGACCACGTCGTGGGTCGTCACGACGCCGGTGAGGAAGCCGTCGTCGTCGACGACCGGGAGGCGCGAGATGCCGTGTTCGCGGAGTCGGTTGATGGCCTGCCCGAGGGTCGCGTCCTCCCCGACGGTGATGACGTTCTCGGTGAAGATGTCCTCGACGGTCAGGGTGTCGAGGTGTTCGAGGACGCCTTCGAGGATGTTGTCCTCGTCGACCACGCCCCAGAGTTCGCCGCCCTCGAAGACGGGAGCGACCTTGGTGCCGCCCTCGACCAGCGACCGGGCGACGTCCCGGACGTTGTCGGTTCGCTCGACCTTGGGTGCCGACTTGGCGAGCGTCTCGACCTTGGTGTGGTCCTCGATGTGCGAGCGGAGCAGTTGCTTCTGGGTGAGCACGCCCTCGTACTCGCCCGCTCTCATCACGATGATGCCTTTCGGATTCTCTTCCTCGAAGATCGAGCGCGCCTTCCCGAGGTTGGATTCGGCCTCGATTTCGATGTAATCGGTAGTGGCAATGTCGGAGATGTCCATCTTCGTTTGAACCGACACGCGCGACGCTCTTGAAAGTTACCGCATTCGGGCAGAGGGATTTTGACGCTTCCCGCCGTAGCGACCCGCGTGATACCCGACATCGGCGCGGCGTTCGGCGAGTACACCTACCTCGTAACCGAGGTGGTCTGGGGGACGGTCGCGGTAGGGCTCCTTTACCGTGCGGGGGCGCTGACCCGGGCCGCGCGTACCATCGCCGTTCTCTACCCCATCGCGTACGTGTGGGACTGGTACACGCTTCATATCGGCGTGTTCGCCATCGAACTTCGGACCGGGGTCGACGTTCTCGGCATCCCGATAGAGGAACATCTGTTTATGATCGTCGTTCCGGCACTCGTGCTCGGCATCCACGAAAACCTGTGACGTATTAGCACGATTCTGCAGTTCGCTGGACCCTCCGAAAACGGGGAGTAAGTGCCGGTTACCGACAGAAGGCGGCGGGGTGAAACGGACGTGCAACAGTTCGTAAGCAACGGTTTCCGATAGGTAAATGGTGAATAACAAAGGCTAATCCGGGCGATGTGTTCTATCCATGCTGGGTTACGAGCAAGGGGTGGCATATTAATGAGCACCATTGGTGACTCATCCGGAACAGGAAGCACCGAACCGGAGGAGACTCCGGGCCAAGAGGAGGCGACCGTCGCCGACGGTCGGGTCTCCGACGCGGTCGACTCCCGGGAGGAGGAGACGACCGAGGAACTCTCCCGAGACCTCGTCTTCGACGTTCTGAAGAATCGACGGCGGCGGTACGCCCTCCATTACCTGCGTCGAGCCGACGGCTCCGTCCAACTCTCGGAGCTCGCCGAGCAGGTCGCGGCGTGGGAGAACGACACGACCGTCGACGCGATCTCCGCGGCCGAGCGAAAGCGCGTGTACACCGCCCTCTACCAGTCTCACCTGCCGAAGCTGGACGACGCGAGCATCGTCGAGTACAACCAGAACCGCGGCATCGTCGAACTCTCGGACGCATCCGAGCAACTCGACGTGTATCTGGACCTCGACGCCCAGCCCGATATCCCGTGGTGCAACTGGTATCTCGGTCTCGCTGTCGCCGGACTCGGTGTGCTGACGGCGGCGTGGCTCGGCCTTCCGCCCTTCTCGCTGGTCGCCGACGTCCTGCTGGCGACGCTCATCGTGGCCGCCTACGCCGCCGTCGCGCTCGCGCACGTCTACTTCACGCGTCACGCCGCCGCGGCGAACGAAGCGCCGCCGGAGCTACAGGAGGCGTAGAGCCGTGGAGGACGCGGTCGGCTCCGGGGCCGGGTCCCGGATCGGTATCGGGTCTCAGTCCGGACTCGGGTCCGAACCCGAGTCCGAACCCGGGTCGGCTCCGCGGTCGGAGCCGACCCGGGAGGGATTCGGGGGAGCGGGGACCCAGACGCTGGTGTCGACGCCAGCGAACGCGTCCCCGCTGGCGGAGCTACCCGACTGCGCCTACGACAACCTCCTCATCATCGCCGTGCGCGACCATCCGACCAAGATCGAGGCGCGACTCGAACGCGAGGGCCACGACACCGCCACCGTCGGCGTGGTGCCGGTCGTCCCCGCCGCCGGAGACTACGACGGGGACCTCTGGACGACCGACCCCGTCAGACCGAACGACTTGACCGGCCTCGGAATGCGGTTCTCGGACGCCGTCCGCCACATCGAATCGGGGACCGGATGGGTGCTTCTCGACGCGCTCGGCGTCCTGCTCGTGTACTCGGAGGAATCGCGGGTGTGTCGGTTCTTCCAGACGCTGGCGAACCGGGTGCGAGCTCACGGCGCTCGCGGCGTCTACTGCATCGCGCCCGAGGCGGTTTCCGACGGGACCTACGAGCGGTTCCGGAGCATGTGCGACGCCGAACGCGACTCCGCATGCGCGTCGACGGACTCGACGTGAGCGCGAACGTTGGGAGTCGGCGCGGTCAGCGTACTCTGCGAAAATAGCGTCCTCGGGGACGCGACGATCAAGACGAATCTCCGATTCGGAAACGAAGGAAGTGGAGTGGGTTTGGGCAGATTTGAACTGCCGACCTCCTCCATGTCAAGGAGGTGTCATAACCAACTAGACCACAAACCCATTTCGGTGCGGTCTTCGTCGGACGCATTTCTGGGTTTGTCCGGGGTATAATTGAACCTTTCGGATTACGACGCGGTCCAGCGATTTTCCGAGAAGGATACTCGGTAGCGGTGGGAACGCGTCGCGAGCGACGCGTTCCCACCGCTACCGGTCGGCCCCGACCGGACGGACCACCCCGACACCTTTAAGTCGATGTACGGATGTGTTCATCACAAGACGAAGAAGTACATTGGTGATTCCAAATGCAGGACTCCATCGAACGCGTCACCGACGGACGGGACCTCTCGCTCGACGAAGCGCGCGAGGCGGCCGCAGCCGTCTTCGAGGACGCGACCGACGCACAGATCGGCGCACTGCTCGCCGCCCTCCGCGCGAAGGGCGAGACCGAGGACGAAATCGCGGGGTTCGCACAGGGGATGGCCGACGCCGCCCGGACCATCGACCCCGACCGCTCGCCGCTCGTCGACACCTGCGGAACCGGCGGCGACGACTACGACACCATTAACGTCTCGACCACGAGCGCCATCGTCGCCAGCGGCGCTGGCGTCCCCGTGGCCAAGCACGGCAACTACTCGGTGTCCTCCTCGTCGGGGAGCGCCGACGTGCTGGAGGAGGTCGGCGTCGAGATCGACGCCGAACCGCCAGCGGTCGAGGCCGCCATCGAGGACGACGGCATCGGGTTCATGCTCGCGCCCGTCTTCCACCCCGCGATGAAGGCGGTCATCGGCCCGCGGAAGGAACTCGGCATGCGGACCGTGTTCAACGTCCTCGGCCCCCTCACGAACCCCGCGGGTGCCGACGCCCAGATCGTCGGCGTCTACGACCCCGACCTCGTGCCCGTGCTCGCGCGCGCACTCGCCCGGATGGACGTAGAGCGCGCGCTGGTCGTCCACGGCTCTGGCATGGACGAGATAGCAGTCCACGACGAGACGACCGTCGCGGAGGTCCGCGGCGACGACATCGAGGAGTACGGCCTCGCGCCCGCCGACCTCGGACTGGACCGACGCGACGTGACCGACGTGGCAGGCGGCACCCCCGAGGAGAACGCCGCCGACCTTCGGGGCATCGTCGAGGGGGACGTGACCGGCGCGAAGCGCGACATCATCCTCGCCAACGCCGGGGCGGCGGTCTACGTCGCCGGGGAGGCCGACTCGCTCGAAGACGGCGTCGAGCGCGCGGCGAAGGCAATCGACGACGGCGGCGCGGCCGACCAGCTCGAACGGCTCCGAGGGACCGTGACGGCATGACCCGCGTGAAAGTCTGTGGCATCACCTCCCGGGAGGACCTCGACCTCGCGGTCGAGGCTGGTACCGACGCGGTCGGTCTGCTCGTGGACGTTCCGGTCGACTCGCCGCGAGAGATAGACCCGCGGCTGGCCGCCGACCTCGCCGATGCGGCCCCACCGTTCGTGACCACGGTGCTGGTGACGATGTCCGACGCGCCCGACTGCGCCGCCGACCTCGCGCGCGCCGTCGAACCCGACGCGATTCAGGTCCACGGCGAGATGACCGTCGGCGACCTCGCGTACCTCCAGTCGAACGTCGACGCTCACGTCATCAAGGCCGTCGACGCCGCTGACCCCGGGGCGGCCCGCCGATACGACGAGGTCGCCGACGCGTTGCTCGTCGATTCGGTGGACGACGACGGCGCGGGCGGCACCGGCCGGACTCACGACTGGGAGCGCACCGCGTCGGTCGCGGCCGACCTCGACTCGCCGGTCGTGCTCGCTGGCGGCCTGACGCCCGAGAACGTCGGCGACGCGGTCCGCGCGGTCGAACCGTTCGCGGTGGACGTGGCGAGCGGCGTGGAGTCGTCGGGCGGCCGGAAGGACCCCGAAGCCGTCGCCGCGTTCGTCGACGACGCCAAGTGCGCGCTGGAGACATCGACGCCATGACTTCTGACGCCACGAACGCCGACGCCATGACGCCAGAACGCGAGCGATTCGTCGAACTCGCCGAGAGCGACGACCGCACGGTCGTCCGAACCGCCGTCGAGCTCGACGCCGAGACCGCGCCGCTGTCGGCCTACGCCGCGCTCACGGGACGGTCGACCGACCGCGACCCCGCCGACTACGCCTTCCTGCTGGAGAGCGCCGAGAAGACCGCCTCCAGCGACCCCGACGGCGCGTTCTCGCCGGGGTCGTCGGGCGACCGCCACGCCCGCTACTCCTACGTGGGCTACGACCCGGACGCGGTCGTGACGGTCGAACCCGGGGAGGTGTCGGTCGAGTCGCTGGGCGGCCGCGCGGGCGAGTACGTCTCGCCCGACGCCGCGGGCGACACCCTCGACGCGCTCCGAACCGCCCTGCCGGACGCCGAGCGGCGTGGATTCCCGGGTGAGGGCGACGTGGACCGCCAGCACTTCGACGGGGGACTGGTCGGCTTTCTCGCCTACGACGCGGTGTACGACCTCTGGCTCGACGAGGTGGGAGTCGAGCGTCCCGAGTCGCGGTTTCCGGACGCCCGGTTCGTCCTCAACACCAAGACCGTCGCCTTCGACCACCTCGCCGGGACAGTCTCGCTCGTGTTCACGCCCGTGGTGGGACCCGACGACGACCCCGAGACGGTGTACGACGAATTCCGGGCCGAGGCCGACCGCGTGGCCGCCCTGCTCGACGGGACCACCCCGCCCGAGACGGACGGGTTCGTCCGGGAGGACGAAACCGCGGGACCGCGAGACGAGTACGAGGACGCGGTCCGGACCGCCAAGGAGCACGTCCTCGACGGCGACATCTATCAGGGCGTCATCTCGCGCAAGCGCGAACTCCGCGGGGACATCGACCCGCTGGGGTTCTACGAGGCGCTCCGGGACGTGAACCCCTCGCCGTACATGTATCTGTTGGGCTACGACGACCTGACCGTGGTCGGCGCGAGCCCCGAGACGCTGGTGTCGGTCCGGGGCCGCGAGGTGATGGCCAACCCCATCGCGGGCACCTGCTCGCGAGGGTCGAGTCCGGTCGAGGACCGCCGACTCGCGGGCGAGATGCTCGCCGACGGCAAGGAGCGCGCCGAGCACACCATGCTCGTCGACCTCGCGCGAAACGACGTGCGCCGGGTGAGCGAACCCGGAAGCGTCAGCGTCGACGAGTTCATGAACGTCCTCAAGTACAGCCACGTCCAGCACATCGAGAGCACCGTCACGGGGCGACTCGCCGACGACTCGAACCCGTTCGACGCGACGCGCGCGGCGTTCCCCGCCGGGACGCTGTCGGGCGCGCCCAAGATACGGGCGATGGAGATCATCGACGACCTCGAACGCTCGGCCCGCGGGCTGTACGGCGGCGGCGTGGGCTACTACTCGTGGACCGGCGACGCCGACTTCGCCATCGTCATCCGGACCGCGACGGTCGAGCACGAGGGCGGCGACCCCGACCGCATCACGGTGCAGGCGGGCGCTGGCATCGTCGCCGACAGCGACCCGGCCTCCGAGTACGAGGAGACCGAGAAGAAGATGGACGGCGTGCTGACCGCGCTCCGGGAGATAGAGGTCTCCCGCCCGCCGGAGGTGGGACGATGACCGAGGTGCTGTTCGTGGACAACTTCGACTCGTTCACGTACAACCTCGTGGAGTACACCAGCGAACACGCCGACACCGAGGTGGTTCGGAATACCGCCTCGCTGGCCGACGTGCGCGAGACCGACCCCGACGCCGTCGTCATCTCGCCCGGTCCGGGCCACCCCGAGAACGACCGAGACGTGGGCGTCACGCTCGACGTGCTCCGAGAGGTGAGTCCGGAGGTGCCGACGCTCGGGGTGTGTCTCGGCCTCGAAGCCGCGGTCTACGCCTACGGGGGGTCGGTTGGGCGCGCGCCCGAACCGATTCACGGAAAGGCCTTCCCGGTCGCCCACGACGGGCGGGGGGTCTACGCGGGGCTGGAGCAGGGGTTCCGTGCCGGTCGGTACCACTCGCTGGTCGCGACCGAGGTCCCCGACTGCTTCGAGGTGACCGCGACGACCGACCACGAGGGAACGGAACTGGTGATGGGTATCCGCCACCGGGACCACCCCATCGAGTGCGTCCAGTTCCATCCGGAGAGCGTGCTCACGGCCGTCGGTCACGACGTGATCCGGAACTTCCTCGACGGCGTGGCGTAACCCCGTTTCGACCCTGTTGGCACACCCCAATTTCGGGGGAGTCGCGACCGCGAGCGAGACGGCGACGGTCCGCCGTCTCGCTCGCGGTCACGGCGACCCGTGTGTTCGATAGCGTCCGGTCCGCTGATCGTCTTCGGTTTTGGCTCAGCCGTATTTCAGGTTAGTCGGACTGGCGGTTACGAGGTACGGCGGTTTCGCCGCCGTTCGGCGGCGAAACCGCTTTGGGACACTGCTGGCTGACTCACCAGCTATCTGCCCGCAACCGCGGGAGGACGATATACGTCCTCCGCGCGAAACGTCCAGTCCGGATTGGCCCCGGCTTCGTATTTAAAAGCTCGCGTCGAGGGGATGCGTCGCTCTACAGCAGGACGCCCGCTGTGTAGAGCGCACTAACGACCACGATGGCGACGAGGAGTAGCTTCCAGGCGACGCTCAACACGATTCGACCCACGAGGACGACGACCGCGAGGACGACCAATCCGGCCAGCAATTTTCCGAGCGGCGTCGCGAGCAGGCCGACGAACAGCGAAGGGAACATATCGGAGACACGGGAGCCGTGGACCCTAAACGTATCGGCCAGCGGACCATCGGGCGGGCCGAGGAAGTCGCCAGCTTGCGACGGGGTAAGCCGAACGTACTTAAGTACTCTCCCAGTTCGCCGACCACTTCCACTGCGGTCTACATACTCTTATTACCCTCCGGACCTAACGGACGAACGAACACCGAGAGTCGCGAATCCGTCCCGATCTGTCGGTCGGATGGACCTTCGCGACCGATTTCATTTCCGGACAGAGGCATCACAGTACAATCATAGTTGTAGTAGTCCAACTGCGACAGCAAAGGTTAAACCGGTGGCTTCAGAATGCAATCTCCGTCACGAATGAACCGCAACACTCGAACCAACGGTCCCGAAATCGACCGACAGACTCCCGAGGTGACCCGCGCATGAGCGGTGCGGGCGAACTCACCGCCGACGAGCTCACCCTCCCCATCAAGCGCACCGAAGGTGAGACGCTGGAGGACCGACTGACCGCCAACGCCTACCACAACATCCTCCCGGCGCGCTACCTCCGGAAGGACGCGAACGGCGACCTCGTCGAGGAGCAGGAGGACCTGTTCGTGCGCGTCGCGAAGAACATCGCGCTGGCCGAGGCCGTCTACGAGGCCGACAAGCGCGACGAGGAGATCACCGTCACGCCCGACCAGCTCAAACCCGACCACCCCCGACGCGACGAACTCGCCGAGGAGGTGTTCGGCGCGGGCACGACCGCCGACGACGACGCCGAGACCGAGCTGTCGGTCTACAACGTAAACAAGTTCGCCTACGAGACGGTGGTCCCCGAGCTTCCCGAGGAGGTCCGCAGCCACGTCGAGGACGTCCGCGAGGAGTTCCAGGACCTGATGGAGGACCTCTCCTTTATGCCGAACTCGCCCACGCTGATGAACGCGGGCGACGAACTCCAACAGCTGTCGGCCTGCTTCGTCGATTCGCCCGACGACGACATCGACGACATCCACCAGACCGCCAAGGAGGCCGCGCAGGTCTTCCAGTCCGGCGGCGGCATGGGCTACGCCTTCTGGCAACTCCGCCCCTACGGCGACGCCGTTGGGAGCACGGGCGGCATCGCGTCGGGTCCCATCACCTTCATGCGCACGTACGACCAGATGTGCGAGACCATCGCGCAGGGCGGTGCCCGGCGCGGTGCCCAGATGGGCGTCATGCGCGTCTCCCACCCCGACGTCATCCAGTTCATCCACGCCAAGAACAAGGACGTGAGCCTCGCGGAGACCCTCCGACTCAACGACCCCGACGACTACACCCACAACTCCTTCGGCGAGGCGCTCGAAGAGGCCCGCGAGCTCATCGACGACGAGGGCCGGGTCCCCAAGCACCTCCGGAACGCCGCCGAGGGCCACCTCTCGAACTTCAACATCTCGGTGGGCGTCACCGACGACTTCATGGAGGCCCTCCAGAACGGCGAGGAGTTCACGTTCACGAATCCCCGAACCGAGGAGCCCCACGTCGCCACCGAGCACACCAAGGAGCTCTACGAGATGTTCGGCCTCGGCGAGCACGTCGAAGTCGGCGAGGAACTGTCGATTCCCGCGGAGCTCATCTGGGACCGCATCGTCGACGGTGCTCACGAGAACGGCGAACCCGGCGTCATCTACCTCGAACGCGTCAACAAGGAGCACTCGTTCGACGTCGAGGAGCATCCCGACCACCGGATTCTGGCGACCAATCCGTGTGTGACCGGTGACACGCTACTCAGCACCGAGAACGGTCTCGTTCCGGCTGAGGAACTGTACGAAAAGGGCGTTGCAACCGATATCGTCGTGGATGGTCGACTTAGCGAGGACTCCGTAAAGGAAGCGAGCAGTGTCTACAAGACCGGAGAAAAAGACGTTTACAAACTGACTACGGCGGAAGGTTACGAACTCCGTCTGACTGCCGACCACCGCGTGATGACCGACGACGGCTGGGTCGAAGCCCGGAACCTCGACGCGGGCGATACGGTCCACATCGTGAATCAGAAGGGCGAGTTCGGCCAGCATGGGACTGCCGAAGAAGGCAAAGTGCTCGGTTGGCTCGTCGGCGACGGCCACCTCAAGCACGGTGAAGAGCGCGCCGTCCTCAATTTCTACGATGAGGACACCGAGATCTCGGAGGACTTCGCTGGCCACGTCAACGAAGTCGTTCGTGAACCGACCGGGAACGCGAACTACGAGGTCGGAGTCCAGCAGATCCAACGCGCCGACGAGTATCGTGGTGTCGACGCGCAGGAAGAGCGGGTTCGCTCTGCTCGTCTCTACGAACTCGCCGAACAGGCCGAGCTCACCGACGATAAGCTACAGGTCCCCGACAGCGTGATGCGGGGAAGTGAGGAGATGGCCCGCGGCTTCCTTCAGGCGCTGTTCACTGCCGACGGAAGCGTACAGGGGAACGTCGAGAAGGGCGTCTCGGTGCGACTCCACAGCGTCGACACCGACCTCCTCAAAGAGGTTCAGCAACTCCTGCTCAACTTCCGAATCGCGAGCAAGGTCTACGAGGAGCGCCACGAGGCAGGGACGCACGCGATGCCCGATGGCAATGGCGGCACCACGGAATACGACCGCCAAGCGGACCACGACCTCGTCATCGCGAAGGACAATCTCGTTCGTTTCCAAGAGGAGATCGGTTTCCTCCTCGACTACAAGAACGAGCAACTCCGCGAACATCTCGACTCCTACGACCGCGGTCCGTACAGCGAACGGTTCGAGGCTACGGTCGAATCTGTCGAACGAGACGGTCACGAAGTGGTCTACGACCTGACCGAGCCCGAAACTCACTCGTTCGTCGCCAATGGCCTCGTCGTTCACAACTGTGGTGAGCAGCCCTTAGAGGAGTACGAGGCCTGCAACCTCGGCCACATCAATCTCTCGACGCTGGCCGACACCGACGCCCCCGACTGGCGGGTCTGGTACGACGAGCACGGCGAGGAGTACGACGACTTCTCGGAGGCGGTCGACGCCTTCCTCGCCGAGGCGATGGCGTGGGACGAGTTCGACCACCGCATCTCCTACGGCACCCGGTTCTTGGAGAACGTCGTCACGATGTCGGACTTTCCGGTCGAGAAGATAGAGCGGAAGGTCCGAGAGATGCGCAAGATCGGGCTGGGCGTCATGGGGCTGGCCCAGCTGTACATCCAGCTCGGTGTCGAGTACGGTAGCGAGGAGGCCAACGAGATCGCGCGCCAGCTGATGCGGTACATCAACCACGAATCGAAGTGGACCTCCCACGAGCTCGCCGAGGAGCGCGGGTCGTTCGCGGAGTGGGACAACTCGAAGTACGCCGACCCGACCGAGTACCGCGAGTGGTTCGAGAAGCAGACCGGCCTCGACGCCGAGGAGTGGGCCGACGGGTTCGCGATTCGCAACCACAACACGACCACCATCGCGCCGACCGGCACCACCTCGATGGTCGGCAACACCACGGGCGGGTGCGAACCCATCTACAACGTCGCCTACTACAAGAACGTCTCCGACGACGTGCAGGGCGACGAGATGCTCGTGGAGTTCGACGACTACTTCCTCCGCGTGCTGGAGGACAACGACATCGACGTCGAGGAGGTCAAGCGCGAGGCACAGGACCAGATGGCGGAAAACGAGTTCGACGGCGTCGAGGGGCTCGAAACCGTCCCGGACGCCATCGGCGAGCTGTTCGTCGTCACCAGCGACCTCACCGGCAAGGAACACGCCGCGGTCCAGTGCGCCTGTCAGGAGGGCGTCGACTCAGCGATCTCGAAGACCTGCAACTTCCCCAACGACGCGTCCAAGGGGGACATGCGCGAGGTGTTCGAGTACATCTACGAGAACGGCGGCAAGGGCGTGACCGTCTATCGGGACGGCACCCGCTCGAAGCAGGTTCTGACGACCCGCGCCGACAACAAGGAGTTCGCCGACGAGTCCGAGGCCGCCGAGGCGCTCGTCGAGCAGATTCGCGAGGTGTTCGGCGGTATCGAGGGCTTCGTCGAGAGCGACGAGGTGCAGGCCCACCTCGACCAGCAGGTCGAGTCCATCCTCGAAGCCGCAGACGGCGAGGACTCGTCCGGAGCCTACGCCGAGAAGCGCCCGCGTCCCGACGTACTCCACGGCATCACCCAGCGCATCGACACCGGCTACGGCAAGCTCTACGTCAACATCAACGAGGACGACCGGGGCCGACCGTTCGAGCTGTTCGCCAACATCGGCAACTCCGGCGGCTTCACCGCGTCGTTCACCGAGTCGCTCGCCAAGACCATCTCGACCGCGCTCCGCTCGGGCGTGGACCCCGAGGAGATCGCAGACGAGCTTCAGGGCATCCGTAGCCCGAAGGTCGCGTGGGACAAGGGCGAGCAGATAAACTCCATCCCGGACGCCATCGGCACCGCGATGCGCCGGTACCTCGATGGCGAAGTCGAGAAGGCCTACCCCCAACAGAAGAACCTGACCGAGGTCGAAGAGGAGGTCCAGCCCGAACAGCAACCCGAGGGCGTCGAGCTCAGCGCGGCCGACAGCCACGAGGCCGACCAGCAGGACATCATCGACTCGGGCGAGAGCCCGGAGTGTCCGAGTTGCGGGTCGCTGTCGCTGTACTACTCGGAGGGCTGCAAGACCTGCGAGTCGTGTGGCTGGAGCGAGTGCTGAACGGTTCAAAGACCGCTTAACCCCGGCTATTCGTTATTTCCGTTGACCCGCGGCCGGAGAAGTTACGGTGGTTGGATACGCACCTGTCGATTATGCGTTCGAACGGGCGAAAACGGGACGGCGGGCGGGCGCGCGACGACGCGACGAGCGGAGGGTCGGTACGGTGAGCGCTCGCCACCCGCTCCGGCGCGGTCTGTTCCTCGTGGTCGCCGGTGCGTTGCTCGTCGCGGTGGCGTTCGGTGCGGGATGGGCGCTCGCACCCGACACCGACCGCGTCACCGAGGAGGCCGACCCGGACAACACGACGTATCTGGTCGGCGTGCAGGGACCCGGCCCGAACGGGAACGTGACCGCCATCGACGGCCACGGCGACGTCCGGTGGAGCATCGGCGACATCATCAGCTACCAGAACGTCCAGCGACTCGACGACGGCCGGGTGCTGGCGACGTTCGCCGCGGGCGGCTACGAGGCCTGCGGCCCCTACGACCCGCCGTGCAAGCGCACCGGCTACCGCATCATCGACTCCGAACCGGAACCCACCGTCGAGGACGAGTGGAGCTATCCGGTCAAGACCCGCAAGGACAGCGAGGTCCACGACGCCGAGATGCTCGACAACGGCGACGTCCTCGTGGCCGACATGGAGTGGGAGAGCATCTTCACCTACGACCCCGAGTCGGGCGAGCGAAACTGGACGTGGAACGCCAGCGACCACTACGAGGCCCCCGAGGACCCCCGGAGCGAGGACTGGCTCCACCTCAACGACGTCGACTACATCGGCGACGACCGCTACCTCGTCTCGATCCGCAACGAGAACCAGTTGCTAATCGTCGAGCGCGGCGAGGGCGTGGTCGAGGTCATCAACGAGGACGGCGACGAGGACGTGCTGAATCAACAGCACAACCCCCACTGGCTCGGTGACGGCGCGGTGGTGGTCGCCGACTCCGAGAACCACCGCGTGGTCGAACTCCACCGCAACGAATCGTCGGGCGAGTGGGAGGTCGCGTGGCAGGTCGCCAAGGTCGGGGGCATCGCGTTCGACTGGCCCCGCGACGCCGACCGTCTGCCCAACGGCAACACGCTGGTGACCGACAGCCGGAACAACCGCGTGGTCGAGGTCACCGAGAACGGGAGCGTCGTCGCGAGCTACGAGGTCCCGTCGCTCCCCTACGAAGCCGACAAGGTTCCGCACGGCGAACAGCCAGCCGACACCGAGGGCCTTGAACCCTACGGCACCGACAGGGAGACCGACCTCGGTCTGTTCGACCGCAAGATTCCCGTGCTGTGGCTCCTGCTCGCGGGCGCTCGGGACGTAATCGCGCTTCCCTACTGGGTGTCCGAGGTCCACGTCTTCGTCGTGCTGGTCGCCGGAGTCCTCTGGCTGCGAGGGGGCTACCTGCTGGCGCGGGCCGGACTGCGTGGGAAAGGGTGATGTCGCCCGCGGCCTCACGTTCTCCCATGAGCGAGACGGGCGGCCGACCCTGTCCCATGTGCGGGGAGCCGATGTACCACCGCCACTGCAAGTACGTCTGCCCGAACCACGGGGTCGTCATGGACTGCGCCGACACCTTCTACTGACTGTCACGCCTCGACGCGCCTCGACACCCAGCCGGTCGGCCCGCTCGGGAACGCCTCGCTCTCCTCGCGGGGTTGGACCGTCCCCTCGCCGTCGGTGGCTCGGACGACCACCTCGTGGGGGCCGCCGGGTTCGTAGGTGTACTCCCACTGTCGCCAGACGTCTCGGCCGGACCACGACCGGTCGTTCGACGCGTCTCGCCGGTCGGTGGCCCTCGGCGGGGGGTCCGAGAGCGTCGCTTCGTCCCACGACTCGCCGCCGTCGGTCGAGACCTCTACGTTCTTGATTCCGCGCGTGCCCGCGTAGGCGTGGCCGCCGACCTGCACCCGCCCCGAGTCGAGGCGGTTCACGGCGTGGAGCTTCGCCACCGTCTCGACCGGGCCGGTGCCGTGCCACCCGCGCTTCTCCCAGTAGCCCTTCCGCTCTTCGTCCAGCACCTCGATTCCGGTGACCCACTTGACGTTTATCTCGCCCCAGTGGCCCGGAACGAGCAGGCGCACGGGATAGCCGTGGCCCCGGGGGAGCGGTCGGCCGTTCATCTCGTACGCGAGGAGGGCGTCTTCGAGCGCCGCCAGCGGGAACTCCTGGAAGTAGTCGTCGGCCGCCCGGACCATCACGCAACACTCCTCGGGGAGATCGCCCATCAGGTCCGTCACGGGAACGCCGGTCCAGAGCGCGGTGTCCATCTTCTTGCCGTTGAGCGAGTCCCCGACACACCGGAGGGTGACGAACCGCCGCTCGGCGTCGCGGTCGGTCAGGTCGGCGTAGTCGAACTCTCGTTGCTCGCCGACCGCACCGGTCACCCGCAGCGACCACTCGTCGGCCTCGACGGTCGGGTCGACGCTGTTGATGTCCACCTGATAGAATCCGTCGCTGACCAGCCCTTCGAGACCCGCCACGTCGAGGGACCTCGACGCCGCCTCGTCGAGCAGGTCGGCGACCGCCGGGGGGACCTCGTCGTCGCCCTCGGCGGGGCCGCCGCTGGCCCCGCCCTCAGGGTCTCGCCCGCCGCCGAGGACCGCACCGACACCACTCACGGCGGCCGACGCCGCGACCGCGCGCAGGACGCGCCGCCGCACCGCCGACCGTTCGGTGTCGCCCCGGAAGTCGGCCGCGACGGCGGCCGCGACCACCCCCGTGGCCGCGCCCGCCGCGAGTCCGGGGACGACCGCGCCGGTCAGTCCCACCGCCAGCGCGAACGACCCCAGCGCGGCGGCGGGCGGCGTCGGAGCGCCGCCCGCCGCCGCGAGTCGGCCGCCGAGTTCGGCCGCCAGCCCGAACAGACAGACCGCGAGCGCCAGCGCCAGCGCGAAGCCGAGTCGCTGTCCGAGGTCGCCGAGGGCCTCTATCGACCACGCGAGTACGGCGTCGGGCGTGGCCGCGACCACGAGGTCGGCGACCGGCGCTGCGACGAACGCGGGAGTGAACCCGGCGACGGCGTACGACCCCGCGACCGCCGCGACCCCCGATGCGAGCGCGACCGGGAGGGTCGTCCTGAGCTCCATACCCTCCCAACGTCGACCGCACGTAAATCGGTTCGTTCGAACTCCGTTCCGAATCCCTCGCGCGCTACCGGGCGCTCGCCGCGCGGTACGCGGGCCCAGCGAGGAGCGCGAGCGCCACCGCGACTCCCGCCGTGAGGAGTTCCCAGCCGACCGCGCTCGCGCCCGCGACCGAGAGGCGTTCGAGCGAACTCCCCGCGAGCACCGCCGCCACGGTCCACGGAATCTCGCCGACCGCGGTCCCGACGACGAACGCGCCGGTCGAGACGCCCGACAGACCCGCGGTCGCCGAGACCGGGTCCGAGGGCGCGGGCAGGAGTCGGGAGACCACCATCCCGCGCAGGTCACCCGTCGCCGAGAAGAAGCGCTCGCCCGACGCGCCGAGGCGGGCCACGAGGCCCGACCCCTCGCCGACGTACCGCGCGAGGAGGAAGGGGGCGAGCGCGCTCGCGGTCGTTCCCGCGAGCGCGACCGGGAAGCCGACGACGGGACCGAAGCCGTAGCCGACGAGGACCGCGACCAGCGAGGTGGGCCACGCGAACAGCGGGCGCACGAGGTACGCACCGACGAGCAGGCCAGCGAACAGCGCGGGCCGGTCGGCCACGCGCCGGGCGGTGTCGAGGAGGGGGTCGGGGCCGACGAGGACGCTCGCGGCCACGACGGCCGCGAGCACCCCGAGGCTGGCGGCCTGTCGGCGGACGTAGCGGGGCATCTCGGCGTGGGGTTTCGACTCGCCGCGTAACTGCTTTTTGGGTCGGTCTCGGGGAGGCCGACTCACACCAGTCGTGCCGGTGAATCTGTCCACGGGAGTCGGCCCCACGATTTGTGACCACGGGACGCCCACGCTCGCACCTCTCGCGCAAGCTTTAATCCGTCTCGCGAGCGATTCGGAGTCGATGGCCGACGACGCGGAGGCGGAGGATTCGAGCGCCGAGTCGGAGGAACGGGACGCCGAAGCCGACCCGGTGGAACTCGGCGTCGAACTCCTCTCGAAGCTCGAACACCCCGAACTCACGGTCGCGGAGGCGGTCGACCGCATCGAGACGGTCACGACCCACCCGGCGACCACCCGCGAGATTCTCGACGAGGCCGAACTCCGAGGGGTCATCGACCGCGAGGACGGTATCGTCAGGCCCACGGGCGGCGGCTACGTCAGCTTCGAGAGCGAAATCGTCACCAAGGAGGGGGAGTTCTCGTGTCGGCGCTGTGGCGCGAGCATCTCGACGGGTTACTTCCTGAAGCTCGACGCCGGGGAACACGGGGCGTTCGGCCCCGAGTGCATCCGGAAGGTCACCGGCCGCGACTGAGCTCCTCGACCAACTGTTCGAGCGTGCGCTGTTGCTCGGCCAGCAGTTCGTTCTGTCGCTGGACGGCCTCGGTCAGCGCTTCGAGCTGGGCCTCGGTGTCGTCGCTTTCGAGTTCCGAACTCGCGGGTTCGAAGCCCGAGTCGGCGAAGCCGCCGGTCTCCCCTCTCTCGCCGGACCCCGTCGCCCCGACCGACTCGCTCCCGGCTATCGGGTCGGACTCGATGCCAGCCTCGGCGGTCTCGGTGAGTTCGCTCGCGTGGGTTCCGTCGTCAGTGTCGATTGGGTCGTCGGCGTCGGCGGTCTCTCCCGCGTCGCTCGCCTCGCCGAACGCGCCGTCGTCGGCGTCGCCGGGGCGCTCGCCGGTCGTCACGCTCGCGTCGTCGTCGATTATCGCGCCGTCCTCGTCGAGTTCCGGCGGATTGGCGTCGATGGGGTCGACGCCGCCCGCCAGCGGGTCGGCGGTCTCCTCGTCGGTCGAGTCGCCGTCTTCGGGGTCGGCTTCGGCCTCGGACTGCGACTCGGGGTCGGCGTGTGCGCGGGCGAACTCCTCGTAGGAGCCCATCCCGTGGTGGGCCAGGAGCGCGCGCTCGATGCGCTCGCGGACCTCGCGGGTCTGGTCGCTCGGGGTCTTGATGCGTTGGGGGCGGCCCTCGGTCTCGATGATGATCTGGGAGGAGACGTTGCCCTCCTCCACGTCGAGGGCGGTCACGTCGTCGAAGTGGAACTCCTCGTAGTCCTCGTCCCAGACCGCCGCGCCGACGTGCTTGACGACGCGCTCGCTGGTGATGACCAGCGTGAGCTCGCTGAACTGGTAGGTCTGCTTGACCGTCTCGTCGGCACCGGTCACGTCGGCGGCGTTCAGCACGCCCGCCAGCACGGGATGGAGCGCCTCGTAGAGGCGATTCGAGGGGACCTTGAACTTCTCTGCGCCCTCGATGCCGAAGTCGAGTTCGATGGCCGACTTGCGCCGTCCCTCCGATATCTCGATCCGTTCGGCGTCGTGGGGGTACTCCTCGACGGACTCGTCGCTGAGGAGTCCGTCGGCGCGGTAGATGAGGGTGCGGGTCCGAGTCACGTAGAGGGCGTCCTCGCCGCCGAGCGGGACGTGGGCCGCGACCTGTTCGCCGTCGAGCCGAGACTGTACGATACCGGGAACGCTCATGCTCAGGTATGATTAGCCGCCCGGCTTAAATCCGCCGGGTGCGTCGGCCGGTCGGAAGTGGGGCGTTCGTGCGAGCGGGCCGAGCCGAAAATCCCCGTGCGTCGCGGTGACGGACCGACCGAAGATGAGAACTTTAAAGGGTACCTCCCGCTTACGACTAATCGAGCCCGGGTGGCTTAGCTGGACATAGCGCCGCACTCATAGGGTTCTGAGATTCGGTGCTCAGGCCTTGGAAGCCTCCCCATGTCCGACGAGGACTGCCGAGCCTCGAACCTGGGACATGCGGAGATCGAGGGTTCGGAGCCCTCCCCGGGCATTTTTCGAAACCATGGTCCCTAGTCCCACGTCTCCAGTTTGGAATACGCGCTCCCTGAACCCGCGATGGAAACGCCTGATTACCGTCCGAGACCCAGTCGTATCGCGGGATTTATGAAATCCCTCACACCGCAGAAAAAACGCTCAGAACCGGTTTTAAATTTTATAACGGTTTCTCAAGCCGTTTTGAAACGTCTCCACTCCGACCGTTCACGGTGAACTGATTTGAAATCGCGCTAACGCTCGCTCCCTTATATGACCCCGGCGGTGTAACGAGCAATCGAAGTCGAGGTGACCGCCACGATGTCCGAACCCTCCATCCAAAACGAAAACAAGTCCGCCATCGGTTCCCCTGCTGACGCCGGAGAGGCGACCGCAGGGCGCCGCAAGCTCGCCGCACTCGCCCGCACCTACAGGGAGCACGCGCTCACCCAGCCCATCCAGATCGTCGGCTTCTGGTCGGCGGTCGCGCTCCCGTTCCTCTATCTCCCCCTGCTCGTCACCGGCATCTCGTCGGAGGCTGAACTGCTCACCTTCGTCGGTCTGCTCGCGCTCAATCTCGCGGCCCTCCTGGCCGGGCACGGCCACAAGCGCGAGTGAGCAACCCCCATCCGTTCGGCCCTCCCCGATTCGTCGTCCCCCTCTCTGCTCTCCCTCTTTCGCCCCCGTCTCTCGTACTCCTCGCCCTTCCGCATCCGGAACCCCTCGGCCGCCGAGTCGGGGCGGTCGGCCGACCGGCGAGCCCCGAACCCCAAGAGCTTTGCACCCCCGTCGAACACAAGACGCCGATGACCTCACCGGAGAACCGCGGGGAGTTCGCAGCGTCGGACCGCGACTCCCGGACGCCGGTGCTGTACGCCGTCGCGGCGACGGTCGTCGCGCTCAACAGCGCGCTGTACTTCTTCGGCGCGGAGGCACTCTCACACCCCGCGGTCTCGGCGCTCGGCCTCGCGTTGCTGGTCCCGCTGTACCTCCGAGACGACTGAGGAGAGCCCCACCCAGTCGGTGGAAGACGGCTATCGCTCCGACCGGACCATCCCGACCACGGCACCCCGAAGTCGCGGGAGCTCTCGCGCGAGCGCGCGGCGCTTCACCAGACAGAACCCCGCGAAGATTATCAGGAACCCGACGACGGTGGCGAGGTCGATGACCTCGCCGAGGAACCACCACCCCGACAGCGCCGCGAACATCGGCGCGACGTACGAGACGAGGTTGATCTCGATGGGGCCGAGTCTGTCGAGCAGGTCGAAGTAGATGAGGAAGCCGACCGCGCTCGCGGCTATCGAGAGGTACGCCATCGCGGCGAACGCCTCCGGGGTCCACCGAATCGCGGCGAGCGACTCGCTCGGGCGCGCGGCGCTGACACCGTGCATCAGGACCGCGCCGAGGAGCATCGACCACGCCTCCATCGTCTCGATGGGGAGCTCGGCGTCGATGCGCCGGGTCAGCACGCTCCCGAGCGCGAACGACGCGGCCGCCGCGAACACCAAGAGCTTGCCGACCACGTCGGCCGCCAGCAGGTCGTTCGGGTCGGGCTGGCTCAGGACCGCGACCCCGACCAGCCCCAGCAGCAGGCCCGCGACGCCCGCGGCGGTCAGGCGCTCGCTGGGCAGGAACAGCCGCGCGAACCCGGTCGTGAGCACCGGACTGAGGCTCACGATGACCGAGGCCGCGGCGCTCGTGGTGTGCTGTTCGCCGACGAACAGGAAGGCGTGGTACGCCGCGATGAGGAGGGTCCCGCCGACCCCGACCAGTAGCCACTCGTTTCGAGTTCGGGGCCGCCACCGCTCGGTCGCGTACACCGCGTAGCCCAGCATCAGCACGCCAGCGACGTCGTAGCGGATCGCGGCGAACAGGACGGGCGGGAAGTAGTCGAGTCCGGCCTTGATGGCCATGAACGCAGACCCCCAGACGGCGGCCAGGACGACGAACAGCGCGACGTTCCGGTATCTACTCACGGCCGAGAATCGACGCCCGCCGGGGGTCAACGTTTCGATGGGCGTCCGACTTGCCGGTTGCGGGCCGAGCGGCCTCCGGCGCGCCGGAGGCCGCTCGGTCGCGCGTGGTGGTTAGCAGTCGCTCGACCCCGCGTGGTGGTTAGCAGTCGCTCGATCCTACACGCTCGGGGTCACTCGGCCCCGCGCGCTCCGCGACGCTCGTCGCGGAGCGCGCGAAGCACGTCCTCGCGCGCCACGATGCCGACGAGGCGTCCGTCCTCGACCACCGGCAGTCGGTTGATGTCCCGGTCGTCGTCGGCCAGCAGGTCGAGGATGCGGTCGAGGTCGTCGTCGGGGGCGACCGTCACCGGGTCGTCGGTCATGATGGTCCGGACGGGCTTGCCCGCGTGCTTCAGCAGGTCGAGTTGGCCGTCGAGGTCGTCCCACGAGAGGTCGATGGCGTACTCCAGCGTTTCGAGGAACGGCGGGAAGCCGACCGGAATCCAGAGCGTCCGGTCGCTGGGCTGGAAGATGTGGACGAGGTCGTGCTGGGTGACGATGCCGACGACTCGCTCGTCGTCGTCCACGACCGGGAAGCCGTTGAAGTCCTCGCGCGCGAGTCGAGTCAGCACGTCGCCGATATCGTCGTCTGGATGGACCGTCTCCACGTCGGTCGTCATCAGGTCGCGGGCGTTCATGTCCGAGACGAGGGGGTCCCGGTCCGTATGGTTTCCGGTGGCCGGGCGCATCACTTACCTCCCTTCACCGCGTCGTCGGACCCATGGGGGAACGCGAGCGCTACGTCTGCGAGGCGTGCGGCGAGGAGTTCGAGACCGAGGCGGAACTCCGAGAACACGTCGAGTGCGTCGGACTGGTCGAGTGAGTCGCGAGCGAACGCGGACTCGGTGATTCGGCTTCCGGCCACCGCTCAGTCGCTCGCGCGCCGGTCGGCCCGGGAGGGCGGCGGAATCTGGGCTTCGCTCGACGCGGGGCTGTCGGGCAGGAGACACCGGTCGGTCTCGGCGTTGACGTGGGCGTACTCCCCGGGGGCGTTCGCCAGCGCGTGGGCGGGGTTCGAGTCGCTCTCGACGACCGCGGCCCGGACCTCGTCGAACCCGCAGATGCGGGCTCGAATCCCCCGCCAGTGGTTCGCGTTGGCGTCCGGAACCCGGAGCTTTCGGGGCGGGACGTGGTCGCTACGCCGAGTCGCCAGCGACGCGCTGTTGACGTTCGCGGCGAGGTCGTCGTGGTCCACCACGACGCCGACGCGGGCGTCCCGCGGCGCGCGCGCGGCCAGCACGTCGAGTCCGAGGTGGAGCGCCCGGTACTCGGCGGCGTTGTTGTCGGCGACCGTCGAGTCGGGGACCGCGATCCGCGCGACCCGCTCGCCGTCTCGGGTCTCGATGATGGCACCGAGTCCGCCGTCGTCGCTGTCGAGGCTGTAGGAGCCGTCGGTCGCGACGTAGAAATCGCGGTGGTGCGTTCGCGGCGGATGGGCGATGTGCGGCGTGGGCGATTCGTCGAACAGGGCCCGGAGTTGAGAGGGACGGCCGTGAACGGCCATATCTCCCGGTTCGGCCCGCGCTGACTTAAACCTGCGGCCGGGACGGGCAGTACGTTTATCTTCCTCAGCGTGTTGCCTTGCGGGACGCAACGACGCCCGGCGGGACCCCGACCGCACGGCGGTCGGGGTCCCACCGCGGCGCTCCGCAACCTCCACACGAACCATGAGACACGACCAGCAGGGGGAGGCGAACGTCTCTCCGTCGCACGTCTCCGAGCAGGATGTACTGTCAGTCACCGGCGAGAGCGAGGCGCTCGACGCGGTGTTTCGCGCCCTCGCGGACTACCGACGACGCTGTGCCTGCCACTATCTCGCCCGGAGCGACGGCCCGATGCGGGTCGAGGACCTCGCGGAACTGCTCGCCGCGTCGGTCCGCGAGAAGAGTCGCGCGCTACTCACCGCAGACGAGGTCGAGAAGACCCGGACAGAACTCCTCCGGATGCACCTGCCGAGGTTGGCCGAGGCCGGTGTCGTGAAGTACGACGGTGAGACGGTGACGCTCGCGGGGTCACCGGGCGTCCGGGTATGTCTCGGGGCAGCCTCGTCGGTTGACTTCGGGTAGGGGGTACGTCTCTGTCTTTTCGATTCGTTAGGATTGGTGAGTAGTTGCGTCTCAGTTTGCTCGTTTGCTCGAACTACAATCCCCGAGCAGGTGTCGCTACGGAATGCTAGCATCTAGAACCCCTATATGTATTAACATGTATAAATATGTAGGGAGTTAGAACACAGATTTTATCAAAGAGTGTCGTTTGATTGGATATTATGAAGCGAACCGTCGTCCTGATGCTACTTATAGTAATCAGTAGCACAGCCGTCGTCCCCCACTCTGTCGCGGCGGACGATGAGTATCCATCGCCGTGCGACGAAGCACCCCTCCTCGACGCCACGGGCGAATACGAAGGGGCCATCGATACGCCGGAAGATGTCGATACGTTTCGGGTGCAAGTCGACCGGGGCGACTATCTGCATTTCAACGTCCGCTACGCAGAGGGCTCAGTCGACCCAGAAGTTGCTGTGTACGGCATCGAGGTGACGAGAAAGAACATCACCAGTACCGACTCTAGAACGTACCGTGGGGACACGTACCTCGAACCAGACCCCGGAGTCGAAGGGACGGGCGAGCTCTGGGCCGAGGAGTCCGGGGCCGTCTGCTTCAAGATGCACGAAGACGCCCCGTCTGACGCAACTGTTCCGTACCAATGGCGATTCGCGCTGGACAAAAACAGTCCGACTGCGCCGGAGTTCACCCCGGCCTCCGACGAACTCCAGACTCGCGCCGAGTCGCTGGAGTCCGAGGTTGAAGAGCAGAACGAAACGATAACCGAACTCGAATCGCAGCTCTCGGAGCGTCAGGACCGAATCGCAGAACTGGAGTCCGAACTCGAAGAAGCCGAATCAAACGAGGAGTCCGGTGGCGACGTAACTATCAACGTGGAAGTCACACCGGCGGGAGACCAGCAGAACTTCGTCACTGGCGGCAAGGCGCAACTTTCAGTCCAGAGCGACGACGTTGACCCGAGTGAGGTGGACATCGAGTACGGCAGTGCGACCTACGGTGTCGGTGCGGACGGGCAAGCCGAAGTGGCGCTTGCGGATGCCGGAACGCAGAATTTGAACGTCGTCTACGGAGACACCAGCGAGTCGGTCAGTTTCGACGTTCAAGCATCGGACGAGGAGACTGACGGCGAATCAGCGGGCCAAGACGACGGTGATAGCGACGAGCAATCGTCCGGTGGTGTTCCCGGCTTCGGGTTCGTCACAGTCCTCGGCGCAGTGGCACTGCTGGTGGCTGTCGGCCTCCGACGCGATTGAGCGAATTCGGGGGTCGGCGGATTCGGTTTGGGGATGTGAGTGGGCTTTTATCATCGGTTGAGGACGACCGAGAGCCGTTCTTTTCGGCACGAGTAGCTGACCACGTCCGAAACAGAGGCAAAACCGCCACCGCGACCGCAGACCTCACGCCTCCCCAACCTCCTCTTTCGCTCCCTCCGGTCGCTCAGTCGTCCCTCGCGCGATAGGCGCGACCACGAGGGTCGCGCCCCGCGCGCCGACTGTTAGTTAATGGTTCGCTCGCAGAGAGGTGATTGTTCGCTCCCGGCGACTACTCGTTCTGCTGGGCGTCCACGACCGCGACGCCCGCCAGATTCACGATGTCCTTGACCTCGTCGCCGCGCTGGATGACGTGGACCGGTTTGTCCATCCCGACCAGCATCGGGCCGATGGCCTCCGCGCCGCCGAGGCGCTGGAGGAGCTTGTAGCCGATGTTCCCGGCTTCGAGGTTGGGGAACACGAGGACGTTCGCGGGGTCGTCGAGGTCGGAGAACTCGTAGGTCCCGTTCAGAATCTCCTCGACCACCGCGGTGTCGGCCTGCATCTCGCCGTCGACGGGGAAGTCGGCGGTCGGGTCCTCCCGGAGTATCTCGGCGGCCTGCCGAGGCTTGCGGGTGCCCTCGTTGTCGACGCTCCCGAAGTTCGAGTACGACAGCATCGCCGCGCGGGGTTCGACGTTGAACCGGCGGGCGAGTTCCGCCGTGTGTTTGGTGATCTCCGCGAGCACCTCCTCGTCGGGGTCCTGATTGACCGTGGTGTCGGCACAGAAGATGACCCGGTTCTTGAACGTCAGGAGGTAGACGCCCGCGGCGTAGTCTGCGTCCTCGGCCGTGCCGACGACCTGCAGGGGCGGCCGGAGCGCCGAGGGGTAGTGGTGGCTCAGGCCGGTGAGCATCGCGTCGGCGTCGCCCTGCTCGACCATCACGCTCCCGAAGTAGTTGCCGTCCTTCTCGACCAAGTCCTCGGCCTCGCTACGGGTGATGCCCTTGCGTCGCCGGAGCTCGTAGAGGCGGTCGGCGTACGCCTCGTGGTCGCCGCTGGTCGGGTCGGCGACCTCGGGGTCGAAGTCGAGGCCGAGGTCGTCGGCGGTGGCCTCGATCTCCTCGCGGTCGCCGATGAGGACGGGGTTGGCGATGCCCTCTTCTGCCATCTGGTAGGCCGCCCGGACCATCTTCTCGTCGTCGCCCTCCGCCAGCGCGACCCGCTTGGGGTCGGACTTGGCCTTGTTGAGCACGACCCGCATCATCTCGCGGGACTTGCCCAGACGGGCCTCCAGCGTCTCGACGTACGCCTCGGTGTCGAGTTCGCTACGGGCGACCCCCGACTCCATCGCGGCGTCGGCGACCGCGGGCGCGACCTCGAAGAGGACCCGCGGGTCCAGCGGCTTGGGGATGATGTAGTCGGGTCCGAACTGGAGGGGCTGGTCGCCGTAGGCCTTCACCACGGCGTCGGGCACGTCCTGCTTGGCGAGGTCGGCCAGCGCCTCGGCGGCCGCGATCTTCATGTCCTCGTTGATTTCGGTCGCGCGCACGTCGAGCGCGCCCCGGAAGATGAACGGGAATCCGAGGACGTTGTTGACCATGTTGGGGTAGTCCGAGCGCCCGGTCGCCATGATGACGGTGTCCTCGCGGGCCGCCTTGGCCTCCTCGTAGCCGATCTCGGGGTCGGGGTTCGCCATCGCGAAGATGACGGGGTCGTCGGCCATCGACCGCACCATCTCCTGGGAGACGATGCCCGCGACCGACAGGCCGACGAACACGTCGGCCCCCTCCATGGCGTCTTCGAGGTCGCCCTCCGGCACGTCGCGGGCGAACTGCGCCTTGTACTCGTTGACGTCGCCGCGCTCGGCCCGCTCCTCGGTGATGATGCCCGAGGAGTCACACATCAGGATGTTCTCCTTGCGCGCGCCGAGCGAGACGTAGAACCGCGCGGTCGCGATGGCCGAGGCCCCCGCGCCCGAGAAGACGATTTTGAGGTCTTCGAGGTCCTTGCCGTTGATCTCGGTGGCGTTCAACAGCGCGGCACCAGAGATGATGGCGGTGCCGTGCTGGTCGTCGTGGAAGACGGGGATGTCCATCTCCTCGCGGAGTCGCTCCTCTATCTCGAAGCACTCGGGGGCCTTGATGTCCTCGAGATTGACGCCCCCGAAGGTGGGTTCCATCGCCTTGACGCTGCGGACGATGTCGCCGGGGTCGGCCTGATCGAGTTCGATGTCGAACACGTCGATGTCGGCGAACCGCTTGAACAGCACGCCCTTGCCCTCCATCACCGGCTTGGACGCCTGCGCGCCGATGTCGCCCAGGCCCAGCACCGCCGACCCGTTCGAGACGACTCCCACGAGGTTGCCCTTCGCGGTGTACTGGTAGGCGTCGTCGGGGTTCTCCGCAATCTTCCGGCACGGTTCGGCCACGCCCGGCGAGTAGGCGAGGCTGAGGTCGCGCTGGGTGTTGGTCGGCTTGGTCGTCGAGATCTCTATCTTGCCCGGCGGGTCCGAGCGGTGATAATCGAGTGAGTCCTCGTCTAGTCCCATGGCGCGACAAATCGCACCCGCCCCTAAAAAACTATGCGAAGCCGTCGAACCGTGGTTCGACGGCCGTCGAAATCCCGCCGCGCCCACGTCGCCGTCACAGCGGCGTCGACGCCGCGCCGTCGACTACGCCGAGTTCACCAGCACGTCCGGACACTCCAGTTCGACGCCGCCGTCCTCGGACTCGACGGCCGTCGTCGGCCACCGGCCGGTGTCGGTCAGCACCCCGAACTCCTCCTCGGCCACCAGCACGGTGTCCTCGCTCTTGGCACCCTGCACGGTCGGGTTCCACGCGTAGGCCATCGGCGCGGTCACGGGGGCCGCCGAGTCGGGTGTCGCCACCCACTCGCGCCCGGCGTACCCGGCCGCCCCGCCCTGATGGTGGAGTCGCCACTCGTCGGGGTGGCCGACCCGGTCGTAGGCGTTCCGGACCGCGGCGAACACCTCGCCCGCGGTCCCGCCCCGTCCTGCGGCCTCGCGGGTCGCGGCGAGCGCGGCCACCTCGACCGTGCGGGCCGCGCGGTGACGTTCGCGGAGTTCCGCCAGCGCCTCGTCGGACAGTTCGGACTCGAACGCGACCGTCCGGGTCGCGCTGGCGTGGAGACCGCCGCGCTCGGCCGTGACCGACACCAGCGCGTACCCGCCGAGTTCGGCGTCGGTCGGCGTGTAGTGTCGGTACTTCCGGGCGCGCTCCGCGCCGCCCACGAGCGCGACCGGGGCCTCGATACCCCGCGCCGAGAGCGCGACCCGGAGGGCGGAGGCGACCTCCGACTCGGTGTCGCCGGGCCGGAGCTCCCGGCAGACCGCCTCGACCGCCTCGGCGGTCTCCCCGCCGAGGTCGCGGTAGGCCTCGATGTCCTCCGGCGTGAGTGGGTGGCGCAACGGCGAGGCGTCCACCGACGCCAGCCCCGGTGCGTCGAAGTCGGCCCCCGCGGGGCCGGGCGCGCGCTCGGCGACCGCCTCCGCGAGCGACTTCTCGTGCCACGGGAACTCGACGACGTGCGCGCGCACGTCGTCGAGTTCCTCCTCGCGAAGGCGGTCGGCCTCGACGTTGTTCGTCACGACCTCCAGCGCCTCGCCGTCGTAGCCCACCGCGGCGACCCCCACGTCGGTCTCGCGGTCCACGACGTTGCTCGCGCCGGTCAGCCACGCGAAGGAGTTCGGGCGCGCGAACCAGACGGACCCGAGGTCGCGCTCGGCGAGCAGGGCGTCGAGGCGGTCCTGCTTGGTCATACGTGGCGGGTGGGGAGCGACCGCCTTGAATGAGGCGACTTCGGCGAATCTTCGCGGTCCGGACCCGACCGCGAATTTCGCGACCTGCCGCGAACCACGAGTGTCGTGACGTGCGCCAGACCACGGGACGCGCCGCGCTTGCGGCCTCGACGAGGCCGCAAGCGCACGCGGGGAGGCACGGGGCGCGGTGCGGGTGCAGTGCGGTCGCGATGCGGGTGCAGTGCGGTCGCGATACGGGTGCAGTGCGGTCGCGATGCGGGTGCAGTGCGGTGCAGTGCGGTCGCGATGCGGTGCGGTCGCGGTCTCATCGGTACCGAGAGTAGCTAGCTTCTCGGTTCCGACAGCAACCGCACGACCGAACCACACCACCACGGGTCGCGTATCCACCACCTCGCAATCGCAGTCGGACAGGTCTAAGTACGACCGGCCGAAAACCCCGATACGGGGAGTTCAAACCGTGCAAACACACACGATACGAGTCTCGTCGAGGGGAGGGTCGCGCTGATGGTCCGGTTTCGCCACCTCGCCGCCGTCACCACTGGCCTCACCTTCGTGCTCATCCTGCTCGGGGTCTACACCGCCGCGGTGGGCGCGGGGCTGTCGTGTTCGGCCCAGTGGCCGTTCTGCGACGGCGGCCTGATTCCGCAGTCGTTCCCGAGCTTCGTCGAGTGGTTCCACCGCCTCGTCGCGATGGTGACCGGGTTCTTCATCCTCGGCACCGCGGTCGGCGCGTGGAAGTACCACTCCCAGCGGCGGATTCGGGGCGCAGCCACCCTCGCGCTCGCGGTCACGCCGGTTCAGGTCGTGCTGGGCGGCGCGACCGTCTTCGTCTACACGCCGGTGGTGCAGGTCGCCCACCACGCCGCCGCGCTGATAATCTTCGGCGCGCTCGTGGCGACCACGCTGTGGTCCTACGAGACCGCGCGAGCGCCTGAGAGTCGGGCGGCCGACGCGACCGCCGGGTATCCGACCGACGACTGACCCTCATTTTAGCGTCTCTCCCGTCCGATTCTGGAACTTTCGCGCCAACGGTTATATGGTATCGGGTAGATGGAATATCGGGGGAGAAACACATGGACATCGACAGGCGGACGTTCGTCACGGGGAGTGCGGGAATCGTCG
Organism: Halorussus salilacus; assembly: GCF_024138125.1. Classification (NCBI taxonomy): domain Archaea; kingdom Methanobacteriati; phylum Methanobacteriota; class Halobacteria; order Halobacteriales; family Haladaptataceae; genus Halorussus; species Halorussus salilacus. Next base: position 2,572,707 of record NZ_CP099993.1, read on the forward strand.
GCGGGTTCGCGCTGGGGGGCGTGGCCGCCGGACAGGACGACGAAGAAGTCATCCGGGTCGGTTCGGACATCCCGTACAATCCGTTCGAGTACCGGACCGAGGAGGGCGAACTGGTCGGCTTCGACGTCGACATGGCCGAGGCCATCTTCGTCGACCAACTGGACCGGGAGTACGAGTTCGTCCAGACCGGGTTCGACACCATCATCCCGAGCCTGAACAACGGCAACTTCCGGGTCATCATGTCGGCGATGACCATCAACGAGGAGCGCGCCGAGCAGGTCGACTTCTCGGACCCGTACTTCGTCGCGTTCCAGACCGTCGCGGTGCTGGAGGGTAGCGACATCGAGAGCTTGGAGGACCTCCGGGGCCAGACCGTCGCGGTCCAGAAGGGCACGACCGGCGAGGCCGCCGCCCAGGAGCTACAGGAGGAGTTCGACGGCGACCTCACCATCGACAGCTACGACCAGATTCCGGGGGCGTTCAGCGCCCTGCGCAACGCCCAGGCCGTCGGGGTCATCAACGACAACGCGGTCAACCTCCAGTACGTCGAGGACCGCGAGAACGTCGTGATGCTCGAAGGGGAGGGCGAGGCCGCCGAGGAGTTCGAGGAGGCCCCGCCGTATCTCACGCTCACGGTCGAGCGCTACGGCATCGCGTTCCGGCAGGACGACGACGAGTTCCGCGAGCAGGTCAACGAGGCGCTCGGGGAAGTCATCGAGAGCGGAGCCTACGAGGAGATATACGCCGAGTACTTCCCCGGCGAGCCGCCGACCGCCATCCTCGAAGCCGGGCGGGAGACCACGACCGCCGACGGCGAGACCGAGACCGACGAGGACGAGACCACCGCGGAGGACGGAACCACCGCGAACGGCGGGTAGCCCGCGATGGGGGAGACGTACGCCGACGAGGTGACCGCCGACGAGGCGACGGGCGGCGGCCCGCTGACCGACGAGCGCGTCAAACGGGCCGGAGTCGCGGTCTCGCTGGTGTTCGCCGCGGTCGTCCTCGGGTTCATCGCGCTCGTCCTGCTGGAGTACGTCGACTACGACCTGCTGTTCGCGGTGGTGCCGCGGTTCGTCGTGGCGTTCGTCCGGGTGCTGGCGGTGGTCGTGGTATCGAGCGTCCTCGCGGTCTCGGCCGGTCTCCTCGTCGGCCTCGGCCGCGTGTCCCGGACCTCGCTCACCCACTCCATCGCCACGGCGTACGTCCAGTTCTTCCGCGGGACGCCACTGCTCTTTCAGCTGTTCATCATCTATCTGGGCATCCCGTCGCTATGGCCGCCGGGCGAGTTCCCGATAAACCAGAACTGGACGGTCGTTCCGGGCGTCCTCTGGATAGACTGGAGCTTCATCACGGCCGTCGTCGCCCTGACGCTCAACCACGCCGCGTACGTGGGCGAGGCCGTGAAGGGCGGCATCAACGCGGTCCCCGACGGACAGATGGAGGCCGCCCGGTCGCTCGGCATGTCGTACGTCGATTCGATGCGGGAGGTCGTGCTCCCGCAGGCGTGGCGCAACGCGCTGGCGGCCATCGGCAACGACCAGGTCATCCTCGTCAAGGACACCTCGTTGCTGACCGTCATCGCGTTCCCCGAGATACTCACCGTCTTCCGGGAGATAAACTCGAACCAGTTCGACGCGTGGACGCCCATCGTGCTGGTCGCGGTGACGTATCTGGCCATCACGCTCCCGCTGATGCGGCTGGTCCAGCACCTCGAAACCCGCGGCGAGTGGAGGGGAGAGCGATGAGCGACGACCCCGCAAGCGTACCCGCGGTCGAATTCGAGAAGGTGAACAAGTACTTCGGCGAGGCCCACGTCCTCAAGGACGTCGACCTCGCGGTCGCCGACCGCGAGGTCGTGGTCGTCGTCGGGCCGAGCGGGTCGGGGAAGTCCACGCTACTCCGCTGCGTGAACCGTTTAGAGGAGGTCCAGTCGGGCGACATCCGCATCGAGGGCGAGTCGATCGCCGACCCCGACGTGGACGTGAACCGCCTCCGCCAGCGGGTCGGCATGGTGTTCCAGCACTTCAACCTCTTTCCGCACAAGACCGCGCTAGAGAACGTCACGCTCGCGCCGGTCCGGGTCCGGGGGCTCCCCGAGGAGGAGGCCCGCCGGACCGGCGAGGAACTGCTCGAAGAGGTGGGACTGGGCGACCAGCTCGACTCGTATCCGGGACAGCTCTCGGGCGGCCAGCAACAGCGGGTCGCCATCGCCCGCGCGCTGGCGATGGACCCCAGCGTGATGCTGTTCGACGAGGTGACCTCCGCGCTCGACCCCGAACTCGTCGGCGAGGTGCTGGCGGTGATGCGACGACTCGCCGAGGAGGGGATGACAATGCTCGTGGTGACCCACGAGATGGGGTTCGCCCGCGAGGTGGGCGACCGGGTCGTGCTGATGTCGGAGGGCCGAATCGTGGAGACGGGCCCGCCCGAGGAGCTGTTCGACCACCCAGAGACCGACCGCGCGAGGCAGTTCCTCGCGCGGGTGAAGTGAGACCGACCGGTGCCGTCGACGCTACTCCGTCTCACCGACGCGTTCCCGGTCTCACCGGCGCTCGCGGTCGCCCGCCCACGGCGTCTCGCTCTCGGCGCTCTCGTTGTCCAGCGTCTCGTTCGCGGCGTCCCGACCGACCTCGTCCTCGAAGCGGTAGAGGTCGACCGACCGATTTTCGAGGGTCCGGGCGTGGGTCACGTTCACGTCGTAGGTGGCTCGCATCCCGGGCGAGAGCTCCTCGGCCGCTCCGATGGTCCGGTTCGCCCGCATCTCGACGACCCGCGCCCTCACGACCAGCTCCGAGACCGACGCGCGGTACTCGCCCTCAGACAGCTCGCCCTCGTCCCACGCGACCGTGACGTTCGCCCGGACGCCTTCGAGCGCTTCGACGTACAGTTCGACGGCCGCGATCTCCTCGGCGAGGACCTCCGCGCGTTCGGCGCGGGTCGTCGCGTTCTCGAGTCGGTCCGAGAGGGTCCGGTTCCAGAGTTCGCCCTCGACGCTCGCACCCTGCGTGCCGACCGCGCCCGCGAGCTGTTGGCCCGGCGAGACGGTGGTGTTGTTCGCGACCACCGTCTCGTCGTCCGGCCACGTCGGGGTCGGTTCGTCGGCTTCCGGCGGCGTCTCGGGATTCGACGGACCGGTCGCGGCCGCGACCGGTCCGGTCACGACGACCGCGAGGAGGCCCACCACCAGGACGACTGTGGGTTTCATCGGCCGTTTCTACGGATTCTGTCGGCAATAAGCCGCCGTTACTGAACCCGGATTAATCCGGATTAACCGGGGTTCACGCCTCAAGGCTCCTCCTGAGCCAGTGCGAGCACGTTCTCGCGGCCGAGTCGGAAGCTCTCTATCTTCCCCTGCTCGCGGAGGCTGCCGACCACCTGACTCGTCTTGGCCTCGGTCCACCCGAGTTCGTCGACGATGGCCTTCTGCTTGACGCGGCCGCCCCGGCGTTCGAGGAGTCGGAGGACCCGCTCCTCGTTGCTCAGCAGGTCCTCGGGCGGTTCGTCGGTCTCCTCGCCGGGTTCCGAGTCGCGACGGCGGTAGAGCCACCACCCTCCGGCGACCCCCGCGCCGACGACCGCGAGACCACCGACCGCCGCGAGGACGACGCCCCACGGCAGGTCGGGGGTTCCGGTACCCGGCGGCGAGAGGACGATTCGCGGCTCGTTGGCGGCGAACTCCATCGGGCCGTTCCAGACCGCCGCGGTCTCGCGCTCCTCGTCGGGGGTCGGCCGGACCTCGGTCGTCTCGTAGTCCCCGGGCCACGTTATCAACAGCCGGGTCTTCTCGTCGAGCGGGAGCCCCGAAAGGGCGTCGCCGACCCGGACCTCGTCGTCCGACACCGCGGCGAACCCCTTCCACTGGAAGGTGTAGGCCACGATGCCGTACCGCTGGGGGAACTCCCGGACCTCGGCGTCGACGGTGAAGTTCTCGCCCGCCATCTCCCTGCCCGTGGCGTCCTCGGCGCTGTCTATCGTCCCCGACATCCGGCGGACGAACTGCTGGCTGTACTCGGTGGAGTTGGTCTCGATGTCGCTCTGCAGGCTCTCGAACGCATCGGTGGTCTCGCCGTCGTCGAGTCGCGTCCGGTAGGCGACCTCCCACGTCGCGGTCCCGTTCCCGTGGACCTGAACCCGCATGACGATGGTGTCGGGCGTGACGTCCCGGGACTGGCGGTCGAGGCTCTCGACCCGTTCGGGGTGGCCCGCCGCGCCGTCGACGGCCACGCCGCTGGTCGCACCGACGACGGCCGCCGCGCAGAGGGCTACCGCGAGGACCGCTCCGAACTGTCGCGCCCCCATTCGCTCGGTTCTCCGACGCCAAGGGAAAAATGGGTTGCGCCGCTTTGGGGCGTCTTACCCCCGCCCGTATAGTTCCACGAGCCGTTTCTCGGCGGTAGGTACGGCCTACCCTCGGTATCGGGTCGTTGCTTCGCTGAATCCGGGTGAAATCGGGCCAAAGCCGCCCGCAGGCTTCCCAATCGGCTTTCAGGGTTTAGGGGGTTGAAACGCCTGTCCGTACAACCCGCAATCGGCGAGACACCATGTCGAAGACGGAAACGCACACGGCGAACCCGGTCGAACGCGAGGAACGAGAGACACCGCTGCGGGTCCAGGCCGACTGGTCCGGCTGTGAGACCCTCGACGCCGCGGTGACGAGCGCGATTTCCCGGGCGACCGGGGCCGCGGTGACCGACCTCGCGCCCCTGTACGAGTACATGGACCCCGACGCGCTCCACGCGTTCGTCGCGTCCATGCGCGACCGCGAGCGGGAGACGAGCATCACCTTCGAGTACGAGGGCCACGACGTGACGGTCCGCTCGGACGGCGAGATACTGGTCTGGCCGACCTAGAAGAAGTCGCCGAGCCCCGACTGGCCGTCGTCTGCGTCCTCGCTGTCGTCGGCCTCCGAGTCGCCGGACGCCCCCTCACCGGTCGCGTCGGTGCCGGACGCCCCCTCACCGGTCGCGTCGGCGTCGTCCGACGCCGACGCGACCGAACCGTCGCTTTCACCCGATGCGACGCTCCCCTCGAACGCGCCGCCCGAGTGCTCGACGGCCCGCTCCTCTCGGAGTTCCTCTGCCTCCTCGACGATGTTCTGGACCTTGTTGGTGGTCTTGCCGCTGCCGGTGACGAACGAGACGTGCTCGGCGTCCAGCTCGTACTTGGCGGTCATCGCGACCGTCAGCTCGCGGTTCTTGCAGTGGTGGGTCATCGCCGCGAGGAACGGGAGCATCTCCCGACGGGCGGTCGACATGCTCACCCCGTCGGCCTGCGCGATCTTCCGGGCGACGTAGTCGCGCCTGTTGCGGTTGCCCTTCGAACTCCCGAGCTTCCGCCAGTAGCTCGGCGGGCCGTAGCGGGTCCACCCGCCCTTCTCGCCCCGCCGGGCCGCCGCGACCCCGCCAGCGATGTTGTCGCCCGCGTAGCGCCAGTAGGAGTAGTTCTGGGAGGCCCGGACCCGGCCGAGCCACCTGTCGGCGTTCGAGAGGAAGTCGTAGGCGACCGCGAGTTCCTCGCCCTCGTAGTCCTTGGGGACGTTGTCCTCGACCCAGTTGAGCATGTCGTCGGGCGTCTCGTCCACGTCGTAGGACTGCTGGAGCGCACCCTGCGCGTCGGCCTCCTTGAACAGCACGTCGAGGAAGTCGAAGATGCCGCTCGTCTCGTCGCGCTCGCCCGTGACTTCCACGTCCTCGGCGGTGAGTCGCTCGCTCTCCTCCGCGATGGCCTGGAGGTCGTTGACCGCCGACCGGAGGTCGCCGCTGTTCTTCTCGGCGAGCGCCTGCAGGGCGTCGTCGTCGAACTCGACGCCCTCCTGTCGGCAGATGTCCCGCAGGACCGGGACGATGGAGCGCGCCGAGACGTCCCGGAACTCGATGGTCTCGCAGGCGTTGCGCAGTGAGTTCGACATATCGTAGAACTCGTTGGCGATGAGGACCATCGGCTGTCCGGCCTCCTTGACCACGTCGGTGATGGCCCGCGAGCCGCCCCGGTCGACGTTGCCGTGGAGGTTGTCGGCCTCGTCCATGATGATGAGCCGACGGCCCGCCTCGCCGCCGGTCAGGGTGCCGCTCTTTGCGGCCTCGCCCGCGATGCGCTCGACGACCGAGGAGGTGCGCTGGTCGCTGGCGTTCAGCTCGATGGTGGGCCAGCCGAGGTCGCTCGCCAGCGCGTGGGCCGCCGAGGTCTTGCCGACGCCGGGGCTGCCGTGGACGATGACGGCGTCGCCGTGGTCGTCCCACGTCTCGGCCCACTGCTTCAGCTTGTCGCGGGCCTTGTCGTTTCCGCGGACCTCCGAGAGGGTGGAGGGGCGGTACTTCTCCGTCCAGTCTGCCATTGGGCCGAGGTAGGGACGGACCGCGTTTAGTGGTTGCGGAGAGACCCGCGACTACGAGTCGTCGAACTCGACCGCCTCGTCGAGCGCCGCTTCGCGCCTCCTCGCGGAGTTCGTCGGCGGTCTTCTCGACGTTCGCGAACTCGTCGCCGAGCGCGTCGAGTGGGTCCTCGGCGACCGGGATCAGCTTGATTCGGTCGTGCAGTTCGACGATGTGGTAGCGGTCGCCGTATCGCTCTCGCAGGTCCTTCGGGAGCGTCAGACGCCCGGAATCGCCCAAGGTAGCTTCGGGCACGGCCGAACGTGAGAATCTCCCGCACGACTGGCGAGCGACTGGAGTCGAATACCGACCCGATGTTCTCCCCGCAAGCCTTTACTTCCCGAGGCCCAACACCGACCGATTACATGACCGACGAGGTTTCGGTCGCCATCGACCCCCACGTCCACTCCGAGGACTCCTACGACGGCCACGAACCGGTCGAACTCCTGCTGGAGCAGGCCAGCGACATCGGCCTCGACGGCGTCGTGGTCACCGACCACGACGCCATCGAGGAGTCGCTCCGGGCGGCCGACCTCGCGCCCGAGTACGGCCTGCTCGGGATTCCGGGCGTCGAGGTCTCGACCGCCGCGGGCCACCTGCTCGCCATCGGCGTCGAGCAGCGCCCCGAGCCGTATCGCCCGCTGGGCGAGACCGTCGAGACGGTCCGCGACATGGGCGGGGTCGCGGTCATCCCCCACCCGTTCCAGCGCACCCGCCACGGCGTCCGGAAGCGCCGAATCCGGGACTGCGACGCCATCGAGGTGTTCAACTCCTGGCTGTTCACCGGCTACCGGAACCGACGCGCGAGGCGGTTCGCCGCCGAGCGCGACTATCCGGGCGTCGCCGCCAGCGACGCCCACTCGGCGACGTACCTCGGTCGGGCGTACACCGAACTCGCCATCGACGGCGTCGAATCGCGGGCGGACCTCGACGGCGAGGACGTGGTCGAGGCCTTCCGCGAGGGCGACGCCGAGATTCACGGCCGCAGACAGCCCCTCTACCGCAGCACGAAACACTACCTGAAGGGGGCCGGGCGACGGGTCGGGTGGGCGGTCCGGCCGGTCGTCTCGTCGTTGCTGTGAACCTTGCCACCTCGTGTCGAGGTCGGCCAACGCTTTTGACCCGTGGCTCCGACGCCTCTGACATGTTCCCCGAGCGCGTCGAGACCGAACGGCTCGTCCTCGAACCCCTCACGACCGAGAACGTGGACGTGCTGGCGTTCTATCGCCACTGCTCGCGCCACGACCCCCACATCGAGGAGGTGACCGAATACCTCTCGTGGGAACCCCACGAGACGCCAAAGGAGACCCTAGAGTTCCTCGAAACGTGCGAGGAGAGATGGGAGAAAAGCGAGGACGCGAGCTACGTCGTCCGACCCAAGGAGGGCGAGGACGGCGCGGGCGAGATAGCGGGCGCGACCGGTCTCCACCCCGACTGGGACCGCCGGAGCGCGACGCTGGGCGCGTGGTTGCGCAAGCCGTTCTGGGGTCGGGGCTACTCGGGCGAACGCGCCGAGGCCCTGCTGGCGGTCGCGTTCGACCGCCTCGACCTCGAAGTCGTGGCGGTGACCCACCACGCTGGCAACGAGAAGTCCCGGCGGGCCATCGAGAAGTACGTCGAGGCCCACGGCGGCCGCCACGAGGGCCTGCTCCGGAACTTCCACCCGGGGCCGGACGGTCCCGTCGACGCTCGTCGGTACACCGTGACCCGAGAGGAGTGGCGGGAGGCGACCGCATGACCGAGGAGTTCGACGTGCACGAGGTGCGCCACGCGCTGAAGCTCCACCGGGACACCGGCGACACCCAGCTGTGGGAGAACCGGAAGGACGCGACCTGTCCGGCCTGCGACGAGCCGTTCGCCGACCTGCTGGTCTCCGAGCGGCGGCACAACAGCTTCAATCCGCCCGACGGGCGGTTCTGCGTCGTCCGGGAGCCAGACCGGATTCTGGTGTTCACCCACTGACTCGTCCGAGCTAGAGGGCGGGTCTCGCGCGGGGCGAGCCACAAGGTATTCGACCCGGCGGTCGGATGCCCTCACCATGTCGGTGACTGACGACTTCCCGGTCGCCCGCGGCGCGCTCGCGGGCACAGCTGCGTGGCTCGCTGGCTACCTCGTCGCGTACGTCTGGAAGGCTGGCGAGGTCGCCGAGGCCGTCGAGGGAATCGGGTTCGTCTCCCAACTCTTCGGCGGCGAGGGCGTCCCGGCGTGGAAGGGCGTCGGCTGGCTGTTCATGAACGCCCACCTCGTGGACATCCGGTTCCCGACCATCGCGGGCGGGACCCGGATGCTCAACTTCGTCACCGCCGAGGACGGCGTCTCGATGGCGTTCCTCCTCATCCCGCCGGTGGTCCTGCTGGCCGCCGGGTTCGCGGTCGCGTACGCCGAGCGCGAGAGCGCCGAGACGGGACCTCTCGCGGGAGCCAAAGCGGGAACCACGCTCGCGCTGGGCTACCTCCCGCTGTCGGTCGCGGCCGGATTCCTGACCGAACACGCCATCGGGAGCACCGAGGCCGCCATCGCGCCCGACCCCGTGACCGCGGTCCTGCTCGCCGGACTCGTCTACCCCCTCGCGTTCGGCGCGCTCGGCGGGGCCGCCAGCGGCGCGCTCGACTGACCGACCCCTCATATCTGGCGATTGTTCTTTCACTCTCGCGGAGGATGCGCCGCGAATTCGCTCGCACCGCGAGCGAATTCGCACGCGGGGAGGAACGGGGCGCGGTGCGGGTGCTGGGCGGTGCTGGGCGGTGCGGTCTTCATCGGTGACGGAGGTAGCTAGCCTCTCGTCTGTCTTCACCCCGAATCTGCGAATGCAATCAGCAAACGCAATCGAACGAATCGCGACTGCTACTCCAACTTCCGGGCGACCATCTCGCCCCAGTGTTCGAAGCCGTGGCGGTCGTAGAATCCCTTCGCGCGGTCGTTCTCGCGGTCCACGTCGAGGACCAACCGATTCAGCGGCAGGTCCTGATCCTCGGCGAACTCGACGGCCGACTCCATCAGGTCGTCGGCGACCCCCGACCCGCGGAACTCCGGCCGGACGAATATCTCGTTGAGCACCGCGGCGTCCCAGATCATCGCGAGCTGCTGGGGGAGGACGAAGACGTAGCCCGCGAGGTCGGGCGTTCGGGGGTCCCCCTCGCCGGGCTCGGAGTCGGTCCCGGTTCCCTCGCTCTCGCCCTCGACCTCCGCGACCGTCACGCAACGCGGGTCGTGCTTCGTACACCAGAACACCCAGTCGAGGTATCGCTCGCCGTACTCGGTCGTCAGCTTCCCCTCGTAGACCTCCCGTTTGTCGTCGCCGCCGGTCCCGGACCCGAGGCCGAGTTCGAACTCTCGCTTGAGCGCCCACAGCGCCTCGGGGTCGCGGTCGGGGTCGTACGGCCGTATGGCGATATCGGTCGTTTCGTCGGTCTCGCTCATACGGGGTCGTTCGCGGACCGCGACGTTAATCCCGGCGTTCCTCCCAGAGGCGCAGGCCGACCACCGCGTAGCCCGTCAGCGCGACCAGGAGACGCTCGCCCGACGTGACGATGTAGAAGACGCGCTCTACGTCCTCCGGACCCTCGTCCCTGCTCGGGTCGACGCCGGTCTTGTAGTGGGTGTTCTCGGTCGTCCGCACGGTCTCGCCGCTCGACTGGGCGGCCTCTCCGGTCCGTTCGGCCGACTCCTCGGTCAGGAACTCGAAGCTCACGTCGACGAACGTCTGGACGAATCCGCGCTGGTCGGAGTAGATGAGGTGGCCCGAGAGCTCGTAGAAGCGGTCGTGGAGCGGATAGAAGAGGTTCGCGCCGTTGAAGAACAGGTCGGGACCGATGCCCGCGACCGTCACCGCGAACACCGAGACCCACGCGATTCGGACGCCGCGGTCGCCCCACCGGGCGCGTATCCACGACCGCGAGCGCTCGCGGACGCGGAGGTCGTAGGCCAACAGCGCCCCGACCGCGAGGGGCAGGAGGAGGGTGTGGAACGCCGCGCGATGGGTCCCCGGGAAGACGAGGCCGACGAACACGTCGAAGTCGATGAACGCCACGGCCCCCATCACCACCAGCACGGACTTCGAATCGAAGTGGTCGGAGAGCAGTGCGGTCCCGACGAGTCCCGCGAGCGCGACGTGGACCAGCGTCGATGGCATGCGTGAGGGTTGAGACCGAGGGACGTTATCAGTTTCCCGACCCCTTCGGCGAACGTCGAACCCCGATTTCGATACGCTTTTCCGGGTCACGCCCAGATTCGCCAGCATGACCGAACCGGACGACCCCCGCGAACAGCTCGCAGAGCGCATCGCGGGCGAGATAACCCTCAGCGACGACCCCGGCGCGACCCTCCGGAAGTGGCGGACCGACTTCGGGGTCTCACAGACCGACCTCGCCGACCACCTCGACGTGTCGTCGTCGGTCGTCAGCGACTACGAGAGCGGCCGCCGGGCGAGTCCGGGCATCGGCGTGGTCGCGCGCATCGTCTCGGGCCTGCTCGACATCGACGAGCGCCGCGGGGGCGACCGCATCCGCCAGTACGCCCGCGTCCTCTCTGCCGGATTCGAGAGCGACATCGTCAACGACCTCCGGGAGTACCCCACCAGAGTCGCGCTCGACCGCTTCTACGACGCGGTCGGCGCGACCGAACTCGCCGCTGGCGACCACGACCACGTCACCGGCCACACCGTCATCGACAGCATCGAGGCCATCACCCGCCTCTCCAGCGAGGAGTTCTACCGGCTCTACGGCCAGTCCACGAGCAGGGCGCTGATGTTCACCAACGTCACCCGCGGGGAGTCGCCCCTCGTGGCGATGCGCGTGGTGAATCCGACGCCGAACGCCGTTGTTCTGCACGGTCTGGACCGCGGAGATTTGTGGGAGCACGCGCCGAAGCTGGCGCAGTTGGACGGCTTCTCGCTGGCGGTGACGAACGAGCCGATTGGCGACGTGCTGGAGGCGCTTCGGGAGTTTCCGTGAGTCGAGTGTGTCTCGGCTTCCATCGGGCGCGAAAGAGGAGGTCGGCTTCGGTACGTACGCGTGCGAATCTCGCAAGACAACGATTTAGACCGCGGTCTTCGGGGTAATTAGCAGGGTCGTTTCGTCAGTTCGTGCAAGGAAGTTTTAATAACATATGCCGTTCCACTCAGATAGATGAGGGATTTAGAAACGGACCAAGACATCGAGCGAGCCATTCAATATCTGGTTCATTCGTTCGAATCCTCCGGAGACAACCCAAAGCCTGTAATCCTCCATAGCATCAGAGTGGGAATGAATCTGTACGACAGGGATTACGAAAAGCGTATTGTAATTTCTGGCCTTCTCCACGATTTAGTAGAGGACACGGACGTGACCCCAGACGAGATTCGTTCGGAGTTCGGAACCGAGGTCGCAGATACCGTAGAAGCCACTACCTTCGACAGGAGTATCGAGGACTATTTGGAACGGCACTACGACATTTATAGAAGGTGTTTCAAACGGGGGAGAGATGCGGTAGTTGTTAAAGCCGCAGATATCTTAGATAACAGTGATTACTACGGGGTAGCAGGGTCGGAAGAGTTGCAAAAGAACCTGCTAGAGAAGATGAGGTACTTCATTGACGAATCCGAACCGTATATCGGAAACGAAGACATATATTCCGAACTCGATGACGCGTTCCCGATTGTGAAGGCAAGGGTGGAAGAAAACAGCGGTACCGATAGCTGATTCATATTCGGAGTCCATTCTAGCTCTCTACCGAACAGGAATCGTCGAGTCACTGTCCCACCCAACTGTTCGCCCTCTCGGAAAACGAACCCCTCGCTACTGGCCCTTACTCCACGTACTCGTAGGTCCGCTCGTTCATCCGCCCCCACCCCGTGAAGACGAACTCCTCTTCCGGAAGCGTGAAGTCCTCGATTTCGATGGTCTTGTCGTGGTTGTGGCGGTCGTGGACCTTCTCGTACTCCGCAAAGGAGAGGTCGTAGCGCTCGTCTATCTGCTCGTCGATGTTGAGTTGCTCGATCTCGTCTTTCCACCCGTCACGCACGGTCTCGGCGTGGATTTCGGCCTGCGCGCCCGAGCCGTAGGAGCCGACCAGCAGGTCCTTCCCGGCGAGGTCGATTCCGGCCTCGGCCGCGGCCTTGAGCGCCGAGGCGCGCGCGATGTGGACCGACCCGGTGTACCAGTTGCCGACCTCCCGGGAGATCGAGAGGGTCGGCTCGATGACCTCGCCGTACCACTCGCGGTAGGCGTCGGTCGACTTGAGGTCGTCCATGTGCTCGCGGATGGCCTCCTCGTAGGTCTCGCGGTCCTCGAAGTCGTCCTCGCGGGGCTGGAGGCCGATGTCCTCGGCGAGCTCCTCCTCGACGGGCGTGTCCCGGATCATGTGACGGTACCCGAGCAGGCCCGCCTTCCGGACCATGCCGGGGAACGGCGTGTGGAACGGGATGTACGCGAAGTCGTCGGGGTGGGAGTCGCCCGCCACCGACTCGTAATCTTCGAGCGCCTCGCGCATCCGGGCCAGATACACCTGCATCGAGCGCTTGCCGTCGACGCTCGGGAACTGCTGGTTCGGCTTGAGGAAGTCGGTCTCGTCGGCGCTCCCGTAGCCCTGGTGGGTCGACAGCTCCACGAGGCTCGGGTCCTCGTCGATGAGCATCGCGACCGCGCCCGCGCCCTGCGTGGCCTCGCCGGGGTCCCCGCGAGCGTAGAGTGCGGTGTCGGTCGCCACCACGAGCGCGGCGCGGCCCCGATTGCGTCCGGCCTTGATCCAGTTGTACGCGTCGTCCAAGCTCTGGGTGCCCGCGATGCAGGCGAACTTGCGCTCGCCCTTGTTGGCGTGGTGGAAGTCCTCGCCGTACACCTGTTCGAGACACCCCGCGATGTAGGTCGAGACCGGCTTGGAGTTGTCGAACGCCGACTCGGTCGCCACGTCGATGCGGCCGATGTCGTCGGGGGTCAGCCCCTTGCGCTCCATCAGGCGCTTGGCGGCGTTCGCGCCCATCGTCACGATGTCCTCGTGGGCGTCCGGGAACGAACTCGCGTTGAGTCCGAGTCCCTTGGTGTACTTCTCGGGGTCCTCGCCCTTCTGGGGCGCGAACGTGTTCGGCAGGTCGAGCGTGAGCTTCCCCGTCCAGATCTCGATGGCGTCGATGCCGACGGCTGTCATGTCCCCACCTCCGACGACGCGACGTATTATTTTGTCGATAGCCGATTCGACGCGCGTCGAACTATCGCCACGGCGCGACCACCCCCCGAACCTCGGCTACCCCCCGAGCCTCGGCCACCCCCCGAAGCGCGACCACGCCCGCGCGGAGTCACGACTGGCGGAAGTGGATCGCCCGCTCGGTGCCGTCGTCGAGCGTGAGCGTGACCGTCACGTCGGCGTCGGCCGCCGAATCCGCGAATTCGAGGTCGCCGAGGTCGGCGTCGAACCCGCGGAAGTCGACGGTCACGTCGTCGTCGCTCGGTTCGAGCACCGCCTCCGAGCCCTCCGCCGCGAGCGCGTACGTCGTGCCGTCGGCGTCGAACCGCGACGTCGGGCTGTTGCCCGGCCCGTCGCGGTTCGCGAAGCCGGGCTGGGTCGCCCGGAGGATGCCCAGTTCGTCGCTGTCGCCGTTGTTCAGCCGACTCGCGTCGACGCCTCCGGCGTCGACCGCGAAGTCGGTCACGGTCACCGACTCGCTCCCGGTGTTCTCGACCGTGAACGTCAGTTGCGTTCCGCTGGTCACGCCCGCCGATTCGACCGGTCTGAGGCCCTGCTCGGAGGGGCCGCCGCCCGACCGCTCGACGTGAATCGTGATGGGGTCGACGTCGTCGCCGCTGGCGGCGTACGCCTTCACCGTTCCGTTCTCGGCAGGCACGTCGAGGGTGGTCCCGTTTTCGCCCGCGTCGGTGACTCCCTCGGTCGGCGAGAGGTCGCCGAAGTCGCTACGGTTCAGCGCGTAATCGACGGTCGAATTCGAGACCGGGTCGCCGTCCTCGGTCACGTTCGCCGTGAGGTCCACCGTCGTCCCCTCGTCGGCGTCGAGCGTACACCGGTCGTGCCCGTCGTCGCAGTCGAGTCCGTCGCCGACAGCGTCGGTCCACTCCACGTCGTAGGTCCGGTCCGCTCCGTCGTCGCCGTCCCCATCGTCCCCGTCGACGAACAGGTCGACGGTCGCCTCCTCGCGGGGTTCGGGGTCGTCGCTGATGTTGAACGCGACCGTCTTCGGTCCGGGGTCGTCCGGAGCGCGATAGACGAACGTCGCGCGGCCCTCGGCGTCGGTCTCGGTCCGCTCGGGCGTCACCGGGTCGTCGGGGTCGCTCACGTTCACGCGCGCGCCCGAGACGGGGTTGTTGTACCTGTCGCGGACCTCCACCACGACCCGCTGTTCGCCCCCGGCTCGAACCGTCTCGCTGTCGCCCCGGACGGTGGTGACGTAGTGGGCGTCGACGCCCGAGACGTCCGAACCCACACCGACCTTCGCGAGTTCGAGTTCGTAGGTGCCCGGTTCCAGCACGAGTCGGACCGCGTTCGCGCCGTCGGTGGTCGTCGCGTCCTCGACCGCCGTGACGCGGCGCTCGGGGTCGTCCTCGTCCTCGTCGAGTTCCTCGGCCAGCAGGTCGGTCCACTCCTCGGCGCCGCGGTTCGTCGGCACGACCACGGTGACGTTCTCGTCGGCGCTCTCGTTTTCGACGGTCACGGTCCGGGTGGCCGCGCTGACCGGCCGCACGTCCACGCTCTCGGTCGCGCTGCCCGACTCGGCGAGGCTGCCGTTGAGCGCCACGAGCGAGATTCGGTTACCACGGACGAGTCTCTGGCCCGCGAGCGTTCGGTTCGCGCTCTCGAATCGGTTGTAGAGGGCGCCGTTCTCGTAGACCGTGGTCGGCGCGCGCCGGTACTCGTGGTAGACCGGGGCGTAGGTCACCCCGCGCGTCGAGAAGTTCCGGTCGCTCCCGTTCCAGTAGTCGCCGGTCTCGCCGACCGCGGTGGCGTTCCCGACGGTGGCGTTCGACGGCGGCGTGGTCCGGAGCGTCCCCGAGGGCGGCGCGGGGTTGACGAACAGCGCGCGCTCGGGGTAGCGGGTGCCCAGCGCGACCGAGGCGCTCCCGCCGCTGTCGGTGGCCGCGGTCCGGAGGAGTTCGTCCCGGAGGTCCTGGAGTTCGCCCTGGACCTGCTGGTTGTGGTTGAACTCCACCTCCTCGTTCTGTTGGGGGACGACCGTGGCCTGATAGGTCGAGAGCAGGACGATGAGCACGCCGAACAGCAACACCGTCCCGATCTGGACCGTCACCGCACGGTCGTCCGTTCGAAATCGCACTATCCGGACGTTTCAGCCGAGACAGTTAAAAATAGCGTCTGTGGTGGCCGACGATTTCGCCGCTCGATGAGTCGAGCCGCGAAGAATCGCGGTCGGGTCGATTCGACTGGCGCTACGATGTCGGACAGTCGAACCCTCCGTGGGCGGTCGAGACGGGGTCGGTCAGCCGAAGCGACGGCGAGCGGCCGGTCGCTCGACAGAGCGACCGGCCGCCCGCGTTGGCGTCGCTCCACTCGACGGGATGTGAATGCCACGCATTGTCGTTACGGATTTATTACAATTGAGGTGTGATAGCACGAGTGTATGCCCGACCCATTCGGTCGCGCCATCCGCGACCACCACCTCGGCGACCGCGACGAACCGCTCGTCGACCGCGACGGCGACGAGACCCGCGACCACGCCATCGAGCGGTGGTACTTCGGCGAGTTCGACGGCGACGACTGGCTCGAATCGTATCTGGACGGCCCCCTGCTCGACATGGGCGCTGGCGTGGGCAGGGACGCGCTGTACTTCCAAGAACTGTTCGAGACCGTCGCCATCGAGGTCAGCGACCACCTCGTGACCACCATGCGCGAGCGCGGGGTCGAGGACGCCCGTCGGGCCGACATGTTCGCGCTCCCCGAGTCCTTCGAGCGCGACCGCTTCCGGTCGGCGTACGCGAGGGGCACGCAGGTCCAGCTGGCGGGGTCGATGGCGGGCGTCCGAGAGTTCCTGAGCGACCTCGCGCGCGTGACGACGCCCGACGCGACCGCGGTGTTCGACGGCTACGCGCCCGAACTCGACGCGACGGAGGAGGTGTTCGCCTACCGCGAGGACCCCGCGCCGGGGCTGGCGTGGCGGGTGTACCACGAGGTCTACGAGGGCGAGGTGGGCGAGACCCTCGTCTTCCGGCTGTTCAGCGGCGACCGACTCCGGGAGGCGACGGTCGGCACGCCGTGGGAAGTCGTCGAGGTTCGGTATCCGGGGTCCGACGAACCGACCCAGTGGGTCGCGGCGCTGGAGAAGGCGTGAGACCTGCCTGCTCCGGAGCAGGAACCCGAATTCCCGGCGACAAGCGACCACCCCCGGCTACAGTTTAAATATCATGACGGGCAACGTTCAGGTATGAGTAACGCGACGGACCTGTTCGACGTTCTCGGGAACCGATACCGTGATGCAAACCGCATCTCCGACGCCATCCGGAAACAGGACGACCTCCGAGCGAAATCTCTTGGGTGGTCCGGCGAACGCGAGGTGGAGCGATGGCGGAACGAGCGATACTCGTACTAGATACGTCGGTCGTCATCAAGTGGTTCTCCGAGGAGGAACTGACCGACGCGGCGCTTCGAGTCCGTCAGTCGTACGCCGAAACGAGATCGACAGCTTCGTGCCGGACCTCCTGCTCTACGAACTCTCGAACGCGCTCCGCAACAAACCGCGTTTCGACGCGAATGACGTACGGGAGGCAATCGAGAGCGTCCTCGCTATGAACTTCGAAATCGTCACTCCGGCACCGGAACTGCTCGCCGACGCGATAGACCTCGCTCACGAGACCGAACTCACGGTGTACGACGCGACGTACGTGGCGTTAGCAGAAGCGCTCGACGCTCGGGTCGTGACTGCCGACGAGGAAATCGGAACGTTCGAACACGCCGTCGGTCTGTCGGAGTTTTAGGCTACTCGTCGTCTTCCTCTTCGACCACTTCGGGGTCGCTCATCGCGCTCTGGAGGCTGTCGAGGCCGTTGACCCACTCGGTCACGAGTCCGTACTCCAGTTCCTCGGTCACCGTCATGTCGAGTTCCTCGCCGTCGATGATGCGCGTCCCCCCGGCCGCCACGAGGCCGAGCGCCGAGTCGATGTCCTCGGCCTCCTCGGCCTTCCCGGCTTCGAGGACGTACTCCTCGACGCTCCCGTCCTCGGCCGGACCGTCGGCGACGTACTGCTCGGCGGCGTAGAAGACGCAGACCAGACTGGTCTGGACGCCGTCGATGAGCATCGCCTTCTCGTCGTTCTCGAACGCGACCTCGTCGAGGACGACCTCGCGGATGTCGGCCAGCTCTTCGAGGGCCTCCTCGTCGTCGATTCCCCCGTCGTCGTACGCGGTCACTATCTTGGCGACCGCGATGGCCACGTCGTCCTGGAGGTTGAGGAGCAGGCGCGCGGAGTCCTCGTCCTCGGGGTCGATCTCCTCTTCTCTGATGCGGTCCAACCAGTTCTGCCAGCGTTCGTCGGAGTAGAACTCCTCGGGAGGTGCGCTCATGTCTCTTCGGAGTGTTGCGCGCCCCATATGCCTTTCTCCTTTGGCTTCGCTATCGGTCGAGCGTCGCCTCGGTATCGACGCCGTACACCAGTTTCGGGGTCTCTACGTGGGCGTTTCGGACCGCGTCGTCGCGGCCCTCCTCCAGCAACCACCGGACCCGCCGGGGGACCGTCTTGGGTCCCATCACCGCGCCGGGCCGGTCGGGGTCGTCCACGAAGTCGGTCTCCATCAGGAAGGGCTCGCCTCGGTCGGCCGCCAGTTCGAGGCGGTCTTTCTCGCTCATCACGCTCGGGGTCGGGCCCGCGAGTCGGCCGCCCGCGTAGTGTTTGACCACCTTCTCGGGCGCGAGTCCGACCGCCTCGGCCCACTCGGCGATCTCGGTCAGGTCCTCGCTGGCCTCGGTGTGGAGCTGGACCGCGCAGTCGTGCTCCGCGGCGAGTTCGAGCCCGTGGCGCAGGACCGCGTTCGACGCCTCCCACACCGCGTCGGCGACCTCGTAGTGCGGGCGGCCGGTCTTGAGCGCGAGCGCCCGGCCCTCCGCGACGTACTCGGCCGCGAGGTCGAGTCCCGCCCGCATCAGGTCGCGGGCCTCCTCGGGCGCGAAGCCGCGGTCGTCGACCAGCTTCGAGGCGAGCCCCGGATGGACGCCCAGCACGGGCCACGCTCGACCATCTAGTATTTTGTTCGCACGCGAGAGCCCGTCGACGGTGGTCTCGAAGACCGGCCGGAACCCTTCGCCGGTCTCGGGTTCGACGCCGAGGAGCCACGAGGGCTTGTTGACCACCAGCAGGTGGGTACCGCCGCTGCGCGCGAAGTCCTTCACGGCCTCGATGCCCCGCCCGTGGTCGGGGTCGAGGTGGAGGTGGTCGTCGAGCACCGGGGTTCCGAGGTCGTCGCTCATGGACGAACTTCGGGGTGCGAGGCGGAAAAACGGCGGTGGTTCGAAACGCAATGGGACTCCGGCGGCCCTCTATTCTTCGGGTCGCTCGGTCTCGGTCTGCAGGTCGAAGTCCTCCGGCTCTGCGACCTCGACCGCCGGGAGTCGTCGTAGTCGCGGGCGCAGGAGGACGTAGACGGCCGTGAAGCCGAAACCGCCAGCGGCCAGCGCCATCGTCGTCGTCGTTCCCAGCGCCTCGGCGACGAGACCGCCGACGAGCGAACCCAGCGGGAGCGTCGCCCCCGAGGCGGTGCCCTTCGTCGCCGAGACCCGGCCGAGCAGGTGGGTCGGGAACACTCGCTGGTTCAGCGTCGACGTGAGCACCCCAGAGACGCCGATGGGCACCCACGCGAGGCCGAACAGCACGACCGTGAGCGACGGCGAGGGCGCGAACACCGCCGCGACCCAGCAGCCCGCGCCGATTCCGTGGGAGACCAGCACCGTCCCGTAGGGGACACCCTCCGCGTACGGACCCACGACGGACCCGACGAGTCGGCCGATGCCGAGAGCTCCCAACAGCAGGCCGTAGACCGCAGGCCCGCCGATGGCGTCGCCGAACGCTGGGAGGATCGCGAGCGCGACCCCGGTCGTGAAGTTCGCCACCGCGGTCGTCAGTATCAGTTCGACGAAGAGGCTCCCGCGGAGGACCTCCACACCGGCCCGGAGGTCGGCTCGGTACGACCCGAGAACCGACCCGAGGGTCGGTTCGGAGTCGTCGGTCGCTTCGGTCGCTTCCGGACGTTGAGAGGGCCCCAGCGAGATACCCGCGAACAGCAACGCGGCGACGGCGAAGGTGACCGTGTCCGCGAGGAACAGCGTCGTCGCTCCGAAGACGGCGATGAAACCGCCCCCGACCGCATCGAACACCATGTCGAGTCCGAGGGTCACCGTCGCCAGCGCGGAGTTGGCCTCGGGGAGTCGCTCGTCGTCGACGATTCGAGGGAGTAGCGCGGTCTCCATCGGTGCCATCACCAGCGTCGCGAGCATCAGGACCGGGGCGACGACGAACAGGACGCCGACGCTCAGGTGGCCGGTCGCCGCTGCGAGCGGCAGGACGAGCACGACGACGCCCTGGACCACCTGTGACCCGACGAGGACGGGCCCGAGCGGCAGACGGTCGACGAGCGGCCCGGCGACGACCTGTAGTAGCCACGGGAGCAGGAGTATCGCGTTCAGCGCGCCGGTGACGAGGGTCGAACCGCTGAGTTCGAACGCGAGCCAGAGCACGGCGACCGTATAGAGGCTGTCCCCCGCGTTCGTCGTGAACTGGCCCGCCAAGAAGCGCCGGAAGTCACGGTTCCGCCACACCAATCGCTTGGCGGCGATCATCGCCCACCACCCCTGCGGGCCGTCGGCCCAGCGCCAGATGGTTCGAGTGGGCGGGTGAACTCCGGTTCGCGAGTCGGTTCGCGGTCGTTCGAGTCCCGGCGATTGGCCGGTGACTCGGTGGATGTCTGCATATCTGTGTCTGGTCGAGAGGAAGTGCGACTACCGGGGAGGTAGCGAAACGGACCCGAGTCCTGCAGCTATCGGGCCCGCCGCGCGGCGGGGGGTGAGAGGGGGTCGAACACCGGACGAATCGCGGGCCGGTGGGTCATAGAACGAATCGTCCCATAGATTCGCAGGCCCGCCCAAAAGTGTATCGGTTCCGTACAATCTGGGTGGCTTTCACTACGCCCGTACGTCCAGCGCTACTCGCCGTGTCATCACACCCCCGAACTCGCTCGGCGCGAATTCCAAGTACCTCCGGCCCGCACACCCCCACATGAGTACCGACGCGCGGGTCGTCCGGTCGGTCGCGGTCACGACCGCCGACGTGGTCGCGGCCTACGAGGCGCGCGAGCGGAGTTCGCGCCCGGCCGTCCTCCGGGTCACGCCGCCCTTCTCGGGGCGGATGCGCGCGCGGCTCCACGTCGCCGACGGCGACGTGGAGACCGACGCGATTCACATCGACCCCGCAACGCTGGTCGCCGAGGGCGAGGTCCCGGCGTACCCCTCGCCCGACGACACCGAGGACGAACTCCGCGCCGACCCCGACGCCCCGTTTTCGGTCGAGCGCCACCGCGAGCGCCACGTCGAGGCGGTCGAGGCGTGGCGCGAGGCGGTCGCCGAGGGCGTGGTCGACCGGGTCGAGCTCCCGACAGACGAGGGGACCCACGCGGTCGAGGTCAAGCGACTCGGGTAGCTACTCCTCCAGCACGCGGGCGTCGTGGGCGGCGTTCCGGAGGGCGTCCGACCGGCCGTGTTCGCCGGGCGCGATGGCGACCGTTCGCACCCCGGTCCGGGCGGCCTTCTCGATGACCGGCTTGAAGTCGGTGTCCCGGGACGCGACCGCGAGCACGTCGAGGCCCTCGGTGAGCGCGAACTCGGTGGCGTCGACCGCGAGTTTCACGTCCACGTCGCCGCTGGTGACGACGACCTCGAAGCCGCGTGCCTCGGCCGCCTGAATCAACCCCGGGGTCGCGTGCTCGTCGAGGTAGAGGCGGGCGGTCACCAGGTGGCCCAGTTCGTCGGCGGCCGCGCGCACGTCGTCTAAGTCCACGTCGAACTCCTCGCGGAGGACGTTCGGACCGTCGACGAACAGCGCGACGGTCGGCTCCTCCGAGAAGAGCGAGCGCAACGGTTGCATACCCGCCGATAGCCCATCTCGGGGTATAGCGGTGGCGGTCCGGGGACGACGTTGATTGTGCTCGCGAGCTACCTTGGGGTTTCTCTCGTGAGAGGTAATTACCCACATATGCTACGAGTAATCATAGCTATCTAACAATTTATTCCGAGAAGATTAAAGCTTAAATAACACCGTCCCTATGTAGGATTCGTAGCATGACAGACAACAGCAATCCACGGTTCAACCGCCGTGACTTCATGAAGGCGACGGGTGTGGCCGGTGCGACGGCCGCGCTCGGTGGAATCACTGCAGCGACTCCCGGGCGCGAACCCGGTGCGAAGGAGAACGAGGTCCTCGTCGGTGTCTCCGCCGGTCAGGGTGACATCGAGAAGAAGGTCGCCCAGCACGTCCCCGGCGACGCCGAGGTCGTTCACAAGAACGAGAACCTCCGCTACGTCGCGGTCCGGTTCCCCGAGCAGGCCGCCGACGTGGCCCAGAAGAACTTCATCGAGGCCGTCACGAAGAAGGACGGCATCAAGTACGCCGAGGTCAACGAGACGCTCGAAGCCCAGTACGAGCCGAGCGACCCCGATTTCGGCGACCAGTACGCGCCCCAGCAGGTCGAGTCCGACGCCGCGTGGGACACCACGCTCGGTGACTCCAACGTCACCATCGCCGTGGTCGACACCGGTGCGCAGTACGACCACCCCGACCTCGAAGCCAACTTCAAGTCCGACCCCGGCCGCGACTTCGTCGACAGCGACGACGACCCGGCCCCGGACGCGCCCAACGACGAGTACCACGGTACCCACGTCGCTGGCTGTGCCGCGGCGGTCGTCGACAACGACACCGGCGTCGCGGGCCAGGGTAACTCCTCGCTCATCAACGGCCGCGCGCTCGACGAGGACGGTGGCGGTTCCACGGCCGACATCGCCGACGCCGTCGAGTGGGCCGCAGACGAGGGCGCAGACGTCATCAACCTCTCGCTCGGTGGCGGCGGTTACACCGACACGATGAAGAACGCGGTCAGCTACGCGACCGACAACGGCGCGCTCGTCATCGCGGCCGCGGGCAACGACGGTCAGAACTCCGTCTCCTACCCCGCTGCCTACGATGAGGTTGTCGCCGTCTCCGCAGTCGACGACAGCGAGAGCCTCGCCAGCTTCTCGAACTACGGTAGCGAGATCGAACTCGCCGCACCCGGCGTCGACGTGCTCTCGACCACGACCGAGGAGCGCGGTAGCTACGAAGAGCTGTCGGGCACCTCGATGGCATGCCCGGTCGCGTCCGGCGTCGCCGGTCTGACGCTCGCCCAGCACGACATCTCGAACTCCGAGCTCCGCACCCACCTCAAGGACACCGCCACGGACATCGGCCTGTCCGAGGACGAGCAGGGTGCCGGTCAGGTCAACGCCTACAACGCGGTCACCACCGAGCCCGGTGACGGCGGCGGCGACGACCCCGACGACCCCGACGACCCCGACGACCCCGACGACGACGAGACTTCGGAGACCGTCAGCGACTCGCTCAGTAGCTACTACGACTCCGACTGCTGGAACTGGACGTGGGAGTACGACTCCCCGAGCAGCATCGAGGTCGTCCTCGACGGTCCGTCGGACGCCGACTTCGACCTCTACGTCAACGAGGGTAGCGGCTCGTGCCCGACCACGAGCGACTACGACTACCGGTCGTACAGTCCCGACAGCCAGGAGACCATCACCATCGAGGACCCCGACACCTCGGAGGACCTCGAGATCCTCGTGGACTCCTACAGCGGCTCGGGCGACTACGACCTGACGATGACCGAGACCAACTAAGCCGACCGCTTCATCCGTCTTTTCTTTCGCGTTCGTTCGACCAGCCGCGGCGCTCGCGGTGAAGGTTCAAGTACGAAAGCGACCCCAACTCGGGACGACCGGCGCGCCGAACGCACCTGCCGGTCCGATACCATGAGTACCTGTCACAACTGCGGTCACGCCGGTACGTTCGTACTGCTCGTCGAGTTCGCCCTCGCGGTTCGAGACGGCTCGCCGAATCCCGACTCGACCGACTCCGACCGCCCGGACCGCGGCGATTCCACTCATGCGGGTCGCTCGACCCGCCGGGAGTGGTCGCTTTCGGTTCAGTGTCCGGCCTGCGACAGCACCGACGTGGGCGTCGCGGCCACCGACCTACTGGCGGGTCAGGGGTCGAGCACTACGTCGTAGCGGTCGTCGACCGCCCCGTCACTCTCGGCCGACCAGACGACCAGCGGCGCGTCGGCCTCGCGCGCGGCGGCCGACAGCCGACGTTCCAGCAGGTCGACCACGCCGACCGACCACCACGAGGTAATCTGCTCGCGCGCGCACAGCCACACCGCCGACGGTCGTCGTTCGTCTATCAGCCCCGCCGCGCAGTCGGCCGCCGCGCGAGCGTCGGCCCCGTCGTATCGCCGGACCGCCCTGCCGCCCTCGGTCGCGGCGGTGACGTACAGCGACCCCTCGGGACGGTCGACGCCCAGCGACGCGACGACGCCGGGTTCGACCGTGACGGTGTCGGGCGGTTTCGGCGGTGCCGTCGCGCCGCGGACGAGCGCGGTCTGCCCGCCGGTTCCGTGCAATCGCCTCGACAGTTGTTTCAGGGCGAGTCCGGACTTCATTGACTAAATAGTCGAAGTAGTCGAAAGTACATAACGGTGTCGGTGACCGCATCGGTCACCACTCGACTTCGGGGCGTGACCGGCCCGACGTTCGGCGACCGGTGACTATCTGTGGTTCGCGCCAAATAACCATCATAAAACTGAGAATTATACCGGCAAATCTTAGTCTATTTAGGATTTAAACGCTATATAGTCGAAATAGCTAAGAGTCCCTAATAGTACCGTTACCCAAGACGCCAGTAGATGAGCGACGATACCGAAGAGAAGATACTCGGCACGACGACAGTGACCCAGCGATGGCGAATCAGCCTCATCAAAGCCGTCCGCGAGGAGTTCGCCGACGACGGCATGGACGTAGAGGAGGGCGACCGCCTGGTCTACAAGCTGCGCGACGGCGAGATCGTCGTCGAGCCCGCCTGAGAAGGGGCCGACGACCGCGACCGCCACTCGCCTCTCGCCTCCGGAAGACAAACCATTACGTGCCGGGCGTCCGAACGTGGCGGTATGAGCCTTCGGAAGCCGCCACTGCGCGACGTCCACGACGCGCGCGGTGCGACGTTCACGGAGTTCGGCGGGTGGGAGATGCCCGTCGAGTTCGACTCGATTCAGGACGAACACCGCGCGGTCCGCGAGGAGGCGGGCGTCTTCGACGTCTCCCACATGGGCGAGATCGAGGTTGGCGGCTCGGACGCCGAGACCCTGATGCAACGGCTCACCACCAACGACGTGACGAACCTCGACGCCGGGGACTCCCAGTACGCGATGATAACCGACGACGAGGGGACGATTCTGGACGACACGGTCGTCTACCGACTCCCCGAGAGCGAGGACTCGGCGTTCCTCTTCGTCCCGAACGCGGGCCACGACGAGCAGATGTACGACCGGTGGGTCGACCACCGCGACGAGTGGGACCTCGACGCAACCGTCTCGAACGTCACGGACGACTACGCCATGTTCGCGGTTCAGGGGCCCGACGCCGTCGACCTCGTCGCCGACGCGACCGAGGAGTCGCTCGGTGACCTCTCGAAGTTCGAGGCCAAGTACGCCACGGTCGCGGGCGTCCGTTGCTGGGTCGCGCGCACCGGATACACCGGCGAGGACGGCTTCGAACTCCTGCTCGACGCCGACGAGGCCGAGACGGTCTGGGAGGCGCTCGACTGCCAGCCCTGCGGGCTCGGCTCCCGGGACACCCTCCGGATGGAGATGGGGTTTCTGCTCTCCGGGCAGGACTTCGACCCCGAGGAGGACCCCCGGGACCCCTACGAGGCGGGCGTCGGGTTCACCGTGAAGCTCGACACCGAGTTCGTCGGCCGGGACGCCCTCGAACGCGTCAAGGAGGAGGGCGTCGAGGAGGAGTTCGTCGGCATCAAGCTCGTGGACCGCGGCATCGCGCGCCACGGCTACGAGGTGACCGACCGCGAGGGCGAGGTCATCGGCGAGGTCACCAGCGGGACGATGAGCCCCACCCTGAACGAACCCATCGCGCTGGGGTACGTCCCGACCGAGTTCGCCGACGCCGACACCCGGGTCGGCGTCCGGGTTCGCGGCGAGTCCAAAAAGGCAAAGATAGCGACCGTCCCATTCCTGAGTGAGAAACGATGAGTTTCGATGTACCCGACGACCGGAAGTACCTGGAATCGCACGAGTGGGTCGAGGACGGCGACGGGCCCGTCAAGATCGGCATCTCCGACTTCGCGCAGGACGAACTCGGCGACGTGGTGTTCGTCGAACTCCCCGGCGAGGGCGACGACCTCGCGGCGGGCGAGGAGTTCGGCGTGGTCGAGTCGATTAAGGCGGTCTCGGACCTCTACTCGCCGGTGAGCGGCGAGGTGGTCGCGGTCAACGACGCGCTCGAATCCCAGCCCGAACTCGTCAACGACGACCCGTTCGGCGACGGGTGGATGATAGAGGTCGAAGTGTCCGAGGAGAACGGCGACCTCCTGTCGGCCGACGACTACCGCGAGCAGATAGAGTAGCGTCTCCGAACGCCAGCAATTTCGAAACGTTCAGCCTTCTCCGGTAGTCGCATCCGTCATGGTCCTCAGCCTCGCCGCGTACGTCTACGCTTCGGTCACGACCGACGGCAACGAGTTCGACGAGGGGTTCGACTTCGTGCTGTTCCTGGCCGACGTGTTCACCGCGTCGGCGCTCGTCCCGGACGCGCCGTTCGTCTCGTGACCGGGTCGCGGCGCGCCGCGACCCGGTCACGGGTGCGTTCCCCGGCGAGCGCGACCGGATACCACCCTCTTAAAACGATTCGCTCCGTAGCCCCGTCCACATGAGCGGACGAAACGAGAGGGGAAGTCCGTACGCCCCCCACACCGACGCCGAGACCGAAGCGATGCTATCGGCCGTCGGCGTCGGGGGCGTCGACGACCTCTTCGACATCCCGGAGTCGGTCGCGTTCGACGGCGAGTTCGGCATCGAGTCGAGAGGCGAACGCGAGGCCGAGCGCCACGTCGGGAGCCTGCTGGCGCGCAACGACGACCACACGGAGTTCCTCGGCCGCGGCCACTACGCCCACTACGTCCCGTCGCTGGTCGACCACATCTCCCAGCGCTCGGAGTTCCTGACCTCCTACACCCAGTACCAGCCCGAGATCACGCAGGGGTTCCTGCAGGCGCTGTTCGAGTACCAGTCGATGCTCGTGGAGCTGACGGGGCTCGAAATAGTCAACGCCTCGATGTACGACCACGCGACCGCGCTCGCGGAGGCGGCCCTGCTCGCGGCGCGCGTGCGAGCGGTCGACGGCGACCGGGTGTTGGTGCCCGAGTACCTCCTCGACCGACGCCGGGACGTGCTGGAGAACTACACCGACGGCGCGGGCCTCTCGGTCGAGACCTACGGCACCGACGACGCCAACGTCGACCCCGACGCGCTCGCCGACGCCATCGACGACGAGGTCGCGATGGTGTACGCCGAGAGCCCGACCACGCGCGGCACCGTCGAGGAGCACCTCGACGCGGTCGGCGACCTCGCCGACGACCACGGCGCGCTGTTCTGCCTCGGGTCGGACCCGGTCGCGCTCTCGGTACTCCAGGAACCCGCGTCGGTCGGTGCCGACGTGGTGGTGGGCGACGCCGCCGCGCTCGGCCTGCCGACGGCGTACGGCATGGGACTCGGGCTGTTCGCCTGCCGGGAGGACTTCGTCCGACAGGTACCCGGACGATTGGTGGGGGCCAGCGAAGACGACGCCGAACGCCGCGCGTACACCCTCACCCTCCAGACCCGCGAACAGCACATCCGCCGCGAGCGCGCGACGAGCAACATCTGCACGAATCAGGCGTGGGTCGCGCTCCGGACCGCCATCCACGCGGCCTACCTCGGTCCCGGCGGCCTCGTGGACCTCGCCAACGACTGCGTGGGACTCGCGGCCGACCTCGCCGACCGCCTCGATTCCATCACGGGCGTTCGGGCTCCGGTCCACGACCGCCACCACTTCCGGGAGTTCGTGGCCCACACAGACCAGCCAGCCCGAGCGGTCGCCGAGGACCTCGAAGCCGAGGGGTTCGCGGTCCACGCGGTCGGCGAACACGAGGTGCAGGTCTGCATCACGGACGCGAACGAGCACGCCGCCGACGAGTTCGTCGCGGCGTTCGAGGAGGTGGCCTGAATGAAGTACGATCAAGCCCGCTGGACCCACGACGCCGACGGCGACCGCGACTCGACCGACGACCAATACGAACCGCTCCTCTCGGAGAAGAACACCGAGGAGGTCGCGGTCGACTCGGCCCTGCCCGAGGACCTCACGCGCGACAGCATCGAACTCCCCGACCTCTCGGAGCCCGAGCTCGCGCGCCACTACACCCGACTCAGCCAGATGAACTACGGCGTGGACTCGGGACCGTACCCCCTCGGGAGCTGTACGATGAAGTACAACCCCAAGTTCACCGAGGACGTGGCCGCGCTCCCGAGCGCGGCGGTCCACCCCGACCGCTCGGACCGGAGCGTTCAGGGCACCCTCGCGCTGATGGCTGGCCTGCAGGACTACCTCGCTCGAATCGGCGGGATGGACGCGGTGAGCCTCCAGCCCCCCGCGGGCGCGGCCGGAGAGTTCACCGGCATCCTCGTCGCGAAGGCGTTCCACGAGGCCAACGGCGAGGGCGAGACGCGCGACGAGATCATCGTCCCCGACAGCGCCCACGGCACCAACTTCGCCAGCGCCGCGCTCGCGGGCTACGAGGTGGTCGAACTCCCCTCGGGCGAGGACGGCCGCGTCGATCTGGAGGCCCTCGAAGCGGCCGCGAGCGACCGGACCGCCCTCTTCATGCTCACCAACCCCAACACGCTCGGACTGTTCGAGCGCGACATCGAGGAGGTCGCCGACATCGTCCACGACGCGGGCGGCCTGCTCTATTACGACGGCGCGAACCTCAACGCCCTGCTCGGGCAGGCCCGGCCGGGCGACATGGGCTTCGACATCATGCACTACAACGTCCACAAGACGTTCGCCACGCCCCACGGCGGCGGCGGCCCCGGGGCCGGACCGGTCGGCGTGGTCTCGGACCTCGCGGAGTTCCTGCCCGCACCGCGAGTCCGCGAAGTCGAGGCGAGCGACGGCGAGAAGGGCTACGAGCGCTTCGACCCCGAGAACAGCGTCGGGAAGGTCCACGGCTTCGAGGGCAACTGGCTCGTCCTCGTGAAGACCTACGCCTACATCGCGCGCCTCGGCGACGAGGGACTCCGTGACGCCTCCGCGAAGGCGGTGTTGAACGCCAACTACCTGGCCTCCCAGATAGGCTACGACATCCCGTTCGGCCCGTTCCACCACGAGTTCGTCGCCAGCGCGGGCGACCAGGACGCCGCCGACGTCGCCAAGCGGATGCTCGACTACGGCGTCCACCCGCCGACGACCAAGTGGCCCGAGATCGTCCCGGAGGCGCTGATGACCGAGCCGACCGAAATCGAGAGCAAGGAGACGCTCGACCAGCTCGCCGACGCCTTCGACGCGGTCGCCGACGAGGACGACGAGACGCTCGAAGCCGCGCCGAACCGGACCACCGCCCGGCGCATCGACCAGACCAGCGCCGCGCGCAACCTCCGGCTGTCGTGGCAGGCGCTCGACGCCGAGGACTGATTCGCGCCGCCGGAGCCTACGTATCGGAAAATTTATTATTCGCTCGCGCGTCGGCTACCGGTCCATGCGCGAACTTCCCCTCGACGACCTCCCGAAGCACTCGCCGTGGTCCGCCCGCCTGCTCGGACTCGACGACTGGGACGGTGAGAGCTACGGCGGCACCGGCGTCTCGTGGTACGACGGGGCCTACGGGGGCCTGCTCGAACTCGCGAGCGAGAACCCCGAGTTCGACTTCCGCGATGTGAAGCGCTCGGCTCACCACCACACGCAGGAGAGCCCGGTCGCCATCTCCGAGCGAGAGTCGCTCTACCTCGCCGACATCGACGAGAAACTGGACCGTCAGGAGGCCGCGCTCGTCGCCGCCTTCGACGGTGTGTTATCCGGTGAGGAGACGGTGGTCGCGCTCGGATGCGGGTGGGGACACGAACTCGGCGTCCTCGCCGACGCCTACCCCGACTGCGAGTTCGTCGGTGGTGAACCCTCCGAGAACGGCGTGGCGCTGGCCCGCGAACTGTTCGGCGACCGCGACCGGATTCGGGTCGAACCCTTCGACTTCCGCGAGGACTCGTGGGAGATACTCGACTGCGACGACTTCGGAGTCGCCGACTCCGAAGTCGTCGTCTTCACGCAGGGGTCGCTGACCGCGCTCCCGAGCGCCCGCGAGGTCGTCACCGAGACGCTGGTCGACCACCTCGACCGGGTTCGGGAGGGCGTCCACCTCGAACATGTGTTCGAACTCAATCCGGAGGACACCCTCCTCGGGCAACTCCGGCGGAGCTACATCCGCGAGCGGGGGTACAACGACGACCTGCTCGCGTCGCTGCGGGACGCCGACGCCATCGACGTGACCGAGACGACCTACGACGTGGTCGGCGGGAACCCGCTCCACCCGCTCTCGGAAGTGCACTGGCGACCGGCCTGAGCCACCGACGGAGAAGTTTTCGGCCATTTCAGGGCTCGAACCTCTCGACCAGCGTCTGCTCTCGATAGTCGGGCTCTGCGCCCGCGCAGGAAGAATTTAGTATATCGTTATGGGATTTATGAGTCCGGGGCGAGTCGGTCGATCCGTCTCGGTCGCGCCTCTCGCGGGGAGATCGACCGCGAAAATCGGTTGGTCGTTCCGTTCTCGGCGGTGTCGGCTTCGGTTCGTCAGAGTCCGACGACGCAGGGGCGTTCGAGCGCGAACGAGCGCCGCGACATCGCGAGACGGCGAGTTCGAATCGGCCGGAATCGAAATCGAGTCGGTCCGCGGAACGGGAATACCCGTAGTCGACTCCGCGACGGAAGTCGGTGGGTCTCCCGATTCGGGCGTTCCGGTCGCTCAGTTCGAACGACGTTCCGGTCGGTCGCCCCCGATTCGCGCCGGAAACCCCCCGGGGTAGCGTCGCCGGTTCGCCCTTCCGGAGGTCTCGCGGCCGAGCGCTCGGGGATCGGCTCGCGACGGTCGAGAATCGCCAGACGCCGGTCGCGTCGCTACCGGTTGCAGGTGTCCGTCGAGGAGAACGCGACGTCGAGGTCAGGCCTCGACCGAGG
The DNA here is from genome assembly GCF_024138125.1 of Halorussus salilacus. Lineage (NCBI taxonomy): Archaea > Methanobacteriati > Methanobacteriota > Halobacteria > Halobacteriales > Haladaptataceae > Halorussus > Halorussus salilacus. The sequence continues at coordinate 2,603,370 of NZ_CP099993.1, forward strand.
AGTCTATGTCGCCGTCGATTCGGACGAGTCGGTAGCCGCACTCGGGACAGCCCCACTTGGTCTTCTCGCCGAGGTGGAGGGTCGTGCTGGCGGTGCGGTAGAACGTCCGCTCGGTCCCGCACTCGGGACACTCGTGTTCGAGTTCCTGACTCATGTCTACGCCTCGGGTCGCGGTGAAGTTGAAGATACTGGTTTCGGGTCCCGCCGACCAGTGGGGCGGCCAGCGCGTGCATCGTCGTCGTTTGCGCGTGAGTCGAACCGCGTCGGTTCGACTCACGCGCAGTTCGACCCGGAGATTTCGTCCTCCGTTTCTCCGTCCCGCGAACCACGAACGAGGACGTTCGAGTTCGGAAGTGGGGTCGCGAGTCGTTCCGAGGGGCGTTCGGTCCGACGACGATTGGCGGTAGATACCGCGCCGACCCGACCGACGCCGGGCGGCGGCCGTGTGGGGTCTTCCCGGCCAATTCCGAACAGATAAACTCCATATCGATATACTAATTTCCCCTCGTCGGGGTGGACTCCGGGGACGCCAGTTACTTGCGACGTGGGCCCGTAGCGGGTCGTATGTCCGTCATCCTCTACTCGCTCGACGGCTGTCCGTACTGCGAGAAGGTCGAGCAAGCGCTCGACGAGAACGGCGTCGAGTACGAGACCCGGTGGGTCGAGGCGCTTCACTCCGAGCGCGACGAGGTCAAGCGCGTCAGCAACCAGCGGAGCGTCCCGGTGCTCGTCCACGAGGAGGCCGGGGTGACGATGGGAGAGAGCGACAACATCGTCGAGTACGTCGAGACCTCGCTTTCGTGAGTCCCGTCGTTCGGGGCGGGAATTAAGAGGCGTCGGCCGGTAGCCCTCGGCATGAAAATCTACACCGGCCGCGGCGACGAGGGACAGACCGACCTGCGCGACATGTCGCGGGTCTCGAAGGCCAGTCCCCGCATCGAGGCCTACGGCACCGTCGACGAACTCAACGCGCTCGTGGGTCGGATTCGGCCCTGCGGTCACGGCGACATCGACGACCACCTCCGGGAGACGCAGAACCTCCTCCATGTGGTGCAGGCCGACTTCTCGAACCCCGAGCCCGACGAGGACGACCCCGTGGTCCGCGAGGACCACATCGAGGAGGTCGAGGAGTGGATCGACTCCTACGACGACGAACTCGACCCGCTCGAATCGTTCATCCTGCCGAGCGGGAGCAAGCCCGGGGCCGACCTCCACCACGCCCGCACCGTCTGTCGGCGCGCCGAGCGCCGGGCGGTCGCGCTCGCGAGCGAGGAGGACGTGAACGAGGTCGCGGTGAAGTACTTGAATCGCCTCTCGGACGCGCTATTCGTCTTCGCGCGCGTGGTGAACCAGCGCGAGGGCGTCGTCGAGGAGTCGCCGACGTACTGAGGACCGATACGTTAATCCTCCCCCGGTGGCTTGGTACGTGTAAGCATGCGGATACGCGAGTGGCAGGACATCGTCGAGGACGTGGTGGAGACCGACACCGACCCCGACGACTGGCGCGCGGTCGGCGGCACCAGAGCGGGCGGCGTCGGCGAGGACCTCTATCTGGGTCATCCGCACGCTGGCGTGTACCTGCTCAAGACCTACGCCAAGAACCCCTACGAGGTCAAGGGGGTCGGCGCGCGGGTCGCGCGAAAACTCGACGACGAGATCGGGTCGTTCCTCCCCGAGGAGGAGACGGGCGGGCGCTTCGCGGTCCAGAGCCCGCCGGAGGACGAGGACGACGCCGAGCGGAAGGCCCGCCACGTCGAGGAGGTCGTCAAGGCTCACGCCGACGCGCCGACCACGCCCAACGACTTCTTCGACGACCTGATGGACGCCCTCGACAGTCCGGCGTTCGGTCCCATGGAGTTCGACCGGTACGACCGGCCCGACCCCGCCGACGAACTCTCCGCGCGGTTCGACGAGGCCGAGGAACTGCTGAACGCCGAACTCGACGACCTCGTCGACGAGGACGACGTGGGCCGCGGGTTCCACTGAGCCGCCGACCGGGCACGGCGTGCCCGGTCGGCGGCAGTCGAGCCCTTACTCGGTCGCCAGCCATCCGGAATCTCGTCGGTCGCCAGCCATCCGGAATCTCGTCGGTCGCCAGCCATCCGGAATCTCGTCGTCGGTACTCCGGAATCTCGTCGGTCGCCAGCGTTCCGCTGGCGACCGACGAGTAGGCTTAAGCGGGTCGGCGGTCATCGATTTTCCATGAATCCCACCGAGACCGTCGAGGACTACTACGGCGCGCTCCGGCGGGGCGACCCCCTCCCGCCCTACTTCGTCGAGCGCGAGGACGTAGTGAAGTTCGGCGTCGGCGAGCGACTCGCGGGCTACGACGCGGTCGCAGAGGGGCTTCGCGACCAGACTCGGACCACCCGCGACTGGCGGGTCGAGAGCCGCAATCTTCGAACGACCGCCCGCGAGTCGGTGGCGTGGTTCACCGACGACGTGGGGCTTGCGTGGACGCCGGACGACGGCGAGCGGCGGTCGTTCGACACCCGCTGGAGCGGCGCGCTGGAGTCCGACGGCGGCGACTGGCGCTTCGCGCAGATGCATGTGAGCGCGCCCCGTGAGGTCTGACGATGGTCGGGACTCGACGTGAGGAGGTCTGAGGATGGTCGCGCCACCGAACGACGAGGACAAGCGCGCGGCCGTCGCCCGGCTCAAACTCGGCGGTGTGCTACTGGTCGGCGTGTCGGCCGGGCTCATCGCGGTGTCCGGCGACGGGTCGCCCGTCGAGATCGGAGTCGCGGTGGTCGTGGGGCTCGCGGTCGGTGCAGCGCTTCTGCTGTACCTGAGTGCGGTTATGTGAGTCGCGGCCACGGGGGCGCGTGCGCTACGGTCGCACTCGCGCGAGCCACCGCGACGGCTCGTCGAGTTCGGCGTCTGTCGGGAGGTTCTCCGGGCGGTCCCAGACCGCGCTCGCGCCCTCGATGCCGCGCTCGGCCGCAACCGCGTCGAAGAACGCCTTGCCGCGCTCGTACTGACGGCGCTTCAGCCCGAGGCCGAGCAGTCGCCGCAGGAGTTTCGACAGGGGGTTCTGACCCCGGCGACGGGCCTCCATCTTCTCGCGGAGGTCGGCGTACTCGTCGTCGAACGCGCCGTCCATCAGGAGTTCGGCGTAGCCCTCGACCGCGGTCATGGCGGCGTCGAGGTCGCTGAACGCCTCGCGGTCGAGATGACCGTGCGCCAGCGCCTCGATGCCCTCCTCCATCCGGGATTCGAGGTGCTCGGAGAGCCACGGGGCCGCGCCGAACTCAGCAGCGTGGGTCACCTCGTGGAACGCTATCCACCGCCGGAAGCGGTCGTAGTCCACGTCGAGCTGGTCGGCGATGCGCCGGATGTTCGGCCGGACGAAGTAGAGGGCGTGGTCGTCGCCCTCCGCGAGCAGGAGCGGGTCGTACTGCCCGAGGACGTTCTTCGCGAGGACCGACAGCATCAGCGACATCGTCCCGGTGTTGATGGTGCGGGCGACCCCCGGCAGGACCGTGGGGCCGTGTTCCTCGATGGGTTCCATCACGCGCCGGAAGGTGTCGATGTTGGCGTCGATCCAGTGGTGGCGGTTCTGGACCTCGACGGTTCGGGGCACGTCGAACTCCGTCCCCGAGACCTCGCGGACCCGAGCGCGGGCGTCGCGGACGTCCGACGCGTAGCCCGCTCGTTCGGATTCGGAGAGTTCGATGGAACCGGGGTCGGTCGCCGCCTTCGCGGATTCGGCGACCGCGTTCCAGTCGATGGGACCGTCACCCGACGATTCGGCGATGGCCCGAACGCTACGATAGAGATTCACGCCTTCGAGTTGTGTCCGTTCGGACAAAATCCTTCCGCCGATTCGGGTGGGCGAGTCATCGGCGATTCGGGTCGTCTGCTGGGGGGCACACACCACCGTCGCGTTTGTAAGCGGAGATGTGGGGGTGGTGGGGTTCGTCGAGTCGCTCGCCGGGGCGAAAATGGGTCTCGTTCGGAGGACACCGGCATCGCGGATGTAAGTGTTCGCGGAACGAAGTGACGAGACTCCATTTAGATATTCATGGATAAAGCTGATATACGGCCCGATATACCGACTTTTACATTCGCGAAGGTGGTGTGTGTTCAGTATCTAGCTAGGAATATCGTTACAGTCGAGACGACACCGTGAGTGTGTGGAACTTATAACGCACCGATAACGGAAGGTAACCGAACCGACTCTGCCCTTCGGGAGACACCCGTCCTTCTCTTACAAACGCGACCCGGGTGTGTCTGTCCGTCTCACTCCACTGCACTACGTCGGATTCTGTTTCGAGACATCGAATTCCGCTCCGGGACATCGAATTCCATTCCGAAACATCGAATTCGTCGCTCCGCTTTTCAAACGCGACCCCGGTGTCTCCCTTCGCTCGAACCGACCGCGACGTGCCCTCTCACTCGGAACCCCACTGTACTCGTTACATCCGCGACCGTGGTGTCTGCGTCTTCTCGCGTCCCTCTCCTTCTCCTCTCCCCCTCCTCTCCTTCTCCTCTCCCCCTCCTCTCCTTCTCCTCTCCCCCTCCTCTCCTTCTCCTCTCCCCCTCCTCTCCTTCTCCTCTCCCCCTCCTCTCCTTCTCCTCTCCCCCTCCTCTCCTTCCCCTCTCCTTCTCCTTCTCTTCCTTTCATCCGACTCCGTCCAACACTCGAACGAACGCCACCACCGACGCTTCCGCGACGAAAACATCCGCGAGGGTACTCCACACGTATCAAAAACCCAGACGCCGCGGAACGCGGTGTTTCACCGCGTTCGACCCCGAGATACATCCGCGACGTTACCCCCTATCTTTATATGCGGCAGTGCGAAGGACGGGCCAACAGATGGCTTCCGACGAGACGGTCGAACGCGACCCCCTCTTCCGCTACGACGAGCCGATATTCGCCGACGAGGACCTGCTTCGCATCTCTCACCTCCCGGGCCCGAACCGCATCGTCGGCCGCGACGAGCACATGCAACGCGTTGCCGAGGCCCTGAACCCCGCGATATTCGGTCAGGAACCGACCCACCTCTTCATCTTCGGGAAGACCGGGACCGGCAAGTCGCTCATCTCCCGGAGCGTCTCCAAGCGCGTCGAGGACGAGGCCAGCCGCGAGGGCGTGGAGGTCAAGACCGCGTTCATCGACTGCGGCGAGCAGACCACCGAGGCGTCGGTCATCAAGACCATCGGCCGGGAACTCAACGACCCCGACGAGACGGGCATCACGGTGCCCCAGCGCGGGCTGGGCACCGGCGACTACTACGACCGCCTGTGGCGCATCATCGACACCTCCAGCGACGTGACCCTCGTCATCCTCGACGAGATCGACATGCTGGAGGACGACGAGGTCCTCCGGAAGCTCTCGCGGGCGGGCGAGAACCGCCGCATCACCGACTCGACCATCGGTATCGTCGGCATCTCGAACAAGATCGACTTCCCCGACGAACTCAACGAGCGCGTCAAGTCGAGCTTCGCCCACGACGAACTCGTCTTCCCGCCCTACGACGCCCACCAGCTGGTCGACATCCTCCAGAACCGCGCCGACGCCTTCAGGGACGGCGTGCTCAGCGACGACGCCATCCCCCTCACCGCCGCGCTCGCGGCACAGGAACACGGCGACGCCCGCAAGGCCATCGACATCCTGCGGAACGCGGGCCGCATCGCGACCAAGCAGGACGACACCGAGGTCACGGAAGAGCACGTCTACGCCGCCAAGGAGAAGACCGAGGCCGACCGCTTCGCGGAACTCATCGAGGGCGCGCCGACGCAGGCGAAGGCCATCCTGCTCGCGCTCACGTTGCTGACCGAGAACCGCCACGCCGACCAGTTCCCGACCCAGCAGATATACAAGCAGTACCAGTCCATCGCCAACGAACTCGACGTGGACCCGCTCTCGGAGCGGCGGGTACAGGAAATCCTGCAGGAGCAGGACTTCCTCAACGTCATCGACTCGGAGACGAAGGGCCGGGGTCGGGGTCGGGGGGTCCACACCATGCACCGCCTGCTGGAGGACCCCGAAATCGTGAAGAAGGTCCTGAACCGGGATTCGCGGATTGCGGATTTGGGGATTTGAATTTGTCTGGGGTGAGGAGTGTAGATGTCGAAGAACAGCAGGACGTCGCAGACGTAGAAAGCCCCTGCTCGCTCGCTACGAAACCCAACCATTAGTACCAAAATCACTTCGAAAGCCCCTGCACGCTCGCGGTCGCTGTGCGGGATATCCGCGGGCGCAGAACTGCGCCCGCGGATAGGGCCACGCACAGACGACCACGGCCTTCGGCCGCGAGCGCGCAGGCCCTTTCAGTCCGGCCAACAGCACCGCACCGCGACTGCAGGCCACGTCCTCCCCAACCGACTGCGGTCCTCGGTCAGTCGCTCCCTCCGGTCGCGCCTTCCCTGCGGTCCTCATCCCTCGCGCGTGTCGGCGCGGCGCAAACCACGCGCCGCGCCAGCACGCGCCGGGCAACTGGTGAGTACCCTCTCGGGTGTTCAGACGCGGCCTCCGAGACCGAAGGGATTTTTCTACCCGCGGCGGCTACGACTCTCCCGTGAACGTACGGGGCGAGGTCGTCGACGCGGGCGAGGTCCGGACCGTCAGCACGCGGTACGGCGAGCGCGACCTCGCCGAGGTCACGGTCCGGGAGGACACCGGGCCGAAGACGGTGACGCTGTGGGGCAAGTGGACCGAGTCGGCCGACCTCCTCGAAGCGGGCATGGAACTGCTCGTGACCGACGTAGAGGAGGGCGAGTACCGGGGCGAGACCACCTACTCGACCGGGAAGGAGTCGTACGTCGTGGTCGAACCCTCGTTCCTCGTGGACGTGACCGACGTGCGCTCGTGGGTCCAGTGTCCCCGGATGTACTACCTCAACAAGCTGTCGGGCGTCCCGCTGGCGTACCCGGTGGTCAAGGGGACCATCGTCCACGAGGTGTTCGGCGACCTGCTCCGCGGGCGCGACCTCGACGAGTCCATCGACGAGCGCGTCGAGGAGGCCGGACTCGAACTCGGCCTGCTCGGCAGAGAACGCGAGGAGGTCGCCGAGGAGGTCCGCCAGAACGCGGCCGCCATCGAGGGGTGGCTCCAGCAGGGCGTGCTCACCGACGAGGACGACTGGCGAAGCGAGCAGACCCTCATCAGCGAGACGTTCGCCATTAAGGGCCGTGCCGACGCCCTCCGGCGCGGGATGCCGGTCGAGCTGAAGACCGGAAAGAACCTCAAGCGCGACCCCAGATTTCAGGACAAGATTCAGGCCGCCTGCTACGCCCTGCTCCTCCAGGAACGCGGGGTGCCCACCGATACCGGGACCCTGCTGTACACCAAGAACTCCGCGCTCGACCGAAGTGAGGAGTCGGGCGACCTCTCGCCCGCCAAGGAGTTCTCGGTCGGCGACGGCCTGCTCGACTTCGTGGTCCGGACCAGAAACGAGATTGCGGCGATGGAGTACGATTCGAGCGTCCCCACGGGCTACGAGGCCGACGCCGTCTGTGAGTACTGTTTCGAGCAGGACACCTGCATGGTGGTCTCGGGCCGACTCGACCAAGAGTCGAAGGCCGGGCAGATCGGTGACCCGATTCCGAAAGAAGAACGCGAGTACTTCGACCGCTTCTACCGACTCGTCGAGGAGGAACGCAAGGCGACCCACGCCGAGTACGCGAAGCTCTGGGAGCAGACGGCCGCCGAGCGCGCCGACGACGACCGCGCGCTCGTCGACTTGGAACCCACAGACCGCCGCCAGCTCGACGGCGGCCGGTGGGAACTCCGCGCCGAGCGCACGGGAGGCGCGGTCTCCAAAATTCGGGAGGGCGACGTGGTGCTCGCCAGCGACGGCGACCCCGTCTCGGGCCACGCCGAACTCGCGCGAGTCGAGCGGTTGGGGGACGAAGTCGTCGTCACCGCCGACGAACCGGTCGACCTCCGGCGACTCGACGTGTATCCCTCGGAACTCTCTGCCGACCGGATGCTGACCGCGCTCCACGACTTCGTGTTGAAGGGCGACCCCCGACGCAAGGACGTGCTGTTCGGGCGCGCCGACCCCGAGTTCGACGACCGCCGCGAGACCTACATCGACAACAACGACGCCCAGAACGACGCGGTCAACCTCGCGGTCAACGCCGAGGACTTCGCGCTGGTCCACGGGCCGCCCGGCACGGGCAAGACCTACACCATCGCCCGTACCATCCGCGCCCTCGTGGAGAACGGCGACCGCGTCCTCCTGTCGGCGTTCACCAACCGCGCGGTCGACAACGCCCTCGAAGCCCTGCGAGAGCAGGGCTTCGAGGACATAGTGCGCGTGGGAACGGAAAGCGGCGTCCGCGAGGACATGCAGGACATCAGGCTGGAGCAGGCGGGCGACCCGGGCGAACGGGTCGCCGAGTTGCGGGACGCGAGCGTGGTCGCCGCGACCACCGCGACCTGCGGGTCGCGAATCATGCGCGAGCAGTCGTTCGACGTGGCGCTTATCGACGAGGCCTCACAGCTCACCGAACCCAACGCGCTGGCGGCCGTGAACCTCGCCGACCGGTTCGTGCTGGTGGGCGACCACGAGCAGTTGCCGCCCGTCGTCCGAACCGAGAACGACCTCGCCACCTCGCTGTTCGAGCGCCTCATCGAGGCCCATCCCGAGGCGGGCGTGATGCTCGACCGCCAGTACCGGATGGCCCAGCGCATCCAGGCGTTCTCCTCCCGGGAGTTCTACGACGGCGCGCTCCGGCCCGCGAGCGGCGAGGTGGCCGCCCAGCGACTCGCCGACCTGCCCGAGGTCGCAGAGACCGACCTCCCCGAGGAACTCCGGGGCGGCGTCTCCTTCATCGACCCTGACGGCCGGGCCGAGGGCAACACCAACCCCGTCGAGGCCGAGTTCGTGGCCGAGGTCGTCGGGGAGTTCCTCGCGGCGGGCCTCGACCCCGCCGAGGTCGGCGTCATCGCGCCGTTCCGCGCGCAGGTCGCCGAGATCAGTCGTCGGGTGCCCGACGGGGTCGCGGTCGACACCGTCGACCGGTTCCAGGGGTCGAGCAAGGAGGTCATCGTGGTGTCGTTCGTCGCCACGGGGGACCTCGAAAGCCCCATCTTCGAGGACTATCGGCGGGTGAACGTGGCGCTCTCGCGAGCGAAGAAGTCGCTGGTGCTGGTGGGCGACGAGGCCGCCCTCCGGAGCGACGACCTCTACGCGCGGATGGTCGAGTGGGCGACCTGACTCCTTCTCGGCCCGGTGACCTGACTCCTTCTCGGCCCGGTGACCTGACTCCTTCTCGGCCCGGTGACCTGACTCCTTCTCGGCCCGGTGACCTGACTCCTTCTCGGCCCGGTGACCCCCTTCTCCGACTCCACCGCACTCATTACCCGGGACGCCGAACGTCCGCGCATGAGAGACGAGGAGGAGATACGCGAGCAGTACGAGTTCCTCAAGGAACACCTCGACGACGAGGACATGCGCCACGAAGGAGTCCGGGAGATGTTCACCTACTACAAGCGAGCGCTGGGATGGGTGCTCGAAGAAGAGTACATCTGACAGAAGGGTACATCTGACAGAATAGTACATCAGACGACACGAATAATTCCGGCGTCTCACTCCTCGAAAAGACCGTTCAGGAAGGTACCGGTACGGCTCTCCGGCGCCGGTAGGCTTAAGTGGTTGGGGCGGTTTGTTGCAAGTGACGCTTCGCTTGGAGGGCCGAAGCGTCAGCGGGGACCAATTCAGGGCGGCAAGCGGTTCGCGGGGCTTTTTCACCCCCGCGTGTTCCGCTTTCCTTTCCATACTTCGTTCCACACTTCACGTTCCCGGAGTCTCGACGCTCGCCCGAGTCCGTCGCCTCGAAAATACGACTGCGCGACCAGAGGACTACTCGATGGACAGCGACGAGTCGGTCCCGCCGCCGTCCCCGTCTCCGCCTTCGTCCCACTCTATCTCGAACTCGACGCTGAGTTCGCCCTGCCCGCCGCTCGCGGGCGTCTCGCGCTCGGCCTTGACCTCGAAGGTCGGTTGGGCGGGCGGCGCGAGCGTCACGGACTGGTCGCCCGCCGACAGCGAGAACTCCTCGCCGGACTCCAGTTTCTCGGCCACGGTCCGGAGGTAGGCGGCGATGTCTTCGCGGGACTGGCTGCGCTCGGTCTCGAACAGCACTTCTTCTGGCATGTGCGGACAGACGCGCGCGACCGACATAAGTTCGCCGCCGCCGTCCCGGGGCAATTACGTGCCCGGAGGCGGAGACGGGGACGAGGGGCCGTTATCTTCTTTTCGGTCGCAGACCTACCTCGTACGTTACCGATGCACGACCTGACAGGATTCCAGCGTGACCTGCTGTACGTCATCGCGGGGCTGGACGAACCGCACGGGCTCGCCATCAAGGACGAGCTGGAATCGTACTACGAGAAGGAGATTCACCACGGACGGCTGTATCCCAACCTCGACACCCTCGTCGACAAGGGGCTGGTCGAGAAGGGCCAGCGCGACCGCCGGACCAACTTCTACACGCTCACCCGCCGGGGGACGCGGGAGATAGAGGCACGCCGCGAGTGGGAGGCCCAGTACGTCGACCTGAGCGTCGAAGCCTGAGACGCGCTCGCCGACCGCGACCGCGCTCGCTGGGGTCCTCGTCAGCCTCGTCGTCAGCGTCGTCAGCGTTGCGACGCGGTACTCTCGTTCGCGGTTCGCCGCTCGCGTCGTTCGAGGAGCGTACCGTCCGAGGCGCGTAGCGCCTCGCTATCCCCGACACCCTGCTGGTCTCCCAGTTCCCGGCGTCCGTTTCGCCTCGTTCGGGGAGGCTCAGGAACCGACGTCGAGCGCGATGCACGGGCCAGCGACGCCGAGTGCGACGGGCGGCCCTGCACGCGTCCGGCCCTGCGCGCGTCCGGCCCTGCACGCGTCCGGCCCTGCCCGCGGGCAGGGCCGGACCGCGACCCGGAGTTCGTCGCCTCTCGCGAGACCGATATCGACCTCGTGAGCACAGGCCCCGGCAACGACAGCTCACGGGTCGGAACTGCCGGACGCCTCGGTCTCGTCGGCCGAGTCGGGCGACGCGGTCGCGTCGCCCGACTCCTCGCCGTCGCTCGGTTCGCGTTCGAATGTACTCGACTCGCGTTCGGATGCGCTCGATGACGAGTCCGGCGCGCCTCCGTCCGTTCCCGCGGGCGAATCCGCGGGCGGGCCCGCGGATTCGCCCGCCGGTTCGGCGTGCTCGAAGAGGTAGGTCGGGTCCACCGCCCACGGCCGGATGGGTTCGCCCGCGACGAGTTCCGGCAGGACGATGCGCACGAAGTGGATGACCAGCACCAGTATCAGCGGGCCGAGGAAGATGCCGTACCACCCGAACAGCAACGGACCGAGGATGTACGCCAGCATCACCATTCCGACGTGGAGGTCCCGGCCCGAGACGTACGGCCGGAGCACGAGGTCCGGGATCGTGTCCACGACGACGAACGAGACCGCGAAGAACAGCGCCGGGAACCACAGGAGTCCGGGGTCGGCGACCCAGGTCTCCGCGAAGAGGTACGCCAGCACGGGGAAGTAGACCAGCTTCATCCCGACCACGGGAATCAGGCTGGCCGCGCCCGCGAGCAGACCGATGAGGGTGGGGTACGGGACCCCGAGCCCCGTCGGCGCGACGAGGTTCACCACGTTGTACGCCGCCGCGCCGATGGTGCCCGTGAACAGCGCGTTCAGGATGTTCCCGAAGAAGACGCTGTTGAAATCGCGGTCGACCGCCCGGACGTAGGCCGCGAACACGCCGCCCGAGTCGGCGAACTGGCGCTGGACGTACCGCGAGAGCCGGTGGTCGTCCCGGAGCAGGTAGAACGCGATGGCGATCATCACGAACAGGTGGAGCAGGCCGATACCGATGATGCCGATGTATTCGAGCGCCGCCATCCCCACGTCCTGAATGAGCTCGGTGTTCGGGTCGTCGAGCAGGTCCTCCGGGCGCTGGGCTATCGTCGACGCGCCGACGTAGGGCTCGATCTGCTCCCAGACGCCGGTGAGGTCGGCCGGGACGGCGTCCATCTCCCGCAACGCGTCGAACGCTCTCGCCAGTTCCTGCAGGCCGATGGCCGCGGTGTACATCACCAGCAGTAACACCGGAAGCGCGAGCGCGAACAGCGAGACGGCCGCCGCCACGCTGGGCGGGCCGATTCGCCTGCGGAGTCGCTGGTACACCGGCCGGGTCGCGTAGTAGAGGAAGATGCCGAACACGAAGGTGCCGACGAACGAGTAGACCACGTAGGCGACCGCGCTGGCGAGCGCCAGCCCGACGGCCCACCAAGCGATGCGCGCGCGGTCGATGTCCCAGTCGTTCATACCCGACTCAGGGGGTCGGTATCGTAAAAATGTTCGGCGCGCGGACATGCCGGGCGACCGACGCGCAAACGCGTCGGTCGCCGCCGACTCCGCCCCGTCGGGACCTATTCCGGCGGTGACTTTTTAACGGAGGGGGGTCCTACCTACGGGAAGTGCAGGGTATCGCCGAGTCCATCGCGTCGGCACCGCTGGACCACGAAGTCGTTCGTATCGCCTTGGCGGGAGCGCTGGGGCTGTTCCTCGGGCTGGAGCGCGAGTGGTCCCACAAGCCCGCCGGAATCCGGACGTTCACGCTCATCACGTTGCTCGGGGCGGTGTTCACCCTGCTCGACCGCGACGTGTTGCTCCTGCTGGGCGGCCTGCTCGTCATCGTGCAGGGCGTCCTGCTCGCGGTACAGGGCCTGACCGACGCCGACGAGGAGGGGCTGTCGCTCACCACGTCGGTGTCGATGCTGGTCGCGTTCAGCGTCGGCGCGCTCGTCATGGAGGGGTTCATCCTCGTCGGGGTCACCGTGGCGGTGCTGTCGTCGATGTTGCTCGTGCTGAAGCGCGAGCTACACAGCCTCGCGTGGGGGCTCTCCCGGGAGGAGCTCCGGTCTGCGGTCGAGTTCGCCATCCTCGCGTTCGTCATCTACCCGCTCCTGCCCGAGGGGGAGTTCGCCTTCGGGGTCGAACCGCGGGTGGTCTGGCTGATGGTGGTCACGGTCGCCGCCATCGGCATCGTCAACTACGCCGTGGTCGAGACCTACGGCGGCCGGGGCATCGCGGTCACGGGCTTCTTCGGCGGCCTCGCCTCCTCGACCGCGGTCGTCGGGACGATGCTCGACCACGTCGGCCAGCGCCCCGAGGCGGCGTCCTACGGGGTGGCCGCCATCCTGCTGGCCGACGCCGCGATGGCGGTCCGGAACCTCGCCATCGCGCTGGCGTTCACGTTCGGGAGCGGCAAGCCCGTCCTCTACGGCGCGATACTGCCCCTCGGGGTGGTCATCCTCGGGAGCGTCGCCATCGCGGCCTACACCGCCGACTGGTCCGAGACGGTCGACATCGACCTCGAAAGCCCGTTCTCGCTGCGGAACGCCCTGAGCTTCGGGGCCATCTTCCTGCTGGTCATCGTGGCGGGCGCGGTGGCCCAACAGCAGTTCGGCTCCACGGGGTTCTACGTGACCGCCCTGCTGTCGGGACTGGTCTCCAGCGCGGGCGTGACCTCCTCGGCGGTCCTGCTCTACATGGGCGGGAATCTCGACCACCAGACCGCGGTGTTCGGCATCCTGCTCGCGACCGCCTCCTCCATCACCGTGAAGGCCGCGCTGACCCTCTCGGCGCCCGACCGGGGGTTCGCCTACCGGGTCGCGGCGTGGAGCGGGGTCCTGCTCGCGGGGTCGGGAGTGGCGGCGGTCCTCGCTACGATGTGAAAGTGTTGCGGAAACCGGAAGGACGTGAGTCGGAGCGAACGAACTATAGGGTGGGTCTCCATATCCCGAGTCATGGACCGAGACACCGCAGAGCCCGCGGTCGAGCGGATGCCCGGCAAACGAGCCAAAGAGTGGTCCGACTACCACCACCAGTTCTCCGCGCCCAGCACCTACGTCTACGACTTCGTCTGGGACGTGACCGAGGACGCCGAGGGGCCGTTCTGCACCGACGTGGACGGCAACGTCCTGATGGACTTCACCAGCCACGTCGCGGCCGCGCCGCTGGGGTACAACAACCCCAAGATAATGGACAAACTCCGTGAGTTCGAGATCACCGACCCGCTCAAGATCGCGGGACAGGACTTCTACGCCGCGGGCGGCTGGCCGCCCGAGGACCCCGAGTTCCCCGGGCCGACCCAGCTGATGGACCGGCTCACCGACCTCACCAGCCACTACGACATGGACACCGTCTTCCTGTCGAACTCCGGCGCGGAGGCGGTCGAGAACGCCATCAAGGTCTGTTACGCCCAAGGCGGCCACCGCGCGTTCAACTTCGACGGCGCGTTCCACGGCCGGACCCTCGGCGCGCTCAGCCTGAATCGCTCGAAGCGCGCCCACCGGAAGGGCTACCCCGAGGTCGGCGGCGTCGTCACGCTCCCGTACCCCTCGACCGAGGAGGAGTACGAGCGCAAGTGGAAGACCGACGGCCCCGGCGGCAACGTCGTCGCCGACAAACTCGACCCCGAGCAGGGCGTCATCGACCCCGAGGAGGTCGCCTACCTCATCATGGAGCCCGTGCAGGGCGAGGGCGGCTACCGGGTCCCCCACGACGGCTTCGTCGACGACGTGGCCGAGGTCCGCGAGGAGTACGACGTGAAGGTCATCAGCGACGAGATTCAGGCCGGACTCGGCCGGACCGGCGAGATGTGGGGCGTCGACCACCTCGACCTCGAACCCGACGTCATCACCTCCGCGAAGGGTCTGCGCGTCGGCGCGACCGTCGCCAACGAGGACATGTTCCCCGACGAGAAGGGACGCCTGTCCTCGACGTGGGGCGCGGGCGACGTGATGAGCGCCCTGCAGGGCGTGCTCACCCTCGACGCCATCGAGGAGTACGACCTGCTCGACAACGCGACCGAGCGCGGCCGACAGCTCCGGGAGCTCCTCGAAGACGCCGACCTCCCGAACGTCGAGGACGTTCGGGGTCGCGGCCTGATGCTCGCGGTCGAGTTCGACACCAAGGACCGCCGCGAGGCGGTCGTCGAGGCGGCGCTCAAGCGCGGCCTGCTGGTGCTGGGCTGTGGCTACAAGACCCTGCGCCTGCTCCCGCCGCTCGACGTGACCGCCCGCGAGATAGACCTCGCGTTCGACGTGTTCGCCTCGGCGGTCGAAGACGTGGCGTAATCGGTTTTTAGACTCTCTCTCCCTGCTTTCGTCCGTGTATCCGCCGCATCGAGAGTGTTCGGTGAGACGAAGCTAGCCACTGTCATCACGCAGAGAACCGGAGGCGATGGAGACGGCCGCTTCTCTGACCGGCAGAAGCTAGCTACTCCCGTCACCTATGAGAGAAGCCCTCGGTCGGCGCTCGCAACCTTCGGTCGCTCGCTCCTTCCCTCGCCCTTCATCCGCCGAGGCTTCCCCGAACCTCCCCACTCGCGGCCTTCCGGCGGAAGGCCGCGAGTGCGTCCTGACCGCGGAGGCCCGGACGATTGTCGGGTTTCGGAGGCCCGGACGAACCACGGGATGCGCCGCGTCTGCGCTCGCGATGCGAGCGCAGACGCACGCGGGGAGGCACGGGGCGCGGTCGCGGTGCCGTGCGGTCGTGGTGCCGTGCGGTCGTGGTGCCGTGCGGTCGTGGTGCCGTGCGGTCGTGGTGCCGTGCGGTCGTGGTGCCGTGCGGTCGCGGTGCCGTGCGGTCGCGGTGCTGTGCGGTCCCAGAGGTGACGGGAGTAGCTAGCCTCCTGTTGCTCTCGTTCGGCCCGGTCGGTCCGGAGACGCTCCGCGTGATGACGGGAGTACCTAGCCTCCTGTTGCTCCGTGGATAGCACTCCAGTTCTCCGCAGTCAGCGTCCCAACCCCCCTGCAGACACCCGGCTCGATACGTCAAGAGCGACCGAAACCCGAGTCGCATGCTCCCAACGTGAGCCTTTAGTCGCCCCGCGCACTTCGAACACGGTATGAGTCAACTCGCGGCACGGGAGCCGGACGTGACGAGCTTCGAGGCCACGGTCGAAGACGCGACCGACGAGTACGTCGTCCTCGACGAGACGTACTTCTACGCCGAGAGCGGCGGCCAGCCCGCAGACCGCGGGACGCTGGGCGGAATCGCGGTCGAGGGGGTCGAGAAGCGCGAGGACGGTGAAATCGTCCACCGACTCGCCGACGACCCGGGGGACGATTCCGATTTCGCCTCAGACTTCGGGGTCGGCGAGACGGTTCGCGCCGAGATAGACGACGACTTCCGGACCTACTGCATGCGCGCTCACACCGCGAGCCACGTCCTCTACGGCGCGGGCCGGAGAGTGCTTGAGGACCTCGGCTACGGCGGATTCGACATCGGCGAGCGGAAGGTCCGGGTCGACTTCACGACCTCGACCGACATCGACGACGCGGTGCTGGCCGAACTGGAGCGGCTCACCAACCGCGCGGTCTGGGACTCCCTGCCCGTCTCGTGGGAGGAGGTTCCCGAGGAGGAAGCCCGCGAGCGCGACGAAATCGCGTTCAACACCAAGACCGAGGAGGGCGTGATGAGCGAGTCGGACACCGTCCGCGTGGTGACCGTCGAGGACTGGGACTGGGCGGCCTGTGGGGGCACCCACGTCCGGAACACCCGCGAAATCGGTCCCGTCACGGTCCTCGACCGCTCGAACCCCGGCGAGGGCCTGACCCGCGTCGAGTTCGCTGTCGGGCCGACCGCCGTCCGCCAGCGCGCTGAGGACGTGCGGGCCGCCCGCGAGGCCGCCAGGGCGCTCGACGTGGGCGTCGCCGACCTCCCCGACGCCGCCCGCCGGGTGGGCGAGGAGGTCGAGCGCCTCGAATCCGACCTCGCCGACGCCAGAGGGGAGGTCCTCGCGGCCAGAATCGCCGACCTCGAAGACGACCCCGTCGAGCGCGACGGCGGCGAGTGGCTGGTCGGGACCGTCTCGGGGTTCGGCCCGAACGAGGTCGCCGACCCCGCGAAGGAACTGGCTGGCGAGACGGCCGACGCCGAGGAGGGAACCTCGTCGAGCGGTACGCCGGAGGCGTACGACGCCGTAGTCCTCTCGGGGCGGGACGGCACGACCTTCGTCGTCGCCGCGACCGCGGGCGACCCCGAGGCGGGCGCGGTGGTCGAGGAAGTGACCGACGCCTTCGGCGGCGGAGGCGGCGGCAGTCCGACCTTCGCACAGGGCGGCGGCCTCGACGCCAGTCCCGAGGAAGTGGTGGCGTTCCTGCGGGAGTAGGAGGGGAGCGGAGGACTCTCAGTCCCCGGAACTGGCGCTCGGACCCAGCGCGATCTCCTCGCGGTACCGCGCCACGATTCCGACGGTCGCGACCGCCGCCAGTAGCGCGACCGCGCCGACGAGTCCGAACGCCTCCGAGTAGCCGGTCGACTCGATGAGCGCGCCGAACAGCGGCGGCGCGACGGTGTTGCCGACCATGATGCCGATGGTGAGCACCGCGAAGTTCCGCCCGATGTCGGTCCGCGTCGAGAGCACGTCGGCAAGCTTGTCGCGGGCGGGCCCGCCCAGACTCCCGGCGCTCCCCGCCAGCACCGCCACCGGGACGGCCAGTAGCGGCGGAACGGTCATCGAGGCCAGCAGCAGGACGGCCAGCCCGACGAGCACGTACGCGCCAGCGAGTATCGGACCGGGGCGGAAGCGGTCGGCCAGCGTCCCGCCGACGAGGATGAGGCCCGCGCCCGCGACGAACATCGCGGTCAGCGTGAGGCTCGCCAAATCCGGCGCGACGCCGTAGCCGTCCTCCAACAGGACCGCGACGTAGGAGGTGATGCCCCAGAACGCGGTCGAGGCGATGAGCGCGACCACGCCCAGCGCGAGTATGGAGGGGGCGCGAGCCAGCGCGCGAAGCTCCGCGAGCGCGCGTTCGATTCGAGAGGACGCGCTCGCCCGGTCGTCGTCCCCGGCGGCCTCGCCGAGGTTCGGCCGGGTCACCTCGTCGTCGACGTGCCGCCAGAGGACGTAGCACGCGGCGACGCCGTAGATCGCGCCGACCGCGGCGATCAGCCCGAAGGCGTGACGCCACGAGGTTCCCGAAAGCGCGGTGACCCCGAGTATCACGACCGGCGGCGCGGCGAATCCCAGGTTCCCGGCGAATCCGTGGACGCTGTAGGCCTGCCCGCGGACGTCCTCGGCGGTCGCGTCCGACAGCAGCGGGAAGTGGGCCGGGTGGTGGCCCGCGATGCCGACCCCGAGGACGACCTGTCCGACGAGGAGCCACTCGAAGGTGGGCGCGAGCGCCAGAATCGCCGCCCCGACCGCGCCGAGCCCGAGACACAGCCCCAGCGTCAGCGTCCGGTCGTAGTTGTCCGAGAGGTAGCCGTAGGGGAGCTGGAGCGCCGTGTTGACGAACGCCTGCAGGCCCATGGCGAACCCGAGCGCCGACAGCCCGACCTCGAAGTCGGCCGCGAGGGTGGTGAGGACGGGCGGAAAGAGCACGAGGTAGAGGTGGTTGATGACGTGCGAGCCGCTGACCAGCCCGACCACGAGGGCGGTCTCGCGGGACGCGTCCGGCAACCGACGGCCCAGATTCATCTACACGTCGATGACGCGGCCGACGAGAAAAGCCTGTTCCAAGCGGAGGCTATGCCCGGTTCGAGCCGGGACCGACCCGGAACAGGCAACTTTTTCCACCTCGCCGCCCGAGGGACCGAACATGAACCTCTCCGACGAGCAACGGGCCATCCGGGACGTGGTCCGGGAGTTCGCAGTCGAGGAGATACGCCCCCGAGCCGAGGAGACCGACCGCGAGGGACGCTTCCCCGAGGACGTGTGGGACGGCCTCGCCGACCTCGACCTGACGGGCATGACCGTCCCCGAGGAGTACGGCGGCCTCGACGTCGAACGGCTCACCTACAGCGTCGTCAACGAGGAGGTCGCCTACGGAATGTTGTCGGTCGCGACCGCCCTGTCGGTCCACTGTCTGGCGACCTCCTGCATCGCGGAGTTCGGCGACGACGACCAGCGCGAACGGTGGCTCCCCGACATGGTCGAGGGCAGGCCGGTCGGCGCGTTCGCGCTCTCGGAACCGCAGGCCGGGTCGAACCCCGCCGAGATGACGACCGAGGCCCGGAGGGAGGGCGACGAGTACGTCATCGACGGCAAGAAGCAGTGGATCACGAACGGCGACCGCGCTGGCGTGGTCGTCCTGTTCGCCAAGACCGACCGCGAGGACCCCCGGTCGGTCACGCAGTTCGTGGTTCCCAAGGACGCCGACGGGCTGGAGGTCGGCAAGAAGGAGGACAAGATGGGCCTCCGGGCCAGCGACACGACCAGCCTCGTCTTCGACGACGTCCGCATCCCCGCCGAAAATCGGCTGACCGAGGAGGGACAGGGTCTCTCGGCGGCGTTCCACATCCTGACAGGCGGGCGGATCGGCATCGCGAGCCAGTCGGTCGGCCTCGCCCAATCGGCGCTCGACGAAGCCGTGGCGTACGCCCACGAGCGCGAGCAGTTCGATAGGCCCATCGCCGACATCCAGACCATCCGCCACAAGGTCGCCGACATGAAGACCCAGTTGGAGGCCGCCCGACTGCTCACCCGCGACGCCGCCCGGCGGGACGACCGGGGCGAGAACGTCGAGATGGCCGCGAGCATGGCGAAGTACTTCGCCAGCGAGGCCGCGGTCGATATCGCCAACGAGGCGGTCCAGATCCACGGCGGCTACGGCTACACCACCGACTTCGACGTCGAACGGCTCTATCGCGACTCGAAGATTCTCCCCATCTACGAGGGCACCTCCGAGATACAGAAGAAGGTCATCGCGCGGAACGTGCTGGAGTGACCCGACGCTCCGGTCTGACCCCTACACTTATCGTTCTCGACTGAAACGGTGGTGAACGAGATGGTGGTCTCCGAGGAGTCGACGCTCGTGGACTTCGACGCCGACGCGGCGCTCGCGGCGGCCCGCGACGCGGGCGAGGGGTCCGTCCACCTCTGCGTCGAGTACACGGTCGAGGAGTTCCGGACGCTGTACGCCGACGAGACGACGGTGGCGCTGTACGCTGGCGACCGCGCGGAGATGGACGCCCACTTCGAGGAGGTCCACTCGTACGTCCACATCGACTTCACGGAGAAGGACCTCTTCGGCGAGATATTCCGCGCCGCGGGGGAGGTCCGGTCGTTCGTCACGTTCATGGAGAACGCCGCGCTCGTCCGGGCCATCGTCGGCCAGCAGGGGCTGTTCCTCTCGGCCGACCCCGACGCCGACGTGACCGGAATCGTCGAGGCCGTCGAGTCGGAGCTGGAGTGACCGACATTCCTTTCTCGTCGCTGACCGTATCGCGAGGCGTGACCCGAGACGACGTAGCCGCGGCCGAATCGGCCGCGGCCGTGGTGTACGACCTCGACGGGACGCTGGTGGACCTCGTGGTCGACTGGGCGGCCGTCGAGCGCAGGCTGGCCGACCTGCTGGAGCGGGAGGGAATCGACGCCGACCCCCTGAGCGCGTGGGAGTTGCTCGACGCCGCCGAGGCGGCCGGAGTCGGCGAGGCGGCCGACGACCTCATCGCGGCGGCCGAGCGCGACGGTGCCCGGGCGTCCGACCGACTCCGCCGTGCCGACGAACTCCTCGCCCGCGAGATTCCGGTGGGCGTCTGCTCGCTCAATCGCGAGGACGCGGTCCGCATCGCGCTCGACGCCCACGACCTCGCGGCCCACGTCGAGAGCGTCGTGGGCCGGGGGACCGTGCCCGAGCGCAAGCCCCATCCCCGGCCCTTGCTCGCGGCCGTCGAGGCGTTGGGCGTCGCGCCCGAGGAGGTGGTGTTCGTCGGCGACTCCGCGCGGGACGAAGAGACCGCCGAGCGCGCCGGGACCCGGTTCGAGTGGGTCTGATCACTCCTCTCGGGCGAAGTTCCCCAGCAGGCGGTCGCCGAACGCCAGCACCAGCAACGCCCCGACCAGATTGAAGACGAGGTCGAGCGCGGTGTCCCGTCTGCTGTAGGGCACGAGCAGGGGTTCGATGCCGAGTCGCCTGCACACCGCGTGGATGGCGTACTCCAGCAGTTCCCAGATGATTCCGCCCACCACGACGAGACCGAGGACGCGCGGGCGCGGGTCGCGCCCGCGCCGCCGCGCCGCGGCGTGGGCAACCCCGCCGAGGATGCTCGCCGACATGGTGTGAGTGACGTGGTCCCACCAGCCCTCGCGGTCGTAGGGGCCGAGCATCCCGACCGCGTGGGCGAGCATCGCGACGCCAGCATAGAGGCGTTGCCACGGCCGGAACTCGACGCCGTACCGGCGCTCGACGAGGCCGGGCAGGTAGGTGACCGCGAGCGTGACGACGGCGTTGACGATAGCGCCGGGGTTCCGCTGGCGAATCCCGGCGACGAACACGCCGACGATGGCGTGTCTGATACCCCGCTCGACCGTCCGCGCCGCCGACGCCCACGCGGTCTCGCGGCGCGCGGTCTCCTCCGTTCGTGTCATGTGCGTTGCTCGACAGTGAGGGGTGCCGGAGGGAAATAGGTTCGTCCCGGTCGTTCGGGGCCGGTCCCGGTCGCTCGGGGCCGGTCGCGAACGCGACCGGCCCCGAGCAGTCGGTCACTGCGCTGGGGGGCGGGCAGTTGCTCGTTCGCGGGGTCGCGCAACCGTGCGCAGTCGGTTCGCCGCGCGAACCGGTCACTCCTGCTCGCGCCGGGCGTAGAGGAACACCGAGACCGCGACCACGAACCACACCAGCGATCCCACACGAATCGCGAACGACACCCGCGACCCCCACGTCGGGAGCGAGACGCCGGTGGCCCACGCGAGCAGGGCGACGACCGGTGCGCCGACCACGATGGTGACGACGAAGGTAGTCTGCATCACCCACCCGTAATCGACGCCCTCGGGGTCGTGGGTCTCGACTGGCTGGGGCACGTCTGGAACGCCGGACGCTCGGGGCTTAAACGTTGCAGTTCGAACCGAATACGTTTAACCGAGTGCCTGTGACTCTCATGGCATGACGACCGTTCAGGACCTCGCGGCGAAGGCGGGCGACGAGCGGATAACCATGCTGACCGCGTACGACGCTCCGACCGCCGAGATCGTCGAGGAGGCGGGCGTGGACGCGATTCTGGTGGGCGATTCGATGGGCAACGCGGTGCTGGGCCACGACTCGACGCTCCCCGTCACCGTCGATGAGGTCCGGAGCCGGACCGCGGCGGTCGCGCGCGCGACCGACGACGCGCTGGTGGTCGCCGACATGCCGTTCCTGAGCTACGGCGTCGACGAGAGCGACGCCGTGGAGCACTGCGGCCGGATGCTCAAGGAGGCCGACGCCAACGCCGTGAAACTCGAAAGCGGCCCCCACACCGTCGACCTCACCGAGCGTCTCGTGGACCTCGGGATTCCCGTGATGGCCCACCTCGGGCTGACGCCCCAGCGCGTCAATCAGCTCGGGGGCTACTTCCGGCAGGGGACCGACGAGGAGAGCGCGACCGAGATGCTCGACCTCGCGCGGGCCCACGAGGAGGCCGGGGCCTTCTCGCTCGTGCTCGAACACGTCCCCTCGAACGTGGCCCGACAGATAACCGAGGCCCTCGACATCCCGACCATCGGCATCGGCGCGGGCCCCGACACCGACGGACAGGTCCTCGTGCTGAACGACGTGTTCGGGATGAGCGACCGGACGCCGCCGTTCTCCGCGCAGTTCGGCGACGTGAAATCGGAGATGGAGGACGCGGTCGAGGGGTTCCGCGAGGCCGTCGAGTCCGGGGAGTTCCCCGCCGAGGAACACAGCTACGACGAGGACGCGGTCGAGGACCTCTACTGAGTCGCGGGGTTCTCCGGGCGTCGGGCGACGCGTGTTTCGAAGACCGGGAGCGACGGCGACAGCACTCAACTGCGTGTAGACCGAAACGGAACAGAGAATGGCCGGGACTCTGATTCAGGCGCTCTCGTACACGATGTTGGCCGTGGTCGCCGCGCTCGTCGGCGGGCTGATCGCCGTCTACCGACCGCCGGGGCGGTACATGGAGAGCAACGTGCAACACTTCGCGGCGGGCGTCGTCTTCGCCGCCGTCGCCGCCGAACTCCTTCCGGACGTGCACACGCGGGCACCGCTCGTGGTCGTCGTCGGGTTCGCGGTCGGCGTCGCCGCCATGCTCGGCTTCCATCGGCTCAGCAAGTACATACAGGCCCAGGGTATCGGCGGGAAGCTGGCGAGTGCGTCCAGCCTCCTCATCACCGTGAGCATCGACATGGTCATCGACGGCGTCCTCATCGGCGTCGCGTTCTTGGCGGAAGCGGCCACCGGAGTGCTCATCGCCGTGGCGCTGGCGATAGAAGTGCTGTTTCTCGGCGTGACTGGCGTCATCGCGCTCCCGGAGAAGATGGGAACGCTCAGGAAGCTCGCGGTCCCGGCCGGGTTCGGACTCCTGTTGGTCGTCGGCGTGACGGTCGGCGTCCTCGCGCTGGAGGGCGTCACCGGGACGCCAATCGCGCTCATCCTCGCGTTCGGGTCGGCCGCGCTTCTCTATCTGGTGACCGAGGAGTTGCTCGTGAAGGCTCAGGAGGTGCCCGAAACGCCGACCTCGACGACGCTTTTCTTCGCGGGGTTCCTCCTCATCTTCCTGCTCGATATGGTACACTGAACCCGCGACCGTCTCTAGCTCCCGACCTCGTCCAGAAACTCCGAGACGGCGTCGTTGAATCTCTCGGGCTCCTCTAGCATCGCGAGGTGGGCCGCGCCCTCTATCTCCCGATACCGACCCCCCGGAATCTCGTCGGCGAGATACTCGTGGTAGTCGGGCGGCGTCAGCTTGTCGTGTTCGCCCACCACCGCCAAGGTCGGCACGTCCACCTCGTCCAGTCGGTCCCGGAGGTCGAACTCGTGGCAGGACAGGAAGTCCCGGCGGGTGACTCGCTGGCCGACCTCGTGCATGGCCTCGGTCGAGAGCTCGACGTACCGGGAGTCGGGGTCGTGAAAGAGGCGGTCCTCGCCGTGGAGGAACTCGACCGCGCGGTCGAAGTCCGAGTCGAGCCACCCCAGCAGGTCCGACAGCACGGGTAGCTTCGCGCCGGTTCCGGCCAGCACGAGCGCGTCGAGGTCGTGGTCGCGTTCGATAGCGAACTGGAGCGCGACCGCCCCGCCCAGCGAGTTACCGACCAGCACGCCCGCGTCCGTCTCCTCGGCGACCGCCGCCACGTCGTCGGCGTACGCCGAGAGCGTCTCCCAGCCGGGGTCGGCGTCGAAGTCCTCCGAGTCGCCGTGGCCGCTGAGGTCGAGCGCGGCGACCGGCCGGTGGCTCGCCAGCCGACCGAGTTGGGCCTTCCAGACCTCCTTGGTGCCGCCCGAGCCGTGGACGCAGAGGACCCCCGACCCCTCGCCGCCGCGGTCGGCGAGTCGATACGCGGTCGCCCGCCCGTGGTGCGTGACTTCCATGCCTCCGCGTTCGCGTGCGCGGGACAAAAACCTCCCGTAGCGTCGGCCCCCCGGTCTTTCTCGTAGCGTCGACTCTCCCGTAGCGTCGACTCTCCGATAGCGTCGACTCTCCGGTCGCGGTCGGACGCGTCCGACCGCGACCGGTACCGAACCGCAATTCGGCCGGTTTTCGCGTAACCCGGAGCCGTCTATCGATTACGCTGTAGAAAGGTTTAAATAGAAGAATACCTAACCTATAGTTAGGATTGAAATGTCACTCAAACACATCGCCGACCGCGACGACGTGTTCGCGCGCCGCTACGAGTACGAGGACGCGGAGGTTCTCGCCGCCGACCTCGGCGTCGGAGAGGACTCGGCCACGGTCGAGCTCCTCGACGACACCGCCATCGTGGTCGTCGAGGGCGACGACGGCCCCCGCCAGCTGGAGTTCGAACTCCCCGAGGAGGGGGCGGAAGCGTTTATCACCAACGGCGTGCTCACTATCGAGGTGAGACAATGAAGCTCACCGTCAAGCCGCTGAAACAGAAGGACGCTGGCCGCGGCCTGGCCGCCATCGACCGCCGGTCGATGCAGGAACTCGGCGTCGAGAACGGCGACTACGTCGTCATCGAGGGCAAGGGTCAGGGCCGGGCGGTCGCCCGCGTCTGGCCCGGCTACCCCGAGGACGAGGGCCGGGGCGTCGTCCGCATCGACGGCCAGCTACGACAGGAGGCTGGCGTGGGCATCGACGACAAGGTGACCATCGAGAAGGCCGACGTGAAGCCCGCCAACTCCGTCACCATCGCGCTCCCCCAGAACCTCCAGATCCGCGGGAACATCGCGCCCCACATCCGCGACAAGCTGAGCGGACAGGCCATCACGCAGGGCCAGAACGTCCCGTTCGGCTTCGGGCTGATGGGCATGGGGTCGGGCCAGTCCATCCCGCTGAAGGTCGCCAGCACCGACCCCGACGGGACGGTCGTGGTGACCGACTCCACCCAGATCGACATCAGCGAGCGCCCCGCCGAGGAGATCTCGTCCGGGAGCGGCGCTGGCGGCGAGGGCCGCCCCGAGGTGACCTACGAGGACATCGGCGGCCTCGAAGGCGAGCTAGAGCAGGTCCGGGAGATGATCGAGCTCCCGATGCGCCACCCCGAGCTGTTCAGTCGGCTCGGCATCGACCCGCCGAAGGGCGTCCTGCTCCACGGCCCGCCCGGCACGGGCAAGACCCTGATGGCGAAGGCCGTCGCCAACGAGATCGACGCCCACTTCCGGACCATCTCGGGCCCCGAGATCATGAGCAAGTACTACGGGGAGTCCGAGGAACAGCTCCGGGAGGTGTTCGAGGAGGCAGAACAGAACACCCCGGCCATCGTGTTCATCGACGAACTCGACTCCATCGCGCCCAAGCGCGAGGAGGCGGGCGGCGACGTAGAACGCCGGGTCGTGGCCCAGCTCCTGTCGCTGATGGACGGCCTCGAATCTCGGGGCGACGTGACGGTCATCGGCGCGACCAACCGCGTGGACGCCATCGACCCCGCGCTCCGGCGGCCGGGTCGGTTCGACCGCGAGATCGAGATCGGCGTCCCCGACCGCGAGGGTCGGCTCGAAATCCTGCAGGTCCACACCCGCGGGATGCCCCTCGCGGAGGGCGTCGACCTCGAAGCCTACGCCGACAACACCCACGGCTTCGTGGGCGCTGACCTCGAAAGTCTCGCCAAGGAGTCGGCGATGAACGCCCTGCGGCGCATCCGGCCCGAAATCGACCTCGAATCCGAGGAGATTCCGGCCGACGTGCTCGACTCGCTCAAGGTCACCCGGAACGACTTCAAGGACGCGCTCAAGGGCATCGAGCCCTCGGCGCTGCGCGAGGTGTTCGTCGAGGTCCCCGACGTCTCGTGGGACCAGGTCGGCGGGCTGGAAGACACCAAAGAGCGCCTCCGCGAGACCATCCAGTGGCCGCTGGAGTACCCCGAGGTGTTCGAGACGCTCGACATGCAGGCCGCCAAGGGCGTCCTGCTCTACGGCCCGCCCGGCACGGGCAAGACCCTGATGGCGAAGGCCGTCGCCAACGAGGCCGACAGCAACTTCATCTCGATCAAGGGCCCCGAACTCCTCAGCAAGTGGGTCGGCGAGTCCGAGAAGGGCGTCCGCGAGGTGTTCAGCCGCGCCCGCGAGAACGCCCCGACCGTGGTGTTCTTCGACGAGATAGACTCCATCGCGGGCGAACGCGGCCGCGGTCAGGGCGGCGGCTCGCAGGTCGGCGAGCGCGTGGTCTCCCAGCTCCTCACGGAGCTCGACGGCCTCGAAGAGCTCGAGGACGTGGTCGTCATCGCGACCTCGAACCGGCCCGACCTCATCGACTCGGCGCTCCTGCGCCCCGGGCGTCTGGACCGCCACGTCCACGTACCGGTGCCCGACGAGGAGGCCCGCCGGGCCATCCTCGAGGTCCACACCCGCGACAAACCGCTGGCCGACGACGTGGACCTGGACGACCTCGCCGAGGAGACCGAGGGCTTCGTCGGTGCCGACATCGAGGCGCTCGCACGCGAGGCCTCGCTGGCGGCCAGCCGGGAGTTCATCCACAGCGTCGACCGCGAGGAGATCGCAGAGAGCGTCGGGAACGTCCGCATCAGCCGCGAGCACTTCGAGACGGCGCTCGACGAGATAACGCCCAGCGTCGACGAGGAGACCAAGCAGCGCTACGAGGAGATAGAAGAGCGCATGGACTCCTCGGAACCCGAGGCCGAACAGGACCAACTCGGCCGGACGTTCCAGTAGAAACTTCTGTTGCGCTCAGGAATTCGCCGCAGGCGAATTCCTTCGCCGTCTTTCGAAGGAGAGAGTCGCTACTCCAGCTTCTCGGCCGCGCCGCGCTCGACCAGCGGCCCCGCGTTCTCCTCGGGGAGGGTCACCACGTCCTCGCTCGCGAGGTCGTAGGTGCGCTCGTCGACGCCGAATATCTCGCCCACGTCGCGGGTGATTCGTATCGTGGTGCGTTCGTCGAGGCCCGCGGTCGGGTCGTCGGGTTCGGATTCCTCCCCGGGTTCGCGGTCGGCCGACTGCTCGGGGTCGGGGTCGCCGTCGCCCCCGGCGACCGCGGCGGCCTCCTCGGGACCCGGGCGCGGGTCGTCCGAGTCGGCGGCGGTCGCGGGGTCGGAACCGGGCGACGCGTCCGGTCCGGAACCGGCCTCGGCGCTGGCTGTCGCGGCGGGCGCGGCGTCGCCGCGCCCGCCGCCCATCACGTCGGCGGCGCTCACGTCGTCTGCGGGCGCGCTCTCGGAGACGGGGTCGGGGGACGCGTCGGGCGTCGAGTCCGTGGTCGTCGCGGTAGAGCCGCTCACCTCGCCCGCGAGCACGTCGAGCACCTCCTCCTTGTTGGCCTCTATCTTCTCGACCAGTTCGGCGAACAGCTCCTGCTCCTCGCTGGTCAGGCCATCGTCGTCGGCGGGCATCCCGGCCGCCGCGAGGCTGGCGCGCTTGACCACCTTGCCGACCCGGCGCTCGTAGATGGCCTCGACCACGTCCTCGGCGGTGTGTATCTCGTCGGTGAGTCTGTTGACCTCGGGGTCGTCGAACTGGCTCTCGGCGCGCTCGGCGGCGCGCTCGCGCTGGTCCTTGAGGTCCTCGATGTACTCGCCGACCTCGGCGTAGAACGACTCGCGCAGGTGCTGGAGGCTGTCCTTCGAGCGCTCCTTGCTCTGTACCGTGCGGAGTTCGTCCAGATTCATTCTCGACCCTTCTCGGCCCGGCCGCGCGCCATCAGGAACACGGCCACGTATTCGGGAAGCGATACGTCACCCTCCGGGACGGTAAAGCTTTCGCCGCGGAGCTCGACCGTTCCGGGTTCCGACACTTCGACCGCCACGTCGTGGCCCACGAACGTCTCGGGGACGGGGTCCACGAGCGGGTCGAAGTCGTCCACGTCGTCGCGCGGGATGCGGGTGACCTCGAACCCAGTGCCGCCGTGGAGGCTCCCCGGAAGCCTGATGAGCCGCCGAACGTCGGTGGTGACGGGCTCGTCGATGGCGGCAGACTCGTCGGCGACGACCTCCTGAGTCATCACCTTCGCGAGCTGACGGATGCCGGGGCCGCCCCGCTCCAGATTCCCGCTCTCCAGTTTCTCGTAGTCCTCCGAGACCGCGCCCAGAATCGTCCCCGCGCGGCCGTCGCCGATGCGGTCGAACTCCTTGAGCCGTTCGAGGGCGTCGTCCTCGTCCATCGCGAGCAGGTCGTCGGCGAGCGCGAGCAGGCGTCGGTGGACCCGCCGACCCCACCCGCCGTCGGTCTTGAGGACCCGGCGGGTCGCGGTGCCGCCCATCTCGGTGCGCTGGATGGCGTCCAGCTCGATGCCCTCTCCCCGGATGTAATCGACGACCTCCCGTCGCTGGTCGCGGTCGAGCGACCGGACGCCCTCGTCGCGGACGTGAACGTGGTAGCCCCGGCCGCCCGAGAAGACGACCGTGAGGTCCTCGAAGCCGAAGTCGGCTTCGAGCAGGTCCAGTAGGTCCAACAGCTCCTCTTTCCCGGCTTCGAGCATCTCGCCGTAGGAGTCGCGCTGGGGGTCGACCCCGGGCAGGTGGTCGGCGTCGAGGTCGAAGACGAGGTCGGCCTCGCGCCATCCCTTCGCGTCCATGTCGTCGGCACCCGGGTCGTCGTAGCGCCCCGCGGAGAAGTAGACGTGGCGCGGGCGCTCGCGGGAGAGGAAGTCCTCGAGTTCCCCGAGTTCCAGAAGCGAGTTGTGCCGGACCATCGTGGTCGGCCCGGTGGTCCACGGGATGTACCCCCACTCGCGCGCGCCGGGGTCGGGCGGCGGCGAGAGGTCGGCCCGCCGGTAGTGGTCGCGGAACCGACCCCGGAGGTAGGCTCGGGTGCGCTCTTCCATGCTGTCCGGCCATGCTCGGCCCGGCGGCTTTAACGTTGCTCATCCGCGCTCGCCGGGGTGGTGACTACGCCGACCGCCCCGGTTCCGGAACCGTCCCGGCCGCGGTGTAGAGGGTCAGCGACGCGAAGAACGACCCGGCCTCGTCGGCCGCCCGGAGGCCGCCGAGCCACCGCGCCGCCTCGTCGTCTTCGAGCGCACCGGCCTCCCGCATCCGCTCGACCCGGCCGGTCAGTCCCAGCACCTCGTCACCGGCGTCGAAGTCGGTCAGCACCAGCGTCGCGGTGTCGAGGTCGAGGTCGCCGAGTCCGGCCTCGACCGCCCACCGCCGGAGCCGTCGGCCGATTCGGCCGTCCCGCGCGCACGACCACGTCGGGTCCAGAATCCGCGAGGAGAGCTCCCCGGGCACGTCCTCGGGGGCGTCGACGACCAGCGTCCCCCAGTCGGTGTCGGTCGCGACCACCCGCCCGCCGGGGCGGGTGACGCGACGCAGTTCGGCGAACGCCTCGCGCGGTCGTTCGAGGTGCTGGAGCACGCGGTCGACCCGAGCGCCGTCGAAACGCCCGTCCGCGAACGGGAGCGATTCGGCGTCTGCCACCCGGAACGAGACCGTCGCCGCCTCGGACTCGCGCCCGGCGTCGGCATCGACCGCCGCGGCGGTCGATGCCGACGCCCGCTCTCTGGCCTCCTCGACCATCGCGGCGCTGTTGTCGACCCCGACCACGCTTCCCCCGGGACCCACCTCGTCGGCGAGCGCGAGGGCGTCGTCGCCGGTCCCACAGCCCACGTCGAGGAGTCGGTCGCCCGCGGTCGGGTCGAGCAGTCGGTAGCTCCGGCGCTTCAGCGCCCGCATGCGCTCGCGGCCGGTGACGGCGTCGAGATACGACCTGAACGTTTCGGGCTCGTCGGTCGCGTCGACGGCGTCCCATCCGGGCAATGCGGTCTCCTCTCCCATGCGAACTGTTTGCACGCGTCGAGCAATAGCTCTTGCCCGGGAGACGCGAGCGTGTCGAAATCGCCGAGGCGGAGCCGCCCGTCGGGACCGGTCACCCGCGAACGAAGTCCGAGAGCTTCTTGGTGATGCCGCCGCGCTCGCCGAGTTTCAGGTAGAGGGCGTCGCCGCCGTCCTCGTAGTAGTTGTCGATGCGGCGCTCGACCTCGAATCCGAGGTGCTCGTAGAACCCCAGCGCGTTCTCGTTCGACGCGCGGGCGTGGCAGGTGACCGAGTCGCTGTTCTCGGCGACCTTCCCGACGAGGCGCTTTCCGACGCCCTCGCCGCGGAACTCGGGACTGACGGCGAGAAAGAGGATGTAGCCGTCGCGCCGAACCGCCGCGAACCCCATCAGCGTGCCGTCGTCGCTCCCGGCCTCGCCAGCGAGTAGCAGGTGGACGGTCGAGCGCCGGTAGGCGTCGACGAAAAAGCCCCTGCGCTGTTTCAGCACGCCCTCGGATTCCCGGATGCGCTCTTTGAGTTGCCACGCCTCTTCGACGTAGCTCTCGTCGCCCGGTCGGGCGATTTCGGTGTCGACGTTGACGCTCACTGCCTTCCCGTAAGCGCGTGGTCAATATAATTCCACCGCCCGCCCCGCTCGTCGCGCCGACCGACGCCCGTAGCGCTCGACCGCCCCGCTACGCGTGGGTCACGTCGAACCACTCGCTCGCCTCCTCGACGCCCGAGTGGATGACGGCGTCGACGAACCGCATCCACTCGCCCGCCGAGTCGAAGTCGTCGAGGTCGACGGTCGCGAGGTACTCGCCGTCGGGCGAGACGATCCGCCACGTCCCCGCGAGGGTGTCGTCGCGCGGTTCCTTGGCTATCGTGTGGTTCCGGTATCGCAGCTCGGTCCCGCGCGGCTGGCGGTCGGCGTAGGCCTCCCGGAGGAGTCTGCGCTCGGTCGCGAGTTCGTGGCGCTTTCCGGTCGAACTCATGGTCGGACGTACGGGCGTATCGAGGATAAACGCGAGCCATCTCCTCGGTGAAAGTGAAACTGGCGGCATTCGGCCGCAGGCGTCGGGTTTCGGACGCGAGGCCGTGCGAAAGTAACGCACGAACCCGGCGTCGGCCGACCGCGTGCCGAAACGCTTTCCCGGCGCGGGGCGTCCCCTCGGAGTATGAGCTACTCGCTGCGCGACCACACCGCCGACGTGGCCGTCGAGGCGACCGGGGCATCGCTCGCCGACGCGTTCGCCGCGGTGGCAGACGGGATGGCGGCCGCGATGTGCGAGGAGGTGCCCGCCTCCGGCGACCGGTTCGACGTAGACGTGCGGGCCGAGAGCCGCGAGGCCCTCCTGTTCGACTACCTCGACGAACTCATCTACCAGCGGGACGTGCGTGCGGTCCTCCCGGTGGACAACGAGGTCGAGGTCCGGGAGGAAGGCGGCGAGTGGGTCGCGGCCGGGAGCGCCCGGGGGGTCCCCCTCGGGGAGCTCTCGGCCCGCGAGATCAAGGCGGTGACCTACTCCGAGATGGACCTCTCGGAGACCGACGACGGGTGGCGCGCCTACGTGGTCTTCGACGTGTGAGGCGGTTTCCGGCCCGGTGACACGGCCGTCGGGAATCGCTCGATGGACCATCCGCCGGGAAAACGCCCGATGACACGTTCCTCCGGGTGGGACTGAAAGGGGCCGCCCGCTCGCGTTTACGTGGTCGCCTGCGCGACCCCTATCCGCGCCGCGCGGTGCGGGAAGGCGCGGATATGTCGCGTCAGCGACCGCGAGCGGGCGGGGGCTTTCGAGGACGAAGTCGCGGTTTTTCCTCCCCAGTGACAGAGGGAACGGGACTGCTCCGAAACTGCGCTCTTATATTTCGTCCCTCGACATCTTCCGCTATCGTCGACTCGCCCGAGACGAATGGCGAAACGTATTCCGGCATGACGACTAACCCACGAGTATGACCACCTACGAGGCAGGCGACGTGACGCTCCGGAAGGTACGGGAGTACGTCTGGGAGATTCCACAGGAGGGCGACATGCGCGCTCCGGCGCGGGTGCTGGCGAGCGAGGCCCTGCTGGAGGAGATTTCGCAGGACGACACCCTCCAGCAGCTGAAGAACTCGACCCACCTCCCGGGCGTTCGGAAGTACGCCGTCTGCATGCCCGACGGCCATCAGGGGTACGGCTTCCCGGTCGGCGGCGTGGCCGGAATCGACACCGAGGAGGGCTGTATCTCGCCGGGAGCTGTGGGCTACGATATAAATTGCGGAGTAAGAATGATGAAAACAAACCTCACCTACGACGACGTGCGCGGCCGCGAGGAGGAACTCGTGGACGCGCTGTTCGCCAACATTCCGTCGGGACTCGGCGGGGGCGGCGTCGTCGAGGGCGACATCGACGCCGTCGAGGCCATCCTCGACCGCGGGATGGAGTGGGCGCTCGACGAGGGTTACGCCGTCGAGGCGGACCTCGCCCACTGCGAGGACGAGGGCGTCCGGCCGGATTCTGACCCCTCGAAGGTCTCCCAGAAGGCCAAGGACAGGGGGAAGAACCAGATCGGAAGCCTCGGGTCGGGCAACCACTTCCTCGAAGTCCAGCGCGTGACCGACACCTACCTCGACGACGTGGCCGACGCCTACGGACTGGCCGAGGACCAGATCGTCGTCCTCATCCACTGCGGGAGTCGAGGACTGGGCCATCAGGTCTGCACCGACTACCTCCGGGAGATAGAGCAGGCCCACTCGGGACTGCTCGCTCGACTGCCCGACAAGGAGCTCGCGGCCGCGCCCGCCGGGAGCCAGCTCGCGGAGGACTACTACGGCGCGATGTGCGCGGCCATCAACTTCGCGTGGGTCAACCGCCAGCTCATCATGCACCGCACGCGCCGGGTGTTCGAGAAGGTGTTCGATTCGGACTGGGAGACGCTGGGCATGGACCTGCTGTACGACGTGGCCCACAACATCGCGAAGAAGGAGGTCCATGCGGTCGAGGACGGCGAGGAGCGAGAACTCTACGTCCATCGGAAGGGCGCGACTCGCGCCTTCCCCGCGGGTCACGAGGAGGTTCCGGGCGCGTACCTCGACGTGGGCCAGCCCATCATCATCCCCGGGAGCATGGGCGCGGGGAGCTACGTCCTCCGGGGCGGCGAGGAGTCGATGGACCTCACGTTCGGTTCGACGGCCCACGGCGCGGGCCGGACCATGAGCCGAACGCAGGCCAAGCGCGACTACTGGGGCGGCGACGTGCAGGACGAACTCGAACAGGAGCACATCTACGTCAAGGCCCAGAGCGGCGCGACGGTCGCCGAGGAGGCCCCGGGCGTCTACAAGGACGTAGACGAGGTGGTCCGGGTCTCGGACGCGCTCGGCATCGGCGACAAGGTCGCGCGGACGTTCCCGGTCTGCAACATCAAGGGGTAGGGTTTGGGCCCATGGCGCTCCTCGAAGCCGTCGTCGTCTTCGTAATCGGACTGCTCTCGGGCACCGTCACCCGGTGGTTCGCCGGACTCGCCGCCATCGCGGCGCTCGTCCTCGCGATTCTCGGTGCCACGACGCCCGACATCGCGCTGGTGGGGTTCGTCCTCGAACGCTACTACTTCGGGAACGAGCTCCTGTTCCTCTCGGGGTTCCTGTTCGGCATCGCTGGCGGGTCGAAAGCCGAGTCGTAGACGCGAGAGCCGACCGCTCTATCGCCCGTTTCGTGAGCCATCACCGACCACGGGATGCGCCGCGTCTGCGCGCTCTGCGAGCGCGCAGACGCACGCGGGGAGGCCGGGGGCGCGGTGCTGTACGGTGCTGTGCGGTTCTCATAGGTACCGGGAGTAGCTAGCTCCGATGCGAAAGCGGTCACTCTCGAATCTCGCTCACGTCCCGCGATTCGCCCCGGTTCACGGCTCGAAGTCGAACCGCGGCCCCTCGTCGGACTCCTCGGAGGGAATCGACGGCGAGGGCGGCCGGAACTCGCTCACCTGCCGGGGTTCGACCTCCTCGCCGTCGTCGTACTTCACGAAGCTCAGGTAGTACACCTCGCCACAGCCCTCGCCCTCGGTCTCCGGGCCGCCGCAGACTATCTCGACGCCGTCGGCGTCTTCGAACTCCTCGTAGGCGTCGGCGTACTCCCAGCCGTCGAGCGGGTGCGGGGTCACGCACTTGTCGGCGAGGTAGGCGTCGCGGTCGAGGGTGGCGATTGCCTCACACCGGGGACAGTAGTACCGGACCTCGGTCATCGATTCGGGATACGGCGTCGAGGTACTTAACGTCGGTCGCTCGGGGTTCTAGACGGTAGTCCTCGTTTTCGCCGAGCCCGCGCAAACAGTGTCAGATGATTCAGAGGCTAGCTACTCCCGGTACCGAGGAGAACCGCACAGCACCGCGACCGCGGGCCACACCCTCCCCAGCCGACTGCGCTTCTCGGTCGCTCACTGCGTTCGCTCCTTTCGATGCTCGTCCCTCGCGCGGTTGGCGCGACCTCGCGGCCACACTCGCTCCGCTCGCGTGACCGCGAGGTCGCGCCAGCGCGCGCCGACCGTGGAACGTCTCTCCGGGCGGAACCCCTGCGGTCACCTCGGCAGCTCGGACGTTCGAACCGTCACCCCGCCCGAGGAGCAAAGCCTTTTGCCCGCCCCCGAGACGTTCGGGGTATGATAGACGAGACGGTCGAGGAGATACGGGAGATGCAGACCCACAGCTCCTCCGTCGTCGCCGTGAAGGCCGCCCGCGCGCTCGAAGAGCTGTGTTCCCGCGAGTTCACCTCCGTCGAGGACTTCGAGCGCGACCTCGAACGCAACTCCTCGGCGCTCCGGCGCGCGAACCCCTCTCACGCCTCGCTGGTGACGACCCAGCGCGCCATCGTCTCGATGGTGGGCGACGAGGGCGCGGGAACGGTCGAAGAGGCGAAAGAGCGCCTCCGAGACGCCGTCGAAGACGTGGTCGAGCAGGTCGAGACCGCCAAGCGCCGCGCGGCGGGCAACGCCCTCGAATACATCGAAGACGGGATGACCGTCCTGACCCACGACTACTCCTCGACCGTGCTGGAGGCAATCGAGCGCGCGGTCGCCGACGGCGCGTACCTCGACGTGTACGTCACCGAGGCCCGACCCAGATATCTCGGGCGCAAGACCGCCCGCGTGCTCGCCGAGTACGACCGGGTGAACGCCCACCTCATCGTCGACGGGGCCTGCGGCCACTACCTCCCCGACTGCGACCGGGTGTTCCTCGGGATGGACTGCATCGTCGAGGACACCCTCTACAACCGCGTGGGGACGTTCCCGCTGGCCGCGACCGCCAGCGAGGTCGGGACCCCCGTGACGGTGGTCGGCTCGTCGGCCAAGCTCGTCGGCGAGGGCTTCCGGTTCGAGAACGACTTCCGGTCGCCCAGCGAGGTCCTGCTCGAACCCGCCGAGGGCTTTGCGGTCGAGAATCCGGCCTACGATGCCACGCCGACCGACCTGCTCGACAACGTCGTCACCGACGAAGGTGTGCGGGAACTGTAGCGGGTAGCGATTCCCGAGGTACCGGCCGGTGACCCAATCCACCCGGAGACGACTGGTGACACGATCCACCCGGAGACGACTGGTGACACGATCCACCCGGAGACGACTGGTGACACGATCCACCC
The DNA here is from genome assembly GCF_024138125.1 of Halorussus salilacus. Lineage (NCBI taxonomy): Archaea > Methanobacteriati > Methanobacteriota > Halobacteria > Halobacteriales > Haladaptataceae > Halorussus > Halorussus salilacus. The sequence goes on from NZ_CP099993.1 coordinate 2,639,041, forward strand.
GGAGACGACTGGTGACACGATCCACCGGGTGGGATTGAAAGGGGCCGCCCGCTCGCGTTCTACTTGGTCGCGTCTGGCGGCCCTATCTGCGCGGGCGTTGCGGAGAGCGCAGATATCCGCCAGACGCGACCGCGAGCGGGCGGGGGCTTTCTGAAACAACGAGTTCGAGAGTGACAACCGAGAGAGACGAGGAGCTAGCTACTCCCGTCACCTATGAGAACCGCACCGCGACCGCAGGCCACACGCCTCCCCAGCCTCCTGCGTTGCTCGTTTCACTGCGCTACTCGTCCCTCGCGCGCTTGACGCGGCTCAAACCACGAGCCGCGCCAGCGCGCGCCGACGGTGGACGCGACGAGATGCGAGAAACGGACCGTACAGTACCTACCGATTCACTCCACGTCGACCCACTCACCGCGCTCGTCGCTCTCCTGAATCGCGGCCAGCGCCTTCTGGACTTCGAGACCGTCCTCGAAGTCGGGGTGGTACTCGCTTCCCGAATCCACCGCCGACAGGAACTCGAAGTTCTCGTGGACGAAGGTGTGTTCCCACCCGAGGACGTGGCCCGGCGGCCACCAGTGGTCGACGTAGGGGTCGTCCTCGTCGGTGACCAGAATCGTCTCATAGCCCCGGTTTCGGTCCCGGAGGACTTCCAGTTCGTTGAGGCGTTCGAGCGAGAACTTCAGGCTCCCCTCAGAGCCGTGGACCTCGATGGCGTGGTCGTTCTTGTGGCCGTTGGCGAACCGGGAGGCCTCGAAGGTCGCCATCGCGCCGTCCTCCAGTTCGGCCTGCGCGGAGTAGGCGTCGTCCACGGTGACGGGTCGCGTTTCGCCCGCCTCACCTCCCTCGCCTTCCACCGGGCGCTGCTCGACGAACGTCCGGAGATGACCCGACACGCGTTCCACGTCGCCGACGAGGAAGCGCGCGAGGTCGACGGTGTGGGCCCCGAGGTCGCCGAGCGCGCCGCTCCCGGCCATCTCCTCGGAGTTACGCCACGACCACGGGGCCTCGGGGTCGACCAGCCAGTCCTGGAGGTAGCGCCCGCGGAAGTGGTGAATCTCGCCGAGTTCGCCGTCCTCGATCAGGTTCTTCGCGTACCGAATCGCGGGGACGAACCGGTAGTTGAACGCGGTCGCGGTCGGGACTCCGGCGTCGTCGGCGGCCGCGGCCATGCGCTCGGCGCTTTCGAGGTCCTCGGCGAGGGGCTTCTCCGAGAGGACGGGCACGCCAGCCTCCAGCGCCGCGACGGAGGGGTCGGCGTGGACGTGGTTCGGCCCGAGGTTGTAGAACACGTCGACCGCCTCGATTGCGTCCTCCCAGTCGGTCGCGGTGTGGGCGAACCCGAGGCGGTCTGCCGCGTCGCTCAGGGCGTCCTCGTCCCTGCCGACGAGCGTGTGGCGCTCGACCTCCGGGGCCTCCGGGAAGAACATCGGGAGGCGCGCCATGGCGTTCGCGTGGGCTTTGCCCATGAACCGGTAGCCGAGGACTCCGACCTTGAGACTCATGTCCCCGGACGTACTCCCGGGAGGGGCTTAGTAGTTCAGGACCGAGGGGTCCGGACCCCCCGGGCGCTCGCGGTCACTCCTCGGCGTCGGCCAGCACTTGCCGGACCGCCGAGGCGAGCTCCTTGAACAGGTCCATCTCCATCTCGTCGGTGGTCACGAACGCGCCGCGTTCGCCGACGATGACCCGGGTGAGGTAGCCCCGCTCGAACACGCGGATGTTGAAGCGATAGTCCCCGAGTTCGGTGTCCCGGTACACCGCCTGAGTCCGAAAGCCCAGTCGCTCGTTGTCGGCGAACCCCACGAGGTCGGCGTCGGATTCGAGGCCCTCGCGGAGGTAGAGCTGTTCCTGGGCGTCGTCGGTGAAGTAGGTCACGCTCCGGAGTTCGTCGCCCACGCTCGTCCGGGAGGCGCTCACGAGCTGTTCCCGAAAGTCGCCGGATTGCTCGTCTGCCATGGTCGACGTATCGCGCTCGCCGACCAAAAATCTGGTAGCCGACCGCGGGGAACCGGGACGCTTTTGAGCGAACCGGGCGTCGCCAGCGGTTGCATGACCGACCGCCACGTCCGCGTCTCGGCCCGCGGCGTCGTCCGGCGCGGCGAGGAATTGCTCGTCGAACGCGGGCGCGACCCCGCCACCGGCGACTCGTTCTACTCCCTCCTCGGCGGCGGCGTCCGATTCGGCGAACACACCGAGGACGCCCTCCGCCGGGAGTTCGACGAGGAACTGGGCGTCACGCTGGAGCGCGTCTCGTCCCTCGGCACGTACGAGGAGGTGTTCGCCGTCGACGGCGAGACCCGACACGAGGTGTGGCGGGTCTACGAGGCCGACATCGCGGAGTCGTGGCCCTACGAGGTAGACGAGTTCGAGGGCAACGAGCCCGAACGCGACGAGGTCGTCGAGTGCGTCTGGAAGCCGCCGTCGGCGTTCGCCGACGGCGGCGAGACGCTGTATCCCGAGGGACTCGTCTCGGAACTGTAGTCGGTTCGGGCGAGTTCCGAACTCACGCCCGGTTCGGGCCGCTCCCGGCTTACGCCCAGTAGGCTTCGCCGGGCCGGTCGCGGAAGACGGCGCGCTGGAGCATCGACACCGCCTTCTCCAGTCCCTCGTTCGAACTCGTCAGCGAGTCCTCGTGTTCGATGGAGAGCGCGCCGTCGTAGTCGACCATCCGGAGCGTCGAGACGATGTCCTTCCAGTGGCCCTCGCCGTGGCCGTAGCCGACCGACCGGAACAGCCACGAGCGGTCGGGTTCCTCGTCGTAGGGCGTGGTGTCGAGCACGCCCTTGTACCGGGCCTGCGCGTCGTAGACCTTGGTGTCCTTGGCGTGGAAGTGGTGGATGGCGTCGTGCTCGCCGAGGAAGCGGATGGCGTCGGTCACGTCGATGCCCTGCCAGTAGAGGTGGCTGGGGTCGAAGTTCGCGCCGACCCGGTCGTTGGTCTCCTCGCGCAGTCGGAGCATCCCCGTGGGCTCGTACACCAGCATGTTGGGGTGCATCTCGACCGCGAGGTCCACGCCGCGGTCGTCGGCGTACGCCGCGAGGTCCGACCAGTAGGGAATCGCGACCTCCTCCCACTGGTACTCGTGGGCGTCGGCGTGCTCGCCCGGCCACGGCGCGGTGACCCAGTTGGGGACCTCGTCGTTCGGGCCGCCCGCGGGCAGCCCCGAGAAGCAGGTGACGGTGTTCACGTCGAGCTGGTCGGCGAGGTCGATGGCGTCTCGGAGTTCCTCGTCGGCCTCCGCGGCGACCTCCTCGTCGGGGTGGATGGGGTTGTTGTGGGTCGCCAGCGCGGAGATGCGCATCTCGTACTCGTCGAGCACGTCGTGGAGGTCGCGCTGGGCGTCCTCGTCGTCGAGGTACTCCTCGGGCGGGAGGTGGTCGTCGCCCGGATGGCCGCCCACGCCGGGTTCGATGGCGTCGACGCCGATTCCGTGTAGGTACGCCAGCGCGTCTTCCAGCGACTCGCCGTACAGCGGCGGCGTGTGTACACCGATGTCCATACGCAAAATCACTACAGGGATAGTCAATAAGATTACGGGGAAACGGCCCCCGAAAATCCCCGTCAGGTCCCCTCGACCAGCGTCACGTCGAGGCGGTCTTCGAGCGCCCGGACGACCGACCCGCCGACGTTGGCCTGATTCGCCCGCCCCTGCTCGACCGCGAGCAGGTCGTTCTCGTCGACGTCGAGGTCCTCGGCGAGTTCGTCGCGCTGGAGGCCCTCGGCCTGTCTGGCCCGCTCGACCGTCTCGCCGTAGTCGGCCACGAGGTACGGTAGCGGGTCGTCGTCGTAGTTGGTCCCCTCCTCCTCCCAGTGGGTGGAGTCGTCGTTGTAGACGCCGCTGGCCTTCGCGGTGTTCTGGGCCGCGCGGCGCTTGCGCTCGCGCTCCTCGGCGGTCGCGTCGTCGGTCGCGGCATTGTCGTTGTGCGAGGCACACTCCGAGCACACCTGCAACTGCGCCCCGGCCACGTTGGCCTCGGTCAGCGAATCGCTCGACTTGCCACAGAGTTCGCACGCGCCGCCCCCGCTCGAACCGGACGACCCGCCCGTCGAATACTTGGCCATAACGGTTAGTACGCAGACGACGCATTTGAATACCGGGATTGCGGTCGCCCCGTCGAACGCGACCGGAACGGCACCACCCCAAACCCTCATCCCCGTTCGGCGAGTAGTTCACTCCCGTGACGCCCCGACACTCGCCCGAGTCCGACGGCCCCGAGCGCGGCAGGTCGGCGGAGGTCGACGCGACGTTCGCGGTCCTGTCTGCCGCCGAGCGCAGGCACGCGCTCTACTACCTCCGGGAACGCGAGTCGGCCACCCTCGACGAGCTGGCGACGGTCGTCGCGGGATGGCTCCGCGCCCGCGAGGACGAGGCGGGCGTGGCGACGCCGGAGGACCGCGAGCGCGTCCGGGCCGAACTCCACCACGTCCACCTGCCGAGACTCGCGGCGGCCGGAATCGTCTGCTACGACCTCGACTCGGGGGAGGTCACGCTCCGCGCGCTCCCGGCGTTCCTCGACGCGACCATCGAGCGCTCGCTCGCGACCGACCGCGAACGCGGCGGGGGCTCACGGGACGCGCCCGGCGATTGAGCGACACGCACCATGAGCCTCAGAGACTTCCTCGACGACGCGACCGCCCGCCAACGAACACTCACCGTGTTCGCACCCGAGCGGTTCGAGCGGCTCGAATCACACTTCGAGACACGCACCGTCGCGGTCGATCACGTCTCGATTCCCGACGACGGCTCGGGCGGCTTCGTCGTCGTGACCGACCGCGGGGAGTTCGTCGGGAGCGTCGGCGCGGCCGCGGTCCGGGACCTCCTCGGCGAGTCGCCGAGGAGGTCCCGGACCGGGAGCGTCCCGGGCGACCCCTCGACCGAATCCCTCGGACCCTCCGACGCTACCCGGGCGTTGCTGGGCCTGCTCGCCGACACCACCTTCGTCTCGTTCGACAGGCGGCGGATGCTCGCGGTGACCCGCGAGATAGAGGACCGGGCCTATCGACTCGGCGCGGGGACGCTACGGACCGGCTTCCAGCGCGGGTCGGCGCTCGCCGCCCAGCGCGAACTCTACGAGTCGCTCGCGGCCGAGTCGCTACTCGACGTTCACGTCTACCTCCGTCCGGACTGGACCTCCGACGCCCCCGCCTCGGAGGGGCTGGCGCTCCACGCGGTCGACAGCGACGAAATCGGGGAGTTCTGGTTCGTTGTCTTCGACGGCGGCGGCGACCCCGAGCAAGCGTGCGCGCTGGTCGCGGCCGAGCGGGGCGACTCCGGGGAGTTCGACGGCTTCTGGACCTACGACCCCGAGACGGTCGCCGAAATCGACGCCTATCTAGAGCGGACGTACGGGTAGCCCGGCGGACGCTCGGTCTCGCGTCGTGTGGGGGACTCGGCGCTCGCGCGGTTCGCGCGAGCGCCGAGTCCCGCGTGCCGACCCGCGAGCCCAGAGCGATAGACCGAACTACCCCCCGCTCGGACCTCCGGACGATGACGGACTACGCCTTCGAAGCCGACGTGGACGTTCGGTTCCGCGACCTCGACACGATGGGGCACGTCAACAACGCGGTCTACGCGACCTACTTCGAGGAGGCGCGGGTGGCCTACTTCCGCGAGGCCCTCGACACCCCGCTCCACGAGGTCGCGACCGTGCTGGCGAGCCTCGAAATCGACTTCCACCGGCCGGTCGAACTCGGCGACGACGTGACGGTCGCCATCCGAGTCCCCGAACTCGGCGACTCCTCGCTGCCGATGGAGTACGAGGTCCGGGCCGACGGCGAGGTCGCGGCGACCGGCCGGAGCGTGCAGGTCGTGGTCGACCGCGAATCGGGGTCCTCGCGGTCGATTCCCGACGAGTGGCGCGAACGGATCGCGGCGTTCGAGGGGCTGTGACCGAGGTGGCTCACCCGTTCCCTCGATACTCGTCGAACCACGACGTGACGACCTCCTGCAGGGCTCCGGTCGTACTCCCGAGGTTCAGTAGCTGGTAGCCCGACTCGGCCTTCTCGTTCACGTCGTCCATCCCGAAGCCGAGGCCGCCGACCGGAACGTCCGCGTCGACCGCGGCCGCCCGGACCGCCTCGACCGCCTCCTCCACCTCGGGGTGGTCGGGTTCCCCGGGGTGGCCCATCGAGACCGAGAGGTCGAGCGGGCCGAGGAACACGAAGCCGAGGTCGGGAACCGACAGGATCTCCTCGGCGTTCTCGACCGCGGTCGGGTTCTCCATCGTCACGCCAACGAGGGTCTCCTCGTCTTCGGTCCGGACGTACTCGTCGGCGGTCCCCCAGCGGCTCGCGCGCGGGTTCGCGAGGCCGCGCTCGCCCGGCCCGCCGTCGTACTCGAATCGGGCGGCCCGGACGACGCGTCGCACCTCCTCGGCGGTCTCGACGCGCGAGACGAACAGGTTCCGGACCCCCGCGTCGAGGGTCTTGCGCACGAGGCCCGGTTCGGGCGTCGGAACCCGGACGAGCAGTTCCGTGTCGGTCCCGTCGGCCGCCCGGAGCAGGCCGTCGAGTCGCTCGGCGTCCCACGGGCTCGGTCCCCCGTGTTCGAGGTCGAGCCACACGAAGTCGAGGCCGAGTTCGGCGTAGAACTCGACGAGCGTCGGACTGTACGCGTTGTCGAGAACCCCCAGCGCAACGTCTCCGGCGTCGAGCGTCTCGCGAAGCTGATTGCTGCGTTCGTCCCCCATGAATCGGACGACGGTGAGAACACCAATAAATGACTTGGCGACGCGACGACACCGGCCGCTGTCGAGTGTAACGTCCGGAAGGAATTGTGCGTGGGTGCAGTCCCAAGGGACTCCACCTGCATCCTGTGCGCGAGTGTATCGCGCTTGCGATGCGTGGGACCGGATTTGAACCGAAGCAAGACGTTCCGGGCATGCGGCGCTTCGCGCCGTTCCGGGCCTGCGACTTGCAGGGTTCGCAGTCAACACCGCCGACTGCTCACCGGCGGACCCCTACGGGACAGCGCCCTCAGCCGAACGAAGGGCTCACCGCTACTCGAAACGTAACGTCCGGAAGGAATTGTGCGTGGGTGCAGTCCCAAGGGACTCCACCTGCATCCTGTGCGCGAGTGTATCGCGCTTGCGATGCGTGGGACCGGATTTGAACCGGCGGACCCCTACGGGACAGCGCCCTCAACGCTGCGCCGTTGGCCTAGCTTGGCTACCCACGCTCGCTGGGTCTTTCTCCGCACTCGAACGTAGATGCTACCCGAATAAAAGGCCTTTCGTTTCAACTCGGGGACGGCACGGACACGCACGCCGTGCGGTCGCGGGAACCGCGACCGCACGGCAAGGCGTATTTGGATGGGCTCCATAGCTCCGACCATGGAACGTCTCGTGAAGCGCCACGTCCCCGCGCTGACCGGCCTGCTGACCGTCGTCTCGCTCGCGCTCGTGTTCGCGGCCGCGCTTCAGGTCGTCCCCGAGGGGGTGCTCCCGCGCGCGCCCGACTCGGTGTTGGCCGCGATTCCGCACGTCAACGCCGCCATCTGCACCGTCGCGTTCGCGGTCGTCGCGGCGTCGTGGCGCGCGATTCGTCGCGGGAACGTCGAGCGCCACCGCACGGGCATGCTCGCGGGCGTCGTCCTGTTCGCGGGCTTCCTCGCGCTGTACCTCTACCGGGTCGCGCTCCTCGGGCCGACCCCCTTCGAGGGGCCCGCGGTGGTCGAGCAGTACGTCTTCTACCCCGTCCTCGGGATTCACGTCCTGCTGGCAGTGGTCTGCATCCCACTGCTCTACTACGTCCTCCTGCTGGCGCTGACCCGGCCGACCGCGGAGCTGTCGGCGACGAACCACCCCAGGGTCGGGCGCGTCGCGGCGACGCTCTGGCTGGTCTCGTTCGGACTCGGCGTCGTGGTGTACCTCCTGCTCTATCTGTTCTGAGGCCGCTCGTCGCCCTCCCCCTCGTACGTCACCAGTAGGACCTCCCACGCGTCGTCACCCTCGCGGAAGACGCTCTCGACGACCCGGCCGTTCCGGCCGAGTTCGGCGACCCTGCGCGGGTCTCGAATCTGGACCCACCGGAGCTCCGGCCGGGGTCGCGCCTCGGCGGACGCCGAGGCGCGACCCCGGCCGGATTCGCCGGTCTCGGCCGACTCCTCGTCGGGTTCGGGGTCCTCTCGGGTCACGGTTCACCGACACGACACGTCGGGCGATAACGATTGGGGCCGAGGCTACACGACCGGCGGGCCGGACCGACCGCGGGTCGGTCCGGCCCGCCGGTGGGTTCGTGGCGGTCGGTGCTGGTGGGCGGTCAGTCGTCGGCGGGCGCGACCTCGCCGACCTCGGGGCGGGTCACCTCGCGGTCGGTCGCCTCGCCCTCGACGTCGTAGGGGTACTCGCCGGTGACACAGCCCAGACAGAGGTCGGCGCGCGACTTGCCGAGCGCGTCGGCGACCGCCTCGGTCGAGAGGTACGCGAGGCTGTCGGCGTCGATGGCGTCCCGAATCTCCTCGGTGGACTGCCCCGCCGCGATGAGCTCCTCGCGGGTCGCCATGTCGATGCCCATGTAGCAGGGCGCGACGATGGGCGGCGCGCCGATCCGCATGTGGACCGCCTCCGCGCCGCAGTCCTTGAGCAGCGCGACCAGCTGGGTCGAGGTGGTCCCGCGGACGATGGAGTCGTCGATGAGGGTGACCGTCTTGCCCTCGACCGTGGACTTGATGGGGTTGAGCTTGAGCCGGACCGCGCGCTCGCGCTCGTCCTGCGTGGGCATGATGAACGTCCGGCCGACGTACCGGTTCTTCATCAGGCCCTCGGCGAACTCGACGTTTGCGCCGTCCTCTTGGGCCGCTTCCGCGTACCCGCCCGCGAACGCCCGCCCGGAGTCGGGCACCGGCATCACCACGTCGGTGTCGATGCCCCCCTCCTCCCAGAGCTTCTCGCCGAGGTTCCGCCGGACCTCGTAGACGAGTTCGTCGTCGATGACGCTGTCGGGCCGGGCGAAGTAGACGTGCTCGAAGAAGCAGTGGGCGGTGTTCTCGCGCTCGAACAGCTGGTAGGACTCGAACCCCTCACCGCCGGGTTCGAGGACGACGAGTTCGCCGGGGCGAACGTCCCGGACGAGGTCGCCGTCGAGGGTGTCGATGGCCGCCGACTCGCTGGCGATGACGTAGCCGTCCTCCAGTTCCCCGATGCACAGCGGGCGGTTGCCCTCGGGGTCCCGAACGCCCAGAACGGTGTCGTCGTGGGTGATGGTCAGCGAGTAGGAGCCGTGGATGCGGCTCATGGTCTGCTCGACCGCCTCCACGAGGTCGGCGTCGAGGAGGTTGCGCGCGAGGTCGTGGGCGATGACCTCGGTGTCGCCGTCCGACGTGAACGCGTGGCCCTGCGCGGCGAGGCGGTCCCGGACCTCGTCGGCGTTGACGAGGTTGCCGTTGTGGCTCAGGCCGAGCGCGCCGCTCTTGAACGAGACGGTGAACGGCTGGGCGCAGGACTTGTCCACGCTCCCGGCGGTCGGGTACCGGACGTGGCCGATGCCCGCGCTCCCGCGCAGGGACTCGATGTCGTCCTCGTCGAAGGCGTCACCGACGAGGCCCATCTCGACGTGGCTGTGTTGCTGGAACCCGTCGTGGGTGACGATTCCCGCCGACTCCTGCCCGCGGTGCTGGAGGGCGTACAGCGAGTAGTAGAGGGGTCGCGCGGCGTCTCGCTCGCGGAGCGAGACGCCCACGACGCCGCACTTCTCGGTCGGCCCCGAAAGGGCGTTGTCGGTCGGACCCGAGCGGTCGTCGTCGGTCGGACCACCGCGGGCCGCGTCCCGGCCGTCTGGCATGCCAACAGGTAGGGCGCTCCTGTAGTAAAAACCCTCGCTATCGTGTCGAAATCCTCTCCTCTACCCGATAAAGTGTGCAGGTACGTGCATACACTCGCGCGCGACGATTTCGCTCGATGCCACGACCGCAGGACGCGCTCGACGAACGTGACCTCCGTCCCGGCGGGACGTTCGAGGAATAGACCGCCTCCGAGGTAGCGACACCCACGGACCGGGCGATACCGGTCGCTGGGCGCTTGGCTACTCGGCGGAGACTTCGGAGAAGATGGCTCGCCGCGTCCGACCGGCTACTCGCCAGCCTTGCTCTGCCACTCGTACTCGCGGCGCTTTTTCGACTTGCCGAAGCCGCAGGACGAGCACTCCTTCTTTTTGACGTGATACGACTTCTCGCCGCAGCGACGACACTTCGTGTGGGTCGTCGTGTTCTTCTTCCCCTGGCTCGGGGTGCCTGCGCCAGTCATGGGTTGATCGATACGAGGTTATCGCCGCGTATAATCGTTGTGTCTTCGTCCTCGGTGTCCTCCAGAACGAGGTTCATGTGCTGGTCGTAGCCGGTCAGCGTACCGACGAACTCCTCGCCGCCTTTCAAGCGCACCGTGACCTCCTCGTCGAGGGAGGCCTCCAGTACGTCGAGCGGTCGTCCACTCATATCATTAGCGGCACCCGTCGAAGGCTTAAACGTACCGAAAGCGCATCCGCGAAAGTAAGTTTCGGCTGACGGAATCGTGACGAGAGATGCACCGGGACTTACCAGGCGTAGTCCTCTCGCGGGTCCACGTCGTCACGGTCGCTGTCGTAGACGCGCTGGCCTTCCACGAACACCTGCCGGGCGTCCGAGGCGAGTTCGAACATCGGCCCGTCCCACACCACGAGGTCGGCGTCGGTGCCGGGTTCGAGCGTTCCTACGCGGTCTTCGATGCCCAGAATCTCGGCGGGGTTGCGCGTGACGGTCCGGAGCGCGACCTCCTCGGGCAGGCCCTCCCGGACCGCGAGGCCGACGCACACGTCCAGATGCTCCTGCGGTAGCACGGGGGCATCGGTCTGGATGGCGACTTTCACTCCGGCCTCGTGGAGGATACCCGGCGTCTCGAAGGTGATGTTGCGGAGTTCGTACTTGCTGGCCGACGAGATGGACGGCCCCACGACCGCGGGCACGTCGCGCTCGACGAACTCCTCGGCGACGACGTGGCCCTCGGTGGCGTGCTCGATGGAGAGGTCCTCGATGCCGAACTCGTCGGCGATGCGGAACACGGTCGCGATGTCGTCGGCGCGGTGGGCGTGGACCCGGAGGGGGAGGTCGCCCTCCACGACGCGCGCGAGGTTCTCCATCCCCAGGTCGCGCTCGAAGGGGTCGCCCTCCTCGCGGGCGTGCTCGCGGCGCTCGACGTAGTCCTCGGCGTCCATCAGCGCCTGTCGGAGGGTCGCGGCGACGCCGGGCCGGGTCGAGGGCTGGCGGTCCTTCTCGTCGCCGTGGAACCGCTTGGGGTTCTCGCCGAACGCGGCCTTCATCCCGTCCTCCCGAATCAGCATCTCGTCGGCGACCGTGCCGTAGGTCTTCATCGAGCAGATGATGCCTCCGACGACGTTCGCGCTCCCCATCCGGGCGCTGACCGTCGTCACCCCGCCGCGGAACGCCTTCCGGAGTTCCTCGTCGCGCGGGTGGAAGCCGTCGAGCGCGTTGACGTGCGGCGTCACGGGGTCCGAGACCTCGTTGAAGTCGCCGTCCTCGGGTTCGCCCCACTCGGCCATCCCGGCGTGGCTGTGGGCCTCGACCAGTCCGGGCGTGACGTGGGACCCCTCGGCGTCGAACACCTCGGCGTCGTCGGGGACCTCGACCTCGTCGGCCGGGCCGACCGCGATTATCTCGCCCCCGGCGTCGTCGCCTCGGCGAGGCGACGACGCCCCGCCCGCCTCGAAGACGACCGTTCCGCGCTCGACGGTCCCCCGTTCGGTTACCGTGTGAACCGTTCCGTTGACAATCGCTTGCATGACTCGGACCAGCGACGGCGACGGCATCAGTATTACGATTCGAAAGACCGCTCGACTGCTCCCGAGCCTCTGCGACCGAGACGCGGGCTCGGCGGGGCGCTCAGAGCGCCCCGCCGAGCAGGTTCCAGTGGTACAGCTGCCAGCAGAAGACGACCAGCGCGACCGCGAGCAGGGCGTAGTGGACTCGCCCGAGCAGACCCCAGTAGCGCTCGCGCCACGCGAGGAGCGCGAGCGCGACCGCGCCGAGCGCCGCGACCGCGACGAACGCCGGGAGGACGAGCAGGGCGTCGAGCAGCGCCGACCCGTAGAGGATGACCGACTGGTCGGTCGCGATTACCCCGGCGAATCCCGCGACGAAGCCGAGGCCGAGCAGTCCGGCGAACCCCGCCAGCATCCGGGCGGTTCGGGGTCCCTCCGGCGCGGGCGGCCCGCGCTTCCACGCGCGCCGGAGGGTCAGGACCGGCCACGCGACGACCGCGGTGGCGAACAGCGCGAGCGCGGCCCCGAGCAGGCCGAGCTGGACCGGAGTCGCCTGCCACCACGCGAGCCGCTCGAAGCTCTGGACCGGCGCGCGGTCGAAGAAGAGGTAGGTGACCTCGCCGTCCTCGACCCGGAACCCCAGCTCGCCGTCGCCGTCGACCTCCTCGAACGTCGTCGGACCGGTCCGGACCCACCGGGCGGGCTCCTGCCCGGGGAGACTCACCGCGAGGGCGTCCCCGTCGGCCCGCACCCGGAAGTCGGCCCCGAGCGCGCCGACCTTCTCGTAGCTGGTGTAGGGCATCCGCGTCTGTCGGTAGACGCCCTCGAACGCCGACAGCGCCGGGGGCTCGCCGCTCGCGTCGGCGACGGGCGGGTCGGTCGCCTCCGAGCCCTCTGCGGGGTAAAATTCGTCGACGAACGAGTCGAAAAAGTCCTCGCGAGCGGCGGCACCGCCGGGGCTGTTGTAGGAGACGAACACCCCGAGGTCGCGCTCGGGGAACAGCCACAGCCCCGAGTGGAACAGCTCGGTGTCGCCGCCGTGGCCGATTATGCGCTCGCCGTTGCGACTCTGCTCGTAGAAGCCGAACGCCACCCCGTTCAGGTCGGGGTGGTTGGCGAACTGCTGGCGGTGCATCTCGCGGGTCGAGGTCGCCGAGAGGACCCGCGAGTCGCCGTACTGGCCCTCGTTCAGGTGGGCGCGCATGAACTTCGACATGTCGGTCGCCGTGGCGCTCGCCGACCCCGCGGGCGGGATGCCGACGGTCTCGAACTCGCCGCGCCGGAACTCGCCGTCCTCGTACCGGTAGCCCGCCGAGAGGTTCGCCCGGAGGTCGGCGGGTACGGGCTGGGCGAAGGTGCTGTCGTCCATCTCCAGCGGGCCGAAGATCCGCCGGTCGACGTGCGCGCCGAAGGTCGGGGCGTCCGACTGCCGGGCGGCGACGTGTCCGGCCAGCGCCGCGCCGTAGTTCGAGTAGCTCGTGACCTCCCCGGGCGGGCGGACGCGGGCCGGACCGTCCCGCAGGGCCTCCCCGAGCGGTCGCACGTCCTCGGGCGACTCGACGAACGTGCCCCGGTACTGCTCCTCGAAGCCCGCGGTGTGGGTCGCGAGGTGGTCGAGCGTGACCGGCCGGTCGTAGGCGTCTGGCACCTCGACCTCGTCGAGGTACCGGTTCACGTCGGCGTCCCGGTCGAGCCGCCCGTCCTCGACCCCCTGCATGACGGCGGTCCAGGCGAACAGCTTCGAGACCGACCCGACCCGGAACAGGGTGTGGTTCGGGTCGACCGGCGTCCGGTTCCGCCGGTCTGCGTAGCCGTACCCCTCGGCGAACAGGAGTTCGTCGTCCTTCACGACCGCCACGGTCGCGCCCGAGACGTCGTGGTCCCGGAGGTCCTCGGCCATTCGGTCGTCCACGAACTCCTCGACCTCCTCGCGGGAGTCGACGCCCCGGTCGTCCTGTGGGCCGGGCGCGAATCCGGCCCCGGCCTGCGCGCCGACGAGAACGAGGACGGTACAGACCGTCAGGAGCAGTCTGACTCGGTCCATAGCGCCCCCACGACGCGCGTTCACTTATACGTCCTCGGGGCATGCGTTCAGCCCGTTCGTCTCGGACGTGTTCGTCCTCGGACGAACGCGGAACGACCGCGGTCGGTCGAATCCGCGAGCGCGACCGATAATCCAGTCGGACCGTATCACGGAATCGGAAGGTCAAGCATTTAATACCCGGCGGGGAAGCGTAGTCGTATGAAGCGAGTCGACGTCGCCATCGTCGGCGGCGGGCCCGCAGGGACCGCCGCCGCGCGGGAGGCGGCCCTAGCGGGTGCCGACGCCCTCCTCGTCGAGAAGGGAGTTCCCCGAAACGACCGCGAGGAGCTGGGACCGGACTCGACCGACGCCGCCGGGATGCTCGACTACTGGGTGGACATCCTCGACATCCCCTTCGAGGAGATTCCCGACGACGTGGTCCTCCGGACGCTCGACCGGACCGAGTTCTACGGTCCCAACGAGTCGTGCGTGATGGAGAACACCGGCATCGAGTCCTCCTACGACGAGGGGTTCGGGTTCACCTTCCACCGCGCCCGGATGGACGACTGGTTCCGCGAGCGCGCCGAGACCGCGGGCGCGGAGTACCGCGTCGGCGTCTCGGTCACCGACGTGGAGTCGGACCTGACCGGCGGGCACACCCACCGGCTCGTCCTCTCGGACGGCGAGGAGGTCGAGGCCGAGTACCTGGTGCTGGCCGACGGCCCACAGCGACAGGTCACGATGCGAGTCCTCGACCGGCTCACGCCCGACGACCGGCCCATCTCGGCGGTGCTGAGCCCCGACCGCGCGAACCACATCGCCTATCAGGAGTACCGGGAGTTCCCCGAGGAACTGTTCGACCCCGAGGCGCTGAAGTTCTGGTGGGGCGTGATGCCCGGCGAGACCGCCTATCCGTGGATATTCCCGAACGACGGCACGGTCGCGCGGGTCGGGCTGACGATGCCCATCGGGATGGACATCGACGCGGTCGCCGACCGCGAGAAGTACGACCTCCTCCGGCCCGAGGACGACCGAATCCCGCGGGGCGGCGAGTACATCGAGCGCCTGCTCGAACGCGAGTACGGCGACGAGTACGACCTCGCCGACTTCCCCCTCGTCGAGGACCGCGGCAAGAGCGGCGGGACCGAGACCTACCCCATCTCCTCGACCCGTCCCATCGACTCGCCGACGAAGGCGGGCATCGCGGTGGTCGGCGGCGCGATGGGCACGACCTCGGCGTTCCACGAGGGCGGCTACCACGTCGCGGCCCGGACCGGCAAGATCGCGGGCGAACTCGCCGCCACGGGGCGACTGGAGGCGTACAACGACCGCTGGAAGGACGCCATCGGGGAGGAGATACTCCGGAACGTCACCTTCGCCGACCTCGTCTCCGACTACCGCCCCGACGACTGGGACCGGACGTTCTCGATGGCAAGCGACATCCTCGCCGACGAGGGCGAGGGCCGACTGCTCAAGTACCGGCTCTCGTCGGGCATCCGGGGCGCGAAGCTGGTCACGAAGTACAAGATGACCAAGCGCAAGTACCGGAACGGCAAGTACGTCCAGTTCCGGGAAGACGACTACGAGGTCTGAGGTTGCTCGTTCCCGAACTTTGACGGTCCCTCGGGCACCTCCTCTGCTATCCGATGACGACCTCCGGAACCCCCGTCTTCGACGGCCACAACGACACACTGCTCGACCTCCTTCGCGCCGACCGCGGCGGCGGTCGCTCCTTCTTCGAGCGCGGCGACGCGGGCCACGTCGACCTGCCCCGCGCCCGCGAGGGGGACTTTGCGGGCGGTCTGTTCGCCGTCTTCGTCCCGAACGAGGACCTCGATTACGAGTGGGAGGAGACCGACGAGGGCAGACGGATGCCCCTCGCGCCCGCAGTCGCCCACGACCGCGCGAAGGAATTTACCTACGACGCGCTCGCGCTCCTCTACCGGCTCGAAGCCCAGTCCGACGGCGCGCTCCGGGTCGTCGGCAACGCCGACGACCTCGAAGCCGCGGTCGCCGAGGAGGGGACCGTCGCCGCGGTCCCGCACCTCGAAGGGGCCGAGGCGGTCGCCCCGGACCGCTCGAACCTCGATTTCCTCTACGCCGCCGGGGTCCGGTCGGTCGGCCTCGTCTGGAGCCGCCCGAACGAGTTCGGCCACGGCGTCCCCTTCGAGTACCCCGGCACGCCCGACACGGGCCCGGGCCTCACCGACGCGGGCCGGGACCTCGTTCGGGCCTGTAACGACCGGGGCATCCTCGTGGATCTCGCGCACCTCAACGCCGCGGGCTTCCGTGACGTGGCCGAGATTTCGAGCGCACCCCTCGTGGTGAGCCACGCCGGGGTCCACGAACTCTGTCCCACCAGTCGGAACCTCACCGACGACCAGCTCGACGCGGTGGCCGACTCGGGCGGCGTGGTCGGCATCACCTTCGCCGTCACGTCGCTGCGCGAGGACGGCCGGAAGGAGACCGACACGCCGATTTCGACCCTCGTCGACCACGTCGAGTACGTCGCCGACCGGGTCGGGGTCGACCACGTCGCGCTCGGGTCCGACTTCGACGGTGCGACCATCCTCGACTCGGTGGGCGACGTGACTGGGCTTCCCGATGTGGTCGCAGAACTTCGAAACAGGGGGTTCGACGCGCACGAGATTCGAAAGATAGCGCGCGGGAACTGGCTGCGCGTGATTCGGGAGACGTGGGAGTAGCCCGGCGGTCGCCGCGAGCGCGGGCGCAGAGCGCCCGCGCGGGCAAGCAAACTAGCAGTTGTACCGCGAGCGAGACGATTTCGGGCCGCTCAGCGGCCCGAAATCGTCGAGCGAGCAGGCTTTTTGGTCTCTTCGTGAGCGAAGCGAACAAAGGCTCGTGGGAGCTTCGCTCCCACGGTCCAGATTTTTTCGAGTAGCGAGGGACGGAGTCCCTCGTATCATGCGAGCGGCGAGGCCGCGAGCAGAGAGCGGTGGGCACGCACGAGCGACCGCGAACGCGGTCGCTCGTGCGCGCACCCGACGAAGAAAAAAGGTGGAAGCGTGGTCTTAGAAGCCCTTGCCGAGCAGTTCGCGGGCGATGATGTTCTTCTGAATCTCGGTCGTCCCCTCGTAAATCTGGGTGATCTTGGCGTCGCGGTAGAACCGCTCGACCGGGAAGTCGTTGACGTAGCCCGCGCCGCCGTGGATTTGGACCGCCTCGTCGGCCACGTCGACCGCCACGCGGGAGGCGTACTCCTTGGCCATGCTCGCGAGCTTCGTGATGTCCTCGCCTTGGTCGACGTTCCACGCCGCCTTGTAGGTCAGATTTCGGGCGGCCTCGGTCGTGGTGTGCATGTCGGCGAGCTTGTGCTGGATGGCCTGGAACTCCGAGATGGGGCGGTCGAACTGCTCGCGCTCCTGAGCGTACTTCAGGGCGGCCTCGCTCGCGCCCTTCGCGATGCCGACGCCCTGGGCGGCGACCGCCGTCCGGGTCTCGTCGAAGAACTGCATCTGCTGGAGGAAGCCCATCCCGCGGGTGCCGACGAGGTTCTCCTCGGGGACGCGGACGTCGTCGAGGATGAGCTCGGCGGTGTCACTCGCCCGGATGCCGAGTTTGCCCGTGATCTTCTCGGCCTCGAAGCCGTCGCGGTCGGACTCGACCACGATCTGGGAGAAGCCGTTGTATCGGCCCTCGGCGTCGGGGTCGGTCTGGCACAGGACGACGAAGTAGTCGCCGACCGAGCCGTTGGTGATCCACATCTTGTTGCCGTTTATCACCCACTCGTCGCCGTCCTTCTCGGCGCGGGTCGACACCGAGGAGACGTCCGACCCGGTGTCGGGTTCGGAGATGGCCGCGCCCATGATGGCCTCGCCCTCCGCGACCGGCGTCAGGAACCGCTCTTTCTGGTCGTCGGTCCCGAACTCCATGATGGCGTCTGCGCCGAACGCCGCGGAGGTGATACAGAGGCCGATGCCGGGGTCGGCGGCGAACAGCTCCTCGGTGATGATGGCGGATTCGAGGTTGCTGTAGCCAGCGCCGCCGTACTCCAGCGGGATGTGGGCCCCCAGAAGCCCCATCTCGGCGGCCTGGTCCATGACGTCCCACGGGTACTTCTCCTCTACGTCGTACTCCTTGGCCACCGGGACGATCTCGTTCTCGGCGAACTTCCGCACCTCGTCGCGAATCGCTTGCTGCTCGTCTGATAGTCCGAAGTCCATGGTCCGAGTTTACACACCCACCCCTAAATCCCTTTGTAACCGTAAATGAACTCGAAGAGAGTTTCTAATCGCCGATAGGGAAACCTTGAAACGCCCGGCAGGTGAGCGTACGCGTATGGAAGTCGAAGATATCAACACCATCGCGGTTCTCGGCGCGGGCAACATGGGCCACGGCATCGCGGAGGTCGCGGCCCTCTCGGGGTTCGACGTGAACCTCCGGGACATAAAGGAGGAGTTCGTCCAGAACGGCTACGACCAGATCGAGTGGAGCCTCGGCAAGCTC
The DNA here is from genome assembly GCF_024138125.1 of Halorussus salilacus. NCBI lineage: Archaea > Methanobacteriati > Methanobacteriota > Halobacteria > Halobacteriales > Haladaptataceae > Halorussus > Halorussus salilacus. The sequence continues at coordinate 2,657,279 of NZ_CP099993.1, forward strand.
GCCGAGAAGGACCAGATAAGCGACGAGGAGGCCGACGACGCCTTAGCGCGCGTGACCCCCCTCGTGGACTTCGAGGACGCCGTCTCCGAGGCCGACTTCGTTATCGAGGCGGTACCCGAGAAGATGGACATCAAGAAGGACGTGTACACCGAACTGGAGGAGTACGCGCCCGACCGGGCGGTCTTCGCCACCAACACCTCCAGCCTCTCGGTGACCGAGCTCTCGGAAGTCACCGAGCGTCCCGAGCGGTTCTGCGGGATGCACTTCTTCAATCCCCCGGTCCGGATGCAACTCGTCGAGGTCATCTCCGGGGCCCACACCGACGGCGAGGTGCTCGACCTCACCGAGGACCTCGCGGAGGCGATGGGCAAGACGCCGGTCCGCGTCCGGAAGGACAGCCCCGGCTTCATCGTGAACCGCGTGCTCGTTCCCCTGATGAACGAGGCGGCGTGGATGGTCGAGTCGGGCGAGTACACCGTCGCCGAGGTCGATAGCGCGACCAAGTTCGACATGGGCCTCCCGATGGGGAGCTTCGAACTCGCCGACCAGGTCGGCATCGACGTGGGATATCACGTCCTCGATTACATGCACGACGTGCTGGGCGAGGCCTACGAACCCTGCCCGCTCCTCGTGGAGAAGGTCGAAGACGAGACGCTCGGCAAGAAGACCGGCGAGGGCTTCTACGACTACGAAGACGGCGGCGTCGACATCCCCACGGACGCCGGGAGCGAGGACGCGGTGCTCCGGCTTCAGGCCGTGATGGCCAACGAGGTCGCCAAACTCATCGAGAACGACGTGGCCGACGCCGACGCCATCGACGAGGCGGTCATGCTCGGCGCTGGCTTCCCCGACGGCCCCGCGAGGCTCGCAGACGACGCGGGCCTCGATTCGCTGGTCGAGACCCTCGACGACCTCCGCGAGGAGACCGATGCCAACCGATACGAGGTCGCCGACTACCTCCGGGAGGCCGCCGAGGAGGGCGGCTTCTACGGCGACGCGAGCGGTGCGAGCGGAGCCGACGGCGAGGGCACTTACGACTACGACACCATCCGCGTCGAGAAGCCCGGCGAGATGGTCGGCGAGGTCGTCCTCGACCGCCCCCACCGGATGAACACCGTCAGCGAGCAACTGTTAGACGAACTCGCCGACGCCGTCGACGCCCTCACGGAGGACGACGACGTGCGCGCGCTCCTGCTCGTCGGCGAGGGCGACCGGGCCTTCTCGGCGGGTGCCGACGTCCAGAGCATGGCCGCTGGCGGGGGCGACCCCCTCACCGCGGTCGAACTCTCGAAGAAGGGCCAAGACACCTTCGGCAAGCTCGAAGCCTGCCCGATGCCGGTCGTCGCGGCCGTCGACGGCTACTGTCTGGGCGGCGGGATGGAGATGGCGACCTGCGCCGACATGCGAATCGCCACCGACCGCTCGGAGTTCGGCCAGCCCGAGCACGACCTCGGGCTCCTGCCCGGCTGGGGCGGCACCCAGCGCCTGAAGCACGTCGTCGGCGAGGGCCGCGCCAAGGAGATCATCTTCACCGCCGACCGCTTCGAGGCCGAGACGATGGCAGAGTACGGCTTCGTCAACGAGGTCGTCTCTCCCGACGAGTTCGACGACCGGGCGTTCGAACTCGCGGCCGACCTCGCTGGCGGACCGCCCATCGCCCAGAAGTACACCAAGCGCGCGATGCTCGCGGGCCGCGACGACACCGACGCGGGGCTTGCGGTCGAATCCCAGGCGTTCGGCCACCTCATGAACACCGACGACCTGATGGAGGGCATCACGGCGTTCATGGGCGACGGTGAGCCCGAGTTCGAGGGGAAGTGAGGCGAACGTCGTCAGAGCTTGTCTCTGACGGAAGTGAGCCCGAGTTCGAGGGGAAGTGAGGCGAACGTCGTCAGAGCTTGTCTCTGACGGAAGTGAGCCCGAGTTCGAGGGGAAGTAGGCCGAGTCGGTCGAGAACCGCGCTTCGGGTCTATTTTTGGCGTTGGGTTCGTTTCCTACCGGCCAGCACATCCAGAAATTTTATGGTCTCGTTAGACTAAATAGTGTTTATAGTCGATATATGAAACGGTACCGCAACGGCCACTGGCTCGAAACCAAGTACTGGGACGAGGGACTGACGCAGAGGGAGATCGCCGAGGAATGCGGAATCTCGACAACGACCGTACGGGAATACATGAAACGGTTCGGTATATCGACGCGAGAGATGCGTGGTGAGAACCATCCGATGTACGGTCGGGAACGGACCGAGGAGGAGAAGCGAAAGATTTCGGAGTCTCTGAAGGACCGGTCGTTCTCGGCAGAGACACGCCAGAGAATGTCCGAATCCCACGAAGGAAAGGAGATACCAGAGGACGTTCGAAAGCGAATCGCTGACTCGCTCGAAGGGACGACCCGGTCGAAGGCGACCCGACGAAAGATGAGCGAATCGACCGCTGGTGAGTCGAATCCCAACTGGCGGGGCGGGTACAGCCACAACTATGGGGCCGGGTGGTCCGTTGCACGAGAGAACGTCAGAGAGCGTGACGAGGTCTGTCAACACTGTCGCCACGACGGCTCTGAGCGTCGTCTCGAAGTTCATCACATCGTACCGGTTCGCGTGTTCCGGCAAGCCGAGGACCTCTCGGTCGAGGACGCTCACGACGAAGAGAACTTGGTTCTTCTGTGCAAGCGATGCCACGGCAGAGCCGACCACGGTCAAATCGAGTTCGACGCGCCGATAGAACTGCTCTTCGAAGCGAGCGGATAGGCGACACCAATCGCGTGTGTCGATTCCCACCACGCCGAGAGCGATTTAGTGGAGTTTATAAGCATGCGGGCCATCCGTCAGAATGCGTCCGGGAAACCGCCCGGATGGAAGCGAACGCTCCGTTGGTGTAGCCGGGCCAATCATTCGGGCCTTTCGAGCCTGTGACCTGGGTTCAAATCCCAGACGGAGCATTCTCAGGCCGTCTCAGTTTTCGAGAGACGGAGGTCTCTCTGCGCGAGTCCCGACCCTCACACGCTCTTGGGGTCGAGCACGTCCCGCATCGCGTCGCCGAAGACGCTGACCGCGGTCACGGTCGCGACCAGCAGGACGACCGCGAACGTCGAGGCCCACCATGTGTCGGGGAACGAGCGCTGGGTGTCGCGGGCGATGGTCTCGCCCCACGACATCAGCGTGAGGTTGTTGAGTTCGAGGTACGCGATGGCGACCTCGGTCAGGATGAAGATGGGGATCTGTCTGCTCATGGCGGTCGCGACGGTGTTCGAGACGTTCGGCAGGAGGTGCTTGCGAACGACGTGCCACCAGCCAGCGCCCGCGTTCTCGGCCGCGGCGATGTATCCCTCGCCCCGCCGCTGGAGTACCTCGCTCCGGATCATCCGGGCCGACCCGCCCCAACTGGTGAGCCCGAACACGAGCACGACGAGCAGGAGGCTCTTTCCGAAGACGAACATGAGGATGATGTAGAGGACGAACGCCGGAATCGTCTGCTGGATGTCGACGTAGCCCATCAACAGCGTGTCGGTCCACCCGCCGACGTACCCGGCCACGACGCCGATGGTCATGCCGATGGGGACGAACACCATCGCGGTGACGAGTGCGACGAGGAGGCTCACGCGCATGCCCGACACCAGCACCGCGAGGACGCCCTGCCCGCTACTGTTCGTCCCGAGGGGGTACTGGAGCGTTCCCTGACACCGGTCGTCCACGATCGGGCCGACGCAGTCGGTCACGTATCCCGAGTCGACGCTGGCGAAGACGGGCGGTTGGTTCGAGTGCGCGAAGTTCACGTCGGGCTGGATGACCCACGGCCCGACCGTTCCGACGACGAGGAAGACGGCGAGATAACAGAGGCTGGCCACCGCCCACGGGTTGGTCTTCAGGCGCTTCCAGTAGATGGCGGTCATGCCCGGTCGGGACGCGAGCGGTGCGAGAACGAACGTCACGAGCGCGAGCCACGACAGCGCGAACAGGTAGTCGAGACCGCTCGGGTACACCCCGAAGGCCAGCGGTCTGCCCTCGCCCCGGACGAATCGGTCGAAGCCGAACGCGAGCGCCAACGCGGTCGCACCGACCGCGAACGCGACCGCCCGCCGACGCGGCGTCATTACTCGCTCACCGGGTTCGTCGCCCGGTGATGTCGTTTCGGCGCGTCCCATTCCGTACTGCGACGGTCCAATCAGCGAACCATAAGTGTTAATAATCTATTTTCAATCGTACTCCATGATGGGTCTGCTATGGCACCTCTCCCGGCGTGCCCTCGTCGCGGTCGTCGCGGTGTATCTCGTGGTGTCGCTGGCGTTTCTGTTCGTCGCCCTCACGCCCGACCCGAACGAGGGAGCCATCGCCTACGACGTCGTTCGAAGCGGAGGCGACCAAGAAGACGCTCGACGGGCTATCAACGCCTATCGTGAAGCGAGGAACCTGAACGACCCGGTTCACGAGCGGTACGCTCGATGGCTGATAGACATCTCGACGCTCGACTGGGGAATGTCGTTCAGCCACGGACGGACGGTCACCTCACTCGTCGCCGACCGAACCCCGTACACCGCGCTGTACGTCGTTCCGGCGCTCGTCGTGTCCCTGCTCGGCGGCGTCTCGGTCGGCCTGTACACCGCGTTCAACCGGCGGGGACTCGTCGACCGCGCGGCGAGCGTCCTCACCTACTCCGGGTTCGGGGTGCCGAACTTCTGGCTCGCGGAGATCGCCCTTCTGCTGGTCGTCGGAGAGCTCGGGGTGCTGTCGCGGGTGTCCCAGCCACCGCCCGCCGAGCTCTGGTCGCTCGCGCACCTCGAACAGTACGTCCTGCCGTCGCTGGTGCTGGCTTCGGGGCTGTTTGCCGGACAGCTCCGGTACGCGCGGGCCGAGACGCTCGAATACGTCAACGACGAGTTCGTCGCCGCGCTTCGCGCGAAGGGCGTGGGCCGCCTCGCGATCGCACGCCATGTCCTGCGAAACGCCGCGGTCCCCATCCTGTCGGTGTTCTTCACCGACATGGTCGCGGTCCTCGTGGTCAACATCTACGTCATCGAGGAGGTGTTCGGCATCGAGGGGCTCAGCGCTCTGAGCCTCGCGGCGGTCCACCAGCGCGACATGCCGCTGGTCCTCGGCACGACGATGGTCATCGCGTTCGTGGGCATCGCCGCGAACTTCCTGCAGGACGTGACCTACGCGGTTCTCGACCCGCGCATCGAGGCGGGCGAGCGGTAGGCCGGGCCCCGCGCGCCCGGTTCCGCCCGCTCGGTTCTCGGAGTCACACCGCGTCGGCGACCGCGACCTCGACCCTCCGGGTCCGCGGACCGTCGCAGTCCACGAACAGCACCGACTGCCACGTTCCCAGCGCGAGGTCGCCGCCCTCGACCGGCACGCTCACCGACTCCCCCAGCGCGACCGCCCGGAGGTGGGCGGCGGCGTTGTCGTCGATCCGGTCGTGTCGGTAGTCGCGGTCGCTGGGCGCGACTCGCTCCAGATGGGCTTCGAGGTCGGTGAGCAAGCCCGACTCGGCCTCGTTGACCACCACGCCCGCGGTGGTGTGGGGCACGAAGACGGTGCAGACCCCCGACGCGTCGGCGGGGACCTCGTCGGCGACGCGGTCGGTCACGTCGACGACCGCGACGCGGTCGTCTGTCTCGACTTCGAACATGGGTCGGGATTCGGGACCCGCGGGGGTAAATCCCACCCCGGACGAGACCGCGCCGGACGCCCCGCTCGCGGGGCGTCCGGCGCGCCCGCGACCTCGCTATGGGGCCTGTCGGGACCTCGCCGTGGGGTCTGTCGGGACCTCGCCGTGGGGCCTGCCGCATCAGGTGGGAATTTAGGCCCCCGCGCCGAACCCACGCCCATGTCAGACGACGACGCTCCCGACGTGCTCGTCCTGCGGAAGGGAACCCACGGCATGCCGGTCGGCGACTACGCCGACGATATCCGCGAGCGCCTGCCCGACGCCGACGTTCGCGTGGCCCGGACCCCGAAGCAGGAGCGCGACCTCATCGCACGCGCGCCGGTCGTCACGGGGATGGAGATTTCGGAGGACCTGCTGGCTCACGCGGAAGACCTGAAACTGTTCGCCTGCGCGTACGCGGGCACCGGCCACCTCCCGCTCGACGCGCTCGACGAGCGCGGCGTGGCGGTCACGAACGCCTCGGGCGTCCACGGGCCGAACATCGGCGAGCACGTCGTGGGCAACGTGCTGGTGTTCGCGCGCCGCCTCCACGAGGGGTGGCGACGCCAGCAGAACCGCGAGTGGCGACACTTCAAGGCGGGCGAACTGCAGGGGAGCACCGTCACCGTGGTCGGTCTCGGAGCCATCGGCCACGCCGTCGTCGAGCGCCTGCAGGGGTTCGGCGTCGACACAGTCGGCGTGCGCTACACCCCCGAGAAGGGCGGGCCGACCGACGAGGTGGTGGGGTTCGACGACGAGGCGTTCCACGGTGCGCTCGCCCGGACCGACTACCTCGTGCTGGCGTGTCCGCTGACCGAGACCACCCGGGGACTCGTCGGTCGCGAGGAACTCACGACCCTGCCGCCCGAGGCCGTCCTCGTCAACGTCGCCCGCGGGCCGGTGGTCGAGACCGACGCCCTCCTGAGCGCGCTCCGAAAGGAGCATATCCGGGGCGCGGCGCTCGACGTGACCGACCCCGAACCGCTCCCGGAGGACCACCCGCTCTGGAATCTGGAGAACTGCTTGGTTACTCCGCACTGCTCGGGCCACACCCCCGAGTACTACGCCCGGACGGCCGACATCGTCGCCGAGAACGTCCGGCGGTTGGAGGACGGCGAGGAACTGGAGAACCGGGTGGTGTGAACCTCCGAGCGGGCGGTAGCGACTATCTCGGCGACCACCTTTATCCCGTCCCCTGACGACGGTCGAAACATGCGAGCCCGAATCGAACGCGCGATGACTCGCGCCAAGTACGCCGCCATCGGCGGGTCCATCGGCGGCGCTGTCGGGGGACTAATCGGCCGGAACGCCGCGAGCACCGCGGCTGGCGTCGGTGCGCTCGTCGGTGCGACCATCGGCGAGAAACGCGGGTCGGTCGATGCGGTCCTCACGCGGGTCACGGACGAGGACGCCCGAGAACGCTTGCGTCCCGGGAAGTGAGGCGTTCGGGAGTCGCGAGGCTGACCGCGAGCTAAATCCAGCCTTCGCTCCGCAACAGCTCGCCGTTCAGCACCGCCGCGCCCGCCGCGCCGCGAATCGTGTTGTGCGCGAGGCAGTTGTACTGGACGCCGCTCGCAGTCTCCTGCACGCCGCCCGCCGCGATGGCCATCCCGCCGCCCACGTTGCGGTCGAGTCGCGGCTGGGGCCGGTCGGGCTCGTCGAACACCTCGATGAGCGGGTCGGGCGAGCTCGGCAGGTCGAGGCCCTCGACGCCGCGGAAGGCCTCCTCCACGTCGCTCGCGGTCGGGTCGTCTTCGGTCTCGGCCCAGACGTTCTCGAGGTGGCCGTCGATGGTCGGCACCCGGTTGCACGACGCCGACACCTCGGCGTCGTGGTGGGACAGCTCCGCGCCGTCGAAACTACCGAGGAGTTTCCTCGACTCGGTCTCCATCTTCGCCTCCTCGCCGCCGATGTGCGGGATGACGTTGTCGAGTATCTCCATCGAGGTCACGCCCGAGTAGCCCGCGCCCGAGACGGCCTGCAGGGTCGAGACGTGGACGCGCTCCAGTCCGAACTCGTCGAGCGCCGCGAGGGTGGGGACCATCGTGATGGTCGAGCAGTTGGGGTTCTTGACGACCGCGCCCGACCACCCGCGCTCGTCGCGCTGGACTTCGAGCAGGTCGAGGTGGCCCGGGTTTATCTCGGGGATGACGAGGGGCACGTCGTCGGCCATCCTGTCGTTCGAGGAGTTCGACGAGAGGACGTAGCCCGCCTCGGCGAAGCCGGGTTCGACCTCGGCCGCGACGCCCGACGGTAGCGACGAGAACAGCAGGTCCACGTCGTCGGGGACCTCGTCGGGGTCGGTCGCCCGGACGGTGAGGTCGGCGACCGATTCCGGAATCGGGGCGTCGATGCGCCACTTCGCGGCCTCTCGGTAGGAGAGGCCCGCACTGGACTCGCTCGCGGTTACCGTTGCCAGTTCGAACTCGGGGTGGCCGTCCAGCAACTGGATGCATCGCTGGCCGACCGCGCCCGTCGCGCCGAGAACGCCGACTCGTACGGTCATTGTCGGGGTTGCGGGCTACGGTAGCAAAACGGTTTGGATACCCCCTGTTCTTGCACGTCCGGCGGATGCGCTTTACTCGGCGACGCGCTCCACGGAGTCACATCGCAATCCACCGCGAGCGAATGCAGAGCGAGCGGACCAAGGAACCTTCGACCGACCGAGAGCAAGGCGGCGGAGCCGCCTTGCTCGAAGCGAGGGAGGAGGTGACGCCGTGTCGTCGTGAACGACGGCTCGTCAGAGCTTCACTCTGACGGTGGTTTTGATCGAGATGTTGCAAGAGCGCAAGTCCGGAAGCCGGAGGCTTCCGGACTTGCGAATGCTGGAAACGGCCGTCTTATTTCTTTCGCGTGACGTAGCCCGCGATGCGGTTGCGGACGCCCTTCGACTCGATGTTGGTCAGCTTCGTGACGCTCTCTTTGTTCTGGTCGAAGTCGGTCGTGAACGCTTCCGGGTACCGCTCCAGCAGGATGTTCCCGGTCTTCTTGACGTAGTCGGGTTTGATTGGCATACATTGATTTCTACGGCCGGAAAGTAAGTGCGTTGCGGTCTCCGGCGACGTGGCCGGTCCCCAAAGCTTACGCCTCGCCCGCGAGACCCCCGACCCATGCAACTGGGCGTGATATCGGACGTTCACGGCAATCTGGTCGCGCTGGAGGCGGTCCTCGACGACATGCCCGAGGTGGACGCGCTGGTCTGTCTGGGCGACGTCATCGGCTACAATCCGTGGCCCGGCGAGTGCGTCGACCGGGTCCGCGAGGCGGCCGACGTCGTCGTGAAGGGCAACCACGAGCGGATGGTCGAGACCCCCGAGCGGTACCGCCACCACGAGACCGCCTACGCGGGGCTCGCTCGCGCCGACGAGGACCTCACTGACGGGCAGTTCGAGTGGGTCCGCTCGCTCCCCAAGCGCCGGACCGTCGCCGACGACCGGTTCCGCGTCGTCCACAGCCACCCCGACCCGGAGTACGAGGACGCGTACGTCCGGCCGCCCCAGTTCCCGGAGATGCGGCCCTATCTGGACGACTACGACGGCCTGTTCCTCGGGCACACCCACATCCAGCACGAGGCCACGATAGACGGCCGTCTCGTCCTGAACCCCGGAAGCGTGGGCCAGCCCCGGGACTCGAACCCGGCCGCGGCGTACGCCGTGGTCGATACCGACGAGGCGACCGCCGACCTCCGGCGGGTCGAGTACGACATCGACGCGGTCCGCGAGCGGGTCGAGGAACTCGGGATGCCCCGCGAGACGTGGGCGCGACTGGTCGAAGGGCGGTAGCGTCCCGAGAATCCGCTCGTTCCCGGCCGTCTCAGTCGGTCTCGACGTGCTCGTCGAGGCGGTCGAGCGCCTCCCGGACCCGGTCGCCCCCGCAGTTGCGTCCGACCTCCTCGAAGTACGACAGCCGTCGCCGGAGCGCCGTCTGGTCGTAGGCGTCGACGCCCAGCCGCGAGGCCGCGACGGTGGCCTCGACGACCGCGCCGAATCCCCGGTTGGTCGTGGGGACGACCCGCCGCTCGACGCCGGTCTCGCGCGGCCGGAGTTCCCACTCCTCCCAGCGCGTCCCGCCCGACTCGCCCGACTCGACCGGTTCGGCGTCGACCGCGGCCCACGCGTCGGCCGACGGTAGCACCGGCGACTCGACCTCGAATATCGACAGGGCGGCGTCCACGAACGTCACGGGGTCGCGGGTGAACTGGACGCGACCGCCGCCCCGCCGGTGGAAGTTCCGGCGAGTCCGGGTGTCGCCCCACGTCCGGGCGGTCACGGGGTCCCCAGACCCCTCGGGCGGGTGGAGGCCGAGCGCGGCGGCGTTCCAGCGGCCGTTCGGCCCGAGCGTGGTCACGACCGACTCGGTGACCCCCCGGAACTCGACGGGCCACTCGGCTCCCGGTTCGCTCGCGTCCCTGCCCTCGCCGTCCGCGTCGCTCACACCGACACCTCCCCGCGTTCGAGCGCCACGAACAGCCCGCCAGCGATGAGGTCGGCCGTGGTACCGGGGTTGACGCCGTCCTCGACCAGCGATTCGGCGAACGCCTCGACCACCTCGGGACCGCCTTCGAGCGCCTGCTGGGCGCGGACCCGGACGCTCTCTGCGACCTTCTCGCCGTGCTTCGTCGCGACGAGGGTGTCGGGTTCGCGCCCGAGCAGTTCGAGGTAGACCCGCGCGGCCCGCGCCGACGCCGGACCCTCCAACTCGGCGAGTCGGTCTGCCGCCCGGAAGGTGCGCTCGAAGCCGCCGGTCCACTCGGCGGCGATATCGTCGTCCTCGTCGCCCAGTGCCAGCACGTCGTACAGCGCGATGTCGCGCTCCTTGACCGCCGGAATCGCGTCGCTCCCGCGGCGGACGTCGAGGTCGGCGGCGTCCTCGGGCGGGTCGCCGACGAACACGTCGGCGTGGTCGAACGCCCGGAAGAAGCCCGCGGCGTCGGCGACGGTGGTGTCCTCGACGACTCGGGTCACGGCCCCGGGCGAGAGCGGCCGGTCGCCCTCGGCGGCGGCTTTGACGAGGGGGACCAGCAACAGGAGCGCGCCGAACTGGGTGTTGTCGCCCTCCTGCTGGCTCATCCCGGCGACCGCGCGCTCGAACGCCTCGCCGACGGGCGCGCCCCCCTCGGCCGCGCGCAGGCCCGGCCCCGCGCCGACCGCGCCCGCGAGGAAGTGCTCGAATCGCAGGCCCGGGAGGTCGCGCTCGCGGTCGACGTTGCCGGGCTTGGGGGTCCCGGAGACCTCCAGCAGGAGCGCGAGCTGGGCGTTCTGCGCGGGAGTCATGCGCGCACCTCCGATTCGGCTTCGGGCTCGGATTCGGACCCGGCGAACCACTCGTCGGTCGCCCGCCCGACCCGCCGGAGGACCGCGGGGTCGTCGCTCGGCCTGCCGACGCTCACCGCGTCGGCACCGTGGGCGAGGTACTCCCGGACCGACTCGCGGTCGCGCACCTCGTTGTTGGCGATGACGAACAGGTCGGCCGATTCGGCGACGTCCGCGATTACGCCCTCCGAGTCCATCGCGTCGACGTGGACCGCGTCGCCGCCCGCGTCCTCGATTGTGCGGGAGATTTCGGTGAGGTCGACGCCGGGCACCTCCGCGCGGACCTTCACGCTCACGGTCGCGCCCGCGTCGGCCGCGACCCCGACCGCCTCCGCGAGGCGGTCGGGGTCGCGGAGGAGGGCCTCTCCTGCTCCGGCCCGGCACATCTCGTCCTGTCGGCAGTGGGCGTTCACTTCGAGGACGGCGTCACGGTCGGCACAGATTCGGGCGGCCTCCCGAACCGGCTCGGAACCGGCAGCCCGGACGTTGAACCCCGCCCGGAGGTCGGCGTCTTCGAGTGCGGCGAGCTGGCGGTCGACGAACCCGAGGGAGTCGTCGGGCAGGAACTCCTCGCGGTCGCGGCCGACCAGTTCGCGGGCGGCCTCGCGGGTCTGGTCGTCGAGCGCGATGCCCCCGAGGAACGCGGCTCCGGCGAACTGCTCTCCCCGGACGGCCCAGTCGGCGTCGGACCGGCCGCTGAGGCTCGCGAGCGCGACTCTGGGTTCGAACATCACGCCACCCCCCGCGCATCCAGCGCGTCGACGACGGCCTCCGCCACGCGCTCGGCGTCGGCCTCGTCGTCCATCCGGGTGTCGGTCCGCACGACCGGCCGGTCGAGGTCCGTGCCGTCGGCGTCGTCCAGCACGAAGGCGTCGGCGAAGTCGTAGGCCGTCGCGACGCCCCGCGTCGAGGGCTCGTAGCCGACCGCCTCCATCAGCTTCGCGGCGGGCCCGGAGAACACCTCGTCCTCGACGAAGGGAGAGACCGCGACCACGGTGGCCGATTCGAGCGCCTCGCGGAGCCCGTCGATGGCCGCGATGGGCCCGATGCTCGTCACCGGATTCGAGGGACCGACGACGACCGGCCCCTCCTCGATGGCCCCGAGCGCGGCGGGACTCGGCTCCGCCGAGTCCGCGCCGCGGAACTCGACTCGCTCGACCGCGGGGTCGGCGCGGTGGGCGACCCAGAACTCTTGGAAGTGCATCTCGTCGGGGTAGTCGGCCCCGGTCTCGTCCTCGTTCTCGTCTTCGTCCTCGTCTTCTTTCTTGCTCGCGGCCGTGTGGACGATGCTCGCCACGGGGTCGTCGCTCATCGGCACCACGTCCACCGGCACGTCGAGGGCGGCCGCGAGCAGGCGGGTGACCTCGGTGAGAGACCGCCCCTCGTCGAGCAGACTCGTCCGGGTGAGATGTATCGCCCGGTCGCGGTCGCCGATCTCCATGAACTCAGCGATGCCAGAGAACCGCCGCCATCGGGCGATGTCGCGGCCCTCGGTCTGGGCCGCCTCGGGGAGGTATCTCGGCCCGGGTTCGAGGCCCACCGATTCGGCGAGGTCTCGGAGTTCCCCGTGGGTCTCGGTCGTGTCGTCGGCGATGCCCCACCACCGCTCGCGGTCGAGCACGTCGCCCTGTTCGAAGAGGACGGTGTCGATGTCGGGGCAGACGAGCAGTCCCCCGAGTTCCACGTCGTCGCCGGTGTTGCCGACGACGGTGGTCTCGGCGGGGTCGAACACCGATTGCGCGCCCGCCAGGAGCTTGGGGGTTCCGGTGCCCCCGGAGAGAAACGTCACCATGTGGCGACGTGCGGGTTCCGGGAGGTAAACCCTTGTGCTGTCTGCGAGGGTTGCGTTCGGAACGACTGATACGGACGTGGTACTCGTGCGTGGACGGTTTTCGACTCCTCTGCGTTGGGTTTGATTCGGTCGTCTCGACTACTCGCACGTCACCTATGAAACCGCAACCACACCCTCCCCAACCGACTGCGTTTCTCGGACGTTCGCTTCGCTCACGCCCTGCGATACTCGTCCCTCGCGCGGTTGGCGCGGGCCAAACCGCGGCCCGCGCCAGCGCGCGCCGAGTTGACTGTCCCACCGGCTGACTCTCCGCGGGACAGTCCACCGGGCGACGACCGGCAAGACAATCCACCGGGTGGGACTGAAAGGGGCCGCCCGCTCGCGTTCTACGTGGTCGTCTCAGCGACCCCTATCCGAGTGAGCGAAGCGAGCGAGGATATGTCGCTGAGCGACCGCGAGCGGGCGGGGGCTTTCGAAGCGTTCTCGTTCACGGACTCTGTTTTTCGTAGCGAGCGGGCGGGGGCTTTCGAAGCGGTCTCGTTCACGGACTCTGTTTTTCGTAGCGAGCGGGCGGGGGCTTTCTGGCTGTTCGTCGTCTCGTCTTCTCCAGTCGTTCGAATCGAACGTTTTCCCACGGCTAAACCCCGAAAGCGGTCCGGCGGTTTTTATACCAAGCCGCCGAACTCCGGAATATGAAGACCATCAAGGACAGCGTCCACGACCACATCGAGGTCGAGGGCGTCGCGCGAGCGTTGCTGGACACGCCCGCGGTCCAGCGGCTCCGCCGCATCAAGCAACTGGGACCCGCCCACCTCGTCTACCCCTCGGCGAATCACACCCGGTTCGAGCACAGCCTCGGGGTCTACTATCTGGCGTGCGAGGCGCTCGACCACCTCGGAATCCACGGCAAGCGCGCCGAGCGCGTCCGGGCGGCCGCCATCCTCCACGACGTGGGCCACGGCCCGTACAGCCACACCATCGAGGCGGTCATCCACCGTCACACCGGCAAGTACCACGACGACGTTCACGAACTGCTCGCCGAGCGGTCGGTCGGCGACGTGCTCCGAAACCACGGCCACGACCCCGCCGCGGTCGCCGACCTCATCGCGGGGGAGGGAAAGCTGGGCCAGCTCGTCTCGGGCGAACTCGACGTGGATCGGATGGACTACTTGGTGCGCGACGCCCACCACACCGGCGTGCCCTACGGAACCATCGACCACTCGCGGCTGGTCCGGGAGCTGACGCTCATCGACGGCGAGCTCGTCCTCGGGGAGGGCAACGTCCCGACCGCCGAGAGCCTGTTGCTCGCGCGAGCCCTGATGAACCCCACGGTCTACAACCACCACGTCACCCGCATCTGTCGGGGAATCCTCAAGCGCGCGAGCGAGCGCCTGCTGACCGAGACCGACGTGAGCGCCGAGGAACTGCGCCGGATGGACGACCACGACCTGTTCGCGACGCTCCGGAGCGAGCCAGAGACCGCGGAGTTCGCCCGGCGGCTCGGCGCTCGGGACCTCTACAAGCGCGCGGTCTGGGCCGAGATGGGAGACGTTCCGGACGCGGTCATCGACGCCGACCACGACGCCATCCTCGACTACGAGGCCGAGATAGCCGACGAGGCAGACGTGGATCGCGGCGAGGTCATCATCGACGTGCTGGGTCGCCCGAGCATGACAGAGTCGTCCTCGCGGGTCATCGTCAACGGCGACATCAGGCGGCTGGGCGAGCAGTCGGCGCTGGTATCCGCACTCCGGCACGTCCAGCGCGAGCAGTGGCGACTCGGGGTCTACGCGCCGAGCGACGCGACCGACGCCGTGGGCCACGCCGCCGAGCGCGTGTTGGGGCTGGAGACCGACGGCGCGCTCGTCAACGAGGTTCGGACCCCCGGCCAGCGCACGACGCTCGACGAGTTCGGGTCGCGGGACTGAACGGGTTCGAGCCCCGGCGCTGAAGGGGTTGCGACTCGGCCTCCCCGTCTCCGCGACGCGGGGTGGCGACGACGCGGAACGCTCCCCACTTATATATTTTACCTTACGTGAATAAATATAAGTCGCTGGAGGTTGTTACTTCCTATCATGGGGACGAAACCCAGACGAGGTTACGACGCCGCCGATCGACGCGCCGACTCGCTCGACGCGCTCGAACTCGCGCCCGTCACCGGGTGGAACGCCCACTACGTCGACGGCGAGTGGCGACCGCGTGAGAACCGCGACACGCTCGACGTGATGAACCCCGCGACCCGGGAGCCGGTCGGCGCGGTCCCCGCGGGGACCGACGCCGACGTGGAGGAGGCCTACGCGGCCGCCGACGCGGCCCGGCGCGCGTGGGCCGAGCGCACCCCCGACGAGCGGGCGTCGGTCGTGGCCGACGCCCGCGAACTCGTCGATGCCTACCGGGAGGAGTTCGTACACCTGTTCGCGGTCGAGTGCGGCGGCGCGCGCCTGAAGGCCGACATCGAACTCGACCTCACCGGGGGAACGATGTCGGTCGCCGAGGACCTCGCCGACTCGTTCGGGACCGACGAGCGCGAGTCGGTCGTCGAGGGCAAGCGCAACCTCCTCACCCGGGAGCCCGCGGGCGTGGTCGGGGTCATCTCGCCGTGGAACTTCCCGCTGTACCTCTCGATGCGGGCGGTCGCGCCCGCGCTCGCGCTGGGCAACGCCGTGGTCCTCAAGCCCTCGACCCACACCGCCGTGGTCGGCGGGCTCGCGGTCGCGCGCATCTTCGAGGAGGCCGGGCTCCCCGACGGCGTGCTGAACGTCGTCACCGGAACGGGGTCGGAGATCGGCGAGGCCGTCGCGAGTCACTCGACGCCGTCGGTCGTCTCGTTCACCGGCTCCACCGAGGTGGGCCGAGAGGTCGGCGCGGCGGCGGCCGAGCAACTCTCGACCCCGGCGCTCGAACTCGGGGGCAACAACGCCCACATCGTGACCGACGACGCCGACCTCGACCGCGCTGTCGACGGCGGCGTCTTCGGGTCGTTCACCCATCAGGGTCAGGAGTGCATCTCCATCAACCGCCACCTCGTCCACGAGTCGGTGTACGACGAGTACGTCGAGCGACTCGCCGCCCGCGCCGAGCGACTCCCGATGGGCGACCCCCGCGAGGAAGGGGTGGTGGTCGGCCCGGTCCAGAACGCCTCCCAGTACGAGACCATCGTGGACCTCCTCGAACGGTCGGTCGAGCGAGGGGCGGAGATCGAGGCCGGAGGCGACCACTACGAGTGGTTCGTCGAACCCACCGTCCTCTCGAACGTCGCGAACGACATGCCCATCGCGGCCGAGGAACACTTCGGTCCGGTCGCGCCGGTCGTCCCCTTCGAGACCGACGAGCAGGCCATCGAACTCGCCAACGACACCGAGTACGGTCTCTCGGGGTCGGTTCACTGCGAGGACCGAGAGCGCGCGATGGACATCGCGCGCCGACTCGACACCGGGATGGTCCACATCAACGACCAGCCCCTGAACGACGAGCCTCACGTCCCCTTTGGCGGGGTCGGCGCGTCGGGAATCGGCCGGTACAACGGCGAGGCCATCGTCGAGGCGTTCACCGAGACCAAGTGGATTTCGGTGCAGGACGAACCCCGGGAGTACCCGTACTGAGGTCGTCGGGGCGGGGGTCCCGCGGGACCCCCGCCCCGACGACCGCCCCTGCCGTGACCCCGGTCTCGCGCTGGTCTCGCGTCGGCCCCTCGCCGGTCTCGCGCCGGTAGCCACTGCGACCGTCGGCCCCCGATTCGTCCGAAAGGGGGAGGTTCAAGGGGGTTGCGGCCCGTGACGAACACATGATAATCGAGGGGACCGTCCTCCGGGGTCCGGAGTTCGACCCCGTGGAGGGCCGGGTCGTGGTCGAGGACGGAGCGATAACCGCAATCGAGGAGGAGTCGGTCGATTCGTCGGACATCGTGGTTCCGGCGTTCGTCAACGCCCACACCCACATCGGCGACTCCATCGCGAAGGAGGCGGGCGCGGGCCTGAGCCTCGACGAACTCGTCGCGCCGCCCGACGGCCTCAAGCACCGACTGCTCCGGGCGGCCTCCCGCGAGGAGAAGGTCGAGGCGATGCGCCGGTCGATCCGGATGATGGAGCGGACCGGCACCGCCTCGTTCCTCGAATTCCGAGAGGGCGGCGTCGAGGGGGTCTACGCCCTCCGGGAGGCCGCCGAGGGCCTCGACGTCGACCCCGTGATTCTGGGCCGCGAGACCGTCGAGGCGATGGAGGCCGCCGACGGCTTCGGCGCGAGCGGTGCGCGCGACGGGGAGTTCTCCCGCGAGCGCAACGCGACCGCCCGCGAGGGAAAGATATTCGGCATCCACGCTGGCGAGCGCGACCCGACCGACATCAACCCCGCGCTCGATCTGGACCCCGACTTCCTCGTCCACGTAGTCCACCCCGAACCG
Organism: Halorussus salilacus; assembly: GCF_024138125.1. Taxonomy (NCBI): domain Archaea; kingdom Methanobacteriati; phylum Methanobacteriota; class Halobacteria; order Halobacteriales; family Haladaptataceae; genus Halorussus; species Halorussus salilacus. The sequence continues at coordinate 2,674,424 of NZ_CP099993.1, forward strand.
CTCCACCTCGACCGAATCGAGGACAGCGAGATACCCGTGGCGGTCTGCCCGCGCTCGAACCTCGTCACGGGGGTCGGGGTCCCGCCCATTCGGGACCTCCACGAGCGGACCACGGTGGCGCTGGGCACCGACAACGTGATGCTCAACAGCCCCTCGATGTTCCGCGAGATGGAGTTCGCCGCCAAGCTCGCCGACGTGAGCGCCCGCGACGTGCTCGCGATGGCGACCCGGAACGGCGCGCAGATCGCGGGCCTCGACTGCGGCGTCCTCGCGGAGGGCCGACCCGGGAAGCTCCTCGTGCTCGACGGCGACTCGGACAACCTCGCCGGAGCCCAGGACGTGGTCCGCGCGGTGGTCCGCCGGGCCGGAGCGGGCGACGTGTCCGACGTGGTGCTGTGAACGCGTCCGACGTGGTGCTGTGAACGCGTCCGAAGTCGTGCTGTGAGCCGGGGAGGGTCGAACGGACGGGCCGTTGCAGGCGAGCGGCGACCGCGCGGTCGCCGCTCGCCTGCAAACAGTTAAGGTACGTCGTGTGCTATCATCCGACGAACGGATGTACGACCGGATACTCGTGCCGACCGACGGTTCGACCGACACCGAGCGCGCGGTCGGACACGCCGCCGAACTCGCGGCCGCCCACGGCGCGGAGCTACACGCGGTCTACGTCGTCAACTCCGCGACGTTCACCGGCCTCCCGATGGAGACCTCGTGGGAGGGCATCGACGACGTGCTCCACGAGGAGGGCGAGGCCGCGCTGGAGCGCGTCGAGACCATCGCGGACGAGTACGACGTGCCGGTCGCCTCGCGCCTGCTCGAAGGCACGCCGAGCAGGCGCATCGTCGAGTACGCCGAGGGCGAGGACTGCGACCTCGTGGTGATGGGCACCCACGGACGGGGCGGCATCGACCGCCTGCTTCTGGGGAGCGTCGCCGAGGGCGTGGTCCGGGCCTGCACGGTCCCCGTCCTCACCGTCCGGGTGGGCGACGAGGGCGAGAACGGGGAGGACTCGCCCGCCGCCACCGAGTCCGAGTCGGACGCCGAGACGGGTCACGTCCCGGTCGAGTAGCCTATACTGGCCGGAGGTGTTCGCAGTCGCCCGCGTGGACCCGGACCCGGCCCTCGTCGGTCTCGACCACGAGCGACCCGGGGAACGCCACGTCGACGGCCTCGCCGACGACCTCGCCGTCGGCGCGCTCGACCCGCACGCGCTGGCCCAGCGTGGCCGACCGCTCGCGCCACGCCTCGACCGCGGATTCGGGGTCCCCGCGGAGGTCGTCGAACCGCTCCAGCAGTCGCTGGACGAAGACCCGCCGGTCGACCTCGCCGACCTCCTCGCGGAGGCTGGTCGCTCCCTCGGGGAGGTCGTCGACCGGAATATTCGCGTTCACGCCGATACCGACCACGACCCACGAGACGCGGTCTGCCTCGCCTTCCATCTCGGTCAGGATTCCGGCGAGCTTTCGGCCGCCGCGGTCGCCCTCGGTGCCGACTAAGACATCGTTCGGCCACTTGATTTCGGCCGGAACGCCCGCCTCCCGGGCCGCGTCCGTGGTGGCGACCGCGGCCGCCAGCGTCAGCGCCGGGACGTGGGCGGGCGGGAGGTCGGGCCGGAGGACGAGGCTCGCCCAGACCCCGCCGCTCGGGGCCGACCACGCGCGGTCGAGCCGTCCCCGACTGCCGGTCTGCTCGTCGGCCAGCACGACCACGTCCTCGGCCCCCTCGGCGGCGAGTTCGCGGGCGCGGTCGTTGGTGCTTCCGACGGCGTCGTGGTACTCCACCGAGAACGGCGCGTCGAGCCCGAACTCGACCGCGGGGCCGCCGTACTCCGGTATCCCTTCGAGGGCGTAGCCGTCGTCGCTGCTCTCGATGTCGAACCCCGAACCGCGGAGTCCCTCGACGTGCTTCCAGACCGCGTTGCGCGAGACGCCGAGGTCGTCGGCGACGTCGGGTCCGGGGACGGGACCCTCCGCGAGTCGTTCGAGGACCGCCCGGCGCGTGTCGTTCATGGCCGGGGGTAAGGCCCCTCGGGACAAGAATCGCCTGCTTCCCCGCTCACGCGAAACACTCGACCGGTTCGCCCGTCTCCCACGGGTCGGGGTCGAGCGCGTCCTCGTCGTCTCGGGGGCCGGTGTCTTCGGCGCGAACGACGACCGACTCGTCAACGTAGTAGGACGCGAACACGGTCGGCGAGTCCCCGTGCATCTCGGTTCCCTCCGGCTGCTCTACGGTTTCGGAGTAGGTGTACCGGACTCGGACGACCGCGGCCCCCTCGGGCGCGTCGTCGGTCCGAACGTCCCTGACCGACGTCGTCTGGCGGGTGAGGTCGTCGCCCCACTCTTCCACCAGCGCGTTGCGCCGGTACGCTCGCTCGTACGCCTCGACGTACTCGGCGACCTCGTCTTCGTCGGCCAGCGAGTCCGGGCGAGTCGGATACGCCGTCGGCTCGACCGCGTCCTCGGCGTCCTCGTCCGGAGGGTCGGGGTCCGGCCGGTCGGCCATCGAGCAGTCGTACTCGGGCGGGGTCGTTCGCGACTCGTCGGTCGACTCCGTTTTCGAGGTCCGTTCCCGCGGGCCGCTCGCCGAGACACCCGGCGAGCGACAACACCGCGGTTCCGGTCAGGGCGAGCGCGCGGCGGCGGGAGGGCGACGTCATCGAGGCCGGATACTGGCCGCTCCCGCAAGTATCTTGTGTGGAACTCCGTCAAAAAACGTTGCTCGGCGCCGCTACTCGATGACGACCAGCACGTCGCCCATGTCGACGCTGTCGCCCTCGCCGACGGCGATTTGCGTCACGGTGCCGCCCCGCGAGGCGACCACGTCGTTCTCCATCTTCATGGCTTCGAGGACGCAGACCACGTCGCCCGACGCGACTTCGTCGCCCTCCTCGACCGTCACGTCGAGGATGGTGCCCTGCATCTCGGCGGTGACGCTCTCGCCCTCGCCGTCGACGCTCACGTCGTCGCCCCCGCCCGAGTCGCCGCCCGCGGGCTCGGGCTTCTGTCCGGTCGCGCCGCCTCCGCCGTTACTCGCGGGAATCGCGGCCGCGCCGCGCTCTTCGAGGTCGACCTCGAATCGCTTGCCGTTGACCTCGACCGTGAACTCGCGCTCGACGACCTCCTCGTCGTCGGTCGTCGATTCGGTCTCGCTGCCCCACTTCTCCTGAGCCTCGTCGATGCGCTCGGGGTCGAGCGTGTTGTCGAGGTACTTGGTGGTGTGGGTTCCCGCCACGAACGGCTCGTCGTCGAGCATCAGCCGGTGGAACGGGATGATCGTCGGGATGCCCTCGATGTCGTACTCGGCGAGCGCGCGCTTCGACCGGGCGATGCACTCCTCGCGGTCGCTCCCGTGGATGATGAGCTTCGCGACCATCGAGTCGTAGTCGGTCACGAGGTCGTCGCCCTGCCGCAGCGCGTCGTCGAGGCGCACGCCGATGCCGCCCGGCGGGTCGTAGGTCGTGAGTTTGCCGCCAGTGGCGGGCGCGAACTCCTCGGCGGCGTTCTCGGCGTTGATTCGGAACTCCATCGCGTGGCCCTCTAGCTCCACGTCGTCCTGCTCGAAGCCGAGTTCCTCGTCGGCCGCGACCCGGAGCTGCCACTTCACGATGTCGATGCCCGTCAGCTCCTCGGTGACGGTGTGTTCGACCTGAATCCGGGTGTTGACTTCGAGGAAGTAGAAGTCGGCGTCGGGCCCGAGGAGTTCGCCGTCCTCGCGGTCGGGGTCCTCCTCGACGAGGAACTCGAAGGTGCCCGCGTTGTAGTAGCCCGCGGCGTCGGCACCGCGGCGCGCGGCCTCGGCGATCTCCTCGCGGAGTTCGTCGGTGAGCGCCGGGGACGGCCCTTCCTCGATGACCTTCTGGTGGCGGCGCTGGAGCGAGCAGTCCCGTTCCCCGAGGTGGCGGACGTTGCCGTGGTGGTCGGCGATGATCTGGACCTCGATGTGGCGCGGGTTCTCCAGATAGCGTTCGAGGTAGACGTTGTCGTTGTCGAAGTACGCCTCCCCCTCGCGCTTGGCGGATTCGAGCTGGTCGTCGGCCTCCTCGGGGCCGCGGACGACCTTCATCCCGCGGCCGCCGCCGCCGCCCTCGGCCTTGATGGCGATGGGGTAGCCGTGCTCGTCGCCGAACTCGGTGACCTCCTCGGGGTCCTCGACGGGGTCGGTCGTGCCGGGCACGATGGGCACGTCGGCGTCCCGCATCGTCTTGCGGGCGTGGGTCTTCTCGCCCAGCTGCTCCATCGAATCCGCCGAGGGGCCGACCCACGTCACGCCCTCGGTGTCCTCGACCTTGCCCCCGAACTCGGCGTTCTCCGCGAGGAAGCCGTAGCCGGGGTGGATGGCGTCGGCGTCGGCCTTCTTCGCGGCGTCGATGACCGCCTCGTGGTCGAGGTACGAGTCGGCCGCGCGTGCGGGACCCACGTTGTACGCCTCGTCGGCGTACCGGACGTGTCCGGAGTCCTTGTCGGCCTCGCTGTAGACGGCCACGGTGTCGATACCCAGCTCCTCGCACGCCCGCATCACGCGGACCGCGATTTCGCCTCGGTTGGCGACGAGAACCTTGTCGAACATCCTTGGCGGCAAATATTCGGGTGGGTTACCTCATTCTGTCGGTTCTCGGTGACGGATCGGGACGTTCGTCCACTTCGACCCGTCGGTCGGTCGACGACCGCGAGAAGACTCGCCTCACCCGTTCACGACCGCCGAGACGAGCTTCGACTCGGCCTTCCGGAGCAGGTCGGACGCCGTGCTCTCGGCGCAGTCGAGTTCGTCGGCGACCTCGGCCAGCGACCCCTCGCGGGGCACCTCGTAGTACCCGAGCGACGACGCGACCGACACCGCCTCGAACTGGCGGTCGGTCAACGCGCCCGCGACGGTGGCGTGTCTGCGGTCGTACTCGCCGACCTCCGCTATCTCGGCGTCGATGCGCTCGGGCAGGTCGTCGAGGAGCGCCCGCAGGTCGGCCGACTCGCCGACGACCGTGAACCGCATGTGTCCCTCGCCGGTGTACTCGACGGGCGGGACGACCAGCAGGTGGCGGCGAGCGAACGCCTCGCGGAACTGGCGGTCGGCCTCGCGGGTCTCCTGTCTGACGTAGGCGTAGAACGACTCCGAATCGATGGGGGCCAGCGTGTACTCGGCGACCGACCCCACGTCCGAAATCGCCTCCCGGTAGGGGTCTATCTCGCCCTCGACGTAGAACAGCACGTACTCGACTGCCTCGCCGGGCAGGAGGTTCCACGCCAGTAGCTCCTCCCGAGCGACCGCCTCCGAGTCGGCGATGAAGTTCTGCATGGGGTGGCGAGTCGCCCGCGGTTGGCGCAGCGCGAGCGTGAGGTACTTCACGACCGACCCGTCGGACCGGCAGAACTTAAACGACCTAGATGCTTCGACGGAGGACCTATCGAGCGCTCGGCACAACCTCCGTCCATGAGCGAGACCCAACCGGGCCCGGCCGACGCCGAGGGCCCGGAGCGAACGGAGCGGGACCCGCGAGCGCTCGCCGAGGCTCCCGAACCCCCGCAGCTCCCCGGCACGCCCGTTCTCGGCAACACGCTCGGGTTCGTGCGCGACCCGTTCGGGTTCTACGACCGCCTCGAATCCGTGGGCGACGCAGTGGGCTACAGCGTCGCGGGCCGGGAGTTCTGCACGGTGTTCGAACCCGACTACGTCGAGCAGATTCTGGTCGAGGACAACGAGCGGTTCGTCAAGAGCGAGGCGTTCCGCGACGCGGCCGCGGGGTTCGCCGAGCGCGGACTCCTCCTGACCGAGGGCGAGGAGTGGCGCGACCAGCGCGTCCGCATCCAGCCCGCGTTCACGCCCGACCGCATCCGGAGCTACGCCGACGCGATGGTGACGTACGCCGAGCGAACGCTCGACCACCTCGCCGACGGCGAGGTGGTCGACGTGCAGGACGCGATGTCGGAGCTGACTCTCCGGATTCTGGCGAAGTCGCTGTTCGACATCGACGTCGAGGGGCGACGCGAAGTCGTCCGGGAGGCCGCGGCCGCGCTCAACGAGCGCGGGGACGCGGGCGGCGCGTCGGCGTTCCTCCCCGACTGGGTACCCACGCCGAAGAACCGCCGGTTCGAGCGCGCGATGACCGACTTCGAGGCGATGGTGGACGACCTCGTCGCGGAGCGCCGCGCAGACGACGCAGAGTACGACGACCTGCTCTCGCTGTTGCTCCGCGCCGAGGGACCCGACGGCGAGACGATGGCCGAGGAGGTGGTCGGCGACCAGCTGGTCACGTTCCTGTTCGCGGGCCACGAGACCACCGCGCTCGCGCTGACCTACGCGTGGCACCTGCTCGGGCGCAACCCCGACGAAGCGGAGAAACTCCGCGCGGAACTCGACGCGACCCTCGGCGACGACCCCGCCACGATTGCCGACCTCCCCGACCTCGGCTACACCGAGCGGGTCGTCAGGGAGGCGCTCCGGCTCTACCCGCCCGCCTACGTCCTCTTCCGGGAGCCGACCGAGGACGTTCGAATCGGCCCCTACCGCATCGAGGCCGGGACGAACCTCACGCTCCCCGCCTTCAAACTCCACCGCGACGGGCGGTTCTACGACGCCCCCGACGAGTTCCGGCCCGAGCGTTGGACCGCCGACTTCGAGGACGACCTCCCCGACTACGCCTACTTCCCCTTCGGCGGCGGGCCGCGCCACTGCATCGGGATGCGGTTCGCGATGACCGAACTCCGGCTCGTGCTGGCGACGATGGCCCGGGAGGTCGCGTTCGAACCGGTCTACGAGGGCGACCCCGACCTCGCGATGAGCGCGACCCTCAAGCCGACGACCGAGATGCGAATGCGCGTCCGGAAGCGCTGAGCCCCGCTTCGGCCCTCCCGTGGTGGAGTACCACACCACGACAACGCTTATTCTCCGACGCTGACGAATCGAGGACGATGACCGACATGGACCCCGGGACCTACTACGACGAGTTCGCCGAGGGCGAGTGGGAGCGACTCGACCGCGACCCCGTCACTCGGATGGAGTTCGAGAACACGACCGACTACCTCGCGGAGTTCCTCCCCGACTCGGGGCGGGTCCTCGACGCCGGGGGCGGTCCCGGCCGGTACACCTGCTGGCTGGCCGAGCGCGGGTACGAGGTCGAACACTGCGACCTGAGCGCCGAACAGGTCGCCATCGCCCGCGAGAAGGTCGCCGAGCGCGGTCTCGGCGACCGCGCGACCTGCCAGCGGGGCGACCTCCGGGACCTCCCCTTCGCGGACGACGCGTTCGACGCGGTCTGCTGTCTCGGCGGCCCCCTGAGCCACGTCGTGGACGACGCCGAACGCGCCGACGCGATGGCGGAACTCCGGCGGGTCGCGCGAGGCGGCCACGCGAGCGAAGCGAGCGAGGCCGCCTCGCGCGAGTCCGCCGGTGCCCCCGCCTTCGTCTCGGTCATCGGCCGGTTCGCCATGCTCCGGGACGTCGTCCAGTTCTCGCTGGAGGACGCCCACGGCCTGCTCGCGCCCATCGCCGAGGACGGCGACTACACCGCAGAGCGCGTCGAGAAACTCGGCTCGGGCGAGGGCTGGGCCGAGTGCCACGGCTTCCGGGCCGACGAGTTCGAGGCCGAACTCGAAGACGCTGGCTTCGACGTGGACCGACTCGTCGGTCTGGAGAACGTCGCCACCCGGACGAAACGCGAGTTGGCCGACGCCGACGAGGCGGCCCTCGACGACGTGCGCGAGGTCGTCCGAACCCTCCGCGAGGACCGGACCGCGGTGGACTTCTCCGAGCACATGCTCGCGGTCTGTCGGGCGTGAGGAGCGAGATACCGATGTCCCTCGACTGCTATATATCTCTCATATAAAATACTTAACCCGAGGGTCGCCCAGTCCGACGTGCGGCCGGAGGACCATGACCCACGACCCGATAACCGAACCACCCGACTCGACCCGCGGTGACGCCACCGACTCGACCGCTCGCTCGCCCGACGCCGAACCGACCGCTCGCTCGCCCGACGAACTCCGCTCGGTCGTGGTCGCGTACGATGACCGCCCGGACCGTCGAACCGTGTTCCCGCCCGACCGCTCGGGAGTCGAACGCATGTCGGCGTGGCTCACCGCCGACGACCGCGTGTTCGTCGACCTCGGAGACGCCCGCTGACGCCGAGACCCGCGCCGTTCTTTTCCGGAATACAGTTCAATTTGAACCGTTATAATTAAGAACTCTCGCTCTGCGCCACACGCACATGGACCTCGCCTATCGCCTGCTGATATACTTCGTGGCCATGATAGGCCCGACGGTGCTGTTCCTCGGGCTGATGCGCGGTCTGGAGTGGCTCCGCGACGACGCGCTCCTCCTGAGCATCGCCGAGAGCGAAACCGCCGACCCCGAGGTGTCCGAGGCCGCGGCCCGCGCCGTGGGGCGGGCCCCGGTTCTGGCCGACGGCGGCGACCCGAGCGACGGGGACCGCGCCGAGACCGACGCCAGCGAACCCGAGTCGGTCGTCTGCTCGTCGTGCGGCGAGTCGAACCGAGCCGAATCGACGTACTGTCGGGCGTGCGTCGGGGAACTGAGTTAGAGACGAGAGCCGACGGAAAGAGCGCGAGCGAACGCTCGCGCTCTTTCCGTCCAAACGAGAAAAACGGGAAGACGGACGGTTTACAGGAAGTCCTCGATGTGGTCGGCGACCTCGTTGGGGGTGTCGCCGACCGGGACGCCCGCGTCGTTGAGGGCGTTTATCTTGCTCTCGGCGGTGCCGGTGCCGCTACCCGAGACGATGGCTCCGGCGTGGCCCATGCGCTTGCCCGGCGGGGCGGTCCGGCCCGCGATGAAGCCCGCGACCGGGGTGTCCATGTTCTGGGCGATGTACTGGGCGGCCTCCTCCTCGTCCTCGCCGCCGATCTCGCCGCACATCACGACCGCCTTCGTGTCGGGGTCGTTCTCGAACAGTTCGAGGGCGTCGATGAAGTCGGTGCCGATGATGGGGTCGCCGCCGATGCCGATGGCGGTGGTCTGACCGATACCGCGCGAGGTGAGGTTATCGACGACCTGATAGGTCAGGGTGCCCGACCGCGAGACCAGCCCCACGTCGCCCGACTCGAAGATGTTGCCCGGCAGGATGCCGAGCTTGCTCTCGCCGGGGGTGATGATGCCCGGGCAGTTCGGACCGATGAGCCGGGTGTCGACCTCCGAGAGGCGCTTGTACACCTTCGACATGTCCTGCGTGGGGATGCCCTCGGTGATGGCGACCACGAGGTCGAGCGGCGCGTCGAGCGCCTCGAAGACGGCGTCGCCCGCGAACGCGGGCGGGACGAACACGACCGACGCGTCGGCGTCCTCCTCGCGAGCGGCCTGCTCGACGGTGTCGTAGACGGGGACGCCCTCGACCTCTTGGCCGCCCTTGCCCGGCACCGCGCCAGCGACGACGTTGGTGCCGTACTCCATCATCTGCTGGGTGTGGAACTTCCCTTCGCCACCCGTGATGCCCTGTACGACGACTCTGGTGTCTTCGTCGACTAGAACGCTCATGCTTCCACCTCCGCGTACTCGACCGCACGCTGTACCGCGTCTTCGAGGGTCTCCTCGACCGTCACGAGTTCGTCGTTCAGAATCTCGCGGCCCTCCTCGGCGTTGGTGCCCGCGAGTCGGACGACCACGCGCTTGGGAATCTCGTCGAACTGCTCCAGCGCGTCGTTGATGCCCTTGGCGACCTCGTCGCCGCGAGTGATACCGCCGAAGATGTTGAACACGACCGCGTCGACGTTCTCGTCGGAGAACACCATGTCGAGCGCGTTCGCGACGCGCTCGGCTTTCGCGCCACCCCCGATGTCGAGGAAGTTGGCGGGCGACCCGCCGTAGTAGTCCACGAGGTCGAGCGTCGTCATCACGAGGCCCGCGCCGTTGCCGATGATGCCGGTGTTGCCGTCGAGTCGGACGTAGTCGAAGCCGTACTCTCCGGCCTTGCGTTCGAGGTCGTCCTCGAAGGTCTCTTCCTCCATCTCCGCGAGGTCGGGCTGGCGGAACAGCGCGTCGTCGTCGATGTTCATCACGGCGTCGGCCGCGACGACCTCGTCGTCCTCCGTGACCATCACGGGGTTGATCTCGATGTCGCTGGCGTCGCTGTCGTCCCAGAGTTCGAACAGCGTGGTGAGGATGGACGCCACGTCGGAGGCCACCTCGCGGGGGACTCCGGCGTCGTAGACGACCTTCCGGGCCTGGTAGGGGTGCATCCCGAACGCCGGGTCGACGTGCTCGCGGGCGATGGCGTCGGGGTCCTCCTCGGCGACCTCCTCGATGTTGACCCCGCCCTTGGTCGAGACCATGGCGACGGGCTTGCCCTCGCCGCGGTCCATCGTCACGCCGACGTAGAGTTCGTTCTTGAAGTTCACGGCCTCCTCGACGAGGACCTCCTCGACGGTGTAGCCCTTGAGGTCCATCCCGAGGATGTCCTCGGCGGCCCGTTCGACCTCCTCGCGGTCGTCGGCGAGCTTGATTCCCCCGGCCTTGCCGCGGCCCCCGACGTGGACCTGCGCCTTGACGGCCACGGGGTAGCCGATGTCTTCGGCGGCCTCGACGACTTCGTCTACCGACGACGCCAGCGTCGACGCTGGCGTCGGGATTCCCGCATCGGCGAAGACGCGCTTCGCCTGATACTCGTGGAGTTTCATCTTGGACTCGGACGGTACTTTCGGGGAAAGCGAGTTAGTAGTTCCGAAACGCCGGGACCGCACGCCCGTGGTCGGCGCGGCGCGCGCGCCGCGCCGACCCAAGTGCTAAGGAAATCCGCCGCGTGCATTGAAAGACGAGCCGCGGCGCTCACCAACCATGACCGAGGAACGCTTCGAGACGGAGACGATACTTCGCGAAACGACCGTGGACATCGAACGACCGGTCGAACTCGGCACCGACGGGACCCCCGCCGAGACCGAGACGCTCGGTCTCCCGGCCACAGAGCGAGTCGAGGTGGTGACGTGCGAGCGCTACCCGTCGTACTGCCCGCGGCGCGACGGCTACGTCCCCGTCGGGGAGGCGGTCGTGGTCGGGGTCGACACGGTCGACCGGGCGACCGGCACCGAGTCGGCGGTCGCGCTGGCGTACTGCCCGGAATGCGCCGCCAGCGAGTTCGACTACGTCCGGGAACGCGACGACCCTTCCCCCGACGGCCGGACCCTCCACGAGCGGTACGGCTACGTCTTCGGGACGCGCGGGCGGTCGGGCGTCGGTCGAATCCTCTCGGAGGACGCGAAATCGGAGGCGGTGAAGGCGTCGGTCGCGCTCGCGGCGCTGGCGCTGCTCGGTGCGCTCCTGACTACCGTCGGGGCCCCGGGACTGGTGGTGTGGGGAATCCTCGCGACCGCCACTGCGGCGGGAGCGATACGAATCGCGTCGGCGTAGCCGACCGCGTTCGACCGGGGACCGATTCGCGGTCGGCGAGACGGCGGGCCGTCCGGCCCGCCGTCTCACTCCTCGGCGTAGAACCGCACTAGACCGCAGTCCGGGCACCGCCGAGGGGTCACGTCCAGCGCCTTCGTCACGCCGACCGCGGCGAGCACGCCGTCGCTCTCGGTCTCGGTCCGGACCTTCAGGTCGCCCTGCCCGGTGAACAGGTCGGCTTGCTCCAGCGCAACGCCGCAGTCGGGACAGCGCGCGTCGTCGGCCATACGAGTGGTTCCTCGTCCCGGCGCGAAAAACATGTCGGTCGAACGGGAATGTCGTCGGCCGGGTTCACTCCTCGGCGTACAGTCGCACGAGCCCACACTCCGGACACGCGCGCGGCGTTACCTTCCGCGACTCCTTCATCCCGAGCGACCCGAGCAGGCCGCTTCGCTTCTCGTCGGTCTTTACGTGGAGACCGAGGCCGTCGCCAGTGTGGATTTTGACGCGCTCCATCGTCACGCCGCAGTCGGGACAGCGGGGGTCGGCGTCCATGTCCGACCGGAGGCGGTCCCGGCTCTTAAACTTCAGTTCGTCGAGACGATGTCGATGACGTCACGGTCGTCGAGTTCGGTGTTCGCACCGACCTGCCGGTTGCTCCGGCAGTCGATGCCGTGGAGGAAGCCCTCCCCCAAATCGGAGTGGACGTGGTAGGCGAAGTCCTCGGCGGTCGCGCCCTCGGGCAGGAGGAAGCAGTCGGGCAGGACCTCGCCGCGCTCGTTGCCCAGTCCGTTCGCGCCGCCGGGGAAGACGGGGACGACGCCCAGCTCCTCGAACAGCGCGGTTTCGAGCGCGCGCTGGACCCCCGTGCCGTCGTACGCCGCGACGAACTCCTCGATGGCTTCGAGTCCCGCGCGTTGGTCGCCCGAGACGTCGCCCACGATGTCGAAGTCCGAATCGCCGGGCCGGTACTCGACTGCGCCCTGCTCGTCGGCCTTCTTGAGCGCCTTCTCGGCGTGGGCGCTCGCGGGCACCACGGTGAGGTGGTCGTAGTCGGAGTCGCTCGTTATCTCCTCGAAGTTGGCCTTCGCCTCGGGGGTGTCCATCTTGTTCGCGGCGACCACCATCGGCTTGGTCACCTTGCGGATCTCGCGGGCGAGTTCCTCGCGGTCGGCCTCGTCCCACGTCTCGGGGTCGAGTTCGAGGCCGAGCGACAGTATCTCGCGCTTTATCTCGTCCTTGTTGGTGCGGAACGCGCTCATCTGCTCGGCGAGTTCGACCTCGATGTCGTCCTCGTCGCCGTCGTAGCCCGACTCGTAGCGCGAGATGCCCTTCTCCAGCACTTCGAGGTACCACATGTCGAGTTCGTCTTCGAGGAAGTCGATGTCCTCGCGGGGGTCGTGGTCCTCGGTGGGTTCGCCCTCGATGTCGGTCGTGCCCGAGAAGTCGACGACGTGGACCAGCACGTCGGCCTCGTTGAGGTCCGTCAGGAACTGATTCCCCAGCCCTCTGCCCTCGTGAGCGCCGGGGACGAGTCCCGCAACGTCCACCAGTTTCGTCGGGACGAATCGAACCCCGTCCTCGCAGAATCCGACGTTCGGGGTACACTCCTCGCCGAACTCCGGGGCGGCGCACTCGACCCGGACGTAGGCCTCGCCCACCGCGGGGTCGATGGTGGTGAAGGGGTACGCGCCCTCGGGCACGTCGTTCATCGTCGCGGCGTTGAAGAACGTCGACTTGCCCACCGAGGGCTTGCCGACGAGACCGATCTTGTAGCTCATTGGGTCGTCGGTGGGGGCGGCGGCCTAAAACCCCTGCTAAAGCCGCGAACGGCCGGGAGGACGACTCATGGACGGTGCTACCTATTCGCACGGGAGGCGAGGTCGGAGGAGGGGTCGGTCCCGCGGCGGGGATTTTTGGCGGTCCCCGACGTAGGTCGGCGAGATGGGTCTCGACTCGCGGGCGATTCCGGGGGAGCGACGGGCGGGAGATTCGTGATGGTGGGGGCGGGCAATTCGTGATGGAGGGGATTCGAAACGGCGTGCGCAGGGCGGTCGGCGAGCGAGCGCGCTCGCTCGCCGACGCGCTATCGTTCCTCGCGCAGTGGGTCCTCTACCGCGCGGTGAAGGCACTCTCGTTCTGCTGGACCCGCGACGACTCGCTGTGGGCGTTCGGCGCGCGCGCGGGCGGGGCGTTCGCAGACAACGCCAAGTACCTCTACCTCCACGTCGCGACCGAGCGACCCGACGTGCGGCCTGTCTGGCTCTCGAAGGACCGCGAGGTGGTCGCCGAACTCCAGTCGGCGGGCTACGAGGCCTACCACTGCTACTCGTTGCGGGGGCTGGCGCTGAACCTCCGGGCTGGCGTCGTCTTCCTCACGCACGGCCACCGAGACCTCGCGATGCCCTGCTGTGCGGGCGCGCTGAACGTGATGCTCTGGCACGGCCTCCCGCTCAAGCGCGTCTCGTGGGACGCCGGGTTCGCCGACGAACCCGCGGCCGTCCGGGCGGCCCACGCCCACATGGCCGGGGAGTTCGACCTGCTCACGGTTCCCGGCCCGCAGACGGGGCCGTTCGAGTCGGGGCTCCGAATCGACCGCGACCGGATGGTCGAGACGGGCTACCCCCGAAACGACGCGCTGTTCGACGCCGTGCCGGGCGAGCAGCTCGGCACAGACGCCGACGCGCTCGCCCGAGTTCGGGACCTCGCTGGCGACCGCCCGGTCGTCTGCTACCTCCCGACCTTCCGGGAGTGGGACCCCGGGGTAGTCGCCGAGAACGTGGACTTCGCGGCGCTGGAGGACTTCCTCGCCGACCGGGACGCCTACCTCGCGGTCAAGACCCACCCGAACGAGCGCCTCGACCTCTCGGCGCTCGACCTCGACCGCGTCGTCGAACTCCCCGAGGCGACCGACGCCTACCCCCTCCTGCGCCGGGCCGACGCGCTCGTCACCGACTACTCGTCGGTGTACTTCGACTACCTCCTGCTCGACCGACCGGTCGCGTTCTACGCGTTCGACCTCGACCGGTACCGGGCCGAACGCGGGTTCTACTTCGAGTACGACGACGTGACCCCGGGGCCGGTCGCCCGCGACTTCGAGGGGTTGCTCGACGCGCTCGACCGCACCCTCGACGCGGTCGTCTCGGACGAGGACCCGGACGCCGACCGACGCCGGGCGGTCCGGGAGTCGATGCTGGGCGAGTCGACGGCGAACGCCGTCGACTCGTCGGCGAGGGTCTACGAGGCCGTCCGGCGGCGGCTCGGGGAGGGGGCGGTTCCCGACCGCGAATCGAGCGCGAGGGGGAGCGCCGAATAGCGGTCCGGAGCGCTCCGTTACGCTCGATAGTCTATTTATATTCGGAAAGAAACCTTGAAGTCCCGCTTGTGCCAACCCCCGGTCGTGGTGGCAGGACGCCGGGCGGCCCGCCGCCCGGCGTCACACCGAACACAACATGTCTGGCACGACCGGTACGACCGAACGGCAGGCGACGAACCAAGACGCTCCAACGCTCATCGCGCACCGCGGCTTCGCGGGCGTCCACCCCGAGAACACGGTCGCGGCCTTCGAGCAGGCCGCGACCGGACTCGACGTTCGACCCGAGATGGTCGAGGTCGACGTGATGCCGACCGCCGACGGCGAGGTGGTCGCGTTCCACGACTTCGAACTCGGCCGGGTGACCGACGCGCCCGCCGACCTCGCCGACCGGTTCGTCTGGGAGACGCCCTACGAGAAACTCACGCAACTGGAGGTGCTCGGGACCGGCGAGTCGATTCCCCGACTCGCCGACGTTCTCGACGCGCTCCCGCCCGAGGTCGGCGTGAACGTCGAGTTCAAGAACCCCGGTTCGACCGGGGTGCGCCCCCGCGAGAACCTCCCGCGCGATGACCGCCCAGCCCAGCGCGACCTCTGGCTCGACTTCGCCGAGCGCGTCGTCTCGACGCTCGCCGACTGCGAAAACGACGTGCTCGTCTCGTCGTTCGCGGAGGGCGCGCTCGCGGCGGTCCGGGCGGTCGACCCCTCGATTCCGGTCGCGGCGGTGTTCGCCGAGTCGGTCGCCGACGGGATGGAGGTCGCCCGCCGGTACGACTGCGAGGCGGTCCACGCGCCGTGGAACATGATCTCGGGCACGCCGCTGTTCAACGCCGAGTACGGCTCGCTCGGCCCGTACGAGGACGTGGACCTCGTCGAGACGGCCCACCGAGAGGGCCGGACGGTCAACGTCTGGACCGTCCAGAGCTGGTATCAGGCCGCCCAGCTCCGGCGGGCGGGGGTCGACGGCGTCATCGCCGACTACCCCGGGGTGTTGCAGTTCGGTGACGACGCCGGACTCGCCGACGACTGAGGTCGTCCCGCGGCGGCCCGGGTCGGCCGCCCCGATGCCGGAGGGTTCTTCTACGGATTCTGAACTGTCTGTTCAGTTTGATTCCGAAGTGAAGCGAGGCCAGTAGGATTATCAACAGATACGTTGCGCTATTGAGCACTATATCCATGAAGGGGGTAGTATTAGCGGCGGGAATCGGTTCTCGATTGCGCCCGCTCACGCTTCACGAGCCGAAGAGTTGCATCTCGGTCGACGGTCGGCCGGTGCTCGAACACCAACTGCACGCCTACGCCGACGCGGGGGTGACCGACGTGACGGTCGTCGCGGGGTATCTCGCCGACCGGACGCGGGCGCTGTGCGAGTCGGTGACGGCCGAGCGTCCCGACCTCGACGTGACGGTCGTCGAGAGCGACGTGTACGCCAACACCGACAACATGTACTCGCTGTACCTCGCCCGCGAGGCGGTCTCCGGCGAGCAGTTCGTCCTCAGCAACGGCGACGTGGTGTTCGAGCCGGAACTGCTCGCCGACCTCCTCGATTCGGACGCGGACAGCGCCGTCGCGTGCGACCGCGGGAACTACTCCGAGGAGTCGATGAAGGTCACGGCCGACGACCGGGGACTGGTGAGCCACATCTCCAAGGACGTTCCCGAGAACGTGGCTCACGGCGTCTCGACCGACGTGTATCGCTTCTCCGCCGAGTTTTCGGAGATGCTGTTCGACGAGATTACCCGGACCGTAGAGCGCGAGGGCGACTACGGCGACTGGACCGAGGCCGCCATCGACCGCCTCGTCCGGTCGCGCGAACACGACGTGGAACCGGCCGACGTGTCGGGCCGCGAGTGGGTCGAGATAGACGACTTCGACGACCTCCGGGCGGCCGACGTCCGGTTCTCGTCGCTGTCGGACCTCGGCTCGAAGGAGGCGGCCTTCTTCGACCTCGACGGCACGATGTACCTCGACGACGACCTCGTCGACGGCGCGAGCGAACTGGTCGAGCGCCTCAGCGAGCGCGGGGTGGACGTCTACTTCCTGTCGAACAACTCCTCGGGGTGGAAAGACGACTACGCCGAGAAACTCGACTCGCTCGGCGTGCCCGTCGAGCAGGAACGCGTCCTGCTCTCGACCGACGGGGTCATCGACCACCTCCGGCGGTCGGACGCGGGCCGGGTGTACGTCCTCGGCACCGAGGCCATGCGGGAGGCGCTGGCCGGACACGGAGTCGAGGTGGTCGACCCCGGGGACTCGGGCGATTCGGGCGATTCGAGCGACTCCGGGGATTCGGGCGATGCAGACGCCGTGGTGGTCGGCTTCGACACCGAACTCACCTACGAGAAGGCCCGCGAGGCGACCCTCGCCATCCGGGACGGCGCGACCTTCCTCCTCGCCCATCCGGACGACGTCTGTCCCACCGCCGAGGGGTTCGTCCCCGACTGTGGCTCCATCGGCGCGATGATAGAGCGCGCGACCGACCGCCACCCCTCGCGGGTGTTCGGCAAGCCGAACCCCGAGATGGTCTCTCACGTCCTCGACGCCGAGGGGTACGACCCGGCCGACGTGGTCGTGGTCGGCGACCGGCTCGAAACCGACGTGCGGCTCGCCGACAACGTCGGATGCGAGTCGGTCTGCGTGCTGACCGGCGACGCCGACCGGCTCGACGCCGAGCGAAGCGACCTCGCTCCGACGCTGGTCGCCCCGAGCGTGGGGACGCTGACCCGGTTTATCGCTGGCGACCCGGTCGCCGACGAACGCGCACAGACCGCCGAGTCGGGGACGCGCGAGGCGACCTCGGAGCCGAGCGACGGCGAACTGGCGACCGAGACCGACGGCGGGAGCGCGACGCTCCCGCCGCGGGCGGAGGACGACGAGTCGTGAGCGTCCGGACGGGGTACGTGACCCAGACCCACACCGGAGCCGTCTCGTGGCGCGAGGCGGTCGAACAGGGCGAGCGCATCGGCTTCGACTTCGTGGAACTGTACATGGACGGCTCGACCGAGCGGACCGCCCTCGACGCCGAATCGGTCGCCGAGGCGACCGATTCGGCGGGACTGGACCTGCTGGTCCACCTGCCGTTCGCCGACCTCGACCTCGGGACGCCCCGCGACCGGGTCCGGGAGGCCGCCCTCGACGAGCACCGCGCCTGCATCGACGCCGCGGCGTCGATGGGCGCGGAGAAGGCGGTCCTCCACGCGAGCTCCCACGCGTCGCCGCCTGAATGGACGTTTAACGACGTTCGACCCCACCTGCTGGACTCGGTCCGCGAACTCGACGGGTACGCGGCCGACCGCGACGTGGCGGTCTGCGTCGAGAACCTCCCGAGCGTCCGATTCACGGTCCACGACTTCGAGACGGTGTTCGCCGAGACCGACGCCGCGATGACGTTCGACACCGGCCACGCCCGGGTCGACGGGATGGACGCCGAGGAGATGGCGGCGTTCCTCGACGACCGCGGCGACCGGGTGAGCCACGTCCACGTCAACGACGCCCGCGAGGACCGCGACGAACACGTCCCGACCGGGTCGGGGACGACCGACTTCGAGACCGCGCTCGCGCCCCTCCGCGAGGGCTGGGACGGAACGGTCTCCGCGGAGGTGTACACCTTCGACTTCGACTACTTGGCGCTGAGCGCCCGGAAACTCTCGGAGTTCCTCTGAGCCGAGGGCTGGCCCGCCGAGTCGCACCCGACCTTTATCGCCGCGGCCGTCGTCGGTTCGCCCATGAACGTCAGTTTCGACTTCGACGGGAGCGTGGCGCTCGTGACCGGCGCAAGCGGCGCACTCGGAAGTGCGGTCTGCGAGGCGTTCGCCGACGCGGGCGCGACCGTTGCCGCGGCCGACGTGGTCGAACCCGACGACGAGGACGCACTGCTCGACGCGGGCGAGGGGATTCAGTTCTACCAAGGCGACTTCACCGACGAGGAGTCGGTCGAGCGCGTCGTCTCCGAGGTCGTCGAGGACCACG
This sequence comes from Halorussus salilacus, assembly GCF_024138125.1. Taxonomy (NCBI): domain Archaea; kingdom Methanobacteriati; phylum Methanobacteriota; class Halobacteria; order Halobacteriales; family Haladaptataceae; genus Halorussus; species Halorussus salilacus. The sequence goes on from NZ_CP099993.1 coordinate 2,693,028, forward strand.
GCGGCCTCGACTACCTCGCCAACGTCGCGGGGACGTGGCGGGGAGGAACGCCCATCGAGGAGACCGACGCCGACACCTTCGACTTCCTGTTCGACGTGAACCTCAAGACGACGTTCCTCGCGAGCAAGCACGCCCTGCCCCACCTCCGGGAGGGCGGTGAAGGGGACGACCGCGGGGGCGCTATCGTCTCGGTCTCTGCCCGGTCGTCGCTCGAAGGCGGCGAGGGCGACGGTCTCTACCGGGCGTCGAAGGCGGGGGTGCGCCTGCTGACCGAGACGCTCGCCGAGGAGAACTCCGGCGAGGTCCGGGCAAACGCGGTGATGCCCAGCGTCATCGACACGCCCGCGAACCGCGAGATGATGCCCGACGCCGACCACGAGACGTGGGTCGCCCCCGCCGACATCGCGACGACCGTCCTCGCGCTCTGCTCGGACGCGACTTCGGTCACCAGCGGCGCGGCAGTCCCCGTCTACGGCGAGGCGTGACCGTTCGTCGGGTTTCGACCCCCGAATCGCTTTCCTGCCCGGAGATTCCCGGAGAAATTTGCCTGCTATCTTGCGAATCGTATAACTTTTAATACCCGCTTGGGAAAGACAAGCGTACACATGGCACAACGTGAGACGTGGACGAGCAGAATCGGATTCATCTTCGCCGCCGTCGGGAGCGCGGTCGGCCTCGGGAACATCTGGTCGTTTCCGTTCCAGACGGCGTCGAACGGCGGTGCGGCGTTCCTCGTCGTCTACCTGGCGGCCGTGTTCCTCATCGGCTTCCCGACCATGATGATCGAGTTCGTCATCGGTCGGCGCGGCGAGCGCAACCCCGTGGAGGCGTTCAAGCAGATCGGACACGGCCAGTGGTCGTTCACCGGCGGATTCGGGCTGTTCTGTTCGCTGGTGACGTTGGCGTTCTACAGCGTCGTCGGCGGCTGGGTCCTCAGCTATATCCTCGGGAGCGCCACCGGCGCGTACTTCGGCGACCCGACGACGTTCTTCGGCTCGGTGGCCGAAGGCCCGACCGCCATCGGCACCCACGCCGTCTTCATGGCGCTGACCATCGGTATCGTCGCGCTCGGCGTCACAGACGGTATCGAGCGGGCGACCAAGTTCATGATTCCCGCCATCATCGCCCTCCTCGTCGGACTCGGCGTCTGGGCGGCGACGCTCGACGGGGCGAGCGCGGGCTACAGCTACTACCTCTCGCCCGACTTCGGCGTCATCGTCGAGAACTTCTGGTCCATCGTGCCGCCAGCGATGGGGCAGGCGTTCTTCACCCTCTCGCTCGGGTTCAGCGTCATGATCGCGTACGCGTCGTATCTCGGGCGCGACGACAGCCTCCCCGCAGACGGCGGGGCCATCGTCGTCGTCAACACCCTCATCGCGTTGCTGGCTGGCTTCGTCGTCTTCCCGCTCCTGTCCTCGACCATCGGGCTGGCGGAAGCGGGGAGCGGCGGTGCGGGCACGGCGTTCATCGCCATCGCGAGCGGGTTCGGTAGCCTCCCCGCGGGCGAGATCCTCGGGATCAGCTTCTTCGTGGTCCTGCTGTTCGCCGCGCTCTCCAGTTCCATCAGCCTCCTCGAAGTCCCGGTGTCGTACGTCAGCGAGAACTACGGCTACGGGCGCTCGACGACCGCCGTGGTGCTGGGTCTGGGCATCTTCCTCGTCGGGGTGCCCGCGACCTTCGGCACGACGTGGCTCGACTTCTACAACGACCTCGTGTTCGAACTCCTGCTTCCGGTCGCGGTGCTGATGCTCGCGATCTTCGCGGGATGGATCGCCGACACCGACCTCGTCGACGAACTCGGCCGCGGCTCGTCGCTGGGCTCGTCGTTCGCCACCGGCTGGCTGTGGTGGGTTCGGGTCGTCATCCCCATCGTGCTCCTGATGACCCTCTACCTCGGCATCCAGTCGCTCTCGGAGGGTCTCAGCTCGGGAGCGTACTTCTAGCCAACTCGCGACCACGGACGTTTTTTCGGACTCGACGGCCGCCCAGCGGTAGCGTCGCCGCTCGGTTCGGTGCGGTTCGGTTCCGAGCGGCCGACGCCGCGTCGGCCGCTCGCCCGACGACTCCCCGAAGCATCGTCTATGAATCGTCGCTTCGGACCCGGGATACCGGCTAGAAATCTACGGAACCTAATCGATATCTATTTTTATGGGTCGGACTCCGGTCGGAAAATCCTGAATTTGGCCTGAAAGAGCATTATATCTCCGAATCAACGATTCTAAACTCAAAAGCCTCTTGAACCCCGGGGCGCGAGTGCGTAGCAATGACACGCGAATCGTGGCACACGCGCCTCGGCTTCATCCTCGCGGCGGTCGGGAGCGCGGTCGGACTTGGCAACATCTGGCGCTTCCCGTGGATGACCGCCGACAACGGCGGGAGCGCGTTTCTGGTCGTCTACCTCGCCATCATCCTGCTTGTCGGGGTGCCGGGACTGCTCGCGGAGTTCGTCATCGGGCGGCGCTCCCAGCGGAACCCCGCGGGCGCGCTCTACCGGCTCTCCTCGGGGTCGAAATCGTGGGGGGCGGTCGGGCTGTTCGGCGTCGTGACCGGCGTCGTCCTGCTCTCGTTCTACAGCGTCGTCGGCGGCTGGATTCTCCGGTACTTCCTCGCGAGCGCCACCGGGTCGTACTTCGGCGAACCCGGCGCGTACTTCGACGCCATCGCGTTCGGTCCGGAGGCGGTCGGGTTCCACGTCGGCTTCCTCGCGCTGACCGCGCTCATCGTGGTCGGCGGGGTCCGGGACGGCATCGAGAAGGCGACCAAGGTGATGATGCCCGCCATCGTCGTCCTGCTGGTCGCGCTGGCGGGGTGGGCCATCTCCCAACCCGGCGCGGGCGCGGGCCTGTCGTTCTACCTCGACTTCGACGCTGGCTACCTGCAGGAGAACTTCTTTGCCGTGCTGGGGTCGGCGGCCGGGCAGGCGCTTTTCACCCTCTCGCTGGGCGTCGGCACGATGATCACCTACGCGTCGTATCTGGGCGACGACCACAACCTCGCGTTCGACGGGAGCGCCATCGCGGTGCTGAACACCGGCGTGGGCGTCCTCGCGGGCCTCGTCGTCTTTCCCCTACTGTTCGCGACGTTCGGCGAACTGACCGGCCCGGCCGCTGGCGGCGGGGAGGGCGCGCTGTTCGTGGGACTCGCTGGCGCGTTCTCGCAGGTCCCGTTCGGACGCGCGCTCGCGATGGCGTTCTTCGGCGTCGTCGTGCTCGCGGCCCTCTCGTCGTCCATCAGCATGCTCGAGATTCCGGTCGCGTACCTCGTGGACGAACACGACGTCGAGCGCCGGACCGCCACGCTCGCGCTCGCGGGCGTGGTCCTGTTCACCGGAGGTGCGAACGCGCTGAATCCCGGACTGTTCGGGTTCGTCGCGGGCACGCTGGTCGACCTGATGCTGACCGCCGGACTCGCTGGCTTCCTCGTGTTCGTCGGGTGGGTTCTCGGGAAGGACGCCGTCGAGGAGTTCTCGACCGGCGCGAGCCCCGGCGTTCGGGCGCTCGGTCCCGCGTGGCTCTGGAGCGTCCGGACCATCCTCCCGCTGTTCCTGCTCGGGACGCTCGCGGTGAATCTGCTCGCGCTGGCCGGTATCGGACTCTGAGGCGGTGGTCGGGGCGTTCGGTCGCGCGATAGTCGGCCGACCGAACCGGGGGACGGTATTGCCGACCGAACCATCGGGGTGGGACTGAAAGGGGCCGGGGGCTTTCGAGGACCTCGCTACCCCTGAAATTCCAAATCCACTCACTTCCCTTCACCCCGAATCGCACTTTAGCAACGCTTTTCCGCGCCGTGGTCCTGCAATCGCTCAATGAGTAGCCATCGGAGGGAGCGACGACCATGACGATGGAGGACAAGCTAGACGAACTCCGCGAGAAGCGCGAGGAGGCGCTGAAGGGCGGCGGCGAGGACCGTATCGAGTCTCAGCACGAGAAGGGCAAGATGACCGCGCGCGAGCGCATCGACTACTTCCTCGACGACGGCACCTTCAACGAGTTCGACCAGCTCCGGACCCACCAGAGCCACAACTTCGGGATGGAGGAAAAGCAGGTGTACGGCGACGGCGTGGTGACGGGCTACGGGGAGGTCAACGGCCGGAAGACGTTCGTGTTCGCCCACGACTTCACCGTCTTCGGCGGGTCGCTCGGCGAGGTGTTCGCCGAGAAGGTCTGCAAGGTGATGGACAAGGCGATGGAGGTCGGCGCGCCCGTCGTCGGTCTCAACGACTCGGCGGGGGCGCGCATCCAGGAGGGCGTCGCCTCGCTCGCGGGCTACGCCGAAATCTTCCGGCGCAACACCGAGGCGTCGGGCGTCATCCCCCAGATATCGGCCATCATGGGACCCTGCGCTGGCGGCGCGGTCTACTCCCCGGCCATCACCGACTTCATCTTCATGGTCGAGGACACCAGCCACATGTTCATCACCGGCCCGGACGTCATCGAGACGGTCACGGGCGAGCAGGTGACCTTCGAGGAACTGGGCGGCGCGAAGACCCACGAGTCGACCTCCGGGGTCGCGCACTTCTCGGAGGCCGACGAGAAGGAGGCCCTCGACGACATCCGCCGCCTGCTATCCTACGTCCCCCAGAACAACGTCGAGGACCCCCCGCGGGTCGAACCGTGGGACGACCCCGACCGGCGCGACGAGGAGCTGACGAACGTGGTGCCTGACCAGCCCAAGAAGCCCTACGACATGACCCGGGTCATCGACGGGGTGGTCGACGAGGACTCGTTCTTCGAGGTTCAGGAGGGCTACGCCAAGAACATCGTCGTCGGGTTCGCGCGACTCGACGGCCGGTCGGTCGGCGTGGTGGCGAACCAGCCCCGGGTGAACGCGGGCACCCTCGACATCGAGTCCAGCGAGAAGGCCGCGCGGTTCGTCCGGTTCTGCGACTCCTTCAACGTCCCCATCCTGACGTTCGTGGACGTGCCCGGCTTCATGCCCGGCACCGACCAGGAGCACGGCGGCATCATCCGCCACGGCGCGAAGCTCCTGTACGCCTACTCGGAGGCCACGGTCCCCCTGCTCACGGTCATCACCCGCAAGGCCTACGGCGGCGCGTACGACGTGATGGCGAGCAAGCACATCGGTGCCGACGTCAACTACGCGTGGCCCACCGCGGAAATCGCGGTGATGGGCCCGAAGGGCGCGGTCAACATCCTCTACGACGACGAACTCGACGAGGCCGAGGACACCGAGGCCCGCCGCGAGGAGCTCATCGAGGAGTACCGCGAGGAGTTCGCCAACCCCTACACCGCGGCCGACCGCGGGTTCGTCGACGACGTGCTCGAACCCCAGGACACCCGCCCGCGACTCATCGACGACCTCGAGATGCTCGCGAGCAAGCGCGACGAGCAGCCCGACAAGAAGCACGGCAACATCCCGCTGTGACCATGGCGAGGAGCCATCCAGACGAGCGCGAGGAGTCGGCGTCGGACGCCGACTCCGACGCCGACTCCGACGACGCGGCCCGAAAATCGCCCGCGTCTGCCAGCGGGCCAGCGGCCGCTGGCCCGCTGGCAGACGCCGACCTCGCGATTCCCGACGACGCCACCGACGAGGAGGCCGCTGCCATCGCGGCGGCCATCGGCGCGCACCTCCGCGCCCAAGAGGCCGCGGCGGCCGCCGCCGAGTCGGACGACGAGGAGACGTGGGACGGCGAACGCTGGTCGTTCGCGGGTCGATTGCGGGGGCTGAGCGGGCGCGCCGGTCGGGTCCCGACCGGCGCGCCCACCGACGCGTGGGCGGCGGCCGGACGCGCCGACCGGTTCTGAGGCCTCTCCTCTCGTTCGACCGATTCTGAGGCCTCTCGTTCGACCGGCCTCACCTGCGGAAAGTATAGGAACTCAGAGCCGCAACTGCGTACCAGTATGTCCGATTCGACGCCCAGTCGTCGGCGGTTTCTCGAACTCGGGGGAGCCGCGCTCGCCGCCAGCCTCGCGGGGTGTAGCGCGTCTGCTCCCGGACAGGACGCGACCACCACCGAGTCCGACACCGGGACGACGACCGCGACAGACCCCGAATCCGGGTCCGACAGCGTGTACACCGAGGTGTACAGGAACGCGGTCGACTCGGTCGTGATGGTCCGAGCCGACCAGGGGCAGGGAACCGGGTTCGCGTTCGACGACTCGCACGTCGTCACCAACGCCCACGTCGTCGGCGACGCCGAGTCGGTGAACGTCCGGTTCGCGCAGGGCGAGTGGAGCGAGGGCGAGGTCGTCGGCACCGACGCCCACAGCGACCTCGCGGCGGTCGAGGTCGGAACGACGCCGTCGTCTGCAAGCGCGCTCCCGTTCGCCGAGGCCGACCCGGCCATCGGTCAGGAGGTCGTCGCCATCGGCAACCCCTACGACCTGAACGGCTCGCTCACGACCGGGGTCGTGAGCGGCACCGACCGGTCGATTCCGGCCCCGACGGGCTACCGAATCCCCGACGCGGTCCAGACCGACGCCGCGGTCAACCCCGGCAACAGCGGCGGCCCGCTGATGTCGGTCGACGGCCGGGTCGTCGCGGTCATCAACTCCGGCGGCGGCGACAACATCGGGTTCGGCATCTCGTCGGCGCTCACCCGGCGGGTCGTCCCACGGCTCATCGAGACGGGCGAGTACGAACACTCCTTCGTGGGCGTCTCCTTCACCAACGTCACGCCGACCATCGCGGAGGCAAACGACCTCGACGAGCCGCGGGGACTCATCGTGACCCGCGTCGTGGAGGGCGGCCCCAGCGAGGGAGTGCTCCGGGCGGGCGAGACCGAGACGGTCGACGGAAGGCGCGTCCCCGTCGGCGGCGACGTGTTGCTCGCCATCGGCGACGCGGAACTCGAAACGTCGGAGGACCTCGGGAGCTACCTCGCGCTCCGGACGCGACCGGGCGAGACGGTCGAACTCACCGTCCTCCGGGACGCGAGCGAGCGGACCGTGGAACTCGAACTCGGCTCGCGGCCCGAGAATCCGGGCGCGTGAGGGCGGGACGTGACCGCGGAGCCGGACCTCCGCTCGTGACGACGCGCCGGGTGCCCGGAAGGACGCAGTGACCGTGGCGGCGCGCGAGCGTCCCGGCCTATCTCAGAGCCACTCGTCGGCCCACTCAGCTATCTCGTCGAAGACGGGACACAGCGACGCGCCCTTCTCCGTGAGGCTGTAGTAGGTCGCGACCGGCGCGTCCTCCTCCAGTCGCCGGGTCACGAACTCCATCTCCTGGAGGTCGTCGAGTACGCGCGAGAGGGTCCGGGAACTCGCGCCGGTCGAGCGCTTGAGTTCGTTGAACCGCTTTTCACCCTCTTGAAGGTCGTGGAGTACGATGAGCCGCCACTGGGAGCCGATCTGTTCGAGGGAATCGACCACCGAGCACGCCCCCTCGTTGTGTTCTTTCACCGTCTGCTGGTCGCTCGTCGCCATCGTCGGCGGTAGTCGCCGCGGCCGGATATAGGTTCCTCTTCGAATCAGGTAACGATGTGAAACCGCAGTCGGCCCCCGGTGGGGGTCGACCCTCGCGGGTCCCGGCCGGTACGGGCCAGTACATTCCAGTACAAAACAGTACGAACCAGTACGCCCCGCCCTCTGGCGATTCCGGGCGGTCGACCCGTCCGTCCGACCGACCCGGGTCACCACCGGTCGGTCCTCGGCGCGACCGATGACGCGAGCGTCACCCGGTGGCGCTCGCGTCGGCGAGCGCCTAAGGGGGTCGGGAGCGTAGCGGATGGCGGGACGCAATCGGCTCGCCGGGGCGGCCGCGTCCAGCGGACGCGGCCGCCCCGGCGAGGCCGTCTCACTCACCGACCATGACACCACACGCACGACGGGTCCACCGCGCGACCGCCGCGTCCGGGACCCCGCCCCGACTCGAAGACGACCGCGAGCGCATCGAGTCCCGACCGACCCCTCCCGAATCCCTCGACTCCGCGAGGACCGCCCCCGAATCGCTCGACCCCGCGGAGGTGAACTGAGATGGCCGGACCCCACCAGGACCAACCGCTCGCGACGGCCGGTACCGACCCGGCCGACGCCGACGCCGGGGCCGTGATGGTCCACGGTCGCGGCGCGAGCGCGCGGGGAATCCTCGGGATGGCCGGGGAGTTCGGCGTCGAGGGCGTCGCCTACGTCGCCCCGCAGGCCCGCAGGGGGACGTGGTACCCCAACTCGTTCACGGCCCCGATGGACTCGAACGAACCCGGACTGTCGTCGGGCCTGCGGGCGGTCGCCGACGCGGTCGAGACGCTGAACGACGCGGGAATCCCGACCGACCGGGTCCTCCTGCTCGGGTTCTCGCAGGGGGCCTGCCTCGCCAGCGAGTTCGTCGCGCGCAACGCCCGGCGGTACGGCGGTCTCGCGGCGTACAGCGGCGGCGTCATCGGCCCCGAGGGGACGCCCCGCGACTACGAGGGGTCGCTGGACGGGACGCCGGTCTTCCTTGGGTGTAGCGACCGCGACCCTCACATCCCCCTCGAACGAGTCCACGAGACCGCCGCGGTGTTCGAGGAACTGGGCGGCAACGTGACCGAGCGCATCTACGAGGGGATGGGCCACACCGTCAACGAAGACGAGATCGAGTTCGTGGCCGACATGCTCGCCGACCTCGTCGACTGACCCGGAACCCGGCGACGCCGTCGCCCGCAGAAACGCTTATTCCGGTACGCGTCATAGCCTGCATGGCAGAAATCGGACTTCTACATGAGTGGGGATACAAATCCAGCGTCGGCCGCGAGGGGGGTCGTCGTCCCGATAATCGACGCGGCGAGTAGCGTCGCCTGCCTCCGGTCGCTCGGGCGACGCGGTGTTCCGACCGTCGCGATCTCCGAGGACCCGGCGATGCCGGGCCTCGGTTCGAAGTACTGCACCGAGCGGGTCACGACGCCCGACCCGGCCGTCGATCTGGACGCCTACGCCGAAGCGTTGCTCTCGCTGGCCGACCGCGACGACGTTCGGACCGTCGTCCCGGTCCGCGAGGAGGACGTGTACGTGCTGGCCAGACACCGCGAGGCGTTCGCCGAGCGCGTGGGAACGCCGTGGCCCGACCTCGACACCCTGCGTTCGGTCCAGGACCGCGTCGAACTCTTCGACGCCGCCCGGACTGCGGGCGTGGCCGCGCCCGAGACCGCGACCGTCGACGAGTGGACCGACTGGGACCGCGAGGTCATCGTCAAGCCCCGGTACACGGTCCACGCCGAGGAGTACCTCGACGTGGCCGAGAGCCACGGCCAGTCGCACTCGACCACCTTCGTCGCGCCCGGCGAGACGCCCGACCGCGACGAACTGGTCGCCGAGATGGGCCACGTCCCACTCGTTCAGGAGTACGTCCCGGACTCCGACGAGTACGGCTTCTTCGCGCTCTACGACGAGGGCGAGGCGGTCGCGACCTTCCAGCACCGCCAGCGCCGGGGCTACAAGTACTCGGGGGGACCGAGCGCGTACCGCGAGTCGGTCGACATCCCCGAACTCGACGCGGCGGGACGGGCGCTACTCGACGAACTCGACTGGCACGGCCTCGCGATGGTCGAGTTCCTCCGGAATCCCGAGACCGGCCAGTTCGAACTCATGGAGGTCAATCCCCGGTTCTGGACTTCGTTGCCGTTCACCGTCCGGGCGGGCGTCGATTTCCCCTACTACTACTGGCGACAGGCGGCCGGACACACTCTGGACGCCGAACCGGAGTACGCGGTCGGCATCGCGGGACACCTCCTCCGGGGCGAACTCCTCTACCTCCACAGCATCCTGTTCGAGGACTATCCGCTGGTCGAACGACCCTCGTTTCTCCGGGGACTGGCCGACGTGGTGACGTCCACCGCGCGCCACCCGCGGTTCGACTATCTGGACGCCGACGACCCGAAGCCGTTCGTCAGGGACCTCCGGAACGTGGTCGTCGGGGCGTCGAAGGAGTGGCGGATGGAGTGGCCCGCGTGGAAACTGGTGGGGGAGTGACAGAGGAGACACTCGATTAGCAGGGGTTTTCCTGCTGGATACGAACGCTACCCATTCCGTCGATATCGAGACGCGTCAAGTCCCCGGAGTACGGAAACTCTACTGAGGGGCGTAGACTTCCGCCCGGGTCAAGTGTTCCACGGGTACGAGATACTCGTTGTCCGTTTTCCAACTCCAACTGGCCTGATACCGCGATGTCGTACGTAATCGGCTTCGATCCGGTCTCTGTCGCATAAATCGTGATTTGGTTATCAAGGGGACACCAGCCGTCCGATTGACCTTCTGATTCCCGTGGGTCGCTATCTGTACTATCGGTGGTTCCTGACTCGCTACCACAGGCTACTGTACTTGGGTCTTGGGTAGTCTGTAGCCTGCTGGCGGCCTGTTCACTACCATCCACATAAATCGTGTACTGATTTGCCCATTGTTCGGGAACACTGAATGCGATGATGTCACCAGAGAAAGCGTAGCAATCCCATCCGCCTTGTGTCGCTCCGTGAACGCGACATCCCGATCCATCAATGTCGTCTTCGGGGTCGCGTATATCAGACCGGTCTGGATTTATAGGGGCCTGCCGAGGTTGAGCACTCTTTTCGAGTGTTCCTGAAACTGCGAATTGATACGGATAACCTCGGTCGCTTGGCGCACCTATACAGATTTCGTGTGTCTGTTGCCGTTTGTCTGCAGCTACCGACTTTGTGATCGTCCCAAGTGCACTCGCACCGCCAACGGCTTGCAGGAGTTTCCGTCGGTTCATGCCCCATCACTCCAACGAACCGCACCACATGATCTGCCCGTCCGTTGTACTATGTGTCTCATTAATATCCCCTCTCAGTGAATATTCTCCGTGCTCCTCTTGGGAGTTCGATTTCGGCCGTCATCCCTGTACTACGAAACCCCCATCCCCTGCTACAATGGCATAGTTGATAAATTGGCATTTCTGTTGTTCTTTCGGGGTTCCATTTCGGATAGGGGAACGAACAAGCCGATTGAGATATGATTCGCAGGAGAATCATGGGCCGAAGCGGATTCGAACCTCGCCGAGACGGTCCGGGCGTGCGGCGCAAGCGCCGTTCCGGGCGTGCGACTCGTCTGGTTCGAATCCTTCCGAAGCCCATTCGACGGCGCAGGCTCCTCGCTCCGCTCGTCGCGTTGCGCCGTCAGAAGTGGGTCGGGGCGGGTTCTCACCAAAGCAAGACGTTCCGGGATGCTCGCTTCGCTGCGCTTCCGGGCGTGCGACTTGCAGGGTTCGAATCCGCCGCGCCGAACGGATTTCCTGCTCACGGCGAAGCGAGCGCCTCGTGCGAGGCGCTCGCGGCGTAGTTCGCAGGAAAATCATGGGTCGGGGCGGATTCGAACCGCCGACCTGCTCCGTGTGAAGGAGCTGTCATAACCGGACTAGACTACCGACCCGCGCACTCCGACCTTCCTCCTTCCCGGACTTAAGACTTACTTTACGGTCGAAAAGGACGGGGCGGCCTCACACCCGGTCGCGGGCCTGCCGTAGCGCGCGTCGGGCGCGTCGCTCGACCTCGTGTTCGCGGGCCTTCAGTTGCGCGCGCCACTTCTCGGCGCGGGTCGATTCCTTCCTCTCGCGGCCAGTCGCGGCCCGGACGCGGCGTTCGACTGGGTCGAGTTCCTCGCGGAGACCGCGCGAGAGGTGCTCACCGGCGCGCCGTGCGTAGTACCACGCGTCTCGGAAGTGCTTGTTCATCTCGTTCTCACCTCATCGTGTTCTTATGCAAAGGTCAGATATAGGCTTTGTCCCCGCGGCGGCGGCGGAACGCTCCCCGAGCGGGCGGCCAAACGCCTTCGCTCCCCGCTCGCGCCGCGTGTCAAAAGCGGTTTATCGGCAGGCGGTCACAGTTCGGGTATGTTCACGCGGCTCTCGATACCGACGCCGTTCCAGATCGGCCCGGTCAACGCCTACCTCTCCGGGGCGACGCTGGTCGACCCCGGACCGGGAAGCGAGGAGGCGTGGGCCGCCCTGCTCGATGGCCTCGAAGCCCGCGGGCTGGGACCGGCCGACGTCGAGCAGGTGCTGGTGACCCACCCCCACCCCGACCACTTCGGACTCGCGCGCCGTCTGCGCGAAGAGGGCGCGCGGGTGGTCGCCAGCCCGACGACCGCCGCGATAATCGCCGACTTCGAGGCCCGACTCGACCACGAGCAGTCGTTCTTCGTCGACTTCTTCGAGCGCCACGGGATGGCCCGCTCGACCGCCGAGACGGTCACGGACCTCCCCGAGTCGTTCCTCTCGGTCGCGCCGAGCGTCGAGACCGACGCGGAACTCGACGACGGCGAGACCGTCGAGGTGGACGGCCTCGACCTCACAGCGGAGTCCGTCGCTGGCCACGCCCCCGGCGAGACCATCTTCACCTTCGAGACCGACGGCGGCGAGCGCGCCCTCGTCGGCGATCAGGTGCTGGCCGACATCACGCCCAACCCCCTGCTCCAGCCGCCCGCAGAGGGCGAGGGCGGCGAGGAGCGACCGCGGGTCCTCCCGGCGTTCAATCGCTCGCTCGAACGCCTCCGAGCCCGGGAGTTCGACCGCCTCCTGCCGGGCCACCGCGAGGAGATAGAGGACCCGAGCGCGCGCATCGCCGAGATTCTGGCGGCCCACGACGAGCGCACCGAGAACGTGAAGACGCTGGTCGACGGTCCCACGACCGCGTTCGAGGTGATGGAGGGGCTGTTCGACGACCTGCCAGCCACCGAGTACTTCTCGGCGATGAGCGAGGCGGTCGGCCACCTCGACGTGCTCGAAGCCCGCGGCGAGGTCGAACCCCGCGAGCGCGGCGGTCTCGTCGTCTACGAGGAGGTGACGGCGTGAACGACCTCCAGCCCGCGGCGCTCGGCGAGACCGAGGCCGACCTCGTTATCTCTGGCGGCCGGGTCTTCCTGCCGGAACTCCGGGAGTTCCAGGCCCGCGACGTGGTCGTCGTCGACGACCGCGTCGCCGCGCTCCCCGAAAGCGCCGACCCCGTCATCGGCGACGACACGCGGGTCATCACCGCCAGCGACCGCGTGGTCGCGCCGGGCTTCGTCGACGCCCACACCCACCTCGACCTCCACCAGACGTTCGAGAGCGCGTACCACTACGCGGTCGAGCACGGCACCACCTCCGTGGTCTCGGAGGTTACGGGCTACGGCCCGGCGTTCGGCGCGGAGGGCGTCGAGCAACTGCTCGCCGCCACGTCATACCTCCCCGTCAGGGTCCGGGTGACCGTCCCGCCCCAGCCCCTGCTCGACACCTTCGAACCCCGGCGGGCCGACGACGAGGAGGCGCAGGCCCTCGCCGACCTGCTGGCCGACGACCGGGTGGTCGGCGTGGGCGAGACCGACTGGATTCACGCGGTCGGCCGGGATACGCCCGCCGAACTGCTCTACGAGCGCGCCCGCGAGGAGGGCAAGACCGTCTCGGGCCACGCCGCGGGGTGTTCGGGCGAGAAGCTCGCGGCCTTCGCCACGATAATCGACGACGACCACGAGGCCATCTCGGGCGAGGGGATAATCGAGCGCGTCGAGAACGGCATCCACGCCATCGGCCGGTACGGCTCCATCCGCGACGACATGGAGGCCGTCGGCGACGCCTACCCCGAAGTCGACGCCGCCGAACTCTCGCTCTCGTCCGACGGCATGTGGCCCGGCGACCTCATCGACGTGGGCTACATGGACGCGGTGGTCAGGCGCGCCATCGAGGAGGGCGTCGAACCCGTCGACGCCCTCCGGATGGCGACGCTCAACCCCGCTCGCCACTTCGGGCTCGACCGCGAGGGCGTCGGCTCGCTCTCGCCGGGGAGCGTCGCCGACGTGGTCCTCATCGACGACCTCGAAGAGGTCACCGTCTCGACCGTCGTCAGCGGCGGCGAGGTCGTCTACAACAAGGGCGAGTCGACGGTCGCCCCCCGGACCCACGAGTACCCCGACCGGTTCTACGACTCGGTGAACGTCTCAACCGACCCCGCGGAGTTCCGGGTGCCCGCCGACGCCGCGAGCGACGGCGAGGTCCGGGCAATCGAGTATCAGGGCGGCCTGCTCTCTGGCGAGACGACCGTCTCCCCCGCGGTCGAGGGTGACGAACTCCTCGCCGACCCGGACCGCGATGTCCTGAAGGTGACTCTGCTCGACCGCCACCCGGAGGGGGACGTCTCCGCGAGCGAAGCGAGCGGAGGCTCGTCGGACGAGTCCGACGGTGGAACCGGGTTCACCGGCTTCTTCACGGGCTACGGCCTCGACCGCGGTGCGGTCGCCACCAGCGTCACTTGGGAGACCACCGGCGTGGTCGCGGTCGGCGCGTCCGACGAGACGATGCGCGCCGCGGTCGCGCGCGTCGAGGAGATGGGCGGCGGCTGGGCCGTCGTGGACGAGGTCTCCGCGAGCGAAGCGAGCGGCGGCCCCTCGGGCGAGCGAAGCGGGTCCGACGGCGGCGAGGTCGTCGCGGAGCTCCCGACCCGGGTCGGGGGCATCTGCTCGGACCTCGAAGTCGAGGAGACCGCGAAGCTCTACAGCGCGGTCGGGAACGCCCTCGGGCGACTCGGGGCGGACGTCGAGCGACCGATGCTGGCGGTCCAGACGCTCACGTTCCCGGGGGTCCCGACGCTCAAACTCTCGTTTTCGGGCTACGCCGACATCCCGAACCGCGAGATCGTGGGGCTGGAACCCTAGTCCTCTCGCTCGCTCTCGGCACCGCCTTCGGATTCGCGCTCGCCCTCGTCGCGCCGACCCTCCGGGTGCTCGCGGATGGTCCGAATCTGCTCGTAGGGGAAGAAGTTCCGTCCCGTCTCGCGGGTCAGCCACACGCCCGACTCGTAGAAGTCGAGTTCGGTGCCCTCGACCGGCGAGGTCACCTGACGCTCGCCGCCACGGACCCGGTTGCCCTGCTCGGCGGTCCGGACGAGGTACACGGAGTAGACGTTCTCGGACATGACACCGGCGGTTCGACGCGGCCGACGAAAAGCGTAGTGGGCGCGCCGGTCACTTCGACCGAGACAGCGAGAGCCGACCTCGCGTCGGCTCTCGCTCGGTTTCGGCGGTCGCCTTCGCCCGGCGGTCCCGCAGGCGGCCGACGGCGAGACCGAGGCCGATCAGCACGACGAGCGCGACGACCATTCGCGTCTTCTCCTGGGTCGGTGTCACCTCGGACTCAGTATTGGTCGACGACTCGCCGGACGACCCGCCGGACCCGAGCGACAGCGACGACCCCGCCGACTCGCGGGGGTTGACGGTCCAACTGAAGTCCGAATCGTGGAAGTGTATCTCGAGGATTCCCATATGATGGACTTCGCCGAGCGCGAACTTAGCGGTTGGGGCGGAACCGAAAGCGACAGACGCTCCCGCTCCGAGTCGTGACGTTCATTACCACGGGATGGCGTTGTGGTGGTATGGACGGCACACAGCGGGCGTTTCTCGACAATCTGCTAACCACACCGAGCCCGTCCGGGTTCGAGGCCGAGGTCCAGCGCGTCTGGGTCGACTACGTCTCGGCGTTCGCCGACGAGGTACGAACCGACGAGTACGGCAACGCTGTCGCCGTAATCGAGGGCGGCGACCCCGCGGTCGCGTTCGCGGGCCACGCCGACGAGATCGGCCTGATGGTCAACGGCATCGACGAGGACGGCTTCGTCCGGCTCTCGCGCGTCGGCGGCTCGGACCCCACCGTCTCGAAGGGCCAGCACGTCGAAATCCACGCCGAGGGCGGTGCGGTCCCGGGCGTGGTCGGGCAGACCGCCATCCACCTCCGGGACACCGACGCCGACGAGGTCGAAGATGTCGCCGAACAGCACGTCGACATCGGAGTCGAGACCGAGGCCGAGGCCCGCGAGCTCGTGGACGTGGGCGACCCCATCACCTTCGACACCCCCGTCAGGGAGTTGCAGGGGAGCCGGATGGCGGCCCGCGGCATGGACAACCGCGTGGGTATCTGGGTCGCCGCCGAGGCGGCCCGCCGCGCGGCCGAGTCCGACGTCGACGCCACGGTGTACGCGGTCAGCACGGTCCAGGAGGAACTCGGCAAGCAGGGCGCGAAGATGGTCGGATTCGACCTCGACGCCGACGCCGCGGTGGCGGTCGACGTGACCCACGCGGTCGACAGCCCCGACCTGAGCAAGGAGCGCGACCAGCACGGCGAGATCGAACTCGGCGGCGGCCCGGTGGTCGCTCGCGGGTCGTCGAACCATCCCGAGGTCGTCGCCCTCGTCCGCGAGGCCGCCGACGAGGTCGATCTCCCGGTCCAGTTGCAGGCCGCAGGCCGGGCGACCGGCACGGACGCCGATGCCTTCTACACCTCTCAGGGCGGCATCCCGTCGCTGAACCTCGGCCTGCCGAACCGATACATGCACACTCCGGTCGAGGTCATCGACACCGCTGACCTCGACGCGGCAGCCGACCTGCTCGCGGCCTTCGCGGAGCGGTCGGCCGGACGCGACGGATTCGGAGTCGACGTTTGAGCCCGACCGGCGGCTACCCGGCCGCGTTCCCGGCGTAAACGTCGCCCAGAACACTTTTCCACGGTTTTGACGTACTGGTGACCGTGGGGGACCTATGAGTACGAACTTGACACGAGTAGCCCGACGAGCGACCGGAGAATCGAACGACGACGCCGGGGATACCCCGATACAGGGGGCGGTCAGGGCCGTGACGGAACGGACCCGCAGAGGGTCGTCCGGCGGCCGTCACGGACGGCTGTCCGGGACGTACGTCGTCATCGATGTGGGTCAAGTCGTCGGTTCGCTCCTCGGGGGCCGCGGGGAGACGACCGGCGTCGCGGAGACGGCCGCCGAACTGATTCCCGAAGCCGAACCGATGTCCGAAACCGGAGGGCGTCGAGGCGGTCGGGGCCGCGGGGTGTTGCCCCGACTCTTCGTGCTCGGGGCCGTCGTCGGTCTCGGCTACGCGCTCCGGGGACGCTCCGATTCGGCCGACGAAATTGTCACGCGGGCGACCGAAAGAACCCGGCAGGTGGCCGGGACGACCGCCCAGCGGACGGCCACCGTCACCGGAACCGCGGCCGAGCGAATCCAAGAGGGGAGCGAACGGGTCGCCGAACAGATTCAGGAGGGTGGCGAGCAGGCCGCAGAGCGCGTCGAGGAGAGCGGCGAGCAGGCGGCCGAGCAGATTCAGGAGGGCGGCGAGCGGACCGCAGACCAGATGGAGGAGGCGGCCGAAACCGCGACGGAGGCCGAAAGTTCCGGTGAGGATTCGGGCGACTCCGAAAGCGGCGAGACGGACGAGGAGTGAGTCGGGGGAGTATCACGTTCTCCGTGAGACACTGCCTTCCCGAACTATATACTCACATATAAGATTCTAAAATTTTTATAGTGTCGGGGAGAACTATCTCTCGATGGGTGTCTCTCAGGAGCAACGGTACGCGAACTTCAACCTCTACGACATCTTCGCCAATTTTCTTCCCGGTGCAGTGCTCGTAATCGGTCTGCTCTTCCCCTACGTCGGAATCGACGGACTATTCGTCGAAGTGGAAGTCGGCAGTCTGCTGGTCCTCCTCGTCTCCTCGTTCGCCGTCGGACTGTTCGTTCAAGCACTCGGGGGAATCGTGCAGTCGTCCGGTCAGGACTTCGCGAATCATATCAAGAAGGTCGATGAGCGAGCCGATTCAAGCGGCAAAACCGGCACTCCCGAACCGAAGTCGGAAATCAACATCAGTACGCTGGACGCGTACTTCATCGAGACCTTCAGAGCCGAATTCGGTCTCGAATCGGATTTCACGGACTGGAACAGGCTACACAAACTGATACTCGCGAAACTCGAAGCGACTTCCAGGACGCGAGCGCTCCGCCTGCAGGCGCTGTATCTCTCGATGCGTGGTATGGCCGCGACGATGGTTCTGCTGGCGAGCTGGTTCGGAATCTACGCGATACTCACCGCTGTCGACGTGTTTCCGACCGCGATTCCGTTCTGGACGTTCCCCTATCTCGTCGCCGTTTCGCTCGTCACCGCAGGGATATTCTCCAATCGCGGGAGCGAGTTCAGCAGGGACGTCGCGAAGTACATGGTCATCGAGTACTACCTCGAAGTCATCAGCCAGCAGGACCGAGAGGTCGAACTCGACTTCTTGGACGAAACGACTCAGGGAGCAACCGATTCCGAGTCGGACGGCCCCGCTGGCGCGGACGCGAACGATAACGTAGACGACCAGTTTACCGCGGCAGAGAAAGAGTTGCTCGACTCGACGATGGCACCGTCCACGGGTGACGGGGAATGAGTCTTTGCGAACCCCGACCGACTGCGGGTGGAAACGAAACGGAGCGAGTCGCGAACGGATGGCACGGGATTATCAGGGACAGGATTATGACGCCGGTAGATGAGGAAAAGTTTATACAACGAGTGGTAGTAAGTCCGGATTGGACCCGAGACAGCAACCAGAGAGACCCGTCTGCTGAACGAGGGAGTAGCGTATGAGTGCATTACACGAGAGTTCGCTCGTCCACCACAACGGTACGAGTGCAGGGGAAGTCGCCGATTTGCTATCGAATCACGCGGCCCTCGTGACCGAAGGCGAAGACGGTAGTTACACTGTCTTCTTCAAAGAGCCGTTCGAGGAACTACCGCCGCGCAAGCGAGTCGCCACCGCGCTGTTCCTCCAGCGCGTCAGAGCGGAACTCGAATCCGAGTCGGCGTGGTTGACTCCGAGCGAGCTCACGCAGTGGCTCGACCTCCCCATGGGTGTGGTCTATCCCGCTTTACGTCACCTCGAACGGCAATCCGTAGTGGAGAACCGAAACGGCCTCTATCGCATCCCCGGGACGGAGTTCTCGAAACTGAAGCGCGTCCTCCGGGAGTAGGTCTCGTCGTCCCACCTCCTCTCACTCGGCCGCCGACACCCCGCCGCCCGTGTCGTACTCGTAGTCGTCGCCGATCTCCTCCAGCACGCGTTCGTGGAATTCCCGGAGGACGGCGCTCTCGTCCTCGGCCAGCACCACGTCGCTGGCCATCAGAGTTGCGAGACCGAACGCCTTCGGTGAGGGGGAGTCTACCCGGTTCTGGACCACCTCGATCTCCGCGGCCCGAACGTCGGCCAGCACCGCCTCGATGGCCGAGATCGCGAGCTTGTCCTCGATTATCTCCCGATACGTCTCCTCGATGACCGCGAAGTCCTCTAGGTCCTCGGCGAACCCGAGTAGCATCTCGCTGGAGACCTGTTGCTCGCTTGCCGACTTCTCGTAGCCCTTGTAGCGCTTGAGTATCATCAGCGACCGGGTGGCGTTGATGCGGAAGTACCGCTGGAGGAGTTCGGTGCCCGACAGCGCCGCCCGGAGGTCGCTCCGAACGTCCCCCGGGGAGATATCCCGCAGGATTTCGGCCACGTCGACCTTCCGATTGAGCGGCATCGACACCGTAAAGCCGTTGTCGGCGACCGCGACCGAGACGTTGGTGTTGGCGGCGTTGGCACACCGGTAGGCCACCACCCGCGAGAGGCCGTCGTTGAACTTCCGGCCGTAGTTCGAGTGGACGTAGTAGTGGCGCTCGTACTCCTCGCGGTCGAGTTCGACCTCGACCGCGAGCCGCGAGTCGGTGCTGACGCTCTCGGGTCCGGCGTACCGGACCTGCTCGTCGAACATCCGGGCGATGGCCCGGACGCTGTTCTCGTCGAGCGGGAACTCCCGGAGCCACACCCTGACCGCGGGCCTACCCCGCTTGCGGAAGCGTTCGAGGAGGTCGCTCTGGAATTCGAGGATGCTCCTGCCGAGGTCGTACGAGAGGGGCAGGCGCTCGGAGAACCACGAGGGGACCGTGGGCCGGGCGCTCGTCCGGTCGGCGTACACCTTCGACCCCCGGCGATACCGGAACTCGAAGTTCTGGCCGCCGAGGACGAACACGTCGCCCTTCTCCAGGGTGTCGAGATAGGACTCGTCGAGGTCGCCGACCCACTCGTCGTCGGCGCGGGTGAACACGTCGCAGGTGAACGAGTCCGGAATCGTGCCGATGTTGGTCATGTAGATGACCCGCGCGAGCCTGCCGCGCTTGCCGAGCAGGGGTTCGCCCACCTCGTACTCGGGGTAGTGGTACTCGCCGTCGGGCGGGTCGTTCTCGTCGCGCCATATCTTCGCGTAGACGTTCTTGTCTTCGAGCCCCTCGTAGTCCGAGGTGAGGTACCGAAAGAGGGTCTCGAACTGGTCGTCGGAGAAGTTCCGGTAGGGGTAGGCCCGCCGCAACGTCTCGCGGACCTCGCGTTCGGGGCGCACGTCGTTTATCGCCATCCCGTAGACGTGCTGGGCCGCCACGTCGTAGGCCTCCTCGGGGACGAACACGCGGTCGACGAACCCCTCTTTTGCCTTCTTGAGCATCACGGCGCACTCGACGAGTTCGTCGCGGTCGAGGGCGATGACGCGGCCGGTGACGGTCTGGCCGAGCTGGTGGCCCGCCCGCCCCACGCGCTGGAGGAGCGAGGCCACCGACTTGGGCGAGCCCACCTGCACCACGAGGTCGACGTGGGGCATGTCGATGCCGAGTTCGAGGCTCGTGGAGGTCGTCACCACGTCGAGGCTCCCGTCCTTGAGGTCGGCCTCGATGGACTGGCGGGCCTCCTTCGAGAGGCTCCCGTGGTGACACCCCGAGTTGTCCTCGTCGTAGGCGTCGTAGCCCTCCCGGAGATTGTGGAGGACGCGCTCGGCCCCCGACCGGGTGTTCGTGAACACGAGGGTGTTGGTGTGGTCCCCCACGAGGTCGTGGAGTTGGTCGTAGAACCGCTCGTTGACCACCTCGCGGGGCGTGTGGACGAGGTCGTCGGTGGGGCACTGCAACTCGATGTCGAACTCCCGGACGAACCGGGTGTCGACGATTTCGCAGTCGCGGGGCGGTCGGGGCGGGCGCTCGCCCGCCCCGACCGGTTCGTCGGCTCCATCCGCTTTGCCCGACCGCCGACCCACGAGGAACTCCGCGATGTCTTCCAGCGGTTCCACGGTCGCCGAACACCCGATGCGGGTCGGCGGCGACTCGACCACGTTCTCCAGTCGCTCCAGACTCACCGCGAGGTGGGTGCCCCGCTTGCCGTCGGCGAGGCTGTGTATCTCGTCGACGACGACGTACTCGACGGTCTTCAGCTTCTCCTTGAACTTCGGGGAGTTCAGCAGGATGGCCAGCGTCTCTGGCGTCGTGTTGAGGATGTGGGGCGTCTCCTCCAGCATCTTGCGGCGCTCGCTGTCGTCGGTGTCGCCGTGCCGGATGGCGTGTCGAATCTCGGGGTCGCCGTCGGCCCGCTCGGCGATGCCCGAGAGTGGGACCGCCAGATTCCGGTGGATGTCGTTGGCCAGCGACTTGAGCGGCGAGACGTAGAGGCAGTACACGGAGTTGTCCAGCCCGTCGTCCTGCTCGCGTTCTCGCCGGAACAGTTCGTTGAGGATGGCCGTGAACGACGCCAGCGTCTTCCCGCTCCCGGTCGGCGACGCCACGAGGGCGTTGGTCCGGTCCCGGACGAGCGGGATGGCCTCCTTCTGGGGCGGGGTGAAGAAACCGCCGTTCTCGGGGACGTACTCGCCGAACTCGGAGACCCACCACTCCCTGACCTCGGGTTCGAGCGACTCCAGTACCTCGGCGTCGTCGAGTTCGACGGTATCGGGGTCGAAGTCGTACTCTCCGCGCGCCAGCAGCTCGCGCGCTCCCATTTGGCCCTCCTTGGGACCGGGCGCACAAGACGGTTTGGCTCGTAGAGTGAAAGTGAAATCGGGCGCGTTCTTTGCGTCCGGCGCGCCTCGCGCGAGGCGCGCCGGACGGAACGCTCGGTAGTCGCATTCGGCTGCGCCTCCCGGATTGGTCGGCCCGGTGGTCGGGAGTATTCACCACTAGATTCGATATTTAAAACTTTGCCACGTAGCGAACGTGTATTCGGCCGCTGGAAGACAACTATCCCGGTTCTGATGGTGAGTTCCGGAACCACCGTTAATATAAACCCGACCCGACCAGACTGGTTTGTTTCGCCCCGCCTCAGACCCCGATTCCGAGCCCCGCGAGGAGCATCCACCCACCCAACGCCGCGAGGACGACGCCGACCGGAATCCGCCACAGGCCGACCGTCCGCGAGCGCACGAGCTCGTCCTGCGGGCGGTCCGAGACGAGGAACATCGGTTCGGCGCGCTCGTCGGCCTTCCGTATCTCCATGTGCTCGGGGCGAGTCGGGGCCTCCCAGTCGTCGCGGGGGTGGACCGTGCCGTAGACGTACGCCTCCTCGCTGGGTTTCAGGAGGTGCTGGTGGTACTTGCGGTCGCCGTGTTGCTGGCCCCAGTCGAGCGCCTCGATGAGCGGCTGGCTCGACGCGCCCGGGGTCGCGTCGGAGGCGAGGAACTCCCGGACGGGTTCGGGCGGGTCGTCGGGCCCGCCGACCTCGATGGTCTCCTCGGCGTGTTCGTCGATGTCGAACTCCGCGCCCTCCGGCCGGACGGTGATGGTCCCAGTCTCGTCCTCGACCTCGAACGCCGAGACCGAGACGGTCCCGCTCCCAACGGTCTCCCAGCCGGAGTGCTTGCCGCTCTCGTCCCACTCCTCTATCTCCCACTCGGCGGCGAGACACGACTCCTCGGTGAACGGCGCGCGCAGGGTCTCGCCGTCGATTGCGTTGGCGGTGCCGGTAATCTCGGCGGGACCGAGGTCGAGGTGCCAGACGTCGTCGGTGGGCGTGTTCTCCATCAGCTTTCGCTGTCTGTGGAGCGTCCACCCGCGGTAGCAGAACCACGCACCGACGCCGACCGCGGCGAGCGCGAGGACGCCCCACGGGAGGGATTCGGAGGGCATGTTCGACCTCGGATATGTATCCCGGGACGGAATAAGTGCCGATTGGGTCGCGCCCGAAGCCGTTTTACCGCTCGGACCGCGCCTTTCGCACATGCGCGTCACGTTCCTCGGCACCGGAAGCGCGATGCCGACCGGCGAGCGCTACCAGACCGGCGTCCTGCTGGAGGACGACGGCCGCCGACTCCTCGTCGACTGCGGGAGCGGCGTGCTCCACCGCCTCCAGCAGTCGGGCGTCGGCTACGAGGCGGTCTCGTCGGTCCTGCTGACCCACCACCACCTCGACCACGTCTCGGACCTGATGGCCCTGCTCAAGGCCCGGTGGCTGGCGGGCGAGGAGCACCTCGAAGTCGTCGGTCCCGCGGGCACGAAGGACCTCCTCGACGGTCTGCTCGACGTTCACGACTACCTGCAGGACCGGATGGACCTCCGGGTCCGCGAGGTCGGCGAACACGCGTTCGAGGTCGCTGGCTTCGAGGTCGAGGCCTTCGAGACACGCCACTCGATGCCGTGTCTGGCCTACCGGTTCGGCGAGGTCTCCGAGTCCAACTCGGAGGCTCGCGGGACCTCGTCCCGCGGTGGATTCGTCTTCGGGGCCGACAGCGAGGCGTTCGAGGGGCTGGCGAACTTCGCCGACGGCTGTGAGGTGTTGGCCCACGACTGCTCGTTCCCCGACGAGGTGGACGTGGACAACCACCCGACGCCGACCCAACTCGGGCGGGCGCTCGCCGACTCCGGCGCAGATATCGGCCGGGTGTTCCTCACCCACCTTTACCCCCACACCGAGGGCCGCCACGAGGAGATGCTCGACTCCATCGGGACGGTGTACGACGGCGACGTTCGGTTCGCGGAGGATTTGCGGACTGTCGAGCTTTGAAGCGAGACACATCCGCAAATCCTCAGCGTTGATGACGACCCCCGGACGGTCGAACTCTGAGAGTTCGAGTTCCTTCGAAGGAGTCGGCGGCGCGGAGGATTTGCGGAGCGTCGAACGGTCGAGCGACCCGGCCGAAAATCGCCCGCGCCGCGGGCGATTTTCGGCCGAGTGGTCTACTCCAGCCGGTATCGCAGGAGCGCGGCGACGCCGCCGAACCCCGAGAGCTGGTCGCCGGGCGCGAACTCGCTGGAGAAGACGGTCACGTCCCCGCCCTTCTGCTCGACCGACGTGACGAGGTCGTTGACGTCGAGGTCCCACTCGCCCTCGCCTGAGCGCTCCTCTCGCAGTCGCTCGTCGAGTATCAGGAGGTGTTCGATGGCACCGTAGTCGGCGGCCTTCTTCACCTGCTCGACGCCGTAGGCGACCTTCGCGCCCTCGCCGATGCGCTGGGTGAGGTCGTCGATGAGTTCGGCCTCCTCGGCGATGCGGGTCTCCTTCTGGACCTCCTCGACCGCGCCGCGCTTGAGCACCTCGTGGACGCCACGGTCGCCGACCGCGCTGGTGTCGACGGTCGTAATCTTCTCGGTCAGTTCGGGGGCCTCGTCGGCGATGTAGTCGTAGGCGTCCTGCTTCGTGAACCCCGGTCCCGCGAGCACGATGGCGTCGGTGTCGAGGTGACCGAGCGCGTCGGCCACCTCCGCGAACAGTTCGTCGCGGTCGCGGGCGTACTCGCCCTTGCCGGTCGTGCCCGAGAACTCGGCGTACTCCTCGGTGCCGTACTGGGCGACCGTGTGGATGTGGGCCTGACCCTCCTCGACCGTGACGATGGCGACGTCGGGGTTGTCGGTGGCCTCCTCGGCCTCTTCGAGCCGGTCGAGCTGGTCGGGCTTCCAGTGCTTCTCGATTGCTATCTCCTTGGTCTCCTCGACGTTGAGGGTGTGGTGCTGGCCGAGCTGGTCCTCCCGCGAGCAGTCGGCGATGGTCCCCCCGACCCGGAGACGGTTGGCGAACTTGTGGAACTCCACGTCCTCGACTTCGACGGCGACCCACAGGTGTTCGCGCTCGCCGCCGGTGTCGCGCATCTGGTCGTCGTTGCGCTGGATGCGCCGGGTGGTGTCGCCCGAGACGAGGTCGCCGGGTTCGAGGACGTACGTGAGGTGCCACAGGTCGTCGAGGCTCTCGGGGACGAGCGTGATGCGCTCGCCGCCGCCCTCGACGCGCTGGCGGCTCTGGATTCGCATACGAGACGGTCCGTGCTGAGGTGGTAAGTGCCCTGCTATTCACCGTGCCACCGAGCGACCGATCAGCCGAGCGACCGCGACCAGCGCGTAGGCCGCCACGACGAGCCCGGCCACCTCGCCGGGTCGCCCGGCCGTCGCGGCGGCGCTCGCGAGCGCCGCCGCGACGGCCGCGACCCCCAGCGCCGAGACCCACCCCACGAAGTACCCGGCGTCGGTCGCGATTCGCCGGACACCGGCGGGGTCGAGTCCCGCGCGGACGGTCCGTCGGCGGGCCACCCCGACAAGCGCCGCGGGCAGGAGGTACGCGAACGACAGCGACGCGAGGAGGACGACCGTCCCCCCGGCGTAGACGACAAGCGCCGACCCGGCGGAGGCGGGCGACTCGCCCGCGAGTCGCCCACCGACCGTGACCGCGAGCGCGACCCCCGGTGCGAGGAGGTAGCCGACCGCGACGGCGAGCGCTCGCAGGCCGTCGGCCGCGAGCGCTCGCGGGTCGGCGAACCCCGGCGGTGCGTCGGCGGCCTCCCCGCCCTCGATGCTCGCCCGGAGGACGGCCGTCGCGTGGCCCGCGAGCAGGACCGCGGGAATCGCCGCGAGGGGGGCGAAGACGCCGAGACGGGCGAGCAGACCGACCGCCAGCGCGAGGGCGACCCCGACCAGCAGGGTCCCCTCGTCGCCCCGGGCCGGGTAAGTCAGCGCGTCGCGGAGCATACCTCCGGTACGAGACCGAGGACCGTAATAGCTGGGCGCTCGTCCCGCCAAAACGCTTATTTCCTCTATCGGACCGAGAACAATACATGACGACGAAATCCGAAGAGAAGTCCGATTCCTCGACAGGCGACGGTCGCTGGACGCTCGGCGTCGATACCGACGGCGACGGCGCGATGAACGTCGTGTTCCGGTCGAGGGGCGGCGTCCTCGCCGCCCTGACCGCGGTCCTCGTCGCGTTCGTCGCGCTCGACCTGCTCGTCACCGGCGGGGAGACCATCCGAGCGCTCGCGCCCTGAGTCCCGACCGCTACTCGTCCTCGATTCGGCTCCCGCCCGGCGGCAGGAACTCCTGGATGAGGTCGGCGCTCGCGACCTTCCGGACGAACGAGGTGTCGGCGAACCGCTCGCGGAACTGTCGGTAGATTCGCTTCGCGGTGTCGTTCTGGGCGAACCGGCCGGGTTCGACCTCGACGTGGGTCTCGACCTGCGGGACCACGGCGGCGGGCGGCCCCCCGAGGACGCGGGTGTGTGGTTCGCACGCGATTCCGACCGCGACGCCGACCTCCACGTCCCGGAAGTAGGTCCGGTCGCCGCGGATGGCGAACCCGCCCTTCTCCAAGTACTCGCCGCTCTCGGGCGTCTTGCTCACCTGGTCGGGGGTCACCATGTAGGCGTCGCCAGCGAACCGATTGTCCTTCCAGACCGACGAGTAGGAGACCGCGAACTGGGCGGCCTCGCGCTTGCTCGCGTCGGGGACCTCGACGTCCCGCGAGGGCTCGCTCGGGTCGGAGGTCTTGAGAATCGTCACGGGGCCGCCGTGAGCCTGCGCGTGGAAGAACAGGTCGTTGCCGTCCATGTACTTCTGAACGAGTTCCTCGTTCTGGTCGGCGTTCCGGCCGCCGATGACGAGGAAGCCGTCGGAGGTCCGGAACCACCTGAACCGCTCGTACCACTGCTCCTGCTTTCGGATGGGGATGGATGGCTCGTTGAGCCAGTCTACGTCCTCGGCCTCCTCCTCGTCGTCTCCGTCCTCGCCCTCGTCGGGGTCGGCCTCCCACTCGGCCTTGCGGCGCTTCACCTCCTCCAACTGCTCGCGGGTGTCCTCGATGGCCGCGAGCGCGCCCTCCTTCTTCTCCTCGATGCGCTTGGCCTCGGTGTAGAGGCGGTCTGCGTTCTTCTCGACCCCCGTCTCGGCGTCGAGTTCGACCGGCGTCCCGTCGAGTTCGACCGTGACGGTCCCCGCCTCGGGGTTCACGCCCCGGACGGCCTCGGCGGCGTCGATGCCCCGCTCGGCACCCTCCTCGAACCGCGCTTCTATCTCCTCCCACGAGGTGCCCTCGTCGAGGGCGTTCCGCACGGTGGTCAGTATCTCGTCGGCGAGCCCGTAGTGGGCGTAGAGGAGCTCGGCCTTCTCGCGTTCGGCCTCTGCCTGCTCCTCGAACCCCTCGATGGCTCCCTCCTGCTGTTCGATGATGCGCTTTTGCTTCTGTATCTCTGCCTCGAAGTCGGGGCGCTGGTCGCCGACCTCCCCGTCGCCGGGGTCGTCGCCCTCGAAGTCGACGTTCGCGAAGTAGAAGTCCACCGCCTCGTTGAAGGTGTCGAACCCTTCGGCTTCGAGGTCGCCGTACTCCTCCAGCGGGACGGGCGTCACGTCCACGAGGCGGCCGTCCTCCCGATACACGCGGGGGTCGAACTCCGCGGCGCGGACCGGTTCGGCCAGCCGCTGGATGGCGTCGTAGACCGCCTCGTAGTCGCTCTCGTCGGCGTCGGCGATGTCCTTGCCCTTCTCGACGCCCGCGCGGGTGCAGACCTCCTCGGCGTACAGCCCGCCGAAGTTGAGCTGGGTCGCGAGCGTCCGAACGATGTCGGTGTCCGACTCCTCCATGTGGGCGACCAGCACCTCGTAGTCGATTTCGAGGGGGTTCACGCGCTCGTCGGGGAACTCGTACCGGCTGCCCGGCGCGACGGTCCGGGACTTGAGCCGGACGGTGTCGAGCGAATCGACGACCTCCCGATTTTCGTCGAGCACCGCGACGTTGCCCTGCCCGAACAGCTCGGCGACGATGGTGGTGTCCTCGTCGTCGCGCTCGAAGTGGAACTGGAGGATGCGGTCGAAGCCGTACTGCTCGACGCCCGCGAAGTCGGCTCCCGACAGCCGATTGCGGAGCATCATCGCGAAGTTCGGTGGCCGTCCCGGCGCGTCCGGGACGTTCTCGGGCGCGGCGACGTGAGCGCGCTTGTTCTCGCCGACCTCCACGAGGAGTTCGACCCGACCGCGGTCGAAGTCGCGCATCTTCAGCCGGATGAAGTCGTCGTCGTAGAGGTACGCCTTGTCGAGCTTCGCGCCCTCGTAGGCCCCGAGTTCCGCGACCACGGCCGCGAGGTCGATGCTCGACAGCTCCCGCTTCTGGTCCATGCCTACGTGTTTTCTGTCGCCGGGGAAAGGCGTATCGCTACGGTGGGACTCGGATGGTGGAGGGGATTCTGCTATTCGGTGAGATTCGTGAAGTCGGACCTTCGGGAGGGAAATCGACGTGTAGCTAGCTATCGCCGTCACCTATGAGCCCGCACCACGTCCTCCCCAACCTCCTCACTCCCTCGCTCCGCTCGGTCGCTCGTCCCTCGCACGAGAATCGCGGCCCAAACTGCGGGCCGCGATTCCGCGCGCCACAGCCGAACTCGTTCCGCGTATCGCGCATCTACGCTTCCGGCCCGGCGCGCGGAACGTCGAATCCGCTTCGCGGATTCGACTTCTCGTGCGAGGGACGAGGACCGCAGGGAGGAACAGGGGTGACGACCGAGGACCGCAGTCGGTTGGGGAGGATGTGGTGCGGTCTCACAGGTGACGGAGGGAGCTAGATAGCTTCGATGGTCTCACCGCATGTATTTCGTCTCCTCTACAGCCGCTTGCTCACGTAGGGACCGTCCTGATGGTACCCCAGCTTCTCTCGGTAGTACTCGCGCGCGCCGATGCCCGAGATGACGCTGACCTTGTCGTAGCCCGCGTCGGCGGCCATCTCCTCGGCCTTCCGGAGGAGCTTCCGGCCGTACCCCTTGTGTTGCCAGTCGCGCGATTCGTTCCCTACCTCCACCATCGGGCCGTAGACGTGGAGTTCGCGCACCAACGCCGCGTTCTCCAGCTCCCGGCGCACCGGATTTCCGGGGAAGCGCAGGCGACAGAACCCCACCAGAAGGTCCTTGTCGGGGTCCTCGTAGCTGATGAAGTGTTCGGTCCCCCCGGCGGCCTCGTAGGTCAGCACGTCGAGTTCGACGTTCTCTGGGTCCTCGTCGTTCATCCCGACCTCCCGACACCGGATGCAGTCGCAGGTCCAGCCGTGGTCGTCCATCCGCTGGCGAGCGAGCTGGCGGAGGTTCGACTTCCACACCCCGGCGTCGATGAAGTCGGCGGGGATGTCGCGCTGGACGCGCTGGAGCCGGGTGTACTTCGGAATCATCGACTTGATCTCGGCGACCAGCTCGGCGGCCTCCTCGTTGCGAAGCGGTTCGTACTCGTCGCGGTGCCACCAGTCGTAGGTCGCGGTGCCCCGGACGACGAGGGTGGGATAGATTTTGAGGTAGTCGGGCCGCCACTTCTCGTCCTCGAACAGCCGCCGGAAGTCCTCCAGACACATCTCCTTTGACATGCCGGGCTGGCCGGGCATCATGTGGAATCCGACCTTGAACGCGGCGTCCCTGAGACGCTGGTTCGCGTCGATGGACGCCTGCGCGCCGTGGCCCCGGTGCATCTCGCGGTTGATGCGCTCGTAGGTGGTCTGGACGCCGACCTCGACCTTCGTGCCCCCGAGGTCGAGCATCCGGTCTATCTGCTCGGGGTCACACCAGTCGGGCTTGGTCTCGAACGTGGTGCCGATGTTCCGCACGTCGTTGGTCTCGTTCTCGGCGATCACGTCCTCCAGATACCGGAACTCGTAGTCGTCGTGGTCCTGCGCGAAGCTCTCGTCCTCGGCGGGCTCGGGCTCCTTCCCGGTGTCGTAGTCGTTCATCGCCTCCAGCGCGCGCTTGACGAACCACTCCTGATAGTCGTGGGAGCGAGCCGTCATCGTCCCGCCCATCAGGATGAGTTCGACCTTGTCGACGGGGTGGCCGATTTCGCGCAGTTGCTCCAACCGCAGGGTCACCTGCCCGTAGGGGTCGTAGTCGTTCTGGACCCCTCGGGCCGCCGCGGGCTCGTGGCCGGTGTAGCTCTGTGAGGAGGAGAACTCCGAGCCCGGCCCGCCGGGACAGTAGAGGCACTTGCCGTGCGGGCACTGGTGGGGGCTCGTCATGATGGCGACCGGCGAGACGCCCGACGCGGTCCGGACGGGCTTGCGCTGGAGCACCTCCTGTAAGTCCTCCCTGCGCTCGTCTGGGGCGTAATCCAGCAGTTCGGAGTTCTTCGGCACCTTCGGCGCGGAGTGCTCCGAGCAGACCGACAGCTTCTCGCTTTCGAGGTCGTCGCGCTCGATTTCGCCCGCGAGGATGCGCTCGACCAGTTCCTCGCAGACCCGCTCGAACGCCTCGGTCTCGGTGGCGTCCGGCGTCTCGGTACTCATTGGTGTGTATCTGGTCGGTTGGGCGGGATAAGGGTGTCGTCTACGCGTCCGGGAGACACTTTCGGCGAATCGAACCACCGGCAGTCGAGGGTTTCGAAGACAGCACGGAGAGGACCGTATCAGCGACCAAGTCGGAGAAAGCCCCCGCCTTCTCCGCTCCCGCGGCTCGTTGCGCGCTTCGGTCGCTTCGCTCCCTCCAGTGCTTACGTCGCCGGGGTTCGCGGAGAAGGCGGCCCCTTTCAGTCCCACCTCGCGGTGGACTAGTGACTACACACGAAACCGCGGTTCGCGGAAAAGAGCGACCCGAACCGACCCGCACCGAAGCGCCGAAAAACCCGACTTACAGCCGTTCGCCGATGGCGTCCACGACGGCGTCGACGGCGGCCTCCTTCTCGCCCACGAGGAACTCGATGGAGCCGTCGCGGGTGCCCGTCGCGGCGATGCCCGCGTTCTCGGCGTCCTCGCGCGCCGCCTCGGCGATTTCTCGGGCGTCCACGCGGCCGCCGCTCCGGATGTGGACCTCGTCCTCGTCCACGCCGAGCGTGACGTGGTCGTCGGCGGCCCCGTCGGCGCCGATGCCCCGGCGGTGGACCTCGTCGAGCAGGAGGCCGGTCGGCGGGAAGTCGAAGCGGTGGGTGAACGCCTCGGCGTCCAGCACCGTGAACGAGACGCCGTTCGCGCCCCGGACCGAGAGGTTCGGCTCGACGGTGTCGAGTTCGGTCCCGAGCTTCTGGCGGAACTGCTCGGCGACGTGCTCGGCGAGGTCGCGCTTCTCGTGTTCGAACAGGAGGTCGGTGACGAGCTCGCGCTTGTCCTCGTAGGCCTGATAGAAGGCTTCGAGCGCGACCGCCTCGCGCAGCGCGTCGGTGTGGTCGTCGTCGTAGCCCGCCTCGGCGGCGAGGTCGACGTAGTCCTCGGGGCCGTCCGCCCAGTAGCTGACCGCCGGGAGGTGGGCGACGCCGCCGCGCACGTCGGGGTTGACGTGGGCCGCGACGTTCGCGCCGAGCACGCCCGCGGTCACGTCGTCGCCCGCCTCGCCTTCGAGGTGGGGGTTGACCGCCACGTCGGCGAGGTCGGCGACGCCCTCGTCGGGGTAGCCCGCGTCGATGGTGACCCGGGGGGCGTCGTAGATGTCGAGCAGTTCGAGGCCGTCGCGGGACTCGTCGGTGCTGCCCGCGGCCACGAGGACGAACAGGGGGAGCTTCTCGTCGTGGCGCTCGCGGTTGTCGAGCATCTGGGTGACGTCCTTGGTCGCGTCGGCCATGTCGTAGTCGCCGCCTTCGAGCGGTCGCCGGTCGAAGTAGTGGTACTCGGCGTCGCTCTTGGCGTGCTCGTCCCGCACCAGCGGCAGGACCGCGCGCTCGATTGCCGCGCCCGCGACGTAGCCGTCGGCGGTCGCGTTGTGGCGCACGATGACAGGCCGGGACTCCATCACGGCCCGCCGAATCGTCTCGGCGGCGTCGCGGACGCGCTCGTGGACCGCGGCCACCGCGTCGTGGTCGGCCAGCAGCTCCACGTCGTCGGGGCGGGCCTCGGCGCGCAGGGCGTCTTCGAGCCGGGTCTCGACCGCTTCGCGCTCGTCGCCCGCCAGCTTCTCCAGTTCCTCGGTCTCGACCTGCAGTTCGTTGTGGCGGAGTTCGACCACGCCGTCGAGTCGAACGAAGTCGCCGGTGTCCACCTCGGGGTAGGCCCGGACGCCCGCCTCGACGAACGCGGCGCAGTCGACCGTCGCGGTCTCGTCGCGGACCTCGAAGACCGTCGGGCCGGAGGTCTGGCGCGCGCCGACGACCTCGCCCTCGATTCGGACCGTCTCGTTCACGCGGTCGCTCAGCGTCGCGACCTGCACGCGGGCGGGTTCGGGGTCAGAATCGACTTCTGGCTCGGCCGATTCGGCCGCCTCGGTCGCGGCGCTCGCGCCCGCGCCGTCGGTCGTCGCCTGCTGGCTCCCGTCGTCGGCGTCGTCTCCGTCGTCTCCCCCGGGGTCGTCGGCCTCGTCGGCCTCGTCGGGGAGGACGGCCCCGCGCTCGGGGTCGTCGAGGAGCTTGCCCCGGAACTCGCGCTCGGACTGGCGAAGCGACCAGCCGAGGTCGACGTTGCCGTTGTCTCGAACGCCGGTCACTTGGACGTAGACGACCTCGCCCTCGTCCCAGTCGAGGGAGTCGAGGCGTCGGTCCAGTTCGCTCTTGTGGAGGAGACCGGTGACGCGGTCGCCGATGTCGACGAAGACGCCGAACTCGGCGAAGCCGTCGACCGTTCCCTTGTAATACCGTCCCGGCGTCAGCTGTTCGGGCGAATCGCCGGTAAACTCGAAGAGGACGTCCTGCTGGTGGCTCTCGCAGATAGCGCCGTCGGCAGGAGTCCCGCAAATGATGCACGAACCCATCTTATACGCGAGCAAAATAGCCCCGGCCTAAAACTGTTGTCGAAACAGGTCTGGCCTCACCGTGGAATTTGTGGACTACTCCCGAAACGCGTCGACCCCCGGCAGGTCGGCGACGCCCTCGTGGGTGCCCACGAACTCGGCGTCCTCGACGGCTCGCTCGAAGTCCTCGACGCTCTCGTACTCCCGAACCGCCAGCACCCGGCCCTCCTCGACCACGAAGACGATCTCGTCGGTGCCCTCGCCGTGGCGGAAGTGGTCGGCCTTGCGGGGTTCGTCTGGTTGCATCTTCTCTAGAACCGACCCGAACGTCCTTGAAAGTTCTCCGGGACTGGCGTTCGATAAGTCGCGCTCGACGACGCAATCCACCGGGGAACCGGCAGGTGGAACATCCGGCAGAATCCGGCCGGTGAATCATCTACCGGGTGGGACCGAAAGGAGCCGGGCGCTTTCTACGCAGTCACGACTCCGTCTCTCTTCCCGAGGAATCTCCCCCGAAAAATCCCGCTCTCACTCGAAGACGGGACTGTCGTCCTCCAGCGCCTCGATGTCCGTCGCAATCTCCCGCACCTGCTCGGGGAACAGCGCGACCTGCACCTCGTTGCCCTCGTCGTCCTCGCAGACGATTTTCACGCGCTTGTCGCCGAACTCGCGGGCCTCGGCCGACTCCACGTCGAACAGTTTCGCGGTCCCGGTCTTGTTCGAGGGACCGACGTTCCGGATGGCTCCGTCCTTGAGTTCGACCATGAAGTCCTCGACGATGAGATTGAGCATGTATCAGAGTAGAACCGCTCGCGACTTATAGGGGCTGGTGAACCGGGTGTTGTGGTATCTCAGAAAGCCCCCGCCCGCTCGCGGTCGCTCCGGCGGATATTCGGCGCTCTCCGCACTTCCCGCGCCGAATAGAGCCGCCGGAGACGACTAAAGTGGACGCGAGCGGGCGGCCCCTTTCGTTCCCACCCTGTGGTTTGTGTAGTCGGCCGAAACACACCCCGAAAAATCAAATCAGCGGAAGACAGCCCTGAAAACCCAGTTCCGCGATACGAACGCACACCTCGCTCCCGCGCAGAATCACGACCTCCTCGAACGCCGCGACCCCGCGGAAGGCGTACCCGAACACCAGCGTTGCAGGGATTGCCCCGGCGACCAGCGCCCGGAGGGACGAGGTGTCGTGGACGACCCGGAGGCCGATAACGAACAGAATCGCACCGTAGATCGCACAAACCGCCCGAACCGTGGGACTCGGAATCCCGGCGAACACGCACGGCGCGGTGGCGTAGGCGACGACCTGCACCGTCTCGCTGATGCCCCCGCGGTCGGGGACCGTCAGAATCAGGAGCACGGTCTGGACCGCGGCGGTCAGGTGGAGGACCGCGGGCGCGACGAACAGGGTCGCCAGCGCGAGGCCGAACAGCGCCGAGAGCGCGGGCCGACCGCCGAACGAGGGGGCCGCACCGGGGACTAGCGCGAACCGGGTCGCCTCCTCGACGAGGACGACAGCCATGGCGAACACGAGTCCGGGGGCCTGGTCGCCCGGCGCGACCCCCCGCTCGAAGAACCGGCGGGGGCGGACGAGCACCTCGACCCACGCGCGCGCGACCGCGGCGGGGCCGCGGTCGCGCCCGCCCGTCGGGTTCTCTACCCACTGAGTCATGCTCGCGACACCCGCCGAGTCACGTTCGAGACACCCCTTTCGTCACGGTCGAATCACGTCCGGACTAGTCGGTCCGGAGGGTATGACAGTTGCGACATCGCGCCTCGTAGGACTCGGTCGCGCCGACCATGATGGTCGGGTCGTCGACGTGGGCGGGTTCGCCGTCGATGAGCCGCTGGTTCCGGGTCGCGGGTTCGCCGCATTCGGCGCAGATGGCCTGATACTTGTCGACGTACTCGGCGAGGGCGACCAGCCGCGGCAGGGGTTCGAAGGGTTCGCCCCGGAAGGTCTGGTCGGTGCCCGAGACGATGACCCGCCGGTCGTCGTCGGCGAGGAACTCGCAGACCTCGACCAGCTCCCCGGTGAAGAAGTTGGCCTCGTCGATGGCGACGACCTGCTCGCCGTTGAGTTCGTCGACCATCTCCCAGACGCCCTCGTCGGGGTCGACCACGGTCGCCTCCCACTGGCGGCCGTTGTGCGAGCCGACGGTCCCCTCGCCGTAGCGGTCGTCGAGCGAGGGCTTGAACACCGCGACCTCCTGTCCGGCGATCTCGGCCCGCCGGAGCCTGCGGAGCAGTTCCTCGGTCTTCCCGGAGAACATGCACCCGGTGACGACCTCGACCCACCCGCTGTTCGTTATCTTGTGCATGTCCGATGTGCGCTCAAGCCTGCGTCAAAACTGTTGCCGATTCGGTCGCGATGGTCGGAACGGGTCGGCGACTCCCCTCTCGGTTCCGGGAGTAGGGCGCGGTACGCCCCGATTATCGCTCAACAGGGAGCGTATACTGAAAGTCCGGACGGCCGATGGGAACGGTATGCGGGCGGCCTCCTGCTCCGACTGCGGTCGGTCGCTCGACCTCACGGTCGAGCGACACTTCCGCGTCTCCCCGGAGTCCGTCGACGGTCGCGGAGCGAGCGGCGTCGACGGAGAGGCGGGCGAGACGGTCTTCTGCCTCGACTGCGGCGTCGTCCGACTCAACTCCGACCCGTCGCTTCCCGCGGGAGCGGTGGAGGCCCACGCGCCGACCGGGGCGCGGCGGTGAACCCCAGACCGAGCAGCCACTCGTCCGTGACTGACTCGCGTCGGTCCGGAGGGGACCCGCGCAGGTCCGGCGAGGACTACTCCTCGGAGTCGCCGACCGCCACCAGCTGCTTGCCGACGTTCTCGCCCTCGAACAGCCCGAGGAAGGCGTCGGGAGCGTTCTCCAGTCCCTCGGTGACGGTCTCGCGGTACTGCACGTCGCCCGACTCGACCCACTCCGCGAGCTTCCGGGTCGCCTCCTCGAACCGGGGCGCGAAGTCGCCGACGAGGAACCCCTCGACGCGCGCTCGGCTCTCGATGAGTTTGGGGAGCTTCCGGGGTCCCGTGGGAATCTCCTCGGCGTTGTACAGCGATATCTGGCCGCAGACCGCCACCCTGGCGTCGACGTTCAGCTTCGAGAACACCGCGTCGGTGATGGGGCCGCCGACGTTGTCGAAGTAGCTGTCGACCCCGCCGGGCGCGGCCTCGTCGAGCGCGCCGCGGTAGTCGTCGGTCTCTTTGTAGTTGATACCCGCGTCGAAGCCGAGGTCGTCTTCGAGGAACGCGACCTTCTCATCGGAGCCCGCGAATCCGACCACGCGAGCGCCCGACAGCTTCGCGATTTGCCCGGCGACCGACCCGACCGCGCCCGCCGCGCCCGTGACGACGAAGGTGTCGCCCGCCTTCGGCTGCGCGACCTCGCGGGTGCCGAAGTACGCGGTCCGACCCGGCATCCCGAGGACGCCGAGCGCGGTCGAGACGGGCCCGAGGTCGGGGTTCACGGGCTGAAGCTGGCTCCCCCGGGCGGTCGCGTAGTCGGCCCACTGGAGGTTGCCGGTAACGAGGTCGCCCGCCTCGAAGTCGGCACCGTTCGAGTCGACGACCTCGCCGACCACGCCCGCTCGGAGGGGTTCGCCGACCTCCCACGGTTCGGCGTACGACTCCCGGGCGTCCATCCGACCCCGCATGTAGGGGTCGACCGAGAGGTAGCGCGTCCGGACCAGCACCTCGCCGGGTCCGGGTTCGGGTACGTCCTCCTCGGCCAGTTCGAAGGTGTCGCGGTCGGGCTTGCCGTCGGGACGATTCGCCAGTAGGAACTTGCGGTTGGTCTCGCGCATGGTCGACCCGTGGGCCGCCGCGGGCAAGGAACCTGCGGAACCGGCAGGGACGCGCGGAACCGGTAGGGCCGCGGTCGGGCGCGCCTCGCGAGCGAGGCGCGCCCGACCGCGCTCGTCGGTCGGCTCGCGCCGACGTTCTCGGTCACTCCACCGCGTCGGCGTTCTCGGTCACTCCACCGCGTCGGCGTTCTCGGTCACTCCACCGCGCCGACGTTCTCGGTCACTCCACCGCGCCGACGTTCTCCTCGCTCTCCATCGTGGGCGGGGAGGGCTCGATTTTCGCGTAGTTCACCATCTCCTCGCCGAGTCGGACCACGCGCTCTTCGAGGTCCTCGTCGGTGAACTCGCCGTCCCGGACCGCCGAGTGCGACCGCGGGACCGCGGCCTGATCTGGCAGGACCCACGCGTCGAGCGCCCGGCAGACCGACCGGAGGTGTTCGAGCGCGGTGATTGGGAACTTCCCGCCCGACACCGCGAGCAGGCCGACGGTCTTGTGCTCGAACTCGTCGAAACCGCAGTAGTCGAGCGCGGTCTTGAGGTTCGAGGAGTACGACCCGTGGTACATCGGGGTCCCGAGGATGACGGCGTCGGCCTCGCGCACGTCTCGGGCGAACGCGGCCGCGTCGCCAGCGTCCTCGTCGTCCACGTCGGGGTCGAACGCGGGCAGGTCGTAGTCCCGGAGGTCGAGGAGGTCGCCCTCCCCGCCCGCGTTCTCGACGCCATCCAGTGCGCGCTCCAGCGCGACTCGGGTGACGCTGTCGTCTCGCAGGCTCCCGCAGACGGCCGCGATACGTGGTCCGTTCGCCATACCGGTGGGTGGGAGGCCGATTCACAAATAGCTGGCTTCCGCGCCCGCGGCGGGGACGGCGTCCGCGCTCGCGGAGGACGAACCGATTCGGACGCGGACGACGGACACTTATCGGCCCGCCCACTACTCCACCGACGATGGACACGACTCGGTCACCTCGAACGGCCGCCGACGTCTCGGTCCTCCTCGTCGGGCCGACCGCGTGGCGCGAGCGGGTCGGCCCGGCGTTCGAAGCGTCGGCGGCGTTCTCGGTGCGAGCGGTCGGGACGCCCGAGCGAGCGATGGCGGCGGCGACCGAACTCGACGCCGCGACCGACTGCGTCGTCAGCGCGCAGGACCTCGACCCGGGAACCGGCCTCGAACTGCTGGCCGACCTGGGCTCGCGGGGCGTCTCCGCGCCCTTCCTGCTGGTCCCGGCAGACGGGAGCGAATCGCTCGCCAGCGACGCGCTCGGAGCGGGCGTCGACGACTACCTCTCAGCGAGCGCCGACCCCGGTGAGCTTCGGAGACGGTGTCGACGGGCGGTCCGGCGGGCGAGCGAGCGCCGCCGACGCCGCGAGAAGGCCGACGGGTTCGAGGCGGTCGTCTCGACGCCCGACGAGTTCGCGGCGGTCCTCGACGCCGACGGCACCGTCGAGCGCGTCAACGACGCCGCGCTCGGCTATCTCGACGCCGAGGCCGACGCCGTCCTCGGGAAGCGCTTCTGGGGCCTGCCGTGGAGCGACGCCGACGACTCTCGGCGGGCGGTCCAGCGGGCGCTCCGGCGCGCCCGGGAGGGCGAGTACGCCGACTTCGAGGCGGCCCTCTCGGGCGATGCGGGCGACACCCGATTCGAGTTCTCCGCCCGGCCGGTCGCGGGCGACTCGGGGTCGCCCGGCGACCCCGAGTCGTCGTCTCCCTCTCGCTCTCCGGTCTCACCGAACGACGACGAGGCGGTCGACCGCCTCGTCGTCGAGGGCCGAGAGGTCGCCGAACGCGTCCGACTGGAGCAGGAGCTCCGCGACTCCGAGGAGCTCCACCGGGTGACGCTGAACAACATGACCGACACCGTGCTGGTCACCGACGACGACGGCGAGTTCACCTACGTCTGCCCGAACGTCCACTTCATCTTCGGCTACACCGCCGAGGAGATACACGAGATGGGGACCATCGACGCCCTGCTGGGCGAGGACCTCTTCGACCGCGAGCGCCTCGAATCCGAGGGCGTTCTCACCAACCTCGAATGCGCCGCGACCGACGAGGAGGGCCGCGAGCACACCCTGCTGGTCAACGTTCGGCGGGTCTCTATTCAGGGCGGAACGACCCTCTACAGCTGTCGGGACATCACCACGCGCAAGCAGCGCGAGCAGGCGCTGACCCAGCTCCACCGGACCAGCCGAGGTCTGCTCTACGCCGAGACCAAGGACGACATCGCCGACCGGGTCGTCTCGGACGCGACCGCCATCCTCCCGTCGGCCGCCGCGGCGGTCTACCGGTTCGACCGCGAGGCGAACGTCCTGACCCCGACCGCGGCGTCCGAGGAGTTCGCCGACCTGGCTTCGACCGGCGGGTCGCTGCCCGACCTGCGGCTCGGCCGCGACACCGTGGTGGCCCGCGCGTTCATCGACGAGGAGACGCGGACGCCGGGCGGTAGACCGGAGGAGGAAAACGGAACGCTCCTCGCGTTGCCGGGCGACTACGTCGCTGTCCCGCTTGGCGACCACGGCGTCTTCGTGGCGGCCGCGACCGATGGCGACGCCTTCGACGCCATCGGCGAGGAGGTGGCGGAACTGGTGGCCGCCACGACCGAGGCGGCACTCGACCGGGTCGAGCGCGAGACCGAACTCCGGGAGCGCGACCGGACGCTCCAGCGCCAGAACCGCCGACTCTCCCAGCTCAATCGGATCAACGAGTTCATCCGCGAGATCGACCAGGCGCTGGTCGGCGCGGAGTCCCGCGAGGAGATAGAGACCGCGGTCTGCGAGCGGCTGGTCGCCGACGACCGGTTCGCGTTCGCGTGGATCGGCGACACCACGCCCCTGAGACGGACGCTCCAGCCGCGGGCGTGGGCGGGCGACGAGCGGGGCTACCTCGACGGCGTTCCGCTGGGATTCGACGCCGACGGTGGGGACGCGGCGGATGCCGCGTCCCCACCGTCTCGCGAGCCCAGCGTCCGGGCGGCCGACGACCGCGAGCCGGTACTCGTCTCGAACGTCGCCGACCACCTCCGGACGGGCCGGTGGTGCAAGGAGGCGGTGGCCCGAGACCTCCAGTCGGTGCTGGCGATTCCGCTCGTCTACGACGACGTCCTGCTCGGGACGCTGACCGTCTACGCCGACAGCCCCGACGCCTTCGACGAGATGGTCGAATCGGTGCTGGGAGAACTGGGCGACACCGTCGCCTCGGCCATCAACGCGGTCCAGCGCAAGGAGGCCCTCGACAGCGACACCGTCGTCGAACTCGAATACCGCATCTCGGACCCGAGCGCGCTCTGCTCCCGGCTCGCCGACGAGACGGGCGGCGCGGTCGAGGTCGAGGGTGACGTGGCCCGCGAGGACGGGACGACGCTGGTCTTCGCCGCGGTCGAGGGCGTCGCCCTCGACCGCGCCGTCGAGACCGCCGAGGGGTTCGTCGGCGTCGAGGACGCCGAGCCGATCCGCGCGACCGACGAAGGCGGCATCGTCGGCCTCCAGACGAGCGAGGACTTCGTCACCGCGGCCATCGCCGACCACGGGGCGGTCGTCCGCCGCCTGCGGGCGACCCCCGAGGGAATCACGCTCGCGGTGGACGTGCCCGACTCGGTCACGACCCGGTCGATAGACGAGGTGGTCTCGAACACCTACGACGCCGCCGAACCCGTCGCCCAGCGCGAGCGGACCCGGGCGCTCGACACCCGGGGTCGGCCGGGCCGGTTCCTCGACGACCTGACCGAGCGCCAGCTCGAAGTCGCCCGGATGGCCTACCACACCGGGTTCTTCGACTCCCAGCGCGACGTGACCGGCCGCGACGTGGCCGCGATGCTCGACATCTCTCACACCGCGTTCTACGACCACGTCCGGCGAATCCAGCGGAAGCTGTTCGCGTCGCTGTTCGAGGGCCGCGCGCGTCCCACCCACGTTGAATAGTAACCCGTGGTCTCCGGTTACGGGGTTTACTATTCAACAATCCATTCCATGAGGACGCGTCCCCATGCAATTTTTACCGAATGAGTCTCAGAGACGCCGAGTACGACCCCGACGCCGACTACGAGTACGAGTGTCTGGGGTGTAGCGAGACCCTGCGCGCCGCCACCCACCCGGGCGAGTGCCCCGAGTGCGGAACCGCGATGCGGAACCGCGGGATGCCCTACGAGTAACGCCATGGCGACCAACACGCTCGACGACGGCGAGACCGACGAGTACGCCGAGACCGAGTCTGCGCTCGAAACCGCGCTCCGACAGCTCTCGGAGGCGGCCCCGCACGTCGACGTCGACGACGGCGTCATCGAGCGGCTCAAGCACCCGACCCGGGTGGTCGAGGTCGGCGTGCCGCTCGAACGCGACGACGGGAGCGTCGAAGTGTACACCGGCTACCGCGCCCAGCACGACGACGTTCGGGGCCCCTACAAGGGCGGCCTGCGCTTCCATCCGGAGGTCACCGCCGAGGAGTGCGTGGGGCTGTCGATGTGGATGACGTGGAAGTGCGCGGTGATGGACCTGCCGTTCGGGGGCGGGAAAGGCGGGGTCGTCGTCGACCCCAAGGACCTCAGCACCGCCGAGAAGGAGCGGCTCACCCGCCGGTTCGCCGAGGAGATACGCGACACCATCGGTCCCAAGCGCGACATCCCCGCGCCCGACATGGGGACCGACGCCCAGACGATGGCGTGGTTCATGGACGCCTACTCGATGCAGGAGGGCGAGACGACCCCCGGCGTCGTCACGGGCAAACCCCCCGTCATCGGCGGGAGCGAGGGCCGCGAGGAGGCCCCGGGCCGGTCGGTCGCCATCGTCGCCCGCGAGGCCCTCCGGTACTACGACAGGGCGGTCGAGGACGCCACCGTCGCGGTACAGGGGTTCGGGAGCGTCGGGGCGAACGCCGCGCGCCTGCTCGACGACTGGGGAGCGAACGTGGTCGCGGTCAGCGACGTGAACGGCGCGGCCTACGACACGACCGGCCTCGACACCCACGCCATTCCCTCCCACGAGGAGGAACCCGAGGCCGTCATGACCTACGACGCGCCGAACACGCTCACCAACGAGGAACTGCTCGAACTCGACGTCGACGTGCTGATTCCGGCCGCGCTCGGCAACGTCATCACCGCCGACAACGCGAACGACGTCGAGGCCGACGTCGTGGTCGAGGGAGCGAACGGTCCGACCACCTCGGCCGCCGACGCCGTCCTCGACGAGCGCGACGTGCCGGTGATTCCGGACATCCTCGCGAACGCGGGCGGGGTCACCGTCTCGTACTTCGAGTGGCTGCAGGACATAAACCGCAGGCAGTGGCCGCTCGAACGCGTCAACGAGGAACTCGAATCGATGATGCTGTCGGCGTGGGACGACGTGCGCGCCGAGGTCGAGGCCCGGGGTCTCGCGTGGCGCGACGCCGCCTACGTCGTCGCGCTCGAACGGGTCGGTTCCGCGAAGGCCGCCAGAGGGCTCTGGCCCTGAACTGACACCCCGTAGCCGGAATCGGTCCCGCGAGTCGAACTCCGTACACGGCGGGCGCATCGCGTTCGACTCGCTCTTAGGGTTTGCTTGCACGGACGTTCGGACGATGCGCCGGGTCAGGGGCGGGCAGTGCGGTCCGTCATTCTTCGGGAATCTCCGTCACGCGCCCGACGAACAGCGGCGTCTCGGTCGGCTCGTCGCGGATGTAGAACAGGAACGGTCTGTCGACCGTCAGGTCGACCTCCCGGGGTGGCGCGCTCTCGGTCATGATCACCGCGGTCGCGGCCGCGGCCTCGGTGCCGAGTTCGTCGACCTCCACGAAGCTCTTGTGCCGGATGTCGTCGACGAACAGCTCCCCGCCCTCGGCCATGCCAGAGAAGTCGGCGCCGGGACCGAACGCCTCCTCCATCCCGAGGTCCTCCATCGCCTCGACGAGGCTGAACTCCGACTCGATGCCGAACTTGGGGAACGTGAGGTTGACCAGCGCGGTGCTGGCTTCGTCGAGCATGATCGCGAGTCGGTCGACCGTGAACGCCTCCTCGAACGCCTCGAACTCGCCTTCTGCGGGCACGACGACCACCATGCTGGTCTCGCCGTTGGCATAGGGGAGTTCGACGAAGTGGTGGCCCTCGATTTCGGCGTGCTGGAACTTGATGGAGTCGGAGTGGGTCATCATCGACACCTCCGCGGTCGTCCCGTCGAGCGCGGTGAACTCCCGGGGCTCGGTGGCGTCCTCGTCGAATGGGAACTTCCAGCGCGCGCCGAAGTAGACCGCGTTCGTCAGCACGAGCCGGGTGGTTTCGTCGACGGATTTCCGGGGAAGCAGGTCCTCGATGCGGTCGTCGGTCCGCTCGGCCACCCAGTCGTTTATCTCCTCGCGGGCGGCCTCGGGGTCGCCCGCGAAGTCCACGAGGTTCGTCCCCGCGCCGTAGTAGGCCTCCAGCAGGTCGAGGAAGTCCTCGCGGAAGGGGTAGCCGTCCTGACCCCACACCGCGTTCGCGGTCGAGAGCTCGAACGCCGGACCCGCGTCCTCGTCTTCGTCCTCGGTCCCGGTCGGCCCGCTCGCCTCCTGCCCGTCCTCGTTGCGTCGCTCGAACTCCGCCTCCAGCGACCCGAACGCGGCGTGGAGATTCTCGCCGTCGAGGACGTATCGGAGCGCGTCGGCCATCTCGTCGGCGGTCCCGCCGCGAGCGCCAGCGTAGGTCATCGCCAGCGCGACCGAGACGCTGTACGGCGAGGCGAAGAGGGTCCCGCCCTCGCGCTCGCGCAGGACCGCGAGCAGGTCGAGCGCGAACCCGACGTTGCCCCGTATCTGGTCGGCCAGCAGGTCCTCCGCGATTTCGGGGTCGGTCGTCGGGTCTATCTCGGGGAACGGCGGCGCGTCGAGGTCCTCGAAATCGGGGTCCTCCTCGGTGGTCGTTTCGTCTCCTTCGGTCGTCTCCTCGGTCGTGGTTTCGGTGG
Source organism: Halorussus salilacus (assembly GCF_024138125.1). Classification (NCBI taxonomy): domain Archaea; kingdom Methanobacteriati; phylum Methanobacteriota; class Halobacteria; order Halobacteriales; family Haladaptataceae; genus Halorussus; species Halorussus salilacus. Next base: position 2,736,131 of record NZ_CP099993.1, read on the forward strand.
TCGTCGGTTCGGTGGTCGTGGTCTCGCCGGTGGTCGGGTCGTCGGTTCCGGTGCCGGGGTCGCTTCCCGCGCAACCCGCGAGACCGGCGAGGAACGCGCCGGTCAGCGCGAGCGTCTCGCGTCGTCGGAGGGTCATGGGTCGGAAATCGACGCGGGATTGTAAACGTCTTCTGTAGGGTGAAGCGCGCGTTTCAGCTATCGGCCCGGGGCGCTCGACCGGAAGTATCGCACTGCGTTACGGCGGGTTCTCGGCGTCGTTGACGCCCTCGAACGTCCCGTTTTCGTAGGCGTACCGCCATCGCTGGAGCGCCGCTCGCGTGACGAGGCCGACCTCGGAGACGGTGATGCACGACTGTTCGACGGGGCGACTCGGGGCGTCCGGCGGCGGATGGAAGTGCCGAGTCGGCGCGTCGGGCTTCGGGTGGCGGTCGAACCGGAAGTCCCTGCCCCGGTCGTCTGTGTAGTGAACGGCGTAGTTGCCGGTCAGACTCCAGCGCACGTCCAACCGGGCGGCCGACGCGTCGCCGACGCCGTCCGCAAGCTCGATGGAGAGCGTCTGGGGGTTCAGAGAGTCGTCCAGCGACGCCGCCTCGACCAGCGGTTCCGCCTCGGCGGCGAGGTCTCGAATCTCACGCAACGCCCCGGCGTCGATGGGACCGAACACCTCCGGATTCTCGCTCGACCGGCCGCGCCGGGTGTCTTCGTCCTCGGTCATACCACGACGGAGGTGTCCCCGTTCCCGTCGTCGTCCGTATCCGTGCCGGTGAGGTGGCCGCTCTGGTGGGCGTCGCTGATGGCGACCGCCGCCTGCGCGAGCGCGAGGTTCCGCCGCGTCGTCTGCCACTCGGTCAGAACCGCCCCGCGTTCGTCGTCGGCGTCGGCAACGTCGAGTTCGCGGGCGAACTCCTCGGGCGACTCGACGCCGTACTCCTCGCGCCACTCCCGGATAGAGGCCTTCATGTCGGCGATTCCGGACGCGATCTCCTCGGGCGTGAGCTCCGAGAGGAGCGATTGGGCGTGTTCGGTGACGATGGCGGTCTCCGACCGGCGGTAGCGGGTCGTCGCCCCGTCCTCGGTCGTCGCGACCTCGCCCGAGTCGACGAGCGTCCGCAGGTGCTTTCGCGCCGTGGTCGCCGACACGCGAGCGCGGTCGGCGATGCGGTCGGCCGATTCGGGCTCGTAGGTCCGATGGACTATCTCGTAGACGCGTTCGAACGGCGTGGTCTCCTCGACCCACTCCTCCGCGACGGCCTCGTTCACGTCACGCGGTTCGCTCCCGCCGTCGGGAGTCGAGCGACGCGACGAGGGCGTGTCGTCGGTCATCGTACGCGACGGTACGCGAAGTCAGCATAATAATCTGTGGGTGAGCATTCTGGGCTACTTTCGGAGTCGCGCGACCGCCTCGCCGCCGTTCGCGTCCGTCTCGTTCTCGACGACCTCCACCAGTCCGTCGCGTTCGAGGTCGTCCAGAATCCCGCGGAGCCACTCCCTGCCGTACTCGCCCTCGGGAGCGTAGTCAACCCGGACGCGCGGCCCGAGCTTCGACAGCGGGAGTTCGTCGTACTCCTTCAGGGTCGCAATCACGCGCCCCCGGAACTGCCGCCTGCTGCCCTCGAAACTCGGCTGAGTCGGCACGTCGGGCGCGGTGAAGTCGCCGGTCTCGTAGGCGTGACACCACTCGCGCCACGGACACCCCGCCGAGTCGCACTTGGGCGACTGCTCGCAGGCGACGCCCCCGAGTTCCATGATGGCGTTGTTCCAGATTCTGGACTCGCCGTCGGGCATGAGGTCGTTCGCGGCGGCCTCGAACGCCGAATCGTCGTCGGGAACGTCGAAGGCGCGGTGGAGCACGCGCTTGACGTTGGTGTCGACCACGGCGTCGCCGTTGTCGAACGCGAAGGAGGCGACCGCGTTGGCGGTGTAGGGGCCGACGCCCATCAGATTCTGTAGCTCGTCGGGCGTCTCGGGGAACTCGCCGTCGTACTCCTCGACGACCTGCTCGGCGGCCTCGTGGAGGTACTTCGCGCGGTTGTTGTAGCCGAGGCTGTGGCTCGTCCAGAAGCCGACCACGTCGGCGCGGTCGGCCGCCGCGAGGGCCTCGGGCGCGGGCCACTCGTCCAGAAAGGCCTCCCAGGCCTCGACGACCCTGCCGAGCTGGGTCTGCTGGCTCATGACCTCCGAGACCAGAATCTCGTAGGCGTCGGCGGTCTCGCGCCACGGGAACGACCGGTGGTCCTCGGCGTACCACGAGGTCAGGGCCTCGCGGACCGCCGGGAGGTCGTCGGGTAGCGACCAGTCGGTCTCGGGTCCGTCGCTCATCGGCGCTGGGTAGGGACGGCCCGGATAAAGGAAGCGTGGTTCGGGCCGCCGCGTCGGCGCGCCGACGCGGCGGCCCGGTCTCGGTCGTTCGCGTTCCGGTCGTTCTCGCTTCGAGTCGTTCGCGCTTCGAGTCGTTCGCGCTCCGGTCGGTTCCGGCCGTTCGCAGTCACTGAACCGCCCGCTCGCGGGCGGTTCGGGCCTCCTCGGACAGCCCCGAGTCGGACGTGTCCCGGCCGAGCGCGGTGTTCGCGGGACACCGCCGCGTCAGTCCGGTGACGGTGAGTATCGCGCCGACAGCGGCCGCGGCCGCTTCGAGCGCGGGGTGGAGCCGAATCAGCCCTCGGTTCGACGCGGCCGCGACCAACAGCAGGAGCGGCCCGACCGAGACGCGGAACTCCTCGTCGGACCCGCCGACGTTCGGTTTCATGGTATCCCAAGGGACCACGCCCGAGTACTTGAAGATTCGTGGCGGGTGGGTTCCGGTGGGTCGGCGCGTCGCGCCCGCCGCGGCGGGCGCGACGCGCCGGGTCGAAAGGGGTTTCCCGCCCGCGCCCGACGGTTCGGGCATGAGTCTCGACGACCTACAGGACGAGGTCGAGGCCGAGTACGCCGACCTCGGCGACGAACTCGCAGTGAGCCTCGACCGCGAGACGCGCAACGAACTCGCGATGCTCAACGCCGCGTTCGACCCCGACGGGACCGACGAACTCCTCCGGCGGGCGGTCCACATGCTGTTCCAGACTGCGGTCGAGACCGGGAACCTCGACTTCCACCTCCGCAGCGAGTTCGACGCGACCTACGACGAATTCCTCTCGGGGATGACCTACGAGGAGATGACCGGCGGCGGCCAGCAGTTCCCGCAGGCCCAGCAGAACGACGACCGACGGTATCAGTTCTAGAAGCCGATCCCCCCGTCGAAGTGGTCCTCGTTGAATTCCGGGATACTCCCACAGGGCACACCGAGCACTACCTACATGGAGGGAATCGTGTTTCGACTCGGTAGCGAGAACTACTGTTCGTCGTCGGAATCGCTCGTATTGCGTCGGAACAACTTCGTGAGGAGCGCGGCACCTTTGTTGCTCCGCTGGCCTTTTCGCTCCAGTTCGGCCCGCGACTGTCGGCTCATATCGCATCACTTGGCCGGTATCTGATAAAACGTTTCGGGGTTAAAATACGATAGCGAGTCCGAACAACAACAGTCCTTCGAGAAGGAAGACCTGCTGTCCGAGGAGGTCTGCGTTGAATTCGATGTCCCCCGCGTTCGCCTCGATGAAACCGCTGTACGAGTCGACGATATCCGCTTCCCAACCGTTTCGGAGGCGCTCCGGTCGATAGTTGAGGTCGTCGAGATACTCTTCGGTAGGGCCGAGTATCAGCTTCGATTCGTGATACGTAGCGACGCCGAATAGCAGGGAGAAGAAAAGTGAAATTCCACCCCACAGAGCCAACCAAGCGTCGAATACGGGGCCTGCGAACCGCCACGCAGAGATGAGACCCCCCAGGAGGAGAACGGATATCCGAACTGCGCGGGTCGCCTTGTCGTCGATGTCGCCGATAGCTCGTTGCTGGGCCTGAAGGACGGCACGAGACTCCTTGTAGGCCGTCTCCAGTCGGTCGTTGGACCAGTTGTCGCTATCGGTGGGGTCGCGGTCGGTCACGCCCCGCTTTCATTCGTCATCCTACAAGGACTCTTGGCGAAAGTATCAGACGCGTGAGTATCTGGTACGGCAAAGGAACAGATAGAAACCGTTCGGAGGAGATGCTCAGAACGAGAGACGTTCGTCCATGCAACTCTACGAGGGCGTCCACGCCCACCCCGACGCCGACAGCACCGTCGCGCGCACGGCCGCCACCGCCGCCGACTACGGCTTCGACGGCGTGGTCGTGCGCAACCACAGCGACGCGCTCGCCGACTACGACGCCGAGACGGTCGCCGACGAGTACGGCGTGGACGTTGTCGAGGGCGTCGAGATACGGGCGGAGGGTCCCGAGCAGGCCAGCGGTCACGTCGGCAACTACCGACCAAAGTGTACGATTCTGGGAATCCACGGCGGGACGAACGCGCTCAACCGCTTCGCGGTCGAGTCCGACCGCGTGGACGTGCTCGCCCACCCCATGCGCGGGCGAGGGGACTTCAACCATGTGCTGGCGAAGGCCGCGGTCGACCACGACGTGCGCGTGGAGTTCGACCTCTCGCGGGTCCTCCGCGACGACGGCGGCCCGCGGGTGCAGGCTCTGCAGGACCTCCGAAAGCTCCGCGAGCTGGTCGAGAAGTACGACGCGCCCTACGTCGTGAGCGCGAACCCCCGCTCGCACCTCCAGTTGCGCGCGCCCCGCGAACTCGCCGCGGTGGGGGAGGCGGTGGGGTTCTCCGCCGAGGGGATTCGAGAGGGCCTGCGCGAGTGGGGACGACTCGCCGAGCGCAACCGCGAGCGCATGTCCGACGATTTCATAGCGCCGGGGGTCGAACGCGGCAGGTATGAAGAAGAGCCTTCAGGACCACGCTGACCGATTCGACGAGGTGGCGGGCGAGTACGACGACAGCCAGAACGACACCGAGGAGTACCGCGCCTGCGTGTCGCTGGTCGTCGAGCACGCCGACCCCGACTCGGACGACACCGTGGTCGACCTCGGGACCGGCACGGGAGCTATCGCGCTGGCACTGGCCGACGACGCCGGGCGCGTCGTCGGCCGCGACATCAGCGAGGGGATGATGGAGCGCGCCCGGGAGAAAGCGGCGGAGCAGGGCATCGAGAACGTCGAGTTCGGCGAGGGCCGTTTCCGAGAGCCGAACGTCGCGTCGGCCGACATCGTCGTCTCGAACTTCGCGATGCACCACCTCAGCGACGAGGAGAAGCGCGAAGCCATCGAGGTAATCGCCGAGCTGGGGCCGCGGAGGTTCGTGCTCGGCGACGTGATGTTCTTCGGCGAACCGGACCCTGACGAACCCTTCTACAGCCCCGAGGTCGACGACCCCTCGACGGTGGGCCATCTGGCCGACGTGATGACGGACGCCGGGTTCTCGCTGACCGCGGTCGAGCGCGTCCACGAGCAGGTGGGCGTGTTGGTGGCCGAGCGGAGTCCCGAGTAGCGGCTCACCCCTTGCGCTCCTTCAGCCACTCGTCCAGCATGTCCCGTATCGCGGTCTCGCGGTTGTCCCGGTACTCCGCGAACGCCACGTCGTCCAGCCGTTCGAGTTCCTCCTCGCCGAGTTCGATGGTGATTTCCTCCATGTCGAGGTGGTCCAGATGCATCTGCGAGACCTTCCGAACAGCGAACACATATAGGTTCGTCAGACGGTCGTGTGACGCGAGCGCGGGACTTCCCACCATTCAAGCCCCGGGCCGTCCAATCCTCGCCAACGACTCCCATGAAACACCTCCCGAAGCATCTCCAGCCCCGGTGGCGCTACCTCGCGGTCGTCCTCGAAGCGTGGCCCGACGCCGACTTCGACCGCCGGGACTTCCAGCGCAGCGTCTGGTTCTCCGCCCAGAATCTGCTGGGCGACGCGGGAAGCGCCGACGCCGACCTGAAGGTCCTGCGATTCGACTTCTCCGAGGGGACCGGCGAGGCCATCGTGCGAGCGCGCCGAGGTCACGCCGAGGAGGCGCGAGCGGCGCTTGCCTGCATCGACGAGGTTAACCGCGACCCCGTGGGCCTGTTCGTCGCAGGTATAAGCGGTACGGTCCGTGCCTGTGAAGAAAAGTATTTACGACGAGCGGCCGAATTTCGGGACGAGAGAAAAGTCGTGTTCGGGGACGCTCAGCGGTCGGCAGTCGTCCGAGGCAATCGCCTCGACGTGCCGACCGACGGCGCGTTCGCGGGCGCGACGGAACTCGATTTCGAGTGATACCACTATGCAGGGACAAGCCCAACAGCAGGCCTACGACCGTGGGATTACCATCTTCTCCCCGGACGGACGGCTCTATCAGGTCGAGTACGCCCGCGAGGCCGTCAAGCGCGGCACGGCGAGCATCGGCGTCCGCACGGAAGGCGGCGTCGTGCTGGCCGTGGACAAGCGCATCCGTTCGGAACTCATGGAGCGGACGAGCGTGGAGAAGATTCACAAGGCCGACGACCACATCGGCATCGCCTCGGCGGGCCACGTCGCCGACGCCCGCCAGCTCATCGACTTCGCCCGGCGGCAGGCGCAGGTCAACCGCCTGCGCTACGGCGAGGCCATCGGCGTCGAGACGCTGACCAAGGAGGTCACCGACCACATCCAGCAGTACACGCAGGTCGGGGGCGCGCGTCCGTTCGGCGTCGCGCTCATCATCGGCGGCATCGAGAACGGCGAACCCCGCCTCTACGAGACCGACCCCTCCGGGACGCCCTACGAGTGGAAGGCGCTGGCGGTCGGTGCCGACCGCGGCGAGATTCAGGACTACCTCGAAGAGAACTACAACGAGGGTGCCGACCTCGACGGCGGTATCGAGCTCGCGCTCCGCGCGCTCGCGACGGTCAACGACGACGAACTCAGCCCCGAGGGCGTCGGCGTGGCCACAATCGACGCCGAGACCGAGTCGTTCCTCGAACTCACCAACGACGAGATCGAGGAGTACCTCGGCGAGTTCGAACTGCTCGCCGACGACACCGACGAGCAGACCGACGAGGAGTAACCGACTTCCTCCTTCCCGCGGTTCTCGACCCTTCAGTAGTGGCTACGTCGTTGCGGTTCGGTGCCGTGTCTTCTTCGAGAACCCCCGCCCGCTCGCGGTCCGAAGGCTCGCGAGCGGGCGGTCCCTTCCGGTTCCATCAGAGGAGTTCGGTTCCCCGGGCGACCCCGGGCCGAAGGTGACAACGGCCGGTTCTCGGTGGACGGTGTCACCGAGCGCGACTCGTCGAGAGCCGCCGGTTACGCGTCCAGCACGCCGACGCGCTCGCTCCGGTAGCCGAAGATGGACTCGTAGCCGTACGCCGACAGCAGGACGGGGTAGAACGGTTCGTCGGCGACCACCTCGCGGTCGTCGGCCGCCGCGAACGACTCGCCCGCGTCGACGCGCTCGAAGTTCTCGGCGAGCACCCGGTACTCGCCGGCGGGTTCCTTGGGAATCTTGCGGCCCAGACGGAACACCGCCACCTCGTCGCGGTCGGCCGCCGGGACCTCCTCGGCCGGGAGCGCGCCGGTCGCCCGCAGGAAGCCGCGGGTCAACTCCACGGCGTTCTCGGCGGCCGCCTCCGAGCCCTGATAGCCGCACTCGACCTCGACGGTGTGTGGGTACTCGATGAGCCGTCCGTCGGTCTCGTTCTGGGTGTCCACCAGCACCGAGACGGGGAGGTGTGGACAGACGGTCCGGGCCACCGCGCCGACCGTGTCGGTGACCGCGAACGGTTCGCCGTACGACTGGGTGGAGTGTAGCGCCAGCGTGGTGCAGTCCCGGACCTCGCGCGCGAGGTCGGCGGCGAGTCGCCCCTCGTGGGTGTCGGCGTCCGGGTCGCCCGGGAACGCGCGGTTGAGGTCCTCGTCGACGTAGCGCACGCCGCGTTCGAGCGCCTCCTCATTGGCGACGACGAGCTTCACGGGGCGCTCGACCTCGGGCGGGTCGGCGAGTAGCGCCTCGACCGCGCGGAGACCGCAGGGCTCGTCGCCGTGAATCGCGGCGACCACGGCTATCTCCGGCGTGCCCGCGCCTAGCTGTTCGATTCGCATCTGCCACAGTTCAGGAAATGTTCGGCCTTGAGCGTTTCGAATCGATGGCTCGCCGCGGGACCGCGTCGCGGTCCCGCGGCGAGCGGTGGGTCCGTCTCGCACACTCCACCGACGCTCGTTCTCGCACACCCCCGCCGACTACTCGCCGTGGTCGCACAGCGCCCGGACGCGGGGTTCGACCGCGGCGGCGGCGTCGGTCAGGGCCACGAAGTCGCCCTGCTGGTCGTACTCGACGAGGCCCGCGTCGGCGAGCTTCGGGACGTGGGTGTGGTACAGCGAGAGGTAGACCTCCAGTACGGTCTCGGCGTCGATCTCCGGGAGGGGCCGGTCGTACTCGCCGACCGCGACCTCGTCGGCGAGGTCGGCGAGCGGGAGGTCGCCGTGGGTCAACAGCGTCACGAGCGCGCGGCGACGGCGGAACGCCGAGAGGGCGTCCAGAAGCGCGTCGAGCGAGACCGGCGACTCCTCGACCCCGCGGTCGAGGGTCGAGAGCACGGCTTCGAGGCGGCGGTCCGACCGGTACCGGACCGTCCGGTCGTCGGCGTCGTAGTCGAGGAACCCGGCGTCGGCGAGCTTCGGCAGGAGGGTGTGGTGGAGCCGAGCGGTCGTTCGACCGGTGGCGTCGCTTTCGGCGAGTCGCTCGGCGAGGTCCTCGACGGCGACCGGACCGCCGTCGGTCTCGGCGAGATGCCGGAGGAGGGTCCGACACTCCCGGTCGCCTACCGCGTCGAAGACGGCGTCGAGCGGAGCGTCACGCTCGGGGCTGTGCGGGCCGGTGGTCGGTACCATCTCGTATTGGCGTTCGGTCGTCGTCATGTGAGAGCCTCCGTTCCGGAACCCGAGTTCGCGGGGACCGCTCCATCCCGAACGTGGACGAGCAAACTATATAAGTTGTCGATTTCAATTGAGTCGCGGCAGGTCCGTCGGGATGACTCGGACCGCACCGACCGCCCCGACGCGGTCGGTCGAGTCTCGCGAGCCGGTCAGTCGAGTCGCTCGGCGTACTCGTAGTCCTCTATGCGAGCCTTCGGGAGTTCGCCGTCGAGCGAAATCCGCCAGCCGTGGAGGGCCGTCGGGTCCGCCAGCGCGTCGGTCATGGTCGCGCGCACGTCGGGCAGGTCCACGCCGTAGAAGTCGTCGGGCACGTCCCGGAGGTATCGGAGCGCGGTCCGGAACAGGCTCTCCATCCCGCCGTCGTCCTCGAAGTCGAAGTGCTTGTACGCGCCCGCCGCGACCTGCACCATCCCGTGGAGGAACGCGCTCTCGGTGGTCCCCGACCCGTAGTTGTACCACTCGTCCTCGAAGCAGTCGTGGGACTCGTGGTACTCGCCGGAGTTGTAGAGCGCGACGCCGTGGATGACCGCGCGCCGGAGGGTCCCGTGCTCCCACATCCCCCGCTCGGGGAGCCACCCGGTCGGGTCGCCCGTCGGCGGGCCGACCATCGGGTCTCGGGTGTGGTCGTCCATACCGGGGATTCGGGCCGGAGGCGGGTAACTGCTCCGGACGACGTGGTAGGCTCGGAGAAAGGGTTTGTAGGAGTACTGCCGAAAACCGGTTCCAGAAAGCCCCCGCCCGCTCGCGACGAATTGTAGAGTCAGTGAACGAGGCCGCTTCGAAAGCCCCCGCCCGCTCGCGGTCGCTCCGCGGGATATTCTCGCGCTCTCCGCACCGTCGGACCTGCGGTCCGACGAGCCCTCACTCGCTTCGCTCGCGAGGACACGGCCCGCGCGAGAATAGTCGCCCGCGGAGACGACCACGGCCTACGGCCGCGACCGGGCGGCCCCTTTCAATCCCACCCGCGTAGACTGGTTCACCTGCACGCAGAGGGTGAAAACACGACCCTGCAACTCATTCCGAACGACAACCTATAGACCCGCGAGGACCCAAACCCGGGACATGTCGTGGACAACGCTGGTCGTCGCGGGGCTGTTCGAGGTGGCGTGGGCCATCGGCCTGAAGTACTCCGACGGCCTGACGAACCCCAGAGCGACCGCGGCGACGGTCGTCGCGCTCGTCGTCAGCATGGTGTTGCTCGCGCGGGCGGTCGAGGACCTCCCGGTCGGGACGGCCTACGCGGTCTGGACCGGCATCGGCGCGGTGGGGACCGCCACGCTCGGCATCGTCCTGTTCGAGGAACCCGCCGACCTCTCGCGGGTCGCCTTCGTCGGCGTCATCGTGGTCGGCATCGCGGGCCTCCACGTCACCTCGGGCCACTGATTCGCGGGACCCGAGACCGCGGGTCGGACGCCACGACCGTCCGTCAGGGGGCACAAACCTGATTGTCGCGTGTCCCGACTAGTTCCCCATCTTCCATGAGCGAAGATAGCATCGACCACATCGACAAAGGCATCCTCTACCTGCTCCAGGAGAACGCCCGGAACAACACCACTTCGGCCATCGCCGAGCAGGTCGACGTGGCGTCAAGCACGGTCGGCAACCGCATCAAGCGACTGGAGGACCGGGGAGTCATCACCGGCTACCACCCCTCGGTCGACTACCAGACGGCGGGGATGAGCCACCACGTCGTGGTCGTCGGGACGGTTCCGTTCGACGACCAGCGCCGCGTCGCCGACGCCGCGACCGAGGTCGACGGCGTGGTTCGGGTCCGGGAACTGCTCGCGGGCGAGGGCAACGTCACCGTCGAGGTCATCGGCCGGTCCCAGACCGAAATCGAGGAGCGAATCGGGGCCCTGACCGACCTCGGTCTCGACCCCGAGCGCGTCGAGATGGTCACGCGCGAGACCGCCCAGCCGTTCAACCACTTCGGCGAGCAGTTCGTGAGCGACGGGTGAGCAGGGCGTCAGATTTCCGAACCCCAATAGCTACGCCGTCCGAGCCCCAACGTTCTCGCGTGCCCGTCACTCACGATTATCACGTTCACTCGAACTACTCCGACGGGTCGGTCATGCCGGGGATGGTCCGGGCGGCCGCCGACGCCGGACTGGAGGCGGTCGGGTTCGCAGACCACTGCAACGTCGCCGACCGCGAGCGGATGCGACGAGCCAAGCGCGAGTACGGCTTCAACCTCGACCGGACCTACCCCCTCCGGCGCGAGGCCATCGAGACGCTCCGCGAGCGGTTCGACCTGACGGTCTACGACGCGGTCGAACTCGACTACGACCCGCGCGACGAGGCCGCCATCGCCGACTTCCTCGACGAGGCCGACTTCGACTACGCGCTCGGGAGCGTCCACCACGTCGACGGCGAGAACGTCCAGAGTAGCGCGGAGTTCGCCGACCGCTCTCCGGTCGAGCGTCGCGCAATCGTCGAGCGATACTACGAGTCGCTCGTGAGCCTCGCCGAGTCGGAACTGTTCGAAATCGCCGCCCACGTCGACCTCGTCGAGCGGACCCCCGAACTCCGGGGCTACACCACGGCCGACCACCGCGAGATGGTCGCCGACGCGTTCGCGCGCTCGCCCACGGTGCCCGAAGTCAACGCCGGGCGCGCGCTGGGCGACTACGGCGAGTTTCACCCCGCGTCCGACCTGTTCGACGCCCTGCGCGAGCGCGGCGTCGAGTTCGTGGTCGGGTCCGATTCCCACGCGCCCGCGGAACTCCGCGAGCGCGTCCCCGCGCTCGCGGAGCGCTTCGAGGCCGCCGACGCCGAACCGGTTCGGCTGTTCGAGGGCTAGCCGCCGAGGTACTCCTGGGTCCGGGCCGCGACCGCCGACTTGAACGCCCGAACGTCGAGGTCGGCGCGGTCCTCGAAGAGTCGCGCGTGTTCCTCACGGAAGATGCGCTCGACGACCCGGTCGTAGACCGCGTCGAACGTGACCGGGCGGTCGGACTCGCGCAGGGCGCTCGCGACCGCCTCGAACCGCTCGTCGGTCGCGTACTCCTCGGCGAGCGCGTCGGGGTCGGCGTCGATTGGGTCGGTCTCGGCGGTGTCGACCGGGTCGGCCCCGTCGGCGTCCGGAACAGCCGGATTGGGAATCTGGGCGCGCCCGCCGGTCTTGTTCCGGACGACGACCCCGGCGGCGGGGCCGTCGTACCACTCCGAGGTCGGAATCTCGTAGCTCCCCGGGTCGAAGTCGGTCGCCCGGACCTCCTTCTCGAAGGTATCGACGGGGTGCAGGCCGAGTCGCCGGTGTATCTTCTCGACCGCGTCCGGCGGGAGGAACGCCTCCTTGCGCGCCGACCACACGTCGAACCCGAGGAACGAGGGCATCCGGTCCCAGTCGTACTCGATTCGGTGGGCGTGGGTCGCCTCGCCGAAGAAGACGAACCCCTCGGGTTCGGAGACCGCCTCCCGCAGGGCCGCCCGGTCGAGGTTCTCCCGGACGTGACGCGCGGCGTGGCGGTACGGCCCGGGCACCTCCTCGCCGAAGACCCGGGTCCGGTCGCCGAACCGGAGGAGTCCCGACTCCCGAAGCTGAAAGCGGAGGTGCGCGCCGTCTATCTTCTCCTGTAGCCAGAGGTGGCCGCCCTCGAACAGGTCGGGTGCCTCCTCGGCGCGCGGAATCTCGGGGTACTGCTTCACCACGCGGGGTTCGGAGGCGAACGCCTTGAATGTGGTGTCGGTTCGGGAGGTGTTCCGGGAGGTGTCGCCCGGTGAGACAGTCCACGGAAACGGCCGGTGAACCATCCACTGGGAATCGCCCGGCGACACATTCCACGGGGTGGGATTGAAAGGGGCCGCCCGCTCGCGTTCACTTCAGTCGTCTCCGGCGGCTCTATTCGCGGCGGGCGTTGCGGAGAGCCGCGAATATCCGCCGGAGCGACCGCGAGCGGGCGGGGGCTTTCTGGGTGGTCGAGGGTCTGCCTTCTGTGGCGGTGGGTAGCGAGCGGGCGGGGGCTTTCTGGGTGGTCGAGGGTCTGCCTTCTGCGGCGGTGGGTAGCGAGCGGGCGGGGGCTTTCTGGGCGTTCGCTTTCGCGTCTCCCTCGGTCACTCTGTCACGACACCCACCGAAAACGGTAAAGGCTACCTCGATGACAGCCTCCGAACGTTAACGTTCGGGTGGCGGAACCGCTCGACCCGGCTTCCGAAGCCTTTTGACTGACCGGTCAGTTAGTTTCGGGCGTGACGGAGTGCATCGCCGACGAGACCACCGGCGACCGGGAGGACGACCGATGAGCCTCCGTGAGCGACTCGGCGGTGCGTTCAAGGACCAGTCGGAACTCGACCTGACCGACGGGGCAATCGGGTGGCCGCTGTTCTACCTCTCGCTTCCCATCGTCGTCACGAACCTGCTCCAGACCGCCTACAACCTCGCCGACACGTTCTGGCTCGGCCAGTACAGCACCGAGTCGCTGGCGGCCATCAGCTTCGCGTTCCCGATGGTGTTCCTGCTCATCTCGCTCGGGATGGGGCTGTCGGTGGCCGGGTCGGTCCTGGTCGCCCAGCACGTCGGCGCGGGCGAGGAGCGACAGGCCGAGTACGCCGCGTCCCAGACCGTGACGTTCTCCATCCTCGCGTCGCTCGTGCTGGGCGTCGTGGGCTACTTCCTCGTCGGCGACTTCCTCGCGCTGCTCGGGGCGTCGCCGGAGGTGCTCCCCGGCGCGAAGGCGTACATGCAGGTCATCTCGCTCGGCATCGTGTTCATGTTCGGGTTCTTCGTGTTCGTCGCGCTGATGCGGGGCTACGGCGACACGGTGACTCCGATGCTGGTGATGGCCGGGACCGTGGCCCTCAACGTCGCGCTCGACCCCTTCCTCATCTTCGGGTGGGGGCCGTTCGCCGAGCGCGGCATCCAGGGCGCGGCGGTCGCCACCATCGCCTCGCGGGCGCTGGCGATGGCGGTCGGACTCGGAATCATGCTCCGGGGGTCGCGGGGCGTGCGGATTCGAATCGAGGACATGCGCCCCGACTTCCAGTACCTCCGGAAGATACTCCGCATCGGGGTCCCGGCCTCGGTCGAGGGGACCGGCCGGGCGCTGTCGGTCAACCTCCTCCTGTACGTGGTCGCGCTGTTCCCGACCACCGTTGTCGCGGCCTACGGCGTCGGCACCCGCGTGTTCTCGGTCATCTTCCTGCCCGCCATCGCGGTCGCCCGGGGCGTCGAGACCATGTCGGGCCAGAACATCGGCGCGGGCAAGCCCGACCGCGCGGCGGCGACCAACCACTTCGGCGCGAAGGTGATGTTCGTCGTCCTCACGGCGATGGGCGTGGTCATCTGGCTCGCGGCCGACCCCATCGTCGCGGTGTTCACCGAGGACCCCGAGGTGGTCGATGTCGGCGCGACCTTCCTCCGGTACGTCGCGCCGTCGTTCGGCTTCATCGGGGTGATGCGCGCCTACACCGGCGGGTTCCGCGGCGCGGGCAAGACCCTGACCGCGGCCGCCCTCTCGATATTCATGCTCGGGGTCGTCCGCCTGCCGGTCGCGTGGTTCGGCGCCCACGAGATCGGCGAGGAGGGCATCTGGGTCGCGTTCCTCGTCTCGAACGTCGTCGGCGGGCTCCTCGCGCTCGCCTGGTTCCGGCGCGGGACGTGGCGGGACGGCGACCTCACCGAGGGACCGACCGGCGCGCCCGCCGACGACTGACCGCGGGTCAGCGACGCCCGCCGTCGCGCTCCCGAAGCAGGACCGCCTCGGGCGTCACCGTGACCTCGTACCCGGCGTAGTCGAACTCGATCTGCGCGCTCGCCGAGGCCGACCGCTGGCCGAAGAGCGAATCGAGGGCGTCCGGGTCGATTCGGTCGGCCAGCGGTTCGAGGTCGGTCGGTAGGCAGTTGCTCACCGCGGCGACCACGGTGTAGACCGCTTCGCTCGGTGATTCCTCTCGGTCCAATTCGCGAACGAAGTCGGCACCGCTCCTGTCGGTCGCGTTCGTCATGGCAGACCGGACACCCCGCCCGGAGCGGGTCGCGGGCCGCCGACCGACCCGAGTGTCACCTGCACCGTCGTCGCGAGTACGACGAACTCGATTCCGTCGTTACGTTCCATCTACTTACGCTAAGGCTACCCCACTCAAAAGCACACACCATTACATATCAAACGCGATTAAAAGGATCAGCCGAACAGTCCCCTCGAACCGGACGAGGGGAGAGCGGTCGCTGTTCGGAGCATCGGTCGGCCGGAGATATGCGAGGGAAGAACGCTCCGAAGCGGTCTTCCAGCACTCGTTTGTGACGTGGCAGAGCCACGCTACGTGGGAAACCCACGCTATTGAGTGCGAGGGAAGGGATTCGAACCACGTCGAGACGGTCCGGGCGTGCGGCGCTGGGGTGGCGCGACGCGCCACCCCAGCGCCGGTCCGGGCGACGACTCGCCTGATTCGAACCCTCCCTGTTGCATCTTGGCGCGGCGGTGCCGCGCGTTTCAACGTGGCAGAGCCACGCCTGCGATGCGAGGGAAGGGATTCGAACCCTTGGACCCCTACGGGAGCGGATCTTGAGTCCGCCGCCGTTGGCCTGGCTTGGCTACCCTCGCACGCGGTCGGGAATTGGTCCGAGTCGCTTTAATAGTCTGCGTTTCGACTCCCGGCGCGCCACGCTCGACCCGCCGCGCTCGACTCGGCGAGCGTCCCATCGCCTCTCCAAACCGACACTCCTTTTCCGTCGAACCCCCACTGCTGAAATCATGACCGACGCAGTAGACCGCCTCGCGGTCGCCGAGCGCGCGGCGCGGGCCGGGGCCGAAGTCGCCGCCGAGGGGTTCCGAAGCGGCATCGACGTGGAGACGAAGACGGGCAAGACCGACGTGGTCACCGAGGCCGACCGGGCGGCCCAGCGCCGGGTCATCGAGGTCGTCACCGAGGAGTACCCCGACGACGCCATCGTGGGCGAGGAGGAGGACGAACTCAAGGCGGTGCCCGACGAGGGCGACGCGTGGATAATCGACCCCATCGACGGGACGAACAACTACGTCCGGGACGTTCCGGTCTGGACGACCAGCGTCGCGGCGGTCCGGGACGGCGACCCGGTCGCGGCGGTCAACGACTGTCCCGCGCTCGGCGACCGGTTCGTGGCGGGACCGGAGGGCACCCGCCTGAACGGCGAGTCGGTCTCGGTCAGCGACCGGACCGACCCCGAGGCGTTCGCGGTCGCGCCGACCATCTGGTGGGACTTCGACCACCGCGAGGAGTACGCCGCTGTCTGCCGGGAGATCGTCGAGCGGTTCGGCGACATGCGCCGGTTCGGGTGCGCGCAGGTCACCCTCGGGATGGTGGCCGCGGGGTCGCTCGAAGGCACCGTGACCGACGTCGTCCCGAACCCGTGGGACACCGTCGCGGGGGTCTACATGGTCCGGCAGGCGGGCGGCGTGGTGACCGACCTCGACGGGAATCCGTGGCGACACGACAGCGAGGGACTCGTCGCCTCCAACGGCGAGGCCCACGACGAACTGCTGGCGGCGGTTCGGGACGTCGCGTAGTCGATTGGAAACCACCGTCACACTCGAAGTGAATTCTAAGGATATATAGGATGAAAGAATTTGATGTTAGGTATGGAACTCGATGATACCGACCGAGAAATCCTCGAAGCCCTCCAAGAGAACGCGAGAACGCCGTTCAGCGAGATCGCGCGACGAATCGACATGTCGAGCGCGACCGTCCACGACCGCGTCAACCGGATGGAGGAAGCGGGCGTCATCCAAGGCTATCACGCGAAGGTCGACCCGAAGGCGCTCGACTTCGGTATCTCTGCGGTCGTCGGCCTCCAAGTCGAGCAGGGCCAGGAACAGGAGACCCTCGGACGCCTCGAAGACATCGACGGCGTGCAGACGGTCCACCTCACGACCGGGTCGTGGGACGTGCTGATGCGGGTGTTCGCCGAGGACGCCGACGAACTCCGCGAGCTCATGTTCGAGCACATCGCCCAGATGGACGGGTTCGCCCGGTCGCAGACGATGGTCATCCTCGGGACGCCCTACGAGGCCGAGGAACTCCCCGTCGAACTGGAGGCGTGACGCGCCGAGAGTCACGTCGAAACCACCCGCGGTGATGGCTACGGGTTCCGACGGTGGCGAGAGGCGTCATCGCGAGTCGCACGTTCTCGGAGCCGAGTCGCCGAGCGACTCGGCTCCGGGGATGGACGGTCGGTCGGATACCGCAACGGTAAAACCGCCCGCTTCCGGGACGTAGAACATGGGCACGGTAACCGAGGAGATGGACCCCGAACGCCTCTGGGGCGGCACCGTCGCCGCATTGCTGGCCGCGCTGGTCGGCGGCGCGCTCGCGTTCCCCGAACTCGTCTACGACCGGTTCGTCTGGCAGTACTTCTGGGGGCCGGTCGTCGCCGACGCCCAGAGCGCGCAGTGTGCGGTCTACGCAGACGGGTCGACCACGTACCTCTACGACTCGGCCGCCTGTTCGGCCGCCTCCGGTCCGGTCGCGTACCCCGGCTACACGGTCGTCTCGGAGATCGGGTACGCGGTCACGCTCCTGCTCGCGCTCGTCGGCGTCGTGTTCCTCCTCCGGCGACTCGACATCGGTCAGGACAGGGGTCTGTTCTACGCGCTGTTCCCCTACATGCTGCTCGGGGGTGCCCTGCGCGTGGTCGAGGACGCCGGGGACGCGGTCCCGGCGGGCGTCGACCCCCTCGTCTCGTTCCCGTGGAACACGCTCATCATCAGCCCCATCATCTACTTCACGATGTTCGCGGTCACGCTGGTCGCGCTGGTGGGAAGCGTCAGGCTGGCCGACCGGGGGACGGTTTCGCGCTACGGCAGGCCCCTCGCGGGCGTCGGGGCCGCCCTGCTGGCGGCCACGCTCGGGTACCTCTCGGTGCTTGCGTTCACGACCGACTACGTCAGCTTCTACCCCCAGATCACGGCGGTCGTTGTGGTGGCCTCGACCGCCCTGACCGCGGCGGTCTGGTGGGCCATCGAGCGGTACGCGCCCCACGTCAACCGCGGGACAGAACGGATGGGACTGGTCGTCCTCTGGGCCCACTCGGTCGACGGCGTGGCGAACGTGGTCGGCATCGACTGGGCGACCGAACTCGGCCTGCCCGCCGACCTCGTCCCCAAGCATCCGGTCAACCGCGCGCTCATCCAGGTCGGCGAGCAGTTCCCCGAGACCGTCCAGCACTTCCTCGGGACGGCGTGGCCGTTCCTCGTGGTCAAAATCGTCGCCGCGGTGTTCGTGGTCTGGGTGTTCGACGAGCAGATATTCGAGGAGAGCCCGCGCTACGCCATCCTGCTCCTGATCGCCATCGTCGCGGTCGGGCTCGGTCCCGGTTCGCGGGACATGCTCCGGGCGACGTTCGGCGTGTAGGTGGGCGGGTCGGTTCAGGTTTCCAAGCGGTTCAGCGTCGTCTCCGGGAAGTATCGACCGCCGCAGTCCGAACACTCCGCGACCTCTATCGTGCCCTCGTCGAACCCCAGCGAGTCGGCCACGATTTCGGCCCGGGTCAGCGACGACCCGCAGGTCGCACAGTCGAGTTCGTACTCGGTCGTCACGGTCGGTCCCTCCCCGAGACTGAAATGATAAATAATGCCATACGCTAACACGTAGGACGGGCGGCGTCATAAAACTCCGGATTGGTCAGCCGACGCGAACGCCCGAGGCGTTGGTCGACTGTCGGCCAGCGCGAGGGACCCCGGTTCGACCCCGCCGCCGGACCGGACTAACCGTACCGTTTGCGAATCAGGGGTACGGATGGAGCTCGCGGTCCGGACGGAACTCGAAGCCCAGTTCGGCCGGGACGGTCCGGGCGCGCTCGCCGAAGTAGGCGGTCCCGGTGAAAAGCGGCTGGGCGTCGGGGACGAGGACCCGGACCGCCTCGAACCCCAGCGAAGCGACGTCGCGGGTCGTCAGTCGCGCGGCGAACGCAGACAGGTCGGCGTCGGCGAGGCGGTCGAGGACGGCGTCGAGTTCGGCCGTCCCCTCCGGGACCTCGGCGGGGCCGACGCTGTCGCTCGGGACCGTCGTCTCGACCGAGACGAACTCCCGGGCCGATTCGGGGAATCCGGCGTACCGGCCGATGGCCCCGTCCGAATCGGCGGCGTCCTCCCGGCCCATCGACCGGAGCTCCATCCAGTTCTGGAGGGCCTCGGCCAGCGCCGACTCCGCCGCGGCGTCGGGGTCGAGGTCGGCGTCGGAGCCGACCGCGAACGCGGGCCACTCCTCGCGGTCGCGGTGGACCGCGACCGCGACCACCGGTACGTCCACGTCCTGCGTGACCAACATCGCCGTCACGTCCAGATTCTCCGCGCGCGCACGCCGCGAGAGGGTCTCGAACCGCTCGCTGTCGACCGACAGCCCAAGCGGTTCGAACGTCGAGTACCACGCCAGCATGGTGGCGTCGCGCTCGACCGCCTCGTAGAGCCCCGACAGCAGCGCCTCGACCGTCGAGTTCCCGAGGCCGAGACCGGTCGTAATCGAGGGCCTGTGTCGGACCTCCGGCGGCGGGAAGTGGACGAACTCCGCGGGGAGGTCGACGGAGTCGCCGGTCGCGAGGTCCGCACCCCGGACCCACGCCACCGCCTCGTCGGGAGCGGGGGCGGCCCAGTCACCGGACTGGGCCGCCCCCGCGTCCCCGGGCCGGACGAATTCGGCGGGCGCGACTGCCGAGTCGACGTCGGCGGGTCGCGCGACTCGGAACTCCGACTCGCGGTAGACGCCCGCCGCGTAGCGTTCGAGCGCCTCGCCGAGCGCCTTCATCAGCCCCTCGTTCCAGTCGGCCGCCACGCCCGCGGCCTGCTCGGCCGCCCGCGCGTCGCTGAATCCGGTCGTGTCGGCCAGTTCCGCGAGGTAGTACGGCGCGGGGAACGACTCGGCCTCGCCTATCGACGAGACGAGGCCCACGCGGTCGTCGACCGCGCGCTCGGCCCGGGCGAGCGACTCCTCGAGGGTCGATTCGGCGTGGTCGCGCGCGAGCGTCCGGTCGCGCGCGTCGCCGCAGACCCCGCAGTCGGGCACCGGCAGGACCCGGCGCTCGGCGTGGGGAACCTCGATCACGCCGCCCAGAATCGCCGACTCGCCCCCCGACAGCAGCGTCGCGGCCTCGCGGCCCGCGAGCGCGCCCGCCAAGCGGGCGGTCGGGGCGTCGGTTCCGGGGGTCGCTTCGTCCCCGTCTCCGTCGTCGGCATCGCTTCCGTCGTCCAGATTCGCCTCGACCCGCGTCCGCAGGCACTCGTAGCACGCGGTCGCGGGCGCGAACCCCGAGACGGCGGCCTCGACCTCGGGGAGCGGGCGGCCGCCGACCCCGCCCAGCTCGACGGCGAGCCACGGCGTCTCTCCCTCGCGGGCCGCGCTGTTCGCGCGCTCGAACGTCTCCGCGCCCGCGTCGTCCACGACGACGCCGAGGTCGACGCCCGCGAACTCGCGGGCGTCGACCTCGGCGGTTTCGGCGTCGGCGAGCGCCGCGGTCGCGGCCTCGACCGCGACCCCCGCGCCCGCGATTCCGACGGTCGGTGTGCTCATGGCTCGACCGACGGACCGGGACACGAAAAACGCGGTGCTATCGCTCGGGGGTCGGTGACCGGCGAGCGAAAACCCCGCTCGCCTCTCGGCGCGAAACGACGTTTTCCGTCAGTTCAGCATGCTCTGGGCGACGCCCGCGAGCTGGTCGGTCTCGGCGTTCTGGAGGTCCTCGTTGGCGAGCTTGAGGCGCAGACGCGGACGACCCACGTCGATGGGGACCTTCTCGGTGCCGATGAGGCCCATGTCCTCGAGCTTGGTCTTCGTGCGCGAGAAGGTGGCCTTGCTCGCGATGCCGACGTCCTCGCCCCACTTGCTGATGTCGTACAGCAGGGCCTCGTTCTTGGCCGCGACGAGCAGGCTGATGGTGACCTCGTCGAGACCGTCGCCGTCTCCGCGGGCGGTCTCCATCGAGGAGAGCACCTCGTCGAAGTCCTGCTGGGCGTCGGCGCTGATCTCCTCGCCGAGCGTGTCGCGGACGCGCGAGATCGCGGGAGTGCGAAGCGAGAAGTCGCTGGTCTCCTCCCACTGCGCGGTGTAGGAGTCGTACGCCTCCGCGACGAACTCGTCGTCGTCGGCGGTGAGGCCGCCGACCTTGTCGTCGGCGGTCACCAGCGCGATGACGACCTCGTCGGTGACGATGAGCGAGTTGCTCGGCACCTCGTCGGTGGTGCGAAGCGACAGCGCGCCCTCGTCGATGAGGTCGGCGGCGTTGCTCGCGACGATGAAGTCCTCCATCACGTCCTTGAGCGTCCCCTCCTGTGCGAGCAGGCGGATGGTGGGCAGGTCGCCCTCGTACTCGGTGGCGACGCCAATGAGCTCTTCGATGGTGTCCTTCGATGGATTGACGACGAGCAGGGTCTCGGGCGCGCCGTCGACGACCGTCCGAAGGATTTCGGCTATTTCTTGATCGAGTAAATTCGATTCGGTCTCCATATACCCACAAACGCGTTTACCCTACTTAATTTTAACGTTAGTAACAGGGGGAAATCACGGATTATACGAGGAAGTCGGAGGTAGGTTTTACATCCCTAATCTCGTCGTCGGCCCGACCGTTCACACCCGATAGCAGTATCGAGACCGATATCCGATATTCGAAAATTTCGTTGAGGAGTGGAATACCTTCGAACGAGCGCGGATTTTACTCGCAAATATGTAGTTTCAACGGCGTATTTCCGGAGTTATTGCGTTCCTACTAAAACGTGAAAGATACGAAACAATCAAATGGTGGGACCCTGTAACACGGGATACGCCATGCGAGGCAAAATCCGACAATGGTTCGTTGACAGACCGCGAGCGATGGATGCGGCCTACGCAGTGATGCTGGGAACTACGTATCTGTGGGAAGTCGGTATTCAGGACTCTGCAGGCGGTTCTACAGGGCCGTAGTCCGGCGGTTAGCTTTCAAGTATTTTCGATAGCTCATTCGACCAGTAGAGATCACCATCGTAGACGAAGGGGGCCTTTGCTCGGTCGAGGAACGAACGGAGCTCCGAACGGTTGAGTGTGAAGTTCATGTCCTTTCCGTGGAGGTACATCTCCTCACCGTCGTCGTCAGGTAAGTAAATCTGATACCCACCACCAATGCTCCGCGGAGTCGTCTGAGTGAACTGAACATCAAAGGCTCCATCGGCCTCCTCTATCGTCCCGGAAGTTGGGTATCGGTTGTCACTCTGGGTCAGAACGTACGTTCCATCCCCGACGACCGCGTAGTCCTTGCCCATCATGATCCGCCGCCGGGCGAGCTGGAGGGCACGCTGGATGCTGAATCCGTGGATGAGCAGGCGGGCGAACGCCACGCCGACCTTCGCGGCCTGCTTGTTCAGGACCTTCGTGAACGTGACCGCGCCCGCGGCGCTTCCCTTCCTGACGAGGTCGCGTCCCTCGTAGTAGGAGCCACACGCGTTGAGGAAGAACGTCTGGACGTTGCTCTCCGCGATGTCCTCGACCGCGAGGTGGCCGTTCCGACACCGGAGTCCGTCCTCCTCGCAGTGGCCGATGTAGTGGACGAAGTCGTGGGCCGACTCCAGCACGTCGGCGAGTTCCCGCTTCGAGAGGTGCTCGTGAACGGTCACGTCGATGGGGAGGTCCTCGGCGCGCTCCTGATAGATGTCGGCGACGGTGTCGTGTTCGTCGACCATCTCGTCGTCGTTGAGGACGACCGTCACGTCGATGTCGCCCTCGCCCTGGTCGATGTACTTGAAGCGGTTCTCGTAGGCCTCGGGGACCGCCTTGAACACGTCGATGGGGACGCCATCGGCGAGCCAGCCGTTTATCTGGCCCTCGTGGAGGACGGGGTCGCGCCGGTCGACCGACCTGACCGTCCCGGCCCCCGCTCGGTATCCGGCTCCCGCGACGGCGGCCGCCTGCTGTGGATGGGCCGTCGGGTCGCCCGCCCGGTAGAAGTCGTCGATGGACTTGTTCAGGAGTTCTTCTTTCTCCAGTTCGGTGGATTCGGGGAGGTAGACGAGGCTGAGGTTGTTGAGGAAGTACGGCAGCGAGGTGGCGCTGTCGGCGACCGGTTCGACGTGCATGGCGAGGTGCCACTCGGGCAGGTCCTCGTCGATGCGCTCGTACCGGGCGTCGAGATACGTCGCCAACTGCTTGGCCGGGGTCGAGTGGTACGTCTCCTCGGCGTCGAGGTCGAGTCGGTCGAGCAGGTCCAACTCCGCGAGGTCCCAGCTGTACTCGCCCGCGTTCCGGACGAGGCAGTCGAGGAAGAACACCCGCCGGAGGGTGTCGGCGACCTCGTGCTGGAACCCGGGCAACGGGGTGAACCGGTGTTCGACTCCGGCCTCGGGCGCGCGGAGGACGGGGAACTGCCGGTCTTCGACCCGGAGTTCGGCCTGCAGGTAGTAGGCCAGGGGCGCGGCGACGAACACGTACTCGAAGTCGTCCGGGACGGCCAGCTCGATTCCTACGTCGGCCCGCGATTCGACTACGTGGTCGGGAATCTCGGTTCGGCCGCCGAGTTCGAGCCGCGGCGGATGACCGCGCAGGTTCGGATACGAACGGTCCGGACCGACCGTCTTGTGGGAGGCCGAGGCGTACGTCACCGCCGTCGCGACGCCCTCGGGCGTCGGCGGCACGGTGATCGTGTCGACCGGTTCCTCGTAGTGGCTCCGGAACCCGAACGTCACCTGCGTTCGCCCGGGGAACGAGACGATGAGGTCGTTGTAGTCGTCGGTCTTCCGAACCGTCGCGGGCCCGGAGAACTTCAGATACGTCTTGATGTTGAGATTGACGTCGAGGAGATACTCGTCGTCGGGGAGTTCGAGCGGTTCGCTATCGCCGCCGTGGGTGTGCTTTTCGTTGGACGTACCGCTGAACGCGAAGACCAGCGCCGCGGGGAGCCGAAGCTCGGAGGCGTAGCCCGACACCGTCGCGTCCAGCGGCCGGTCGATGTCGTGGCCCGCGTCGGCGGTCGACCAGCCGTCGGCGTCGATACACACCTCCGTCTTCGTGCGGTCGAACACCCGAAAGCCGGAATCCGTCTCCTCCCACTCTATCATGTCGGCGTCAAACAACGTGTCTCACCCGGAGTTTATATTTTTGTCGCCCGCCGCAACGCCGCGAAAGGTAAGCTTATACTTCGGGGCGCAGGGATTTCTCCCATGAAGTACGACCGCGTCCGCGAGGCCGACCCGAAGGTCGCAGACGCCCTCGAAGCCGAAGTCGAGCGCCAACGCGATACGCTGGCGATGATCGCCAGCGAGAACCACGTCAGCGAGGCCGTCCTCGAAGCCCAGGGGAGCGTCCTGACCAACAAGTACGCCGAGGGGTACCCCGGGTCGCGCTACTACGGCGGGTGCGAGCACGTCGACACCGTCGAGGAACTCGCCATCGAGCGCGCGAAGGAACTCTGGGGTGCCGAGCACGTCAACGTCCAGCCCCACTCCGGGTCGCAGGCCAACATGGCGGTCTACTTCGCCATGCTCGACCCCGGCGACAAGATTCTCTCGCTCGACCTGACCCACGGCGGCCACCTCAGCCACGGCCACCACGCCAACTTCACCGGCCAGCTCTACGAGGTCGAGCAGTACGAGGTCGACCCCGAGACGGGCTACATCGACTACGAGCAGTTGCGCGACCACGCCGAGGCGTTCGACCCCGACATCGTGGTCTCGGGCTACTCGGCCTACCCCCGCGAGGTCGAGTGGGAGCGCGTCCAGGAGGCCGCCGACGCCGCCGACGCCTACCACCTCGCCGACATGGCCCACATCACCGGTCTCGTGGCCTCGGGCGTCCACTCCTCGCCGGTCGGCGTCGCCGACTTCGTGACGGGGTCGACCCACAAGACCATCCGGGCGGGCCGGGGCGGCATCGTCCTCTGCGACGAGGAGTACGCCGACGCCATCGACTCGGCCGTCATCCCGGGGATGCAGGGCGGGCCCCTGATGCACAACGTCGCGGGCAAGGCGGTCGGGTTCGGGGAGGCACTCGAACCCGAGTTCGACGACTACGCCGAGCAGACCGTCAGGAACGCCGAGGCGCTCGGGGAACGCCTGCAGGAACACGGCTTCGGCCTCGTCTCCGGGGGTACCGACACCCACCTCGTACTGGTCGACCTCCGGGAGTCCCACGAGGACGTGACCGGCAAGGACGCCGAGGAGGCGCTCGAAGACGTGGGCATCGTCCTCAACGCCAACACCGTACCGGGCGAGACGCGCTCGCCGTTCGTCACCTCGGGCATCCGCGCGGGGACGCCCGCGCTCACGACCCGAGGCTTCGACGAGGACGACTGCGCGTACGTCGCCGACCTCATCGCCGACGTGGTCGACAACGTCGGCGACGACGACGTGACGGGCGAAGTCGCCGAGCAGGTCCAGGAACTCTGCGAGGCGAACCCCCTGTACGAGTAGGTCGCGGTCGATTGCCGTTACGCTTCGTTTTCGTTCCGGTACGGTACCTCTGCCGTCGAGCCGTCTGCTCGCGCACCCACTCTCTGATGCACGATATTGCATATATGGGGTTATATCGGCGGGGAAATGAGCACGAACCCGTGGATTGAAATGGCTCGGCGTCCCACCTACAGCCAATGACGGACATCATCGACGGCGACGCCGTCGCCGCCGACATCCGCGCCGACCTCCAGGACAGCATCGACGCGCTCGCCGACGAGGGCGTCCGGCCCGGCCTCGCGACCGTGCTGATGAGCGACGACCCCGCCAGCGAGACCTACGTCTCGATGAAACAGCGCGACTGCGAGGAGGTCGGCATCGAGGGCATCCACGTCGAACTCGACCCCGACGCGCCCGCCGACGAACTGTTCGACACCGTCGAGGACCTCAACGACGACCCCGAGGTCCACGGCATCCTCGTCCAGATGCCACTCGTCGAGCAGGTCGACACCCGCCGGGTCCTGCGCTCGGTCGACCCCGAGAAGGACGTGGACGGTTTCCACCCCGAGAACGTCGGGCGACTCGTCGCGGGGAACCCCCGGTTCAAGCCCTGCACGCCCCACGGAATCCAGAAGCTACTGGAATCGGCGGGCGTCGAGACCGAGGGCGCGGAGGCAGTCGTTGTCGGCCGGTCGATGATCGTCGGCAAGCCGATGGCGAACCTCCTCATCCAGAAGGGGCCGCTGGGCAACGCCACGACCACGGTGTGTCACTCCCGGACCGAGGACCTCGCGGCCCACACCCGCGAGGCCGACATCGTCATCGCGGCCGCGGGCGCTCCAGAGTTCATCGACGGGTCGATGCTCAAGGAGGGCGCGACCGTGATCGACGTGGGCGTCAACCGCGTAGATGCCGACACCGACAAGGGCTACGAGCTCGTCGGCGACGTGGACTTCGAGAGCGCCGAGGGGGTCGCGGGGGCCATCACGCCCGTCCCCGGCGGCGTCGGCCCGATGACCCGCGCGATGTTGCTCTACAACACGGTGAAGGCCGCCGGAGAGCAGGAGGGAATCGCAGTAGACCTCCCCTAACGTCTTTTCGCGCCCCTAACGACGCGTTCGCGAGTCGCGCTCGGCCTCCGAGATTTCCTCGGCCCGCTTCCGTATCCGCTCGCCCTCTCGCCTCGCGCGCTGTTGGTTGTTGTACGCGTACGGCGCGTACACCTCGCCGGTCCCCTCGGTCTCGCGGTCCCCTCGGTCTCGCGGTCCCCGGGTCGCTCGGGAGCGTCCCGGGCCTTCTGACCGCGCGAACGCCGCTTCTGGAGGACCAGTAGCGCGACGATTCCGAGCACGACGCCGAGCCCGAGCGCCCGGACGACCACCGCGGCGTCAGGCGCGGGCAGGTCGTCGCCGAGCGCCCCGCCGAACTGGAGGGCGAGGGGTGCGAGGACGAGGCCGAGAAACAGGAGTCTGACCGCCCACTGCCCGCGCGAGGTCCCTTCGGTCGCCATACCTAGAGGATTGGTAGCAATCGACAAAAGGATTCCCCGCGGGCCTCAGGCCAGTCGCTCGAACCGTTCCCGCGCGCTCGCCAGCGCGTCCTCGTCGCCCGCGCGCAGGAATCGACTCAGGTCGCGGGCCGCCTCGACCAGCGATTCGGCGGTCCGAGGGTCCACGTCGCCCTCCAGCGCCCGGACGCGCGTGACGTGGTCGCCGAGGGTTTCGAGCGCCGACGGGGCGCGGTCGTCTGGTTCCCCCTCGTCGGAGTCGCGGGCCTCGTCGACCCAGTCGGCCATCTCCCGTCGGTACTCGCCGACTGCCTCGGCGTAGGCGAGCCCCCGGACGGGGTGCATCGCGGTCGGGACCTCGCCGGGCGCGGGACGCACGGAACCGCCCGCCGAGGGCGGGGGCGAGGCGCGACGCGCCTCGCCCCCGCGCTCGTCTTCACTCGCTTCCTCACGATTGCGCTCGCCCTCTCGCAGGCCCTCATCTTCTTCCTCGGCGTCGGCCCCGCCGAGTAGCGCGAGGAAGTACCACTCCTCCTCCTCGTCGAGGTCGAGGCCGCGACCCACCGCGTCGGCGGCGTGGCGGAGTTCGTGGGCCGCGAGGTACGTCTCGTCGAGGTCGAGGAGGTCGCCGCCCCGCACGAACCCGCGCTTGCGGACGTACTCGCGGGCGAGGTCGCCAGCGCGGTCGGCGACCTCGCGCAGCGGCCGCGAGTCGACCAGTTCGCGGGCCTCGGTCAGGTCGAGTTCGACCGGCGTGTCGGTGTGGAGTCGGCGGTCGGAATCGACGCCGACGCTGCGGAGACTCCCGCACGACGGGCACTCGACGCTCGCGGTCTCGTAGTAGGACCACCGGGTGCCACACTCGGCGCACTCGCGCTCGCCGCGGACCTTCATGCGCCGGGTTTCGACCGCGCGACACAAAACGTCCCCGAACCCGGCCGCCTGAAGATTTATATCACGAATCCGCGATTTGTCGGCCATGCCCCGCGACGGCGAGGAGGACCTGCTCCGCTTTCGCGCGCCGGTCTCCGAGCGCTTCTGGCACGACTACGGCGTGCCCGTCGCGTTCGTGGCGACCGCGCTGGTCGCGCTCGCCCTGTTCCGCGCCCAGAGCGTCGGCGAGGGCGTCGCGTTCGTCGCCGTCTTTGTCGGCCTCTCGCTCGCGTCGATACTGGCCGGACTCGCGGTGTACAACGTCGTGGTGGTCGCGTTGCTCGCGCGGAAACGGTGAGTCCGGATCGACGACGGCCCCGTTTCGGCCGGTAACGCGAAATACGCCGGGGGTAACGTCCGTTCGCCCCGTCGCAAGCCCCGCAACCGACGCGAACGATTTCGCCACTATATCCGGGTCGAGGTGTTGTGGACGACCGACCATGAACGGGGGAGAGAATCACACGACGTTCAAGACCCCGTCGTCCGGGGCCGACGGTTCCGAGGGCGACGACCGGGAGTTCGCGACGTTCGAGAACCCCCGCATCGAGTCGGTCACCTTCCACCTCGTCAACCACTGGCGCGACCTCCGCATCGTGGGCGTCGGCGAGCGGTCGGCCGAGACCCACGACGTGGTGGTCTCCTGCGAGCGCTGTGAGGTCCGCTACCTGCTCGAAGACCTCCCGGCCGAGCGCGTCCCCGGCACAGAGGCGTTCGAGAACCTGAGTTCGTGACGGGGCGACCGCCCCTCGCCCCCGGTATTTAAGCCGGGGGCGACCCAACGACCCCACGCATGTCGACGGGACCTTCGACTCCGGTAGACGCGGAGGATAGAGGAAGTCGCCAGACGGCGGCTGGTCGAGAAATTCTCGGCCGAGCGCACGCCCGATTCTGAGTCCGACGCGAGCGTCGCGGTGACGGTCGCGGGCGAGGTCCACGAACTCACCAGAGCCGAGGCCGACGAGCTGCGCGGCGCGCTCGGCGAGGCGCTGACCGAGCGCCGGGAGTTCGTGCGCACGGTCGGGACCCACCGCGAGGACGGCAGTTACGTCGTCGCGCGCAGGCGGGCCGACTCGTCGGGCCACCGCAAGGTGTTCGAGGGCTTCGCCGCGCTCCGGCGGCTCTACGACCGACTCCCAGAGGAGTTCACCGCCGAGAACGTGGGACGCACGGGACTGACCGGCGGTCGACGCCACATGCTCGTCCACCACTTCGCCGAGCATCCGGCGTTCGCGTGTGAGCTATCGAGGCGACAGCCCCTGACCGCGGAAAAGAACCCGGACGATGGGGGTGGAAACGAGAAGTGACGTAATTTGTCGGTCGAGGTTCGGTGGTCTTTGGTGGTCCGGTGGTCGGCCGTGATTCACTGGTCTGTCGTGGTTCGGTGCCACCGGGACCGCCGCGAAGCTAGCTACTCCCGGTACCGATGAGACCGCACAGCACCGCGACCGCACAGCACCGCGACCGCACCGCAACCGCGCCCCGTGCCTCCCCGCGTGCGAACTCGCTCGCGGTGCGAGCGAGTTCGCGGCGCATCCCGTGGTTCGCGTAGCCTCCGAAACGCCCGGTTCGTCCGGGCCTCTGCGGTCGGGCGAGGACGGAGCGAGCGAAGCGAGCGACGACCGAGCAGGCTTCTTGGTGACGGGAGTAGCTAGCGTCGTCGTTGCCGTTCGAATGGCTGTTACCGACGAGACGACGCCGGATTCGCTCGCGTCGTGCCGCCACGCCAACGCTTTTGACGCTCGCCTCCCACCCGACTCCCATGCAGCCACGACCATCCACCTTCTCGATAGCCGCCCGCGACCCCGAGACGGGCGCGGTCGGCGTGGCGGTCCAGTCGAAGTTCGTCGGCGTCGGCGCAGTCGTCCCCTTCGTCAGCGCCGACGCGGGCGCGATAGCCACCCAGAGCTTCGCGAACGTCGCCTACGGCCCCGACGGCCTCGACCTCCTCCGGGAGGGGAAGTCGGCCGAGGAGGTCGTCCGGGAACTCGTCGGGGCAGACCCCGAGGCCGAGAGCCGACAGGTCGGCGTCGTCGGGCAGGACGGCTCGGTCGCGGCGTTCACCGGCGAGGAGTGCTTCGAGTACGCGGGCGACCTGCAGGGCGAGGAGTACACCGTGCAGGGCAACATCCTCGAAAATCGGGACACCTTGGAGGCGATGGCCGAGGCCTTCGAAGGAACGGAGGGCGGCCTCCCCGAGCGCCTCATCGCCGCGCTGTACGCTGGCAACGAGGCGGGCGGCGACAAGCGCGGCGAGCAGAGCGCCGCGCTCTACGTGGCCAAGGAGGGCGGTGGCTACGACGGCAAGAACGACCGCTGGATAGACGTGCGCGTGGACGACCACGAGTCGCCAATCGACGAACTCGAACGCGTGTTCAAGGTGTACGACGTGACCCTGCTCGAACGCGAGGAGCCCGCCGAGCTGACCGAGCTATCCGGCGAGACCGCCGAGGCCGTGACCGCCACGCTCGCCGACCTCGGTTTCTACGGGGGAGAACCGACCGGGGAGTTCGGCGAGGCCGAGCGCGACGCGCTGGAGGACTTCCGCGGGATGAACAACTTCGAGAACCACGAGCTTCCGGTGCTGGAGGACGCGCTCGCCCGCGGGTGGGACGACGCTGAGGACGAGGGCGAGGAGAAGATGGTCGATGCGATTTGGCACGGCCTGTCGCGGTTGGAGCGGAAGTAACCTACTCCGGGAATAACTCGCTTATTCGCCCAATACGGTGCGTGAAATCTACGGTAAAGGTAGGAGACTCGCGGATCGTTCAGTACGGACAGAAGCCATTATCGTATGGGTCTGTGACGTGTTGTTTCGGTAGATACGAGATAGAACTATCGTGGACGTCTCCTTGTCAGTTCACTGGGAGAAGAACCTCTAAACCCCGAACTTAAATCACCTATCCCGATACAATTTATCCTCTGGTGGCTGCTCTCCTTGTTTCCAAAGGCGCTTTTCGTACATCTTTTTATATGATTCAAAAATTTGACTCCCTGCTTTTGGAGAAACCTGTACATTTGGTCTGTCTTCAGGGCCCATACGCGGAAGGAATAATTCAATCTCGGCTTGCGCATCTTCTTGATTCGGATTTAGTATATTCACACTATTGTGGATCAAATGGGGTACCCAGCGAACATCGAAACCTACGTCAATGGCTTCCTGTGTGGTATTTAGTATATCATCATGGAGTGTCTCGGGGGATGCGTATATTCCACCAGTACCACCAGTACCACCTGTAGCCGCTGAATGTATTCTGAGATTGTGTGGATTAGGGGCTGGAAGAACTAATCGAAGATCTGCATCCTCAGGCGTATTTTGCGCAATATTATTAATTGTAACATGTCTGCCGCTATGCCAAGCACACCATACTGCCTCTGCTCCATTTGATTGGTCAGCGATGTGTGGACTGTCCTCCCTTTTTTCATATACAGCTACAACCGGTTTCTGGAGATGGTTTTCTAAGACAGACTCTATCGATTCCACGGCAGACTCTATCGATTCCTCGGTTTGTTTTGCCGTAATCCGCACCATTCCGATTTCGATTGTTCCAGTGGCAAAAAGAACAGCACCCAATGAAACCAATATATCCGGAAAAACTCCAAACCCCTTTGCTAACAGTATACACGTTATTCCAAGCAGCACCAGTACAAGACTACTCAGTCCCCACCTTGTCGGAAAATACATTTATTTGGAAATGTTTTGTGGTGTAGATATAATTAACGGTGGCTCAATAGTTGCTATACGAGAATCTGTACATTTGAGAATCGAGAATTTGTGCAAATACGTTGATTATGTTTGTGTAGAAAGCGCTGAATTACACGCGTGCGGGTTTCTGCCTCGTACGATCATCGGACACTTCCTGAACTAGTAGAGAGCTCAGCGCTCAATACGCAGAGCTATGCAACGGTTCCAGAAATTCAAATCTAAGGCCGAAGAGAGGAACCGTACTCCCCTCACTCCTCTTTCGGCGCGAACTCCACCAGCGTCAGGTCGCGGTCGAGCATGCAGTAGTCGTGGGGCGGGTCGCCGAGCTTCTCCGCGATGCGGTACTCCTCGTCGAACGCCGCACCCGTGGGTTCGCAGTACTCGTGGCTCGGACACTCGGTGTGGGGGCACGGCCCCGCGAGGCTGGCCTTGCTCCCGGCGTAGGCGTTCTTCGAGGGGACGTTGGCCGTCATGCCCACGGGTTCGACCTCGACCGCGGTGACCCCGGCGTCGTGGACGGCGCAGTCGAGGGTCTGTGCTCCCTCCCGAACGTCGGTGACGCGGTAGCGCACCCCCTCCGAGAGATTCAGACACTGGCTCCGGTACGGACAGCCCTCGCAGGCCGACGACTCCCCCCGATAGACGAACTCCCGGCCGGGGTCGGCGAGCCGGGTCCCGACGAGCGTGATGGACGACATAGCTGGTCGTACGCAAGCCGCGCGGTTAAGTTTCTCGTCCCGTCAACGTCGCCCCGTGAGCTCGTCCAGCCTGTCGAGGTACGCCTCCCGGGGGACCTGATACGCCCCGCGATAGTCAAGGTCGCCGCGGGCGAACTCGCGCGCGAGTTCGCCCGCGGCGTCGAGAGCGGCCTCCCGCGAGTCGTGAGTCCGGGCGCTCACCAGTTCCACGTCGGGTTCGAGGAAGAACTGGACCCGCCACACGTCGGGCGCGCCGGACGCGGCCTCGGTCTCACCCGGCGGCCGGTTCGGCGCGCCGCCAGCGACGTAGATGGTCGGGAGACACGCCGGGGGAAACTGCTCGGTGTCGAACACGTCGGGGCGGTACGCGAGGATTCGCCGCCCGCCGGGTTCGTCGTTCCAGACGGTCCACCCCTCGGGGAGGTCGTCGGCGTCGGTCATGTCCGGCGGTTGGGGACTGTCGGGTAAGGGACTGGCGGTCGGTGGTGGCCGTATTTAAACCGAGCGTTCTGGACGACTCGGTCGGGCGTCCCGCGCGCGAGCGACGCCGGTCGCCCTACTTAATCGTCGGTGTTCAATTAGATTGGTTCAACTGAAGTCGATTCTGATTCGAGCCAACAGTTATATGTTCTCTCATCCCATCCATTAAATAGTATCGGTGGTAGCAACCCACGCGGTACGCGGTAACACCTACCAGAACCCGGTCACGTCCGTTCGATTCGGTCGCCCTCCGACGTGTAGTCGCCGTGATTAGGGTGTGGGGATGGCACGCACATGATCGGCCAGTACCAGGACGCCCCGTCGGTTCGCGGGGCCGCGCGGAAGACCGAGAAGGGGGACCTAGCACGCCCAGCGCCGGGCCCGCGTCCGAACGTCGACTCCGTCGGGCCGTTAGACCTTAGTGGCTGTACGGCTACCACATACTCCGACCGGCGAGTTCGGTCGTCCGCTTCTCTCGCCTCTCCCACCGAACAATACGTGATACAATGAGCGAAACACTGGAAGAACTCAGCCAGCGCTATCAGGAATCGATGCCCGAAGACCTCCGCGAGACCAAGTCGTTCGACTGGTACCTCGAAGAGGTGTACGAGGACCCGAAGGTCGCCCGCAACGCCCACCAGCGGGTCGCCGACATGTTCGACTACTACGGGACCGAGTACGACGAGGACGCCGGGGTCGTCGAGTACCTGCTCGCCTCCGAAGACCCGCTCCACGACGGCGAGAACACCTTCTACGGCCACGAGATACACCGGGCCATCCACGAGTTCGTCAACAAGGTCAAGTCGGGCGCGCGCGGACTCGGCCCCCAGAAGCGCATCAAGCTCCTTCTCGGTCCCGTCGGGTCTGGCAAGTCCGACTTCGACCGGCAGGTCCGCACGTACTTCGAGGACTACACCCTCACCGAGGACGGGCGGATGTACACCTACCGGTGGACCAACCTCTGTGAGGTCGTCCACGATCAGGACCCCGCCGACGACACCGTCCGGTCGCCGATGAATCAGGACCCCCTCGTCCTGCTTCCGCTCGAACAGCGCCAGCGGGTCGTCGACGACCTCAACGAGAACCTCGACGCGCCCTACACCATCACCAACGAGCAATCGCTCGACCCCGCGTCGGCGTTCTACATGGACGAACTGCTGGCCCACTACGACGACGACATCCAGCAGGTCCTCGAAAACCACGTCGAGGTCATCCGGCTGACCGCCGACGAGAACAAGCGCCAAGCGGTCGAGACGTTCGAACCCAAGGACAAGAAGAATCAGGACGAGACCGAACTGACCGGCGACGTGAACTACAGCAAGATCGCCATCTACGGCGAGTCCGACCCGCGCGCGTTCGACTACTCGGGGGCGTTCTGCAACGCGAACCGGGGGATATTCTCGGGCGAGGAACTCCTCAAACTCCAGCGGGAGTTCCTGTACGACTTCCTCCACGCCACTCAGGAGCAGACCATCAAGCCCAAGAACAACCCCAGAATCGACATCGACCAGGTCATCGTCGGCCGGACGAACATGCCCGAGTACCGCGACAAGAAGGGCGACGAGAAGATGGAGGCGTTCAACGACCGGACCAAGCGCATCGACTTCCCGTACGTCCTCGAATACGACGAGGAGGCCCAGATATACCGGAAGATGCTCGGGAACGCCGACGTGCCCGACGTTCACATCGAACCCCACACCCTCGAAATGGCCGGGCTCTTCGGCGTCCTGACCCGCATCGAGGAGCCCGATACCGAACTGGTCGACCTCCTCCAGAAGGCGAAGGCGTACAACGGCGAGATAAAGGACGGCGAGGACGTGGACGTCAAGAAGCTCCGCGAGGAGGGCGAGGAGACCGCAGACATCGGCGAGGGGATGGAGGGGGTCTCCGCGCGGTTCATCGGCGACGAGATCGCGGAGGCCATCATGAACTCCACCCACCGCGACAAGGGGTTCCTCAGCCCCCTCTCGGTGTTCAACCACTTCGAGGAGAACCTCGAAAATCACGGCTCCATCCCCGAGGAGAACTTCACGACCTACTACCGCTACCTCGAGATGGTCCGCGAGGAGTACAAGGACCGCGCCATCGAGGACGTGCGCCACGCGCTGGCCTACGACATCGAGGAGATACAGCGCCAAGGCGAGAAGTACATGGACCACGTCATGGCGTACATCGACGACGACACCGTCGAAGACGAGCTCACGGGCCGCGAGCAGGAGCCCGACGAGAGCTTCCTCCGGGCGGTCGAGGAGAAGCTCGACATCCCCCGCGACCGCAAGGACGACTTCCGCCAGGAGGTCAGCAACTGGGTCAGCCGCCGCGCCCGCGAGGGGTCGCCGTTCGACCCGCAGGACAACGACCGCCTGCGCCGCGCGCTGGAGCGCAAGCTCTGGGAGGACAAGAAGCACAACATCAACTTCTCCGCGCTGGTGTCGGCCAACGAGATGGACGACGACGAGCAGAACGCCTGGATAGACGCGCTCATCGACCAGGGCTACTCGCGGGAGGGTGCCAAGGAGGTGCTCGAATTCGCCGGAGCCGAGGTCGCCCGCGCGGAGATGGAGGACTGACCGTGTCGTCCGGCCACGACGACCGCTCGGGGACCGACGACCGCTCGGGGACCGACGACCGCACGGGGACCGACGCCCGGAGCCGGTCGGGCGCGTCCGAATCGGACGCGCCCGACGGCGAGGCGTTCATCGCCGACGCCGACCGCGAACTCCGGGAGACCTACGAGGAGCCCATGAGCCTCGCGGCGTTCGTCGAGGAGTCCTTCGAGAACCCGACCGTCGCCGCCCACGCCAGCAAGTACCTGCTCGACGCCATCGAGTCGATGGGCACCCGGACGGTGGTCGAGGAGGGCGAGGAGAAGCAACGCTACCGCTTCTTCGACGACCCGCACAACGGCGGCGAACACGCCATCCTCGGCAACACCGAGGTGCTGAACGCGTTCGTCGACGACCTGCGGTCCATCGCGGCCGAGCGCGGCAAGGGCGAGAAGATAATCTGGTTCGACGGCCCGACCGCAACGGGCAAGTCCGAGCTGAAGCGATGTCTCGTCAACGGTCTCCGGGAGTACTCGAAGACCGAGGAAGGTCGCCGATACACGATGGAGTGGAACGTCGCGAGCGCGACCGAGGCCCGTAGCCTCTCGTACGGCGACGAGCGGGCCGCGGGCGACGAGGAGAACTGGTTCCCGAGTCCGGTCCAGTCGAACCCGCTGACGGTGTTCCCGTCCGAGGTCCGCGAGGAGATACTGAACGAGATAAACGCCCGACTCGACGACCACATCGACGTGACGGTCGAGGGACGGCTCGACCCCTTCAGCCGGGAGGCCTACGACTACCTCGAAGAGCGCTACCGCCGGACCGGCGAGGAGGACCTGTTCAGCGCGCTGACCGACCCGAGCC
Organism: Halorussus salilacus; assembly: GCF_024138125.1. Classification (NCBI taxonomy): domain Archaea; kingdom Methanobacteriati; phylum Methanobacteriota; class Halobacteria; order Halobacteriales; family Haladaptataceae; genus Halorussus; species Halorussus salilacus. Next base: position 2,771,978 of record NZ_CP099993.1, read on the forward strand.
ACCTCCGGGTGAAGAACTACGTGGTCGACGTGGGCCGGGGCATCGGCGTCCTCCACTCCGAGGACTCGGGGCCGCCCAAGGAGCGGCTCGTCGGGTCGTGGATGCGCGGGATGTTGCAGGAACTCGATTCGCGCGGTCGCAAGAACCCGCAGGCGTTCAGCTACGACGGCGTCCTCTCGCAGGGCAACGGCCTGCTGACCGTGGTCGAGGACGCGGCCCAGCACGCCGACCTGCTCCAGAAGCTGTTGAACGTCCCCGACGAGGGGACGGTGAAGCTCGACAAGGGCATCCAGATGGACATCGACACCCAGCTGGTCATCATCTCGAACCCCGACCTCGAAGCCCAGCTGAACCAGCACGCCGAGGCGGGCGGTGCCGACCCGCTGAAGGCGCTCAAGCGCCGACTCGACCGGCGGCGGTTCAAGTACCTCACCAATCTGAGCCTCGAAGCAGAGCTCATCCGCCGGGAGCTGACCAACGAGACCGACGTCTGGCAGGCCGACAGCTACGACGAACTCGAAGCCCTCATCCACGAACCGCTCTCCCTGCAGGTGCGCGACGACGACCACGACGTCTCTCGGCGCGAGCTCGCGCCCCACGCGGTCGAGGCCGCGGCGATGTACAGCGTCGTGACGCGACTCGACGGCGAGGACGTGCCCGCGGGACTCGACCTCGTGGACAAGGCCCTGCTGTTCGACCGGGGCTACCTGTTCGACGGCGACGACCGCCTCGACAAGGACGACTTCGAGTTCGACGACGACGCCGACGACGGCGACCAGGGCATCCCGGTGACCTACACGCGGGACGTGATCGCCGACCTGCTCAACGAGGACAGCGACCGCCACCACTCCGACCACGCCGTCGAGGAGGTCCTCATGCCACGGGACATCCTCAACGCGATGGCCGAGCGCCTGAGCGGCGCGCCGGTGTTCTCGACCGCCGAGCGCACCGAGTACGAGAACCGGCTCGTCCCCGTGAAGAACTACGTGTTCCAGCAACAGGAGGAGGACGTTCTCGACGCGATGATGGCCGACAAGCGCGTCGACGAGGCGACCGTCGAGGAGTACGTCGAGCACGTCTACGCGTGGGCGACCGACGAACCGGTCGAGAACGACCGGGGCGAGCGGGTCGAGCCCGACGCGCTCAAGATGAAGGTGTTCGAGACCGAGCACCTCGGCCGGTTCTCGCCCGAAGGGTACGGCCCCGACCACGGGCCCGCCCCCGCGGTCGAGGAGTTCCGTCGCAACAAGGTCATCACCGCGCTGAACCGCCACGCGTGGGAGAACCGCAACGAGGACTTTCAGGTCGGCGACATCGACCCCAAGGAGATACCCATCATCAAGACCGTGCTCGCGAACTACGACTGGGACGACGTGCGCCGGGTGTACGAGGACTTCGACCCCTCCCAGTGGTCGGACCCGCCCAGCGACACCGAGACGGCCGCGGTCAAGGCCGAGACGATAGCGAACATGGTCGAGCTGTTCGGGTACACCGAGGCCTCGGCGGAACTGACCAGCCAACACGTCATGAGTCAGGTGAGCTACAAATGGGACTGAACCGAGACCGGCCGAACGGAGACCGGCCGTGCGGGCCGCCCGCGGGCGGCCCGCACGGCGAGCGAGGTGAACCGAAATGGGACTGAGAGAGGACCTCGAACGCTACCGGGAGGTCGGCGAGCAGAAACGCCAGGACCTCGCCGACTTCATCCAGTACGGCGACCTCGGCCAGAGCCTGCCCGACGAGATACAGATTCCCATCAAGATCGTGGACCTGCCCGAGTTCGCCTACGACCGACGTGACCGAGGGGGTATCGGGCAGGGCGACCCCGACGTGGGCGACCCCGTTGGCCAGCCCCAGCCACAGCCCGGCGACGACGGCGACGAGGGAGACGAACCCGGCGAGGAGGGCGGCGACCACGACTACTACGAGATGGACCCCGAGGAGTTCGCCGAGGAACTCGACGACGAACTCGGCCTCGACCTCGAACCCAAGGGCAAGGAGGTCGTCGAGGAGACGGAGGGCGAGTTCACCGACATGACCCGCACCGGCCCGGACTCGACGCTCGACTTCGAGCGGATGTTCAAGGAGGGGCTGAAGCGGAAGCTCGCGATGGACTTCGACCCCGACTACGTGCGGGAGGCGCTGAAGGTCGAGGGGTGGGGTCCAGAGCGCGCCTTCGAGTGGGCACGGGACGAGAACATCAACGTCTCGAAGCACTGGCTCGACGAGCAGTACGACGCCATCCCCGAAGACGAGCGCACGAAGTGGGCCACCATCGAGGAGATGCAGGAGAGCTCGACCCAACGGAGCGCCGCCCAGAAGATACGCGAGGAGGGGATACGCCACGTCCCCTTCCGGAAGGAGGACGAGCGCTACCGCTACCCCGAGATAATCGAGGAGCGCGAGAAGAACGTCGTGGTGGTCAACATCCGCGACGTGTCGGGGTCGATGCGCGAGAAGAAGCGCGAACTGGTCGAGCGGACGTTCACGCCGCTGGACTGGTACCTCACCGGCAAGTACGACAACGCCGAGTTCGTCTACATCGCCCACGACGCCGAGGCGTGGGAGGTCGAGCGCGAGGAGTTCTTCGGCATCCGGTCGGGGGGCGGCACCAAGATATCGTCGGCGTACGAACTCACGGCCGCGATTCTCGACGAGCGGTACCCGTGGACCGAGTGGAACCGCTACGTGTTCGCGGCGGGCGACAGCGAGAACTCCCGCAACGACACCAGCGAGAACGTCATCCCGCTGATGGAGGAGATTCCGGCGAACCTCCACGCGTACGTCGAGACCCAACCCGACGGGAAGGCCATCAACGCGACCCACGCCGAGGAGGTCGGCGAGCACTTCGGCGACTCCGAGGCGGTGGCGGTCAGCTACGTCAACGGCCCGGGGGACGTGACCGACGCCATCTACGAAATCCTGAGCACGGAGGCCGAATCATGACGAACAGACCCCGAACCCGGAAGGCGGCCGAACAGCTCCACGAACCCGTCGCGGAGGCGCGAAACCTCGCGAAGAAGCTCGGACTCGACCCCTACCGGGTCAACTACTGGATCGTCGACTACGACGAAATGAACGAGCTCATCGCGTACAACGGCTTCCAGGAGCGCTATCCCCACTGGCGGTGGGGGATGCAGTACGACCGCCAGCAGAAGCAGGGCCAGTACACCGGCGGGAAGGCGTTCGAGATCGTCATCAACGACGACCCCTCCCACGCCTTCCTCCAGGAGTCGAACGCCGTGGCCGACCAGAAGGCGGTCATCACCCACGTCGAGGCCCACTCGGACTTCTTCGCCAACAACGAGTGGTACGGGATGTTCGCCGACGACCTCGACGCCGCCGCGATGCTGGCGCGTCACGCCGACCGCATCGAGGGCTACATGGCCGACCCCGACATCGACCGCGAGGCGGTCGAGCGGTGGATAGACAGCGTGCTGTGTCTGGAGGACAACATCGACCAGCACCAGCCGTTCAAGCGCCAGTTCGAGCGCGCCGACGACGGCGAGGACGACGAGGCCGACCTCGCCGAGAAGCTCGAAGGGATGGACCTGAGCGAAGAGGTCGTCGAGCAGGTGTTCGACGACGAGTGGCTCGACGCACAGGAGGAGACCCCGACCGACCTCGACGACCCCGAGAAGGACGTGCTCGCGTTCCTGCGCGAACACGGCAAGGCGTTCGACGACGAGACCGAGAAGGCGGTCGAGATGGCCGAGTGGCAAAAGGAGACACTGGAGATGCTCCGAGCCGAGTCGTACTACTTCGCGGCCCAGAAGTCCACGAAGGTGATGAACGAGGGGTGGGCCGCCTTTTGGGAGTCGATGATGATGGGCGAGGAGTCGTTCGCGGGCGACGACGAGTTCCTCCAGTACGCCGACCACCAAGCCCGCGTGCTCAACTCACCCGGCCTCAACCCCTACAAGCTCGGCAAGGAGCTGTGGGAGTACATAGAGAACACCGAGAACCGCCGAGAGGTCGTCAGGAAGCTCCTCCGGGTCGACGGAATCTCGTGGCGCAACTTCCACGATACCGTCGACTTCGACCGCGTGCAGGACCTGCTCGCGCCCGACCCCGCCCTCGACGGCATCACCGCCGAGACACTCGACGGCCTCGACCCGGACTCCCGGAAGGTCGATTCGGAGGCGCTGGAGGCCGCGAAGGACGGCGAAATCGACGCGGAGCGCTACCCGTGGAAGGTGCTGACCTACGAGGGACTCGCCGAGCGCCACTTCTCGCTGTGCAAGCCCCAGAACCGCGGATTCGTGCGCTCGATATCCCAGACCGACCTCGAACAGTACTCGCGGTACATCGTCGACGACGCCCGCTACGGCTCGGTCGAGGAGGCGCTCGCCGAGGTCGCGTACACCACCGGCTGGGACAAGATGCGCGAGATACGCGAGAGCCACAACGACGTGACCTTCCTCGACGGCTACCTCACCCAGGAGTTCGTGACCGACAACGAGTACTTCACCTACGAGTTCAGTCGGACGACCGGCGACTACCGGGTCGCCAGCACCGACTACGAGGACGTGAAGAAGAAGCTGATGCTCCAGTTCACCAACTTCGGCAAGCCGACCGTGGCGGTGTACGACGGCAACTACAACAACCGCAACGAACTGTTGCTCGGCCACCACTACAACGGCGTGATGCTCGACGTCGAACAGGCAAAGCGCACCCTCGAACGGGTGTTCGACCTCTGGGGCCGCCCCGTCAACCTCAAGACCATCGTGAAGGAGGTCGACGACCGCGACGCCGAGATCGCCAGACGGCGCGACCGCGAACCCGACCCCGACGAGCAGGGCAAGCTCCTGCGCTACGACGGCGAGAAGTTCACCATGGAGGACCTCGCGTGGAGCGAGGTCGAGGACATCGCGGCGACCGAAGTGGACTACGACACCAAGCCCGAGGAGTGGCTGGCGTAGGACTCCGCTCGCGGAATCGCGCGTCCGTCGGACGCGCGATTCCGCAGTTGCGGTTCCGTCGCGGATACGGGAACTACCCGAGATTGGTGGGAAAACTTTAGGATATTCCCGCCAAATACCGAACACGTCATGTCAAAATCGACCGACGAACGCGGGCGGATTTACCTCCCGAAGGACGTCCGAGAGCGGTTCGGCGACCGGTATCGCATCGTCGAACTCCCGAGCCACGTCGCGCTGTTCCCCGTCGACGAGGACCCAATCGAGGGGCTTCGAGACGCGGTCGGTGACGCCTTCGAAGGGGAAGACGCGGCCGACCTGAAGCGGGAGGCGCGCGAGGCCATCTCCCGAGAGATCGGCGAAGAGGCTGAGAATCTGTCGGGTGAGAGCGAGGACTGACCCGTGTACGTCGAAACCGACTTCCTCACCGCCCTCGTGAAGGACGACGACTGGCTCCGCGAACCCGCGCTTCGCGCGCTCGAAGAGCGCGACGACATCCACACGTCCATCCTCGCGTACGCCGAGGTACTGGTGCTGTTCTACGACCGCGAGACCGCGGAGTACGACATCGACCCACCGCGGGCGATTTCGAACCTCCTGGAACTCGTTCCGGTCGTCCCGGAAGCACACGAGGACGCCGTGCTGGCCGCCGCGGCTTTCCTCGACGAGTACGAGATGACCCCGTTCGACGCGCTCCACGCCGGAATCGTTACCACCGGCGAGGACCGGGTGCTGTCGAGTGAGCGTGACTACGACAGTATCGGTCTCGAACGCGTTCCGTTGGAGTCCGAGACCGCCGAGTGACGAGTCGCCACGACACGTCACGAGGGGGTCGAACCGGGACTTCCGCCTTTCGACTCCGCGACCTACAGTTCGTCCAGATAGCCGCCGAACGCCTCGGCGGCGCGCTCGTAGGGGTCCGGACTCGTCGGGTCGATGCCGAGACGCTCGAACTGCGCGAGAACGCCCTCCCGCCCGGTGTTCCGGAGGAACTCGCGGTAGTCGGCGGGCGAGAGACTCCCATCGCGGAGTCGGTCCCGAACCACGAGCGCGCCCGTCGCGCCGAGGACGTACTGGAAGCTACAGTAGGGTTCGCGCGTGCCCCACCCGAGCCAGTTCCGTCCGGCGCGGTCATCGTAGGCGACGACCGGCCGGAACTCCGCGAGGAGGTCGGCGTAGGACTCCCGGATGCGTTCGGCGGAGAGGTGGTCGCCGTCCTCCGCCGCGGTCGCGAGTTCGTGGACGAACGCCGAGGACATCGCGGCGTTGTAGAAGTTCCCGCCGAGGAACTCCACCAGTCGGTCTCTCGCGTGGTCGGCGAGCGCACCGCCCTCGGCGATGCAGTGTTCGGCCAGCAGAATCTCGTGGAGGAGCGAGGGGACCTCGCAGACGGAACTCGGGCAGGTCGCGTACCGGGTCGGTCCCTCCCGGTGGTAAGAGACGTTGAGCGCGTGGCCGAGTTCGTGGCAGACTACCGACATCGACCACACGTCGTCGCGGTAGTTCGCCAGCACGAACGCGCCGTCTTCGGCCGACGAGGGACAGTACGCCGGGATGTCGGTGCGCTTGTCCTGAGTGGGATAGACGTCGATGCGGCGCTCTTCGAAGAACGACCGGGTGCGAGCGACGTAGTCGTCGCCGAGCGGTTCGAGCGCGCCGAGGATACGCTCTTTCGCTTCCTCGTACGGTATCTCGGGGTCGGACGCGTCGGCGACCGACCCCGAGAGGTCCCACGGTCGAAGGGTCTCGACGCCCAGACGCTCGCGTCGGTCCTCCTGCGCGCGGTGATAGGGGTCGAGGTTCGCCCGGACCGCCCCGAGCATCGCGTCGTGGACCTCGCCGGGCAGGGTCGGTTCGAGACCGGATTCGGGGTAGGTCCCGCGGAAGTCCCGGTCCCGAATCGAGTCGTGGCCCCGCATCTCGGCCTCGGTGTGGGCCGCGCCGAGTTTCTCGGCGAACGCCCGAGAGAGCGCGTGCTCGAAACGGTCCATCTCTCGGCGGTAGGCCTCGTACACCCGTCGGCGGTAGTCGCGGTCGGCGTGGGTGAGTTCGTCGCGGAAGTTGCCGTACCGGAGTTCGACCGTGGTCCCGTCGGGACGCTCGACGGTGGGCGGGTCGAAGTCCTCGTTCCGGACGGCCTCGATGATTCTCGTCGGCGCGGACCGGACCTCGGCGTGGGCGGCGACGGCCTCCTCCGCGTCGGGCGAGCGCACCCGCGCCGCCTGCTCGCGGAGGCTCTCGGCGTACCGTCGGTAGTCGCCCGACTCGGCGACGAGCGCGTCGAGGCGGTCGTCGCCGGTGTCCCGGAGGCGTCGGCGCACCGCCGCTATCGCGGGGCTGAACTCGGATTCGAGGTCCCGGAACCGGCGTCGGCGCTCGCTCGCGGCCTCCGACTCGGTGTTCACGTTCGCGGCGAGCAGGGCGTACAGGCCCAGTCGTTGCTTTCGCCGGTGACACTCCTCGACCGATTCGAGCAACGTCCGAAGGTCCTCGGGCGAGTCGAGCGGCTCGCTCGCCCGGGATTCGAGGCGGCCGAGGCGCTCTCTGAGCGCCTCGGCCGCCGCGTCCCAGTCGGCGGGCCTCTCGAAGATGCGGGTCAGGTCGAAGCGATACTCGGGCGCTACGTCGTCGCGTGCTGGCAGGCTCATGCGTGGCTGTGGGGTGACTGCGGATGCGGTCGGATGTCGAGCGAACGGACGGGCGACCGGGGCGCGAGCGCCGGTCGGGAGGAGTTAGCGGGTCATCGGATGCCTGCCGTTGGTCTCACGTATCTGCTGACTGGCATAAGTCTGTCGCCGGTCCGGCGGGGCGAACCCCGGAGCCGAAATTCGAGCGCGTTCTAGCGCGCAGGAAAAAGTTGTTTAGCCGGGGGGCACTACCGTACGGTATGATACCACTCGAAGAGGCGGTGACCGCGCGCCTCGAATCCCACGGCGAGCGGTTCGAAGTGCTGGTCGACCCGGACGCCGCGCTCGCCATCAAGCGCGGGGAGTTCGACGGCGAGCTGGAGGACGTCATCGCGGCCGAAGACGTGTTCGAGAACGCGAGCAGGGGCGACCGACCCGCCGAGACCGCGCTCGAAGAGGTGTTCGGCACGACCGACCCCCTCGAAATCATCCCCGAAGTCATCGAGCGCGGCGAGATACAGATCACCGCCGAACAGCGCCGCGAGATGCAGGAGCAAAAGCACCGGAACCTCGTCAACCGCATCACGCGCAACGCGGTCAATCCCCAGATGGACAACGCGCCCCACCCGCCCGAGCGAATCGAGTCGGCGTTAGAGGAGACCGACTTCCGGGTCGACCCGATGGAGCCCGTCGAGACGCAGGTCGACGACGCCCTCGATGCGCTTCGCCCCGTCATCCCCATCCGGTTCGACGAGGTCACAATCGCGGTGCAGGTGCCCCCCGACTACGCCGGGAGCGCGCAGTCCCAGATACGCCAGTTCGGCGACCTCGACCGCGAGGAATGGCAGAACGACGGCTCGTGGGTCGGCGTGCTCACCTTCCCCGCGGGGATGCAAAACGAGTTCTACGACCTCGTCAACGAGATCACGAGCGGCGAGGCCGAGACCAGAATCATCAAGGACGAGGACGACCTCAAGACGCGGTGAGTCGGGCAGGTCCCTCGTTCGGTCCGGGGGATTACCCCTTCCTGAAGCCGACGAGGAAGCCGCCGGTGAACCCGGCACCGACCGAGAGGGTCGAGAGGATGCTCGTCACCCACGAGGGCGGAGTCCCGCCCTGGGCGGCGTCGCCGACCTTCAACACGCCCGCGCTGAGCCGCTCCCAGTCGACCGTCAGGATGCCCCGCGATTCGAGGAACTTGAACAGCGCGAGTTCGATGCCGACGAGCACCGCCAGAAGCTTGGCGACCTTCTTCGCGGCGAAGCCCATGATACCGCCGATTGCCGCACCCGAACCGAACTCGAGCCCGAGTTGCTGCGGGTCGATTCCCAGTTCCATGTTCGAAAGCCCTCAGTGATAGTTTAAGGCTTTTGTGGACGAACTACGACCGCTTACTGCGCTCGGAAGTGGCGAGCCAGAGGCTCGCCACTTCCTCGCTGGCGAAAACTCGACGAAAAACGCTTCGTCACCCCCCTCGGTCGGGTCGCTTCGCTCACGGCGTTGCCGTTCGCATTTCCGCGGCGCGTCGCGCCGCGCACCGCTCGCCGCGGATTGCGGTGTGCCCCCGTGGAAAGTGTCGCGGGGCGCTTCCGTGGAAAGTGTCGCGGGGCGTTTCCGTGAAAGGCGTCGACGAGTGCGACCGGGACCGACGCGCGCCGCCGGAAACGTCGCCCGAGTTACCTTTCTCGTCGGATTCAAAAGGGATGGGGGCGTACCCGAGGGTATGGACGCGGCGGGAGCGCCAACCGAGGTGAAGGCCCGGCGAGGCTGAGGTCGTCGGGGTGGACGTGAGCGGCCGCCACGAGGAGGACGGCGAGTACCTCATGGTGGCCGCGGCGGTCCACGCCGCGGTGGACTCGACCCGCCCCCGGAGCGTCGAGGGGATGGGGTTCGCCACCAGCCGCGCTCAGCCCACCTTCGAGAACGTCGCGCGAGTCGTCTCGGAGGCCGTCGCCGACCTCCCCGAACCGCCCGACGGACCCGTGGTCGCCGAGCGCGGCGAGTTCTACGAGGAACCCGCGTGGGAGGTCGGACAGTTCTTCGACACCGAGTTCAAGTACGTCGAGAGCATAGCTCAGCGCGAAACAGTGGAAGCCGCACACCACGCCGCGTACGCCGCCCGAAAACTGCTCCTATGAACGCGATAATCGCAAAGCGAGTCGATTCAGACACGCCAGACACCGAGGAGATACGCGACCTGACCCGCGCCGCGGGCTACGAGGTCGTCGATGAGTTCACCCAGTCCCGCAAGGAGGACCCCGCGCTCCAGATCGGCGAGGGGAAGGCCGACGAACTGGCCGCCGCGGTCGCCGAGACCGGCGCGGCGGTCGTGGTCTTCGACAACGAACTCGGGCCGTACCAGACCTACAATCTGGGCCAGAAGCTCCCCGAGGGCACGCGAGTCATCGACCGGTTCCGGCTCATCCTCGAGATATTCGGCCAGCGCGCACAGACCCGGAAGGCCCAGCTGCAGGTCGAACTCGCGGAACTCCGGTACGAACTCCCGCGGGCGGAGGCCAAGACCAGCCTCGCCAAGCGCGACGAGCGCCCGGGGTTCATGGGACTGGGCGAGTACGACGAGAGCCGCGAGCAGGACATCAAGGACCAGATATCCCGCATCAAAGACGAACTCGACTCCATCGCCCGGACCGAGGCCGACCGCCGGGACCGCCGGAGGGAATCGGGATTCGACCTCGTGGCGATGGCTGGCTACACCAACGCCGGGAAGTCGACGCTGATGCAGAGCCTCGCGGCCGACCTCGAACTCGGCGAGAACGACGACCTCCATCCCGACCTCGACACCACCGCCGAGGCCCAGGACCGCCTCTTCACGACGCTCGGTACCACCACCCGGAAGATGGACATGGAGCGCCGGGACGTGCTACTGACCGACACCGTCGGGTTCATCAGCGACCTGCCCCACTGGCTCGTGGAGTCGTTCAAGTCCACCCTCGACGCGGTGTACTACGCCGACCTCGTCCTGCTGGTGGTGGACGTGAGCGAGCCCGTCGAGGACATCCGCGAGAAGCTCGTCACCTCCCACGACACCCTCTACGAGCGCAACGAGGCCCCCATCGTGACCGTGCTGAACAAGATAGACGCCGTCACCGAGGAGGAACTGACCGAGAAACGCGAGGCGCTCTCGGCGCTCGCGCCGAACCCCATCGCCGTCTCGGGCAAGGCCCAGCTCAACCTCGACGCCCTCCGCGAGCGCATCGACGCGGAACTCCCCGACTGGAAGCGCGAACGCCTCCTCCTCCCGATGACCGAGGACACGATGAGCGTCGTCTCGTGGATTCACGACCACGGTCGGGTCGACGACGTGACCTACGCCGACGACGAGGTGGTCGTGGACTTCGAGGCCCGCCCCTCGGTGGTCGAGCGAGCGCGGGCGAAGGCCGGGGAGTTGCCCTCCGCGCCCTCGGCCTGAGGGGCCGACTCGTCGGCCCCTCAGGCCGACCCACACCGGGAACCGTCGAGCGACCGCGAGCGTAGCGTCGCGTTGGTCCGGGGTATCGCTCGCTACGGTCGTCGTAATCCGCGTTCGAGTCGCGGGTACAGCGCGCAAGGGGCGATACCCTCTGTGGCCGTCGGCCTCGCAGTCGGAGGGTTTCGGCGGTATCTCGGGAACCGCGCCCGGACGGGAACGAATAACAAAGTGCGCGTCGGCCGACCACGGTGACTGCGAACGCATAGTGATTCCAACGCACCCACGGTTCGCGGTCGGCGTCGCCGACCGCGAACGCCGTTCTCGACGCCGATGACAGCCGAACGAGGCCGCTCGCTCGCCCGGCCCGGGAACTGGGAGCGTTCGAAACCGACCGTCGTCGAGGCGGTTCTGAACCGCCGTCGTCGGTACGCCCTCTACTACCTCCGCGAGCGGGCCGGACCGGTCGACCTCGACGACCTCGTCCGTCAGGTCGCTGCGTGGGAGGCCGGGAAGACCCCCGGGGAGGTGGCCCGCGCCGACCGCGTCGCGGTCGGCGCGTCGCTCCGGGAGACCCACCTCCCGTTTCTGGCCCAGCGGAACATCGTGCGCTACGACCCTCACTGCGACCGGGCGACCTACTGCGCGACCGACCCGGCGCTCGCGGTGTACCTCGAAAACGACCCCCGGACTGCGGTTCGCTGGCACCGGGTGTACCTCCTGCTGACCGCGGTCGTGGCCGTCTTCGTGGGGCTGGTCTGGGTCGGCGTCGGACCGTTCGCGCGGGTGAATCCCCTCGCGGTCGCCGCGGTCGCGGTCGCGCTGTTCGCGGCCGCGAGCGTCGGCCACTGGTACGACGTCTACCGGTGGCGGCGACGGACCGAGGACCTGCCGCCCGACTTCGTGGTCGAGTTCGAGGAGGACGCCGACGGGCGAAACGGGGAGTCGGCTTCGTCGGCCGCGGCCGACGAAGCCGACGAGAGCGAGGAGGGCGAGGAAGGCGATGACGGAAACGAGAGCGAGGAGGGCGACGACGGAGACTGGCCGAGGTAGTCAGACCTCCGACTTGCGTTTCTCGACCACGCGAACGTTCTCGACGGCGGTATCGGGGTACTGCCCCTCGGCGTCCTTCTCTGCAGCCTTCACCATGTCCCAGACCACGTTCAGGCCGGTGGTCACGCCCTCCAGAGCCTCCATCTCACAGCCGGTCTTGCCGGTCGTCTCGACCGCGACTTCGAGGGTCACGCGGTCTTCGCTCAGGTCGAAGTCGGTCTCGACGTTCGTGATGGGAATCTGGTGGCACATCGGGATGGTCTCCCAGGTGTGCTTGACGGCTTGAATCGCGCCGACCCGCGCGGTCGCGAGCACGTCGCCCTTCGAAACGTCGTTGTCGCGGATGGCCGCGACGGTCTCGGGTCGAAGGCGAATTTCGCCCGCCGCGACCGCCCGGCGCGCGGTGTCGGGTTTCGCGCCCACGTCCACCATCTGGACCTCGCCCTCCTCGTCGGTGTGGGTGAGGTCGGCGTCCGACCCGTCGGGCGCGTCCTCGTTACTCATCGTCACCACCCCACAGCGCGCGGGGAAGCGCGTCGAGCAGGTCCGAGGCCAGCAGGCCGTCGTGGCGGTCGTCCAGCAGTTCGGCTGCCCGGCCGTTGGCGTAGGCCGCCATCGCGGCCGACTCGAAGGGGTCGTGCGCGCCCAGCAGGCCCGCGACCGTGCCCGCGAGGGTGTCGCCCGTGCCGCCGACCGTCATCCCCGGCGTGCCCGCCCGGTTGACCCGGGTCCGCTCGCCGTCGGTTATCACGTCGTCCTTCGCCTTCGCCAGCACGACGTGGCCGAGGTCGGCGGCGAAGTCGGCGATGTCGTCGGCGCGCTCGCCCAGTTCCGCCGCGCTCTCGATTTCGGGGCCGCCCATCGCCGCCAACTCCTTGCGGTTCGGCGTGCAGACCAGCGTGGCGTCGGTCTCGACCTCCGGAACTACGGGGAGCGCGTCGGCGTCCACGACCGCCGGGCCGGAGAACGCCGCGAGGAAGCGCTCGGCGGCCTCCAAGGTCTCGTCGGCGCTCCCGAGGCCCGGCCCGAGGACCACCACGTCGTCGTAGCGCTCGGCGGTCTCCACGAGGTCCGGGACCTGCTCGGGGGCGAGCCGATTGCCGTCGTAGGACTGGACGATGAGGTCCTCGGCGTACCCCTGAATCTCGCCCGCGACCGCCTCGGGCGCGGCGACGAACGAGAGGTCCGCGCCCGCCCGGAGCGCCGCCTGTGCCGCGAGCGCGGGCGCGCCGGTGTACGGGCCGCCGCCGACGACGTAGGCCCGCACGTCCTCGCCCTTCGCGCCGCCCCGGACGGGCCGAAGGTCGCCCGGTCCGACGAACCGCTCGGCCGCCGGGGGGACGCCGATGTCGGCGACCGTCACCTCGGCGTCGAGCGATTCGAGGCCGGGCTTGGCGTCGTGGAAGGCCACGACCCGGTCGGTCTCGACGACCGCGCCGGGGGCCTCGCCGGTGTCGGCGTCGAGCCCCGAGGGCACGTCGACCGCGACGACCGTCGCGTCGGCGTCGTTGACGCGCTCGGCCGCGGTGGCCTCGGGTTCCCGGAGCGCGCCCGAGACGCCGGTCCCGAGCATGGCGTCGACGAGTACGTCGGCCTCCGGCAGGTCGAGGTCCCGGGAGTCGGTGACCTCCTCGGTGTCGTATCCGGCCTTCTGCAGGGCCGCCCAGTTCTCGCGGGCGATGTCGGTCGAGATGGTCTCGGCCCGACCGAGCAGGTGGACCGACACGCCGTAGTCATCCAGAAATCGCGCGGCGACGAAGGCGTCGCCGCCGTTGTTGCCGCGTCCCGCGACGACCGCGACCCGCGCGCCGGGGTCGGCGACCGCCCGGACCTCGCGGGCGACGGCGTTGCCGCTCGACTCCATCAACTGCTTTCGGGGGACGCCCAGCGCGGCCGCGTTCTCGTCCACCTGGGCCATCCGCTCGGACGAAATCATACCCGGCGGTTCGTCGGCGAGCGCGTTAAACCCTGCCGTCGGTCGTCGGTCGTCGCGACCGAGGGTCACCGCCACCGTCGCCGACCCCTACCGCCGAATCCGGAAGCCGTCCTCGCCCTCCGGGTCGCCGTACTCGACCTCCACGTCCTCGACCTCGGCCGCGGGGCTTCCGGTGTGACACCACTCGACCATCTCGGAGACCGAGTCCTCCGACCCCTCGAAGACGGCCTCGACCCGGCCGTCCGGGAGGTTCCTGACCCAGCCGTCGATTCCCAGCTCTCGGGCGGTGTCGCGGGTGTTCGCCCGGTAGTAGACGCCCTGTACCGTCCCGGAGACGAAGACGTGCGCTCGCGTGCGGTCGTCGCTCTCTGGCATGCTCGGTCGGTCAGTTCGGCGGCGAGGGCTAAATTTGGGTGGGGTACGCGAAACTGATGGGTTCGATGGTGTTTCCGCTGGCTCCGAAATCCACCTCGGCGCGTGCTGGCGCGGCTTTGCGGTTTGAAGCCGCGCCGACACGCGCGAGGGATGAGGACCGCAGGGAAGGCGCGACCGAAGGGAGCGCCTGATCGAGGACCGCAATCGGCTGGGGAGGGCGTGGCTCTCCGTAGCGACGCGCGAGCAGGACGCTCCGACGAGACCGATTTCTGTTTCGCGTGGCGTCCCGCTCGCACGTCACCTATGAGACCGCACCACCTCCTCCCCAACCGACTGCGCTTCTCGTCGCTCCTTTCAGTCGCGTCCTGCGATGCTCGTCCCTCGCGCGGGCCGGCGTGGGCCAAACCGCGGCCCACGCCAGCGCGCGCCGAGGCGGTTGGTCGGTCGGTCGTTTCGTCGGTCGCTTTTGGCCGGTCGTAGTCGGTCGCTTTTGGCCGGTCGTAGTCGGTCACTTTTCGTCGGCCGCCCCTCGCTCCGGATTCACTCCTCGTCTGCTGGCACCACCGTCTTGCCGGTCTCCTCGGGAATCACTCGATGGCTCGCGCCCTCCCACTCGCGCTCTAACTCCCGGCCCTCGAACAGTCGGTCGAGGAACACCGCGAGCCCGGCCACCTCCGAGTGGGGCTGGTTGGTCACGCCGACGTTCCAGTCTGCGGCCTCGTACACGTCGAACGACACCTTCTGGGAGCCGACGACCGCGAGGATGGGCTCGCCGTCGGCGCGGGACTCCCGAATCTCGCCCTCCACGTCTTGGACGCGCTCGCCGTACATCGTCAGGTGGACGACCCGGCCGTCCCACTCCCGGAGGACCTGCCGGGGACTGTCGGTGAGTTCGACCGCGAAGGGGCCGCCGAACCGGTCGGTGATGTCCTCGACCGTCTCGACCGACTTGCTCGCGTCGCCCGCCAGAATCGCGCGGTCGGCTCCCAGCGCCCTGGCGGTCAGGCCGACGTGGGTCGTCATCCGCTCGTCGCGGCCGGGCCGGTGGCCGAGCCGGAGGACCGCGACCTCGGGTTCGCCTTGCATGGGCGTGTGTGGACGGTGGGAGGGTTAGGGGGTTTCGGAACGCGACAATCGCGGACGTGTTCCGGCCCAGAGACGCGGGAGCGAGCGACCGTCGGTCGTTCGCTCCCGCGCCTCGGCGAATCGCTCACTCCCGGGTCTCGGCGAGTCGCTCGGCGGCGACCGCAAGGCGTTCGACGGCGCGCACGAGTCGGAGGACGAGGAGAATGAGGTATCCGCCGCCGACGACCAGCATGGCGACGAGAAACCACGTCCGTCCGATACCGGTGATAACTGCGATTCCGAACCACAGCACGAGAATACCGAGAAGAACTGCTTTGCCCACGAGTTCGCTCTCGACGGTCCCCGACTCTCCATCCGAAGTCATACCCGAATCTGGTAATTAATCTGAAATAAAAGTTCCGGACACCCGCGGAGGGCGTGAATACCACAGACCGGAACACACTTGGCCGCAACTGTCCCAGAAGCGACCATGAAGCTCTCCGACAAGCGGATCGTCATCACCGGCGGGGCGGGCCTCGTCGGCTCGCACCTCGCCGAGCGACTCGCGCCCGACAACGACGTGGTCGTCGCAGACGACTGCTCGAAGGGCGACCCCGAGCGCGTGACCGACGACGCCGAGTTCGTCCGGGCGGACATGACCGACCCCGACGACGTGGCCGAAGTCGTGACCGAGGACGTGGACATCGTCTTCCACTTCGCGGCCTACACCGACACCAACTACGACGACGACCGCCAGCTGTTCGAGGAGAACGGCGCGATGACCTACAACGTCCTCGAACGCATGGACGAGGTGGGCGTCGACAAGCTGGCGTTCACCTCCTCGTCGACGGTGTACGGCGAGGCCCCGATGCCGACGCCCGAGGACTACGCGCCCCTCGAACCCATCAGCATCTACGGGTCGAGCAAGCTGGCCGACGAGGCCATCGTCTCGACCTACGCCCACTCATACGGCATCCAGGCGTGGGTCTACCGGTTCGCCAACATCGTCGGTCCCCACCAGCGGGGCAACGTGGTCCCCGACTTCATCGAGAAGCTGCTCGACGACCCCGAGACCCTGACGATTCTGGGCGACGGCCGCCAGGAGAAATCCTACCTCCACGTCGAGGAGTGCGTCGACGCGATGTGCCACGTCGTCGAGCACGCAGACGACGACCTCAACATCTACAACCTCGGCACCCGGACCACCACCTCGGTCAATTCCATCGCCGACATCGTGGCCGACGAGATGGGTCTGGACCCCGACTACGAGTACACCGGCGGCGACCGCGGGTGGACCGGCGACGTGCCCAAGATGCGCCTCTCCATCGAGAAGCTCTCGGCGCTCGGGTGGGAGCCCTCCACGTCGAGCGACGAGGCGGTCCGAAAGGCGACCCGGCAGTTGCTGGCAGAACTTCGGGCCGAGCGGTAGTCGGCGGTCTGCGTCCGGCGAACCCCGCGTCACCAGTTCGGAGCGCGACCCGCTCCGACGTTCTCGTTCGACCCGTCGCGCGCGACGACGGGATCGGTGACGTCTCGCAGGTCGGGATGCGTCCGTACTCGCCCGAGTTCGGCCGTCGGTGGCGCGTCGTGAACCTCGTCGCGAACCGACTGCCAGCGCTCGTGGCGCATCGCGACGTTGCAGGGAATCTCGATGTCGAGCATCCGGGCGATGGCGAACCGGTGTTTGCCGCTGTTGGCGAACAGAATCCGGCCGTCCCTCCCGATTGCGACCACGGGGTCGAGCCGGTGCGGGCTCGACCCTGGTCCGTCCCGGTCTCCCCGTTCGCTCCGCGGTCGATAGCCGTTCTCCTCGATGTCGGCGTACAGTCGGTCGACGTAGGCGCACCGCTCGTCGACGAACTCCGCGACGGTCTCACAGCCGTACGGCGCTTCACCCCGCCGGATTCGGTCTTGCGCCGCTCGGACGTACGCGGTGTCCTCCCAGTCTCGGCCCCGCTCGAACCGCTGTCGGAGTCCCTCGAACGTCGGGTGGTCGTCGACCGGTTCGAGGCCGCGCTCGTCCCAGTCGCCACCGGCGACCCGTCCCAGCCCCCAGGAGTACGAGACGTTCGTCCTGTGGTCCACTTCGGCCGGTCTGACCGGGACGGTTTCGAACGGACGAGCAGGAGCGGCGTACGCGAGCCGATTCGTCCAGAATATCCGATAGGAGTTGAACGTGAGGGCCCCGGGACGCTTGCTCTTGAGCGGCGTCTTCGCGAGCGCGAAGCGAGCGGTAGCGGTGAGCGCAGAACCGATACCGCTGGCCCCGACGACTTCGGAGAACCGTCGTATCTGTCGCAGATGCACGGTGAGAATTATCATCCACCTCGGTGATAATAGTCGTTTAGCCGTCAGGCCCGGGTTAGGCGGCGTCAGGTGCGTCCATTCGGGCTCTCCGTTCTGTTACGCTGGGTAATCGTCTCGCTAAGGCGTCCTTTCGATTCCGCCCTCCCATCGGGCATCGCGCGTCGGGCGAGCCCTACACCGAGAACTCCGCGCGGGCCTCCGCGTCGTCGCCGGTCGCGTTCAGCGTCGCGACCACGGTGTAGTCGCCGGGGTCGGGGTCGTCCCACGCGCCCGAGAACGTCTCGGTCGCCCCGGCGTCGATGGTCTCGGTCCGGAGCGCTTGCGTGAACATCCGGCCCTCGCTGGCGCGCCAGACCTCCTCGCCGTCTCTCAGTACCGCGAAGTCGGCCGACAGGCCGCTGCGGAACGTCACTTCCTCGGGGTCGTCCCCGACGTTCTCGACCTCGTACTCGAACTCGACCCGGTCGGCCTCGACCGTCGCGGCCACCGAACTTCGTAGCGTCATACTTTCTACTCCGACGCCCCGGGTTGAAAACTTTTTCACGGCGACCGGGAGCGGGGTCGGCCGGAGCCTACAGCCCCAGCGCCGCGGCGGCGTCCACGAGGCCGTCGCCCTGCTCGTCGCTCGGCAGGCCGATATCCTTGGCGGTCTCCCGGAGTCGAGCGCGGGCCTCGTCGGCGTCGTCCCCCTCGGCCATCAGACAGGCCGCGCTCCCGGCCACATGCGCGGCCGCGAACGAGGTGCCGGACACGGACTCGTAGCCGGTGTCGCCGCCGCACGAGAGGGGCGTGAGGTCCGCGCCGGGCGCGGCGAGTTCGATCTCGGGACCGGCCGAGGAGAACGACGCGAGCGCGTCGTTCTCGTCGGTCGCGCTGACCGCGACGACCTCGTCGTAGGCCGCCGGGTAGCTCACGCAGTCGTCGCATCCGTCGTTTCCGGCCGCGCCGACGAGCAGGAGCCCCCGGTCGGCGGCGTACCGACAGGCGTCCTTCAGGGTCTGAGAGCCCGACTCCGCGCCGAGTGCGAGGACGCCGACGTCTCGGCCCGCGTCCGCGGCGTGCTGGATTCCGGACGCGACGGTCGAGAACGACCCCCGGTCGTCACAGCCCAGGACCTTGACGGCGTGGAGGGTCGCGTCGGGCGCGACGCCGACGATTCCCCGGTCGTTGTCGACCGCGCCGACGGTCCCCGCGATTCGCGTCCCGTGACCCGAGTCGTCGTCCCAGGCGGTCTCGCAGAGGCCGCAGGAGTTACACCCGTCGTCGCAGTCCACGACGGCGTGTCCGTCGCCGAGGTTCTCCCAGAGGTCGCCGTGGCTCGCGTCGATGCCCGAATCGATGACCGCGACGTCAGCGCCCGCTCCCGTGTATCCCTCGACGTGAGCGGTCCGCGCGTCGATGGCCCGGACTCCCCACGGGACGGTCTGACCGAGCGCTTCGACCGGCCCGTCCCGCTCGACGTACCGGACGCCGGGACGCTCGCCGAGCGCGGCCGCCGCCTCCGCCGGCAGGCGGAGGGTGGCGGCGTCGAAGGCGAACTCCCGGACCGTCTCGTCGGCGGCGTCGAGCGCGGCATTCCGGCCGCGCTCGGACGCGAACCCGACGTTGACGGTCACGCGGTCGTCGGGCGCGGCGGACGCGAGTCCGCCCGCGCCGACGCCCGCGAGCGCGCCGCCGGTCGCTCTGAGAACGCGCCGCCTAGAGGCTCTGTGTTCCGGATTCATGTTGTAACGTCCGGCGTTACAGCCCCACCGCCGCGGCGGCGTCCACGAGGCCGTAGCCCTGCTCGTCGCTGGGCAGGCCGATGTCCTCGGCGGTGTCTCGCATCCGGGTCCGGGCGTCGGCCGCCGAGTAGCCCTCGCCCGCGAGTAGCGCGGCGACGCCCGAGACGTGGGCGGCGGCGAACGACGTGCCGCTGAGGGTGGTGCATCCGCCGCCGGAGTCGGTGGTCGGGATGTTCACGCCGGGCGCGGCGAGTTCGATCTCTGGGCCGGTCGAGGAGAACGACGCGAGCGCGTCGTTCTCGTCGGTCGCGCTGACCGCGACGACCGACGGGTACGCCGCGGGGTAGTTCACGCACCCGTCCCCGCAGGGGCCGCTTCCGCCCGCCGCGCCGACCAGCAGGACGCCCCGGTCGGCGGCGTACTGGCAGGCGTCCTCGACGGCCGACGACCCGGAACTCCCGCCGAGACTGATGTTGCCGACGTCCCAGCCCTGTTCGCCGACGTACTCGATTCCCGCCGCGATGTCGGCGTACGACCCCGACCCGGCGTCGTCCAGCACCTTCACGCCGTGGAGGGTCGCGTCGGGTGCGACGCCGGTCGTGCAGTCACACGATTGGGATGCCCCGATGACGCCCGCGACGTTCGTCCCGTGGCCGTTGTCGTCGTCCCACGGGTTCTCACAGTCGGTGCCGAAACACTCGACGAACGCCTTGCCGTTGCCCACGTTCGGCAGACAGGGATTGTCGGCGTCGATGCCGGTGTCGATGACGGCCACGTCGGCCCCCTCGCCCGCGTAGCCGCTGGCGTTCGCTTCGTCGGCACCGATTCGGGTGCGCCCCCACGACAGCGCCCGCATCCGGCCGTTCGCCTCGACGTAGCGAACGTTCGGGTTGCTGTCGAGAGTTTCGACCGCCCGCTTCGGGACGCGGACGGTCATCGCGTCGAAGGCGAACTCCCGAACCGTCTCGTCGGCGGCGTCGAGCGCGGCCTTCCGGCCGCGCTCGGACTTGAATCCGACGTTGATCTCCACCGTGTCGTCGGGCGCGGCCGACGCCACGCCGCCCGCGCCGAGCGCGAGGAGCGACCCGCCGGTGGTCTGGAGCACTGTTCGTCGGGAAACGCGGTCGTTGTGGAACATCACTCGGAATATTCTCTCGAACTAACTAATAATTTATTAGCTAGCTGAAACTAATACAACTGCCTGAGTCGGACCCGTGTCGGCGAGTCGCTTCGGACGCCGAAGAAAAACGCGAGGGGACCGGCGGTGTAGCTACGTCGAGCCGCGGATTCGACGCGCTCAGTTGTCGCTGGAGTCGTAGCCGAGCGCGGCGGCCACGTCGAGCAGGCCGTAGCCCTGCTCGTTGCTACCGAGACCGATGTCCTCGGCGGTGTTCTGGAGGCGCGAGCGGGTGTCGCCCGGGCCGTAGCCGTTGGCGCGCAGGAGGCCCGCGGCACCCGAGACGTGCGGGCAGGCCATCGACGTGCCCGAGAGGGTGTCGTAGCCGCCGTCGGTGTACGTCGAGTAGATGTCGGCACCCGGCGCGGCGAGTTCGACCTCGGGGCCGGTCGAGGAGAACGACGCGAGGTCGTCGCTCTCGTTGGTCGCGCTGACCGCGATGACCTCGTCGTAGGCGGCGGGGTAGCCCACGCAGTCCGAACACGGGCCGTCGTTGCCCGCGGCCGCGACCAGCGTGACGCCTCGGTCGGTGGCGTACTCGACCGCGTCGCGAACCGTCGAGGAGGCACTGCCGCCGAGGCTGAGGCTCCCGACGTCGTAGCCCTGGTCGGCGGTCCACTGGATGCCGTCGGCGATGTCGGAGTACGACCCGCCGCCGTTGGAGTCGAGCACCTTGACCGCGTGGAGGGTCACGTCGGGAGCGACGCCGACGACGCCCTCGTCGTTGCCGCGGATGGCCCCGGCGATACCGGCGCAGTGGGTGCCGTGACCGTTGTCGTCGTCCCAGTCGTAGCGGCAGTCGCCGTACCAGGTGGAACAACCGGTCGCCGCGTACCCCGCGCCGAGGTTGGCCCGGAGGTCGGGGTGGTCGGAGTCGATACCCGTGTCGATGATGGCGACGTCTGCGCCCGCACCGGTGTCGCCGTTCCGATGGGCGACCTCGGCGTCGACGCGGTCGACGCCCCACGGCAGGGTCTCTGCGAGCGCTTCCATCCGGCCGTTCTCCTCGACGTACCGGACGTTGGGGTTCTCGTCGAGGGCCTCGACCGCCTTCTTCGGGGCCTGAATGGTCACCGCATCGAACGGGAACTCCCGAACCGTCTCGTCGGCGGCGTCGAGCGCGGCCTTCCGGCCGCGCTCGGACGCGAACCCGACGTTGACCTCGACCGTGTCGTCGGGCTTGGCCGCCGCGAGTCCGGTCGCGCTGAGCGCGGCGACGGAACTGCCGGTCGCTTTCAGTACGTCACGCCTCGATACGCCGTTGATTTCACCCAACATTGCATGTAAACAATGCAACTTATTGAATATAAATTTTATCTAGCTTTAACTAGAATAAATCCGTTAAATGGTTTTTACGGCTGTTTGGCAGTGGTAGGATGAGCCGTTCGGTGCTGGCCGGAGTGTCAGACGGAGTGGGTCCCGACGGTGACGACTGGCCGAGAGAGAACGGCGACCGAGGTCGGAGTCGCAACGATGGGTCCGAAAAAAAGTCGAGGAGTGGTCTGGTGACCGGAACCGCGGTCGTTCAGTTGTCGCTGGAGTCGTAGCCGAGCGCGGCGGCGGCGTCGAGCAGGCCCGCGCCCGACTCGTTGTCGCCGAGACCGATGTCCTCGGCCGTGTCCTTGATCTGCTGGCGAACCTCCTCCCGCGTGTTACCGTTCGCCATGAGCAGTCCCGCCACACCGGCGACGTGGGGGCACGCCATCGAGGTGCCCGAGAACGTGTCGTAGCCGCCGTCGGTCGCGACCGTCGAGTAGACGTCGCTGCCGGGCGCGGCGATCTCGACTTCGGGACCCTGACTGGAGAAGCTCGAGAGCTCGTCGCTGTCGTTGGTCGAGCTGACCGCCATGACCTCGTCGTAGGCGGCGGGGTGACCGACACAGTCGGTACACTCGCCGTCGTTGCCAGCCGCGGCCACGAGGAACACGCCCTGGTCGGCGGCGTACTGAACTGCGTCCTGAACGGCCGACGAGGGGTCGCCACCGAGACTCATCGAGGCGACGTCGTAGCCCTGATCGGCGGTCCACTCGATGCCCGCCGCGATGTCGGAGTTGCTACCGCTGCCACACTTGTCCAGCACCTTCACCGCGTGGAGAGTGGCCTCGGTCGAGACGCCGACCACGCCGAGGTCGTTGTCGACGGCGTTGGCGGTCCCGGCGCAGTGAGTGCCGTGGTCGTTGTCGTCGTCCCACGACTGGTTGCAGGTGTTGCTCGCGGGCTTCGCGCCGAACCGGCAGCCACCGCCCGTGTCACAGGTGACGAACGCCTCGCCCTCGCCGAGGTTGGCCTGAAGGTCCTCGTGGTCGGAGTCGATACCGGTGTCGATGATGGCGATGTCGGCACCCGAACCGGTGTCGCCGTTGTCGTGGGCGACCTCGGCGTCGACGCGGTCGACGCCCCACGGGAGGTCCTGGGCGAGCGCGTGCATCGTGCCGTTCTCCTCGACGTAGCGGATGTTGGGGTTGCTCTCCAGCGCCGTAGCGGCCTTCTTCGCCGCGCGGATGGTGACGACGTCGATGGAGTTGAACTCCCGGACCGTCTCGTCGGCCTTGTCGAGTGCGGCACCGCGCCCGCGCTCGGACTTGAATCCGACGTTGACCTCGACCGTGTCGTCGGGCTTGGCCGCCGCGAGACCGCTTCCCGCCGCGGTCGCCACGGACGCACCGGCCACTTTCAGAACGCTTCGTCTCGAAACACCATTGTCATTATGTAGCATCGCACTTGGGGAGTGTGCACACACCAATAAAATACTTTCTATTCGCCAGTTAAAATAATACACGACTAACAATATATCCGTGATAAGTATAGAAAATTAACCTATCGCTGGATTAATTCGGGGGAGAAAATGGATGACGGAGCCATACTGCGGCGGTCGGAGACCGAACGGACTCCCGTTCGCGGCGTCGGGAGAACGTCGGCCTCCGGTGCGAAGACGGTGAAGCGTCCGGCTTCACAGACCCGGAATCGGCGTTACCTCGGTCGTCGCTGGAGGTCGGCTCAGTCGTCGCTGGAGTCGTAGCCGAGCGCGGCGGCGGCGTCGAGCAGGCCCGCGCCGGACTCGTTGTCGCCGAGACCGATGTCCTCGGCCGTGTCCTTCAGCTGCTGGCGGGTGGTCGCGGCGTCGTTGCCGTCGGCGATGAGCTGACCCGCGGCACCGGCGACGTGGGGGCACGCCATCGAGGTGCCCGAGAACGTGTCGTAGCCGCCGGGAATCGTCGAGTAGACGTCGCTTCCGGGCGCTGCGATCTCGACCTCCGACCCGGTCGAGGAGAAGCTCGAGAGCTCGTCGCTGTCGTTGGTCGAGCTGACCGCCATGACCTCGTCGTAGGCGGCGGGGTGACCGACACAGTCGGTACACTCGCCGTCGTTACCGGCCGCGGCCACGAGGAACACGCCCTCACTGGCGGCGTACTCGACCGCGTCCTTGAGCGTCGACGAGGCGTCGCCGCCGAGGCTCATCGAGGCGACGTCCCAGCCCTGGTCGGCGACGTACTCGATGCCCGCCGCGATGTCGGACATCGAACCGCCACCGCCACAGTCCAGCACCTTGACGGCGTGGAGGGTCGCCTCGGTCGAGACGCCCACGACGCCCTCGGAGTTGTCGACCCCGTCGGCGGTCCCGGCGCAGTGGGTGCCGTGGTCGTTGTCGTCGTCCCACGGCTCGTTACAGGCGTTGTCGTTGCCCTGGAACGAACAGCTTCCGGTGAAGCCGCCGGTGCCACACTCGACGAACGCCTTGCCCGCGCCGAGGTTGGCCTGGAGGTCGGGGTGGTCGGAGTCGATACCCGTGTCGATGATGGCGATGTCGGTACCCTCGCCCGTGTTCCCGTTGGCGTGAGCCACCTCGGCGTCGACGCGGTCGACGCCCCACGGGAGGTCCTGAGCCAGCGCGTGCATCGTGCCGTTCTCCTCGACGTAGCGGATGTTGGGGTTGCTCTCCAGCGCCGTAGCCGCCTTCTTCGGCAGGCGGAGCGTGAGAGCGTCGATGGAGTTGAACTCCCGGACCGTCTCGTCGGCCTTGTCGAGGGCGGCACCGCGCCCGCGGTCGGACTTGAACCCGACGTTGACTTCGACCGTGTCGTCGGGCTTGGCGGCCGCGAGACCGCTTCCCGCCGCGGTCGCCACCGACGCACCGGCCAGCTTCAGTACATTACGCCTCGAAACACCATTGTCATTACCCAGCATGACGTGTGATAATTAGACCCATGAGGTATAAGTTTTACTAATCTACTTTTGTCATTAAAATAAGTAGATTACCATAATATTGTTTGTTGGGACGAGAGCGCAACCACTCGCCGAATCGAACGCCACACATTTACCGAGTCGATGCCTACCGGGAGGCGTGCAGATCGTCGGCTACGAGACCGAGAGCGAAGACGGCGGTCCGGCGCTCCTCGTCGGCGATGACGGACGCGTCCGACGCGAGCGCCTGACCCCGGGCCGCGACCTCGCCTACTCGCTCGGTCGGCGGCGGTGCGCCGGGGCCCTCGACGGGACGACCCACCGCGAGTGCGACGCCACAGACGCCCCGTTCTGCGAGGCGCACGCCTCTACGTGGGTCTGCGCGCGGTGTACCGGCACCTGTCTCAAGGACGAGATGGACTGCCACGAGGACCACGCGATATATCTCGCCGCCTTCGCGCCCGCGACGTTCAAGGTCGGGGTCACCCGCGAGTGGCGGCTCCGGACTCGCCTGCGCGAGCAGGGGGCCGACCGCGCGGCCCACCTCCGGACCGTCTCGAACGGCCGCGTCGCCCGCGAGATAGAGTCCCGAATCGCCCGCGAGTACACCGACCGGGTCCGGGTCCCCGACAAGATAGACGGCCTCCACCGCGAGGTGGACGAGTCGGCGTGGTCGGCGACGCTCGCGGCGTTCGACCACGAGGCGACGTTCGAGTTCGACTACGGCCTCGCTCTCGACTCGGGGCCGGTCCCCGAGACGATGGCGACCGGGGAGGTGGTCGGGGTTCAGGGTCGGGTGCTGGTCCTGGAACGCGGCGAGACGACCTACGCGGTGGACCTCCGGGACCTCGTGGGCTACGAGGTCCGCGAGGAAGCGAGCGACAGGGCGTTGCAGTCGAGTCTGGCCGCGTTCTGACTCGGTCTCGGACGGCGGCGAAGTACCGTAATCGACAAGAATCGCGACTGCGACTCCCCGCTAATGGCCCCGTCACGGCGTCGCCGACTGCTCGGGCTCGTCTCGGCGGCCGCGGCGAACCTGCTCCCGCTGGTGGGCGTGGCCTTCTGGGGGTGGTCGCTCGGCGCGCTCGTGGCGGTGTACTGGTTCGAACTCGGCGTCCTGCTGGGGTGGGCGGTCGTCCGGGCGGTGTTCGCCCAGCGACCGTCGGAGTTCTCCAACGACGCGCTCCTCGTCACGGCGGCCGAGCACAAGCGCGGGGGTCTCTCGGTTCCCGGAACGCATATCCTTGTCCGGGTCCAGCACCTCCCGGCCCTCGCGCTCCTGGTCCCGGTCCTCGCGTTGCTGTGGCTGTTCGTCGGCGCGGTGGTGCTCGCGGGTCTCGAACGCACCGCGGGCGGCGGCCCGCTCGTGCCGCCGCGGGCCCACGCGACGGTCGGGGTCGGGGTCCTCGGCGTCGTCGCGAGCCAGAGCGTCTCGACCGTCTCGGAGTACTTCCTGTCGCGCAGATACCGCGAGGTCAACGCCCAGATGGCTCTCCAGTCGGCGCTGTGGCCCATCTTGGTGACTGGCGTCGTGCTGATGGTCGGGACCGCCGCGGTCCGGGCCACCGAGTCCGGTCTAGTCCTGCTCGGCCTGCTCGTCGGCACCAAACTGCTGTTCGACCTCGCGGGCGTCTACCGCGACCGACTCCGGGCGTTCGACGAGCGGACGCGCCTCGACTTCGGGTGGGCCTACGACCCGCCGGAGTGGCCGTCCGTAGACGGCCACTCCGGCCCCGCCGAGACGGTCCGACCCGAGGCGCTCGCGGTCGCGGCCGACGGGGTCGTTCGGGGGTTCGCGTCGGTGGGGGCGGTACTGCTCGTCGCGCTCCTCACGGTCGCCGCGCTCGGGTTCGGTCTGTCGGGAGCCGGTGACGCGGCCGGATTCTTCGGTGCGGTCGCCGCCGCGCTCGCCAGCGCGTTCGCGCTGGCTGGCGTCGCCGACCGCGCTATCCGGTACCTGCCGATGGAGTACCGGGTCGACGGCGACGTGGTGGGCTACGACCGACTCCTCGGCGAACCCCAGTGGCGGGTTCCGGCGTGGAAGGTCGCCCGCGCGGAGCCCGAACGGACCGGAGTCGACCGACTGTTCGGGACCGAGACGCTCGAAATCGACCACGACGACCGGACCGTCCGTCTCGTTCACCTCCCGGACGCGGCGGCCGTCCGGCCGCCCGCGTCCGACGGAAGTCCGGAGTCTCGTGGAAAATGCAGGGCCGACCGCGAAACCGACGCGACCGACTCCGGGGCCGACGCGACCGCCGGAACCGACGCGAACCGGACGCGATAGCTCAGTCCAGTTCCAGCCCGCGAATCGCCACCGAATCGCCCTCCCGGACCTCGCCGACGACGCGGCCGTCGGTCTCGTCGGCCAGCGACTCGGCGTCGTCCTCGGGGAGCGCCACCACGAACCCGGTGCCCATGTTGAACGTCCGGTGCATCTCCTCGTCGCCGACGTTGCCCTCCTCCTGCACGAACTCGAAGACCGGCTGGGCGTCGAAGGGGTCCGTTATCTCGTAGCGGAACTCGCCCATCCGAGAGAGGTTGGTCCACCCGCCGCCGGTGACGTGGGCCGCGGCGTGGACCTCGCGCTCCCGAAGCGCGGGCAGGAGGTAGGTGTAGAGCCGGGTGGGTTCGAGCAGGACCTCGCCCACGGTTCGGTCGGGGTCGAGCGGGAACGGGTCGTCGTAGCCGTGCTCGCGGGTCGCGGCCTCCCGCGCCAGCGTCAGGCCGTTCGAGTGGATGCCGCTGGAGGGGAACCCCACCAGCGCGTCGCCGACCTCGGCCTCGCCCGGGAAGACGGCGTCCTTCGGAGCGAGTCCCGCGCACGCGCCCGCGAGGTCGAGTCCCTTGATGACCTCGGGCATCACCGCGGTCTCGCCGCCCACGAGCGCGACGCCCGCCTCCTCGGCCCCGGCCGAGAGTCCCTCGCCGACCTGCTCGGAGAACTGCTCGGTGGGTTCCTCGACCGCGAGGTAGTCGACGAACGCGACCGGTTCGACCCCGCTCGCGACGAGGTCGTTTGCGTTCATCGCGATGCAGTCGATGCCGACCGTCGAGTAGTCGCCCAGCGCCTCTGCAACGAGCAGTTTCGTGCCGACGCCGTCGGTCGCCAGCGCGAGGTAGCGGTCGCCGATGTCGAGCAGTCCCGCGTACTCGCTCTCGTCGATGTCGCCGACCGCGCCGACCAGCGCCGCGGTGGCGGCCTCGCTGGCCTCGATGTCCACCCCGGCGTCGGCGTAGGTGAGTTCCTCGTCGTCGCTCATGGTCGAACCGGCGCGCGCGGCGAGTAAAGTTCCACCGTTTGCGCTCGACCGCTCCGGTCGAGCGCAAACGGCCGAACGCGGTTCCTGTCAGGGCCCGCCCACAGCGCACTTGGTGCGATAGGTCGGTGACACGAGTATGAGCGAGACCCTGACCGAGAGCGACGAGGGCAAGCGCGTCGTGGGCCCCGAAGGCGAACTACTCGGCACGATAGACGAGGTCGACGCGGGAGTCGCCCACGTCGAACCCGACGCGGGCGACTACGAGACCGTCAAGCGATACCTCAACTGGGAGGACTCGGCGAACGACGACTACACGTTTCGGGAAAGCGCAGTCGAAGAGATATCCGACGACGAAGTGGTCCTAAAAGACGAGGAATGAGTCGCGGTCTCGCAGTCACGTAACCGAGCGAAAGACGCCGCTCACCATGCGTACCTTTTTGTCGGATGAAATGTTACTAGGTACCTCATGACGGGGGGTATGTCAGACCGTGACGGGTCAACGAACAGTTCACTCGGTGATTCGAGCGACGTAATCGACCGCCGGACCGTCCTCGCGTCCGGCGCGGCGCTGGGCGGAATCGCACTCGCGGGGTGTACGGGGTCCATCGGGGGCAGTGGGTCCGGACAGGAGACGACCAACGTGGCCATCGTGTCGAGCCCGGCCGGATTCGACGACAGCGCGTTCAACGACCTCGCGCTCGAAGGCCTCCAGACCGCCGCCGAGGAGTACGACATCGAGATCAACGAGGTCGAGGAGACCGAGCAGGCCCAGTACCAGTCGACGCAGGCCGAACTCGCCCAGAGCGGCGACTACGACCTCATCGTCCTCGTGTCGTACAACCACACCGAGGCGCTGACCCAGAACGCGGTCGACTACCCCGACCAGAACTGGATGCTCATCAACGACCACGTCGACGAGCCGAACGTGGCGGGGTATACGTGGGCCAACCACGAGATGTCGTACCTCGCGGGCGTCCTCGGCGGGACGATGACGACCGAGGAACTCTCCCACGAGGGGAGCGAGACCGACCCCGAGGGGACCCAGATCGGCTTCGTCGGCGGCGTCGACGAGTCGCTCATCAACGCGTTCGAGCAGTCCTACGTGGCGGGCGCGGAGTGGGTCAACGAGGACGTGGAGGTCGACGTCGGGTACATCGGCGACTACACAGACACCGACACCGCAGCCGACATCGCGAGTTCTCAGTACGACGCCGGGGCCGACATCGTCTACCACGCCGCCGCGGCCGCGGGCCGCGGCGTCTTCGAGGCCGCACAGGACAACGGCCGGTTCGCCATCGGCGTCGACGCCGACCAGTCCCAGACGCTCCCGGACTTCCAGGACGTGATCCTCGGCTCCGCCGTGAAGTACATCAACGAGGGCACCCGCGAGGTCGCGGTCGCGGTCGCCGAGGGCAACTTCGACAGCGTCACCGGGGCCAACACCCTCGGACTGGAGGAGGAAGCCGTCGACTGCGTCATCGGACAGGCGTTCGAGGGCGAACTCCCCGACGCAGTCGGCGAGAACCTCGACGAGGCCAAGCAGGGCATCGCCGACGGCGACATCGAGGTGCCGTGTACCGCGTCGGGTTGCGACTGATTCCCAGACACCCTCTCTTCGATCTATGACACCCTATCCCCACTATGGCGGGGAGTAACGCACAGGCCGCCGTCCGGCTCGAAGGCATCACCAAGCGCTTCGGCGACGTCGTGGCGAACGACGACGTGGACTTCTCGCTGGAGCGCGGGACGGTCCACGCCCTGCTCGGCGAGAACGGGTCGGGCAAGACCACGCTGATGAGCGTCCTCTACGGGCTGTACGACCAGGACGCCGGGACCATCCACGTCGACGGCGAACCGCGGAGCTTCGACTCGCCCCGCGACGCGATGGACGCCGGAATCGGGATGATACACCAGCACTTCCAGCTCGTGGAGCCGATGACCGTCCTCCAGAACGTCATCCTCGGCCACGAGCCGACCGAGCGCGGTCTGGTCGACGAGGAGACGGCCAGAGAGGACATCGCGGATATCTCCTCGCGCTACGACTTCGACGTGGACCGCCACCTCGACACGCCTGTCCGGGACCTCGACCTCGGCGTGCGCCAGCGCGTCGAGATAGTAAAGAGCCTCTATCGGGGGGCCGACGTGCTCGTCCTCGACGAGCCGACCGCGGTCCTCACCCCCCAGGAGGTCGAGGGGCTGTTCGAGGTGATGGCCGAACTCACCGCGTCGGGTCGCTCGCTCGTGTTCATCACCCACAAGCTCGACGAGGCGCTGGCGTCGGCCGACGAGATCACCGTCCTCCGGGACGGGAGCGCCGTCGGCACCGTCCCCGCCGACTCGACCACCGAGCAGGAACTCGCCCGGATGATGGTCGGCCGCGAGATAGACTTCGAGCGCAAGCCCCGCGAGACGACGCCGGGCGACCCGGTGCTGGAAGTCGCGGACCTCCGCGTCCGGGGCGACCGCGGCCTCGAACGGGTCCGGGGCGTCGACCTCACCGTCCGGGAGGGCGAGATTCTGGGCGTCGCGGGGGTCCAGGGCAACGGCCAGACCGAACTGGTCGAGGCGCTCACGGGTCTCCGGTCGGCCGAGTCGGGGACCGTCCGGTTCGACGGCGAGGGCATCACCGCGCGGAGTCGCAGACGGCGCATCGAGGACGGCATCGCCTACGTGCCCGAGGACCGCCACACCGAGGGGTTGGTGCTGGACTACGACCTCGTCCGGAACGCCCTGCTCGGGAACCAGACCATCGAACCGTACGCAAACCGCGGCTTCCTCGACTGGGGGGCGGTCCGCGACCACGCCGAGGACATCGTCGCCGAGTACGACGTTCAGCCGCGGAACCCCGACGCGCGGGCGGCCTCGCTGTCGGGCGGCAATCAGCAGAAGTTCATCGTGGGCCGGGAGATCGAACACGACCCCGACGTGCTGGTCGCGGCCCACCCCACCCGCGGGGTCGACATCGGCTCCATCGAGTTCATCCACGACCGACTGCTCGAACTCCGCGACGAGGGACTCGCCATCGTGTTCGTCTCCTCGAAGCTCGACGAGGTCCGGAAGCTCTCGGACCGCATCTCGGTCATGTACGAGGGGGAGTTCATCGACACGGTCGACCCCGAGGGCGTGACCGAGGAGGAACTCGGCCTGCTGATGGCCGGACACGGCCGCGACGGGGACGAGGAGACCGACGAGCGAGTGACGGAAACGCCCGGGGACGAAACGACCGAAACGCCCGGGGACGAAACGACCGAAACGCCCGGGGATGAAACGACCGAAACGCCCGAGAGCGAACTCGACGGGGTGTCCGAGCGTGAGTAGCGACTCGACCGGCGGCCGCGCGGTCCTCGACCGCGCGGCCGCCCGCATGCTGAACGCGACGGTGCTCCAGCGACTCGCCATCGCGGTCGCCTCGACCGCGATGGCGTTGCTGATCGGGCTGGTCGTCGTGGCCGCGGCCGGGTACGACCCGGTCGCGTTCCTCGCCGACGTGTTCGAGGGCGCGTTCGGCGACGAGAACGCCGTCGCGCGCACGCTCAAGTTCACGACGCTGTTCGTGCTGACCGGCGTCGCGGTCGCCGTCGCGTTCCGGGCGGGCGTGTTCAACATCGGCGTGCAGGGCCAGTTCGTCGTCGGGGGGTTCGCCGCCGTCGTCTCCATCCTCTGGCTCGCGCCGTTCCTGCCCGAGGGCGGGGTCGGCGGTCTCGCGCTGATGCTGCTCGGAACGCTCGCGGCGGTCGTCGCCGGTGGCGCGTACGCCGCGATACCCGGCGTGCTGAAGGCCTACGCCGACGCCAACGAGATCATCACCACCATCATGCTCAACTTCATCGCGGTCGGGGTCGTCGGGTGGCTCGTCGAGGGGCCGGTCCGCGGCGAGGGCCAGCGCGCGCCCAACACCGACCGCATCCCGGAGTACGTCGAACTCCCCCGAGTCGTGTACGACACGCCCGACTTCTCGGTCGTCGGTCTCGGCGTCGCGCTCGCGGTCGTCGGACTCGTCGCGGTCGTCATGATGCGGACCCGGTTCGGCTACGACATGGTGACCAGCGGCCATCAGGAGTCGGCCGCGGCGTACTCGGGCGTCGACGCCAAGCGGACCGTCGTCGCGACCATGGCCCTCTCGGGGATGGTCGCTGGCGTCGCGGGCGCGGTGTTCGCCATCATGATTCAGGGCTACTACAGCGACCCGGCGGGCGTCGGGACCTACGGCTTCGACGCCATCGCGGTCAGCCTGCTCGCGGCGAACAACCCCCTCGGCGTGGTCCCGGCGGGTCTGCTGTTCGGCGGCCTCGACTCGGCCGGGAGCCACATCCGCATCAACACCGACGTGCCGGTCCAGCTCATCGACGGCATCGTCGGCCTCGTCGTGCTGTTCGTGGCCGCGCCCGAGCTGTTCCGGATGGCCGCCGCCCGAACCGGCCTCGGAGGTGACGACCGGTGAGCGTCGCCGACTACGCCGCCCGGAACCGGACGCGGCTCGGTGGTGCCGCCGTCGCGGTCGTTCTGGCCGGGGTGGTCGCGGTCGCGCTGGACGTGCCGGTCGCGGCCCTCTTCACGGTCGGGTTCGTCGAGCGGTCGCTTCAGGCGGCGACCCCCATCGCCTTGGCTGCCGTCGGCGGCCTCTACGCCGAGAAGAGCGGCGTGTTCAACATCGGGCTGGAGGGGTTCATGATATTCGGCGCGGTCAACGCCGCGGCGGTCGTGGCCCTGCTCGGCGGGGAGTCGCCCACGCAGGCCGACCTCTGGGTCGCCATGCTCGCCGCGGTAGTCATCGGTCTGGCCTACACCCTCGTCTTCGCTGTGCTGACCATCCGGTACAAGGCCGACCAGATCGTCGCGGGGCTCGCGGTCTGGTTCCTCGGCCTCGGTTTCGGTCCGTTTACCGCCGCACTCCTCTGGGGAAGCCGCAACAGCGGCCGACTCGTGAGCGTCGACGACGTGACCGTGCCCGTCCTCGCCGAGATACCCGTCGTCGGTCCCATCCTCTTCGACACGTCGCCGCTGGTGGTCCTGACCGCCCTGTCCGTCGGGGTCGCGTGGGTCGTCCTCTACCGGACCCGATACGGCTACTGGCTACAGGCCGCGGGCGAGAACCCCGAGGCACTCGACACCGCGGGCGTCAGCGTCACCCGCGTCCGGTACGCCGCGGTGCTGTTCTCGGGCGCGATGGCGGCGCTCGGCGGCGCAGTCCTGCTCGCCCACTCGGGGTCGTTCACCGGCACCGGCGACACGATGGTCAACGGTCGGGGGTGGATAGCCATCGTGGCCTACCTGTTCGGCAACTACAACCCCCTCGGGGCGGGTGCGGCCGCGCTCCTGTTCGGGGGGCTGGACATGCTCCAGATACAGTTCCAGACCGCCGGAATCGAGCTTCCCAACAGGCTCGTGAACCTCTTCCCGTACGCGGCGGTCGTCGTGGTGCTGTCGGTCTGGGGGTCGACCCGGATGCCCGCGGCGGTCGGCGAGTCCTACGAGAGCGAGGAGTAGATCGGGGTCGATTTTTCGCGTGTGTGGCACTCGGACTCGTTTTCTCCTCGTACGTCGGTTTCACGACGATTGAACTACAAGAACTGTCTCACGTCGGACGTATCGAACAGTTCTCCGGTTAGCTCCTCATAGAAGGCTTCCTCGGACCCGATGTTCGCATATCTGCTCTGAACGCATCTCGCTTGTCGCTTTTCCACGCCCGCCTTCTCGTATTCGTGTTCGGAGACACCCAAGAGGATGACCACGTTGTCGAAATCGGAAAGGTATGCGAGATTCTGGAGTATCACGCCGAAGATACGCATTTCGTCACCGCATCGAAACACTTTGAGATCACCGTACTGCTTATACACCAATTTCGTTGGCGTGTACCCCGCTTCAGTAATCTCCAGTAACTGCGTTTGGACGTACTCGGATTGCTCCCGAGTGAGGTCCGAAATCTCACCGAGGACTGACGGCGGAATCGCGATTCGGTTCTCCTCGTCGAGACTGACCGGCACTACCGCCTTCTTTCCGCGGGAGAAACTTAAACAACCAGATTAGAATCGGGTTAGCTCTGGAAGGCTTCCCTGACTTCCTGTGCCGAGGTGAACTCGAAATCGAGGGCCTCTTCGATGGCCCGGTCGATATTCTCTTGGGCCTCGTCTTCCGTGTCCTCGTCTCGGACCTCGACGCTCATACGTATCCTGACGTACTCGTAACTAATCAGTATTTCGGACGTCTCCGTAATCGACCCTCGACTGAGGAGGATGGACGGTTCATGGGTAGAGAAGCCCTCAGAACAGGAAGAGCGCCCACGCCGCCAGCGCGAAACACGGAATCCCGAACCCCGCGAACGCCCCGAGGCTCCAGTCCTTGACGGTCGCGCCGTCGAGCGGCCCGAACGGGATCATGTTGAACCCCGCGAGCAGGAAGTTGATGACGACGCCGAGATGGCCGATCTCCCCGACGAACGACCCCGCGAACGCGAGCGGGAGGAACAGGAGTCCGAGCGCGACGTTGGTCAGCGGCCCGGCCAGCGCGATGAGGCCGTTCTCCCGGGGCGTGATGCGGCCGCGGTGGTAGACCGCGCCGGGCGCGGCGAACAGGAACCCCGCCATCCCGCCCGCGACGGCGAGAAACAGCATACCGTAGTCGGCGCGGAACTCCGCGACCTGTCCGAACCGGATCGCGACGACCTTGTGGGCGAGTTCGTGGAGCAGGAATCCCACCCCCGCGGTCACGAGGCTCAGGCCGAACACCCCCGCGAACTCGGTCGGGTCGACGGCGTTCGGCGTACCGAGCAACTGCTCGACCAGCCGCCGATTGAGGAAGAACGCGAACGCCACGCCGAGCGCCGCCCACGCCACGAGGAGGTCCTGAATCTCCTTCCCGCTGAATCTGATGTTCGCGCTCATGTCAGGGCATCGACGATGAGCTCGGCGCTGTTGCGCGCGCCCTCAAGCATCAGCTGGGATATCTCGTTCACGCCGCCGACCTCCGCGCCGAGCAGGGGAAGCACCACGAACGGGAACAGGAGGCTGGCGACCATGCTCCCGACGTTGGTCATCGCCACGATGGCGATGAGACGGAACAGGGGCACGTCGAGCATGTCGGCGAGCAGTTCCCGCAGCGGGGTCTCCTCGTCCTTCATGAGTTCGTTGAGCCTGCCGATGTCTCCGACGTTGACCGCGGTGTGGCGTAGCTCCATGTACCCCGCGAACCACCCCGGTGCGAGCAGTGGGTTGACGCTGGTGAGCCACGCCACCGCGCCGCCGACGCCCGCGCTCGACCACCGCGCGCCCGCGAGCTTCGCGAGCGAGAACGCGAAGACGCCGTTGAACAGGAACCACGCCGCGAACACCTCGATGAGGAAGCCCTGCCGGACCCCGGCCATCGCCAGCAGGATGAAGAACGCGACGAAGCCGAACGTGATGAGGTAGCCGAACAGCTTGAAGGGTGAGAACCGGCTCCCCGATTCGGTTCCCACGAGCTCCTCCATCGGCGGTAGCGTCTCGGGATTCCGGAGGTACTCCTCGATTCCCTCGCGGTGGCCAGCGCCCACGACCGCGACCACGCGGTGGCCCGCCTTCCGGAGCGCCACCAGCTTGTGGGCGATGAAGGCGTCGCGCTCGTCGATGAGCGCCGCCGCGCCGCCGGGAGAGAACTGGCGGAACTCCTCCATCATCGCGGTCACCACGTCGCCGTCGGTGAGCTCTTCGATGTCGAACTCCTCGTCGTCGGGTTCGCCGCCGACCCCGACCATCGCGAGACACAGCTCCCAGACCATCCGGAGCTTCTCGAAGAACGACATCCGCGCCCAGAAGCGCTGGATGGTGGTCTGGATGTCGCGGTCGACCAGCGCCACCCCGCTTCCCACCCGCTCGGCGGCGTCGACCGCCGCCTGCATGTCCGCGCCGGGTTCGATGTCGAACCGGTCGCCCATCCGGGCCTGAACGTACGACAGCATCCAGTAGGCGATGAACTGGAAGACGGTGTTGCCTTCGAGGAGGTCGGAGGGTTCGAGGTCGTCGGCCACCTCGCCCTGCATCTGGCGGAACCGTCCCTCGTCGAGTTCGACCGCGACCGTGTCGGGTCGCTCCTCTTCGATCACCTCTTGGACCTCC
Source organism: Halorussus salilacus (assembly GCF_024138125.1). NCBI lineage: Archaea > Methanobacteriati > Methanobacteriota > Halobacteria > Halobacteriales > Haladaptataceae > Halorussus > Halorussus salilacus. Next base: position 2,808,123 of record NZ_CP099993.1, read on the forward strand.
TCGACGCTCTCGGCGGAGACGTGGGCGGTCCCGACGACGCGGACGGACCCCTCGCCGCCCCCGTCGTCCAACTCGACTGTGTCGGTCATCGTTCGGGTTACACGCCGTCCCTTTTTACCGTTGTCGGTGACCGAGCGTTTTCTTACCGGTATCCAGAACCGGATATTTACGGGCGGCGTTCCGGTCGGTCTCGTCGCGGAACTGTCGATAATTCCGCGGTTACCCCGGATAAGGCCCGCAATAACAATGACTGCCCGACCCCACGGTTACGACGAGAACCCCTCGACATGAACCGCCGACGACTCCTCCAGTCGGCCGGGGTGGTGGGGATGGCGTCGCTGGCCGGATGTCCCGACACCGGTGACCGACGGCCCGACTCCGCACCCACCGACGCGCCGGTCGCCAGAGACGGGTTCGACCGCGCGGTGAACGTCGCCGACGCGGGCGCCGACACCGACGGGAGCGAACCCATCGACGACCTCGTGGCCGAGCAGGCCGCCCGAGGCGGCCTGCTCGTCTTCCCGGACGGCGAGTACCGACTGGGTCACGTCGAACTGGAGAACGTCGGTCGGTTCGGGATGGTCGCCGAAGACGGCGCAGACCCCACGATACTCCCGGCATCCCCCGCCTCCGAGATGGGCCACACCATGCTCGAAGTCCTCGGGGCCGACTCGTTCCTGTTCGAGGGCATCTCCTTCGACTTCCGCGAGGAGGGGTACGGCGGCCGGATGCACGTCATGGCCGACCGAACCCTCGCGGTCCGGAACCTCCGGGTACGGGGCACCTACCCGCCGAGCGCCATCGGCTTCCACTTCGGAGTGACGGGCGAGAACGGCCGGGGACTCGTCGAGAACCTCGTCGCCCGCGGCGGCGGCCGACAGGGCGGCCGGTCGGTCGGCGTCTTCGTCGACCGGACCCACGCGGGCGAACTCACCTTCCGGAACTGCCACCTTGAGAACTTCCCGAACAACGGCCTGTACGCCTCCGCGTCGGGCAACACCGGCCAGTACGAGGGGAGCGACGGCAGGATTCGAGTGCTCGGTGGCTTCTACCGGAACAACAACATCGCGGGTATCCGCATCGGGGGTCCCGAGGCACTCGTCAGGCGCGCGACCATCGTGGTCGACGACGTGCCCCCGCACAACGACCTGAACGCCCGCGGCCTGCTCGTCCGGAACGGGACCGGCCACCGCATCGAGGAGTGCAACATCGTGGTCGGACCGGAAGCGGGCTACAGCCTCGGTGCCGTCGCGTTCAACGCCGACGCCGGACGGGCGACCTTCCGGGACAGTCGCATCGTGATGAACCGCAACGGGATTCCGGCGGTGTTCGCGCCGTCGCCCTCGAAGTCCGAGTACGACCCGTCCGGGCCGGTGTTCGAGAACGTCTCGATAACCGGCCGGGCTGGCGGTGCCGAGACCGTGGTCGTGCGCGACCGAAACCGAAGCGCGTTCCGGAACTGCGAGGTCGTCCAGTCGGGCGACAACCGCGCGGGCATCTGGTTCGACGGGGCCGACGACGGACTGGTCGCCGACACCACCATCGACGTGACCGGCATCCCGATACAGGAGATAGAGTCCTCGGTCCGGCGACGCAGCGTGAACGTGGTCCAGCCATGAGCCAGGAGACGACGCGCCCCCGCCGCGACGCCGCGACCGACCTCCCGACGCTGTCGGTCGTGGTCATCGCGCGCAACGAGGAGCGTCGTATCGAACGGTGTCTGGAGTCGGTGCTGGCGGCGGCCGAACCGTTCGACGCCGAGACCATCGTCGTGGACTCGAACTCGACCGACCGGACCGCCGAACTCGCCGCCGACTACCCCGCGACCGTCTTCCGGATTCCGACCGACGACCTCTCGAACCCATCGGCGGGCCGGTACGTCGGCGGGGCCGTCGCCGAGGGCGAGCAGGTGCTGTTCGTCGACGGCGACATCGTGGTCGAGGACGGCGACTGGCTGGAGACCGCCTCGCGGATGGTGGCCGCCGACCCCCGCCTCGCGGGGGTCGACGGCCACCTCGACGAGCGACCCCACGAGGACTCCGCTTCGGACCGACCCGAGGAGGTCGGGTGGATACGGGGGGTCGCGCTCTACGACGCCGACGCGCTCGCGGCGGTCGGGGGGTTCGACCCCTACCTGCGCGCGGTCGAGGACCTCCACCTCGGCCACGAACTCACCGCCGCTGGCTACCGATTCCGGCGGCTTCAGACCGTGGTGGGCCACCAGATACGCGACGACGCGGGACTCCACGAGCCGTTCCGGCGGTGGGAGCGGGGGTTCTTCGACGGCGTCGCCGACGCCCTCGCTCGGTCGGCCGACTCGCCGTCCCTGCTTGCCAAGCACCTCTGGCGGCTCCGCTACGCCGTCCTCACGGGAGTGTGGCTGGTCGTCGGGGTCGCGTCGCTGGTCGCGCTCCCCGCGTTCGCGGTCTGGGCGGCGGTCTCGGCGGTCGCGGTGGCCGCGCTGGTCCGTCTCAAGGGGCCGACGCTCGCCTACAAGGTGGTGATGGGATGGGTATCGGTCGCGCTCGCGGCGGTGCTGTACGACTGGTCGCCCCCGCCCGACCCCGAGGAGTACCCGCTGGACCGCGTCGAGCGCGTGGCGTCGGGACCCCGACTCGGGTGAGATTCCGATGGGACGGAGCCTCACGAGCGCGTTCCTGTCGATATTCAGCGCGCGAATCGCCACCACCGCGGTCACGCTCGTCACCCTCCCCATCATCGTCCGGGTGCTGGGCCCCGACAGCTACGGCGACTACGCCTTCCTGCTGTCGGTGTTCGCCATCGTGATGACGTTCGTCAGCTCCGGGGTGACCGAGGGCGTCCAGAAGTACGTCGGCGAGGACCGCGAGGCGGCGTGGCGCGAGCACGTCGTGGGGTTCTACCTCAGGCTGGCGGTCGCGCTCGCGGTCGTCGGCGCTCTCGGGACCGCGGCGTTCGCCCTGTTCGGCCCGGTCGAGCGCCTGCTCGACGCCCGGTTCCGGACGTACTTCCTCCTGCTCGGGGCGTTCATGTTCGCGGCCCAGCTCCGGTCGTTCGTCCGGCGGTCGCTGATGGGGATGGAACTGGAGCGCTACACCGAACCCCTGCGGGTGGCGTACGCGATTTCGTGGGTGACCATCGGCCTCCTGCTGGCGACCGCGGGGTGGGGCGTCGCGGGTCTGCTGGTCGGCAACATCGTCGCGTGCCTCGCCATCGCAGCGGTCGGCGGGGTGCTACTGGCCCGGCGACTCTCGATACGGGAGACCCTCTCGGCGACCCCCCGGTCGTTCCCGCGCGACGAACTGCTGTGGTTCAACGCGCTCAACATCGTGCTGGTCCTCCTGATGAAGTCGCTGTACAACGTCGACGTGGTCATGCTCCGGACCCTCGGCGGGAGCGAGATGACCGGCCACTACAAGTCGGCGCTGGTCATCGCGGAGTACCTCTGGTTCGTCCCGGTCTCGTTGCAGACCGTCCTGCTCCACTCGACCTCGGGGCTCTGGGCCGAGGACCGCCGGGACCGCATCGAGGCGCTGACCGCCCGCATCACCCGGTACACCCTCCTGCTGACCTGCCTGCTCGCGCTCGGCATCGCGGCGCTCGCGGGCCGGTTCGTGCCCCTCTACTACGGCCCGGCGTTCGCAGAGGCGGTCACGCCGCTGCGGGTCCTCCTGCCGGGCGTGGTGGCGTTCGCGGTCGTCCACCCGATGTACGCGGTCTCGCAGGCCAACGGCAACCTCAAGCCGCTGGTGGCGGCGACCGCCGGGTCGGCGCTGTTGAACGTCGCCCTCAACGCCGCGCTCATCCCGGCCTACGGGATGGTCGGGGCCGCGGTCGCCACCGGAATCGGCTACGGTTCGATGCTGGCGTTCCACGTCAGGAGCGCCCGCCACCTCGGGTTCGACCCGCTGGCCGACCTCCGGGCGGGGCGGGTCGCCCTCACGGCCGGGGTCGCCGCGGTACCCGTCTTCGGGGCGACCCTGTTGCTCGACGACCTGCTCGCGCTGGCGGTCGTCCCGCCGCTCGGGTTCGCGGTCTACGCGTGGACCGCGGTGGCGACCGGCGCGATAACCGCCGACGAACTCGCCGACCTCGCGGGGGCGCTACCGGTGTCGGTCCCCGCGAGCGTGCGGTCGTTCGCGTCGTCGCTCGTTCCGCACGCCGGGGAGGGCGGTCGGGAGTGACTGGGGGGAGTCCGGAGACGCTCCCCGAAGACCGCGGTGAATCGACCGACTGGGTCGGGGGAAATGAGACGTTAGCCCGCGAGACGCGCGCTCGCGTCGGAGGTAACGAGCGTATAACAAAAGTCGCGCTCGCTGTAGCGCCCGACAGCAACGTCTGTCTACCGACGCGATGCCGGTCGCGTCCGGAGTTCGAGGCGAAAGACAATGAGACACAGGGGGATACATGAGCAGTAGCGAAACGTTGCGGGGCCGGATCGCCGAGCGCCGCCTCGACGTGCTCGCGGCCGTCGCGGGGCTGACGGTCGCGGTGCTTTTGTTCCCGCTCCGGTTTCTCGCGTCGCAGGTGTACGTCGATACCATCCCCATCGTCGTCGGGGTCGCCTGCCTGCTGTACCTGCTGACGACCCGCGAACCGACCTACGGGACCGGCTTCCCGGAGCTGTCCGGCGCGTTCGGTCGGGTCTCGGCGGGGCTGGTGATCGCGGGAATCGGCGTCCTCGCGGCCCTGGGCGTCCGGCTCGGCGGCCGGACGCCCGCCTTCCTCGCGCTCGCGGGGGCGGTCGGGACCCTCCTTTTGGTCCAGATCGCGTTCGTCCGCGAGTCCGACCTCGACGCCCGCCTCGTGCTGGCCCAGATACTCGGTCTCTCGGTCGTCGTCCGGTTCGTCGCGCTGTACACGACGCCGGGTCTGGTCGGGGTCGACAGCTGGTCGCACGTCTACCACTACGCCGACATGGTGCTGGCGGCGAACTCGCTCGAAGCCATCGCGGAGTTCAAGTACTACGCCGCGCCGCTGTACCACCTCCTCGTGGTCGCCACCGCGGAGGTGCTGAGCGTGTCGCTCCGACAGGCGCTGTTCCTCTCGGTCGGGTCGCTGATGGCGCTGGTCGTGCTGTTCGTCTACGCGACCGCGCGGTTCTTCGTGCCCGCCCGGTGGGCGCTGTTCGCCGCGGCGGGAATCGCGGTCGCAGACGAGGTCCTGCTGTGGAGCATCCACCTCATTCCCACGAGTCTGGGGCTGTTCCTGTTCGCGGCAATCGTCTACACGATGGCGCGGCTGTTCTACACCGACTCGACCCGGCGCAACCTCGCGCTGTTGGTGGCGTTCAGCGTCGCGGTCATCCTCACCCACCAGGTGTCGTCGTTCATCACGCTCGTGCTCATCACCTCGGGCGTGCTCGCCCAGTTGCTGGTGCGGCTCTCGGCCGCCCAGAGCTGGATACCCATCGGTGGCGACGGCGACGAGGAGATAAACACGGTCAACCTCCTCGGGGTGCTCATCTTCGACCTCGGATTCCTGGTGTTCATGTGGTCGATAACGCCGTACGGAAACGGGTCGTTCCTCGAAACCACGGTTACGTGGCTACTCATCGCCTTGGAGGACTCCGCGGCGTTCCTCAACCTCGCCAGCAGTGGGGCCAGCGCGGGCGGGGGCGGCGGCGAGTCGTCGTTCCTGATGGACGTGGCGACGTACATGGACGCGGTCGGGAAGCTGCTGTTGCTGTTCGTCACCGTGGTCGGGAGCCTCGTGGCGCTCCGGCGCAGCCACACTCGCCAGCGCGCCTACACCTTCGTCGGTGCCATCGGCTTCATGCTGTTCTTCTCGTTCGGGTTCCCGCTGTTCGGCATCCGGACCTTCCTGCCGGGCCGGTGGTTCGCGTTCGTCTACGTGCTGATGGCCATCGTTGGCGTCATCGGGCTGAGCTACCTCGCGCGGAGCCTTCCGCGCGAGGTAGCGGTGGCGCTACTCCTGATGTTCGCCGCGGTGTTCCCGACGATGATGCTGGTGTCCTCGCGGGGGACGCCCGACGACCCGGTCATGACGGGCCAGCGCGCGAGTCCGGCCTACACGCAGGCCGAAATCGCCGCGGTGTGGACCGTCGAGGAGATACGCCCCCACCCCGACGAGTTCCTCTACACCGACCACCCGTACAAGGCGGTGTTCCAGCGGACCAACGTCCATCCGACCGAGCAGTTGCGGTTGGGCGACGACGGGAGACCGCCCGACGACCCCGCGCTCGTCGTCTACCGGCGCTACCAGTCCTACGGAGCGTCGTACTTCGAGGGGCCGGACGGCGTCGAATCCATCCGCAACGTCTCGCCCGGACAGCTCTGTGGCTCGGACGCGAGTCGCGTCTACTCGAACGGCGACGTGCGGATGTGCATGACCGAGGACGTCGCGGCCTGACGACCGCGGGAAAACGGAGCTCCCGGGAGAAGACCCGAGCTACTCGCCCTCGGACTCGTGGATGGTGTCGAGCCGGAGGGTCACGCTGCGGTAGGCCGACGCGCCGGTCGGTTCGTCCGGAACCGAACCCCGAAACAGCATGACGTGGAGGCGGACGTTCTCGGTCGCGTCGGGCGTGAACTCGACCGAGACGTTCTCGCGCTCGCCGTCGTCGAGGCTCACTTCGGTTCGCTGGACCTCGGTCGCGCTCTCGACCGCGAGTCCGTCGTCGGTCTCCTCGACGTCCTGCAACTGTGCCACCATGGCGTAGGTCGTCGGCTGGCCCTCGTGGTTCCGGACCCCGACCGCGAGCGACGCGGGTTCGCCGTCGGCGAACTCGGGGTAGTCGTCGGCGACGAGCGTGCCGTTCTCGTCCTCGCTGAGCAGATACAGCTCTGTGAACTGGTCGCCGGGCTGGGGGGCCGCCACCGCGTAGCCGATGCCCGCGAGCGCGACCACCACCCCGACCGCGAAGACGGCGTTCGCGACGGGGTGGCCGCCGTCCGAGTCGGCCGCCGACGCGGCGTCTCCCGACGACTCCGCAGCCTCACCTCCCTTCGACTCCGGCCCGTCCGAGAACAGCGGCGAGGCGCTGGGCAGGAGGGTCGGGGCGAACCGGTCGCCGGGCGGGAGCCGCCAGCGCCGGACCGAGCCGAGGAGACACCCGACCAGCGTGACCCCGGCGACGGCGAGTACCAGCGGTTCGACCCGGATTCCCCACGGCGTGAAGTTGAGCGCCAGCGCGACGGTCGGGGTGACGACCGCGCTGACCCCGACCGCGAGCGTGAGGCGTTCGAGCGCGTCGATGCCCCGGCGGGCCCGGAACTGGAACCGGGGGGCCATCGGCTCGCCCTCTGGGTCGAGCCGTTCGACTGCGGGCTCGTGGCCGGGGAACAGCACCGAGACCACGGCGTAGCCGGGGAGGACGAGCAGGAAGGCGAGGCCGAGCGCGACCGTGGTCAGCCGGGCGGCTATCGCGCCCGGCGACGCGTCTGCGAGCTCGGCCAGCGGGACGCTCGACTCGGCGTTCAGGACGAGCGCCGCCGCGAGCGCGGTCAGGCAGGCGACCGCCACGAGGTCGAATGGCACCCGGCGGGTCAGGGCTCGCGCGCTCATCGTCCCTCGCGGGGCCAGCGGTCGCCTTCCTCGCGAAGCCGACCGTCGCTTTCGGGCCGACGTTCGTTTCTCCCGAGACGCATGTACCGAGTCATCGGCGTGGCCGCCCTTTGTTATGGGCGCGTTTCCGAGCCCCCCGCGGTCGCGCTCAGCCCCGAACCCGCGCGCTCGCCCCCTCTCGCGGGCGGTCCCGAGCGCGGCCGCGCTCGGGACCGCCCGCGAACCGCGTCGAGTCGCGGTAAACGGAGGCTAACGCCCGGCGTCGCGGGAAGGCGAAAGCGACATCGGGGTGGCGGCCGACGGTCGAACCGATGCCCGAAACCGCGACGCTGATGGACTCGTACACCGAGATGACCGAGCTGCTGCTCCCGAACGACACTAACAACCTCGGGCGAGCGCTCGGGGGCGCGGTCCTCCACTGGATGGACATCTGCGGGGCCATCTCGGCGATGCGCTTCTCGAACCACCAGTGCGTGACCGCCTCGATGGACCACGTCGACTTCATCAGCCCCATCGACCTCGGGGAGGTCGCCATCGTCGAGGCGTTCGTGTTCAACACCGGCCGGACGAGCGTCGACGTGAAGGTCGACGTGCGCGCGGAAGACCCCCGGAAGGGCGACGAGCGCGAGACCACCACCTCCTTCTTCACCTTCGTCGCGCTCGACGAGGAGGGGACGCCCACGCCGGTCCCCGACCTCGACTGCCCGACCGACAACCAGCGGGCGCTCCGGGACGCCGCCCGACGACAGCGCCGCGAACAGCTCGCGGCGGTCGCCGAGAAGATAGACGACGAGTAGCCATCGGGAACGCTTATCGGCGTCGCGAGCGTACCGCTCGGCCATGGGACTCGACGTGTCGGTTCCGGACCCGCCCGAACTCTCGGAGGGCACCGACCTACAGGAGTACGACGACGTGGAGGTGCGGGGCGACACCGACTACCGGCGGTCGGAACTCGAAACGTTCCTGCGCGAGGGCGCGTGGGACCAGGCGTTCGACGAGTGGGCCGAGCACACCGACCTCGACGAGCCGGAGTTCGACATCGCCCGCGAGATGGACCTGTTCCGCGAATTCGACTTCTTCTGGGACGATTTCGCCGACCGCGTGGGGTATCACGCCCCCGGAATCGCCGAGGACTGGAAGGTCACCGAGTACCACCCCGACCTCGACTCGTGGAACACCGTCTCGGGAATCAACGCCGCGATGACCGAACTCGGTCAGGTCGTCTGCGACGTGCTGGAGAGCGACTACATCGACTGGGAGGCCGACTACGAACCGCCCGAGGACCTCCCGGACTTCGAGACGTAGTCGCGGGCCGAATCCGACTCAGCCGTTTTCGGGCACTGCGTTGGTGAGTCCGACGGCCCGGTCTGCCCCGGCGGTGACGACGCACTCCCACGTCGCGTCGGCGACCGGGCGGGCGTCCGTGACCGCGACGGTCCGGTCGGGCACGCGCCGCAGGAGGTCGACGGCCAGCGGCAGCGTCGGGAGACGGTCTTCCCCCCGGTCGAACGCGTACCTGTCGAGCGCGACCCGCCACGACCGTCCGGTCGCGGGGCCGTCTCGCGCGTCGACCCGGTAGTCCTCGACCAGCGCGAGGCGGTCGAACCGGGCGAGCGTGGCTTCGAGCGGGTCGCCGTCGGTCGAGGCCTCTCCGAGGCGGTCGGCGGCCGACCGGAGGACCCGGTGCTGTCGGTCGGGGGCAAGCCGCGCGTCGAGTTCGGCCCCAACGGTCGAGAGCAGGACGAGACAGAGTTCGTCCGGGTCGTCGACCGACTCCGCGGAGTAGAGGTACGCGTCCATCGCGGCGCGCTCGACCTCGGTCTCGCCGAGCGCCGAGAGCGCCTCGAACACAACCGCCGCGACGTCGTGGCAGAAGTCGGTGACGGCCGTCTCCTCCGGGGGCTCGGTCGCCGGGGCGTCGAACTGCCCGCCGCAGGCTCCGGCGAACTCCTCGGAGACCACCAGCGCGTAGCGGGGGAGTCGGGAGTCGTAGCGCCGGAGTTCCGCCCGGTATGCGGCCGCGAGTCCCGCGGCCTCGGCCGCGGTCTCGCGGTCCGGGAACCGCTTTCCGGCGACCGGGACCGGCCGCTCGCCGGTCCGAGCGCAGCTGACGTAGTAGCGTCCGGTGTCGTCGCTGAGGGCCGCGATGCGTTCGCGCACGTCGGAGAGGGTTCCGCCGACCATTTTAGGCTAGCCTAAAATCTCGGTGGATATATAGGTTCGGGGTCGATTTCAGGCTCCCGACTGGTCTACCGCAGACAAACCGTCCCACGAACTCAAGGGGGATGACGTCGAGTGATACCGTATGGCTTCCGAGGGGGAGATAGCGGTCGTTCACTTCACGGGGCGCATCGCGGAGGGCGAAGACGCCGGGGAACCGTTCGACACGTCCGACGTGGACGTGGCGCTCGACGAGGGAATCTACCACGACAACCGCGACTACAGGCCGCTGGAGTTTCGGGTCGGCGGCGGCGAGGTCGTCGACGGTCTCGACGAGGCAGTCCGGGGGATGACGGTCGGCGAGGAGCGGACCGTCCGGGTCGACCCGGACGCGGCGTTCGGCGAGCACGACGACGGGAAGGTGGTCGAGATATCCCGCGACGAACTGGAGGAACGCAGCGATGTGACCGCCGAACAGGGCGAACTCGTCGGGTCCGAGACCGGCGAAACGGGGTGGATAACCGAGGTCGGCGACGACACCGTCACGGTCGATTTCAACCACGAACTCGCAGGCGTCTCGGTCGAGTTCGACGTGAAACTGCTGGACGCCTACGAGGACGAGTGAGCGGAATCCCGAACGAAGAGAACACCAGCGAGAAGAGAAAATCGGTCGGACGACTACGTCGTCGTCGTGGTCTCGGTGAGTTCGTCGGTCTCGGTTTCGGTCTCGTCAGCTTCGGTCGTCTCGTCAGCTTCGGTCGTCCCGTCTTCCGCGGTCGTCTCGGTCTCGTCGGGTTCCTCGGCGGCCGCCTCGACGGTGACGCTCACGCCGTGGGGTTCGTAGGCAGTGGCGCAGTAACCGCCCTGATTCCACGGGAACTCCTCGTCGGTTATCTCGACGAGCTGGTCGTCCGGGTCCGAGATGGTCGCCGGTTGGCTTCGGCCCTCCTCGTCGGTCGCCCGCGAGTAGACCGTGTACTCGCCGGGTTCGGCGTCCCAGACGTATCTGAACTGCCGCCAGGAGTAGGGCGTCTCGACCGGACCGAAGAACTCCGCTTCCTCCCACGAGTCGCCGCCGTCGGTCGACACCTCGACGGTCTCGACTTCGTCGTCGCCCGCCCACGCGACCCCGATCACCTCGACGGTCCCGCCCGGACCGGGACTCACGGTCGCGTCCTGGACCGGATAGCCGATGAGGGATTTGACGATCTGGTCGTAGATGTAGGGGTGGCGTATCTCCTCGGACTGCATCTGATCTTCGATGTCGAACAGGTCGATGGTCTCGAACTGCTCGGCCTCCTCGTCTATCGGCGTGAGCCGATACGAGTACTGTTGCCAGTGGGTGTAGAGGCGCTGGTCGCCCTCCTCCCACTCCTCGCCGTACACCATCATGTCCATGACGTGCATCCGGTTGACCCACTTGACGTTGTTGTTGCCGTACCACCCCGGCACCAACAGCCGGACCGGGAAGCCGTGGTCGCTCGATATCGGACTCCCGTTCATCTCGTAGGCCAGCAGGCAGTCGTCCATCACCTTCTCCATCGGAATCGAGCGAGTGAAGATGTCCTCACCGTCGGGTGCCTCCCCGCCCATCACCGACAGCCACATGTCCGAGTCGGTGTTCGCGCCGTACTCCTCCAGAATCTCGCTGATGGGCGTCCCGGTCCACGCCGTGTTCCCGACCGCGCCGAACGTCCACTGATTGCCCCCGACCTGCGGGTCGAAGTACGACCGGCCGTTGCCCGAACACTGCATCGCGTGGATCACCGTCTCGGTCGAGTAGCCGTGACGAATCTCGTCCATCGACAGTTCGACCTCCTCGTCCACCATCCCGGTCAGCGAAACGGTCCACTCGTCCTCGTCGATGTCGGGCGTCGCGTAGTGGTTGCGTATGTAGTGCTCTTCCCGTGGCGTGATGTAGCTCTGGTAGGTCTCCAGCGACGCGGCCTCGCCGTTCTCGGGGTCTTCCGAGAGGATTCGAAGCCCCGGATACCCCTCCTGGAGGCTCGGCCCGTCGTCCTCCGCCGTGGTGGTCTCCTGTTCGCCCTCGGTCGTGGTCTCGTCCTGTCCCCCGACGTTGCTCGAAAGTATCCCGACGCCCGCGAGTGCGCCGCTCGCCATCAGGAACCGCCGACGGTCGAGATACCGCTGTCGTCGCGTCTGTCCGTTCGTGTCGTCGTCCCCGTTCTCCCCCAACATGCACCTTGTGTAGCGACACCAACCAGTATAAAATCCCGCCTGACGTTGTGAGCGTCCGAACGTACGATTAACGGCGTTGAGCCGGGAACTATTCGGTGACGACGACGGTCCCGACCATCCCTTGGTCGGCGTGGGGCGTACAGACGTAGACGTACGTTCCGGGGACCGTGAAGGTGTGCTCGAACGTCTCGCCGACCTCCATGACCATGAACGACCGACTGCCCTCGTAGGTGGAGAACGGTTCGGCGTCGTCCGGTATCTCTACTTTCGGGTCGGCGTCGGGCTTGGCGCTGACGTTGTGACCTTCGCTCTCGGCGGTCCACCGGACCGTGTCGCCGACCGATATCTCGACCTCCTCCGGGACGAATCGGAGGTACTGCCCGTCCGGGCCCACTGCGACGTCCACGACCTCGCCGTCTCCCTCTGTTTCGGTCTCCGTCTCACCGTCCTCCGTCGGCGTCTCGGTCTCCTCCGTCGTCTCGAACCCCTCGCCGAGTTCGACGTCCCCGACCATCTGCTCGGGATGGTACTCGCATCGGTAGGCCGCCAGCGACTCGCTCGCCTCGAAGACGACCTCGCGGGTCTCGCCGACCTCGCTGGCGCTGTCGGTCCGTTCGAGGGCCTCGCCGTCCTCGTCTTCGAGGCGAAGTTCGTGTTGCTCGCCGTCGAGGTTCATCCAGACCACTCGATACCGCTCGCCATCCCGGAGCGCGAGCGTCGGGTTCTCCTCGCCAGTTATCGCCGCGGGCGCGAGTCCATACCAGCCCGAGGTTCGACCGCCGAGAGCGACGGTCGTCGCGTCGCCGTCCGTCGCTTCCTCGGTCTCGGTCGTGGCCGTTTCGTCTCCCTCGGTCGTCGTGTCCTCCTCTGTCGTCGTCTCCTCGCCCTCTTCGGTGGTCTCCTGCGCGCCAGCGAGCCCACCGACTCCTGCGACGGCACTCGCCGCTCCCATCGCCCGCAGAAACGTTCTTCGCGTCTCGTTTCCCGTCGGTTCCGCGTCGTCGTGTCCCCCCATGACGCGAGTAGTGTCGGTGGTTTCGTCCAAAAGCGTTCGGGTCGGCTACCCGTCGAGGTCGTCCAACTGGACCGTCTCGTCGACGACGAGGGTCGGCCCCTCGTCCATGTCCACGAAGTTCGCGGCGTCGGCCTGAACCTCTTGGCCGATTTCGGACTCGAACGCCTCGCCGATGGCGGCGGTGTCGTCGAAGTAGAGTTCGAGCAGGCCGTCGTAGCCCGCCTTCTCGGGGTCCTTCGGAACCGAGGTGACGTACTTCCGGAGACCGGGCAACTGCTCGGCGAGGTCGGCGTGGTCGCCCGTCCAGTACTCGACGAACTCCTCGTGGGTCAGGCCGTCCTTGCGGACGAGCAGGTCGACCAGTTTGACTGCCATAATTCCACGCTTGACCCGCGTGAACTTCCGTGTGTCGGTCGACGTTTCTGTCGTCGCTCGCACCCGTCGGCGACGCGGTGTCGAGTGCGGTCGTCGCTCGCGCCAGTCGCCGACGCGATTTCGGGTGCGGTCGTCGCTCGCACCGCGAGCGACGACCGCACGGCGATTCCGGCAAGCACTGATGGAGGGGCCTCACTTAAGTACCCGTGCCACCTGTTGGCTAGCGATGACCGAACTGGAACCGCCGACGAGGCGCGAGTGTCAGCGATGCGGTCGCCGAGAGGCGTGGGACGACGACGCGACGAACTGGACGATACGCGACGACGCGCAGACTGGCGAGCCGTTCTGTATCCACGAGTGGGACATCACCGGGACGTACCGTCCGATTCGGGGGTGACCGATTCGGGGGTGACCGATTCGGGGGTGACCGCCCCGGAGGGTGAGGGTCGGCCCGGCGGTCCCAGCCCACGTCCCCCTCCGTCCCGCTCTCCCGCCCCCAGCGAGCGGCCGGACCAATCCCGGCAGTTTTTATTACCGGGGGGCGTAAACCCGTCATAGACCGATAGTTCGCGGGTTCGTGGCTCGGCCACCGCGGGCCCCACCGACGGCCGAAAGACGCCGCGGCGGGGGTTCGACGCCGCGAGCAGGTTTGAATGCGTACGGACGCCGCGCGACGTGGCTCTCACCGAACCACGGCGCGGCTTTGCGTACAACAGGATGAAACTATGGAAATAGAAATTGCAACCATCGGCGGTTACGAAGAAGTCGGACGGCAGTGTACTGCCGTGCGCGCGGGCGACGACGTGGTCATATTCGACATGGGGCTGAACCTCTCGAAGGTCCTCCTCCACGACAACGTCGAGACCGAGAAACTGCACAGCCTCGACCTCATCGACATGGGCGCGATTCCGGACGACCGCGTCATGAGCGACCTCGAAGGCGACGTGCAGGCCATCGTGCCCACGCACGGCCACCTCGACCACATCGGGGCCATCTCGAAGCTGGCCCACCGGTACAACGCGCCGGTCGTCGCCTCGCCGTTCACCATCGAACTGGTGAAACAACAGATTCAGGGCGAGCAGAAGTTCGGCGTCGAGAACGACCTCGTGAAGATGGAGGCTGGCGAGACGATGTCCATCGGCGACTCCGGGCAGGTCGAACTGGAGTTCGTCAACGTGACCCACTCCATCATCGACGCCATCAACCCGGTGCTCCACACGCCCGAGGGGGCCATCGTCTACGGTCTCGACAAGCGGATGGACCACACGCCGGTCATCGGCGACCCCATCGACATGAAGCGGTTCCGCGAGATCGGCCGCGAGGGCGAGGGCGTCCTCTGCTACATCGAGGACTGCACCAACGCGGGCCGGAAGGGCCGCACCCCGAGCGAGGCGGTGGCCCGCCGCCACCTCCAAGACGTGATGACCTCGGTCGAGGACTACGACGGCGGCATCGTGGCGACGACGTTCTCCAGCCACATCGCCCGCGTCAAGAGCCTCGTGGAGTTCGCCAAGGACATCGGGCGCGAACCCGTCCTGCTCGGACGGTCGATGGAGAAGTACTCGGGCACCGCCGAGCGACTCGACTTCGTCGACTTCCCCGAGGACATGGGGATGTTCGGCCACCGCAAGTCCGTGGACCGCACCTTCAAGCGCATCATGAAGGAGGGCAAGGAGGACTACCTCCCCATCGTCACCGGCCACCAGGGCGAACCGCGCGCGATGCTCACCCGGATGGGTCGGGGCGAGACGCCCTACGAACTGGACGACGGCGACAAGGTCATCTTCTCGGCCCGCGTGATTCCGGAGCCGACCAACGAGGGCCAGCGCTACCAGTCCGAGCGCCTCCTGAAGATGCAGGGCGCGCGCATCTACGACGACGTCCACGTCTCGGGCCACCTCCGCGAGGAGGGCCACTACACGATGCTGGACGCGCTCCAGCCCCAGCACGTCATCCCCGCCCACCAGGACATGAAGGGGTTCTCGCCCTACGTGAGCCTGTGCGAGAACCAGGGGTACAAGCTCGGTCGAGACGTGCACGTCACGAGCAACGGCAACCTCATCCAACTCGTCGAATAACATGACAGACGCGAGCGCCGAGACGCTGGAAGAGCGGGTGATGGGAGCGGTCGAACAGCGACGCGAGGTCGTCAACGACGCCATCGTCGAGGACCTCCCCGTCGACGAGCCCGAACGGCTCTACGAGGCCGCGCGGTACCTGCTCGACGCGGGCGGCAAGCGCCTGCGGCCGACCGTGCTGTTGCTCGTTGCCGAGGCGCTCGCGGACGCCGACGCCGACCCCGAGACGACCGACTACCGGGCGTTCCCCGGGCTCGCGGGCAACGACGTCGACGTGATGGCCGCCGCCGTCGCCATCGAGGTCATCCAGTCGTTCACGCTCATCCACGACGACATCATGGACGACGACGACCTCCGGCGGGGGGTCCCGGCGGTCCACCGCGAGTACGACACCTCGACCGCGATTCTGGCGGGCGACACCCTCTACTCCAAGGCGTTCGAGATACTGCTCGACGCCGACGCGCCCGCCGACCGCCTCGTCGGCGCGACCGACGTGCTGGCGACGACCTGCACCAACGTCTGCGAGGGGCAGGCCCTCGACATCGCGTTCGAGGGGCGCGACGACGTGCTCCCCGAGGAGTACCTCGACATGATCGAGCACAAGACCGCCGTGCTGTACGGCGCGTCGGCGACCATCCCGGCCATCCTGCTCGGTGCCGACGACGAGACCGTCGAGCAGCTCTACCGGTACGGCATCGACGTGGGCCGGGCGTTCCAGATTCAGGACGACGTGCTCGACCTCACCGTTCCGAGCGAGAAACTCGGCAAACAGCGCGGGAGCGACCTCGTCGAGAACAAACAGACCATCATCACCCTCCACGCCCGCGAGCGGGGCGTGGACGTGGACTCGCTGGTCGAGACCGACGACGTCGAGGCGGTGACCGAGGCCGAGATCGACGAGGCGGTCGCGGCGCTCGCAGACGCGGGAAGCATCGATTACGCCTCCGAGAAGGCCCGAGAACTGGTCGAGCGAGGGAAGGCGCGTCTCGAAGTCCTGCCCGACAACGAGGCGCGCGACCTGCTCGAAGGTATCGCAGACTACCTCATCGAGCGCGAGTACTGAGTCGCGTCGTCGCTTCGAAGTCGCCAGCGGGGGCGGCTACTCGTCGGTGAACTCCTTGTAGTGGGTGTGTTCGAGGTACTCTTCGAGCGTGGGCTGTCGCCAGTAGCGGACTACCTCGCTCCGGGCGTCGTAGTCCACCACGTCGGCACTGGCGATGGTGGGGAGGTGGTCCTCGCGGAGTTCCTCGGCGATCTCTTCGCGGAGGGACTCCGTGATGGGCACGTCGTCGGCGCGGGCCTCCCACATCGCAACCTCGTCTGCGAGCGTCTCGACTTCTGCGAATCCGTCGTCGGTACCCATCAGGGCGTAGAGTGCGTACCGACGACGTTTCTCCGCGAGGAGGGCGAACAGGGTGTCGAACGAGGGTGTCGTGACTGCGCGTCCGCTCCGGAGGGCGTGTTCGTCAGTCGCCGAACGTACCGGGTCGTTGCTCATGGCGGGTGACCTCCAAGAACTCCTTTCGCCAGAGAGGCCAACAAACCCATGCCTCAATAATTAGGTGCGGCCGCGAGAGAGTGTCACACGGCCAATATCAGCCGTCTAATCAATCGAGGAACGTCCCGACCAGCTTGCGCTGGGCCGCCCGGAGGTGCTGGTGGAGGGTGGGCGACGAGACGCCGAGCGAGTCGGCGACCTCCTCGGCGGTGCTCTCTCGGGGGTACTCGTAGTAGCCCGCGAAGTACGCGGTCTGGAGCGCAGTCTGCTGTTTCTCGGTGAGCTCCCGGTTCAGGGTCTGTCGGAACTCCTTGGCGGTGTGGACCGGGCGACCGACCTCCTGCTTGCTCACGAGCTTCGCGTCGGGGAACGTCAATCGGAGGCTGTCGACGACCGACCTGACGTTCGCGTCCGAGGGCGCTTCGGTGACGTACTCGATGTCGCCGCCATCGATGGTCCCCGACTTGACCACGGTGCCAGCCTTGACGAGCCGGGTGACTCCCGTGTGCGAACAGAGGATTTCGAGCAGGCACTCGTCGGCGTCGTCGGTGACGACGCGGAACTCCTCGACGCCGCTCGCGTCGACGCCGCTCAGCGCGTCCCGAATCGCAGACGCCGACGCGTCCTCGACCGCCACGTATTCGAGCAGGCGGTCCTCGGAGACCTCCACGAACCCTTCGAGGACGAACCGACACTCCAGTTCCGCTGCCGTTCGGGCGAGCGCGGAGTCGGCGTCTCGAACCCGGAACTCCAGCTCGATGGCGGTGTCGGCGAACAGCAGGTTCCGGTTCTTGACCGCGTTGATAGCGAACGCGACCACCTCCGCGAGGGCTTCGAGCGCGCTCTGCTCCCGGTCGCCGAACGGTCGCGAGCACGCGCCGCTGATCCCGAGGACGCCGTAGTTGGTGTTGCCGTAGGTCAGCGGCAGGAGGACCGCCGAGGACATCTCAAGGTCCAGCATGCACTCGCGCTCGTGCTCGGAGAGTCGGGCGTCGGTCGACACGTCCGGGACGACGACCGATTCGCCCGCCTGCACGACGCGCGTGAAGGAGTTTCCCCCCTCCGACCGGGCGCTAGTGGCCTCGACGAGTCGCTCGACGCCCTCGCGGTCGGCTCCCGCGATGACGCTCGGGTCCATGCGCTCGTCTTTGACCCACGGCCCGCCGATCCACGCGAACTGGTAGAACTCCGAGTCGGCCAACCCCTCACAGACGGTGCGCTCGACCTCCTCTCGGGTCCCCGACTCGACCAGCGAGTCGAGGATGCCGTGGATCAGGTCGTTGATGCGGTTGAGCGTCTCCAGTTCGTCCCCGCGGGCGGTCAGTCGTCGCTCGTTCTCCCGGCGGTCGGTCACGTCGCGGGCGACCCAGACGACCGCATCGCGACCGTCGATGTCGCTCCCGAGCGGCGCGGTCCGACCCTCGAACCAGCGTTCGCCCGCGTCGGTGTCGACCCGGTACTCGATGGTCTCGACCCCGCCGGTCGACAGCGTCGTGCGGATGTGTTCGAGGAACCGGTCGGCCATCGACTCCTCGAACGCGTCGTAGAGGGTCTGGCCCACGAGTCGCTCGCGCTCGACCGTTTCGAGGTCGGCGGTGGTCGGCCCCGAGAGCAGTTCGAGGTACCGGCCGTCCTCGTCGATGATGAAGGCGACGTCGGGGAAGGCGTTGGTCAGCTCGCGCATGCGGTCGCCGGTCAGTCCCGAGTCGGCCTCGACGCTGGTGGCGGCGACCGCGCGCCCGACCCGCTTGCGGAGCGACTCGCCGCCCGCGTCCTTGGGGAGGTAGTCGGTCACGCCCTTCCCGAGGGCCTCGCTGGCGACCGCTTCGCTCCCCGAGTCGGTGAACAGGACCACCGGCAGATTGGGGTGGTCGTCGCGGATGGTTTCGAGCAGGTCGATGCCGTCGCCGTCGGGCAGGTCGTACTCGGTGACCACGCAGTCGACGTCGCCGCAGTCGGCGAGTCGCTCCCGCGCGGCGGCGACGGAACCGACGCTGGTGACCGCGACGCCGTGTGAAGCCAGCGACGCGGGCGGTTCCTCGGCGTCGACGTAGACGAGCCGGACGGCCGTCGCGTCTCGATTGGGAGTCACGCTCTGGGAAGCGGTACGTTCGGCTTCACCTAAGCGTCTCGGTTAGCTAGCGCACACGTTCGGCGACCGCGGGGTCGGTCGGACGACCGACCCCGCGGTCGCTCGCGCGTTCGAGCGAATCCGGTTCAGTTTTCCCCCGGACGCTCGAACGACTCCCCAATGAACGACGAACTCCGAGAGCGGATCGAGACGGAGGCAGAGATTCACGCGCTCGTGAACGCGGTCAAACACGACAGCGACGCCGACGTGGGCGCGGTGATGGGGCCGCTGATGGGCGAGAACCCCGACTTCCGCCAGCACGGCGACGAGATTCCGGGCGTCATCGGCCCCGTGGTCTCGCGGGTCAACGGCCTCGACGCCGACGAGCGCCGCGACCGGCTCGCCGAACTCGCGCCCGAGTGGCTGGCGGAGTTAGAGAGCGAGGACGAGGGCGAGGACCATCCCCTGCCGGACCTCCCGAACGCCGAGGAGTACGACGACATCCGGATGCGGTGTGCCCCGAACCCCAACGGCCCGTGGCACATCGGCCACGCCCGAATGCCCGCGGTCATCGGCACCTACGCCGACCGCTACGACGGGGAGTTCATCGTGCGGTTCGACGACACCGACCCCGAGACCAAGCGGCCCATGCTGTGGGCCTACGACGAGATTCTGGAGGAGGTCGAGTACCTCGGCTTCGAGCCCGCCGAGGTGTACCGCGCGAGCGACCGCCTCGACATCTACTACGACCACGCCCGCGACCTCATCGAGAAGGGCGGGGCCTACACCTGCTCGTGTTCGGGCGAGGAGTTCTCCGACCTGAAGAACTCGGCCGAACCCTGCCCCCACCGCGAGAAGGACCCCGAGACGACCATGGCGGAGTTCGAGGCGATGGTCGACGGCGAGCACGAGTCGGGC
This sequence comes from Halorussus salilacus, assembly GCF_024138125.1. Classification (NCBI taxonomy): domain Archaea; kingdom Methanobacteriati; phylum Methanobacteriota; class Halobacteria; order Halobacteriales; family Haladaptataceae; genus Halorussus; species Halorussus salilacus. The sequence goes on from NZ_CP099993.1 coordinate 2,827,943, forward strand.
GAGATGGTCCTCCGGGTCAAGACCGACATCGAGCACAAGAACCCCGCGCTCCGGGACTGGGTCGCGTTCCGCATCATCGACACGCCCCACCCCCGCGAGGAGGCCGAGGAGTTCCGGTGCTGGCCCATGCTCGACTTCCAGTCGGGCGTCGACGACCACCTCACGGGCGTCACCCACATCATCCGGGGCATCGACCTCCAAGATTCGGCCAAGCGCCAGCGCTTCGTCTACGACTACTTCGACTGGGAGTACCCCGAGGTGGTCCACTGGGGCCACGTTCAGGTCGACGAGTACGACGTGAAGATGTCGACCTCGACCATCCGGGAGCTCATCGAGGACGGCGAACTCGACGGCTGGGACGACCCGCGCGCGCCGACCATCCCGAGCGTCCGACGACGCGGGATTCGGGGCGAAGCGCTCGTGAACGCGATGGTCGAACTCGGCACCTCCACGTCCAACGTCGACCTCGCGATGAGTTCGGTGTACGCCAACAACCGCGAACTCGTCGACGACGAGGCCGACCGCTACTTCTTCGTGCGCGAACCCCACGTCGACTTCACGGTCACCGGCGACGCCCCCGACTCGGCGCATCCGCCGGTCCACCCCGACCACGAGGACCGCGGAACGCGCGACATCGACCCGGGCAACCGGGTCCGCATCGAGGAGGCCGACGTTCCGGCAGACGGCGAGCGCGTCTGGCTCAAGGGATTCGGCTGTTTCCGACGTGCCGACGACGAACTCGACTACGTCGGCGACGACATCTCCGCGGTCCGCGAGGAGGGCGTCGACGTGATCCACTGGGTGCCCGCCGACAGCGCCACCCTGACCCAGATGCGCCGCAAGGAGGGCGACGTGGTCGGCTACGCCGAACCCGGCTTCCGAGAGGCCGACCCCGACGAGATGGTCCAGTTCGAGCGCGTCGGCTTCGCCCGCGTGGACCGTCAGGAGGCCGACGACGAGACGGTCGTCTACTTCGCCCACGAGTGAGCGGTCCGAACTCCGAGCGAAACGCATTCCTATTTCCGCTGACGAGTTCGCGACGTGCGACATCGCGCCCTCGTTCTCTGCGTCGCGCTCGCGGCCCTGCTCGTCCTCGCAGGGTGTTCTGCGTTCGCGCCCGTCAGGGGAACCGATTCCGGCCCCGACGACCCGCCGGTCCTCCGGGACCTCGCGGTCCAGAACTACGACAATACCTCCCACACGGTCGAGCTGGTCGTTCTCGACGACGAGGAAGGCGTCGTCCACTGGACGACCCGAGAGATAGAGGGCAAAAGCCGCGACGACACCCGAGGCACCGTGGTCGACGGTGCCATCGTCGACCCGCCGAGCGTCGCCAACTCCACGCGCGAGTACACCGTCCTCGTGCGACTCGACAGCGCATCCGACGGGGTTCGGTATGAGGTACCGCCAGACGGAGCGTCCGACTGCTACAGCCTCGGGGTCCACATCCGCGACGGGAAACTCACGGGACCGATGACCAATCACTGGAACGACGACCACGGCTACTGTTCGGACCCCTGACTCCTCACGGCCACTCGTCCTCGCGCCCCGCCAGCGGTTCGGCGACCACGCCGTCGCGCTGGGCCAGCGCGCGAGCGTGGCCGGGACAGACCGGGCGGTTCTCGGCCCACGGAACATGAAGTCGAACCGCGGCGCGTTCCGAACAACCGTCTTCGGTGCACTCGGTCACGGCCGACCCTACTCCCCGGGTCCTAATCGGTGTACCGCCGTTTCTCGGCCACCGCCGACTCGTCGCCGTAGCGGTCGACCAGCGGCTCGTAGGCGTCGCCGAGCGCCCGCATGCACTGGCCCGCCGAGTGGAACCCGAGTTCGTCGGCGACGCGAGGCCACGGGTGACCCTGCAGGACCTTCCGGACCAGCAGGCGCTCCTCGCGCGCCGAGAGCGGCGGGTCGGCTCCCGCCGACCCGCCGCTCTCGACGAAGTGCTTGAGCGCGACCCGGCGGAACGGCCGGGGCGCGGCGTCGTAGAGGCCCGGTCCGTAGGCGCTGGCGGCGACCGCGCGCCAGTCCCACGGAGAGAGGTCGAGGTCGACCTCGGCGTCGACCGACCGGAGGAGTTCCCGGACCACGTCGGGGTCGGCGTCGCGCAGGGGGTCGGCGAGCATCGACGCGACTCGGGAGGCGAACCACCGGGCGTGGCGGTCGTGGAGGTCCGCTCCCTTCCCGTTCAGGGGGTCGAGCATGAGCGCGGAGTACTCGCCGCTCGTGTCGTTTCTGGTGGTCGAGAGCTGGACCGCGCGGTAGCCGTTCTCGCGCCAGAACCGCAGGAGCTCTGGGGTCGCGCCGTAGCCGACCCCGAGCCAGTCGAGGTCATCGGCGAACTCCCCGCGGACCGCTGCGAGCAGGCGCGAGCCGAGCCCGCTCGACCGGACTGCGTGGTGGACCGCGATGCGCATCACCCGCAGGCCCTCGGGGACGCCCGCCTCCTCGTCGCGGAGCTGGGAGGTCAGCACGTCAGGGAGCATGTTCCCTCGGACGCGCCCGCCCTCGTACATGTGTTCGCGTACGTCCGCGGGGAGGTTGCCCTCGCGGGCCAGTAGCGCCACCGCGACGACGTGGTCACCGCCGGTCGCGGGGCCCTCGCGGACCAGTGCCCGGACCGCGAGGTTGGGCGCGTCCAGCAACCGCGCGAGGTCGTCGGGCTCGGTCCGGTAGTGGGCCAACACGAGCAGCCCGAACGCCTCCCGGAGGAGCGTCTCGTCGGCGAGGAGGTCGTCGGGCGAGAAGTCGCGGTACTCGACCGAATCCGGAGTTGCACCTGCGACGACCCCCTCGACCGGCGGCCGCGCGTCGAGCAGGAGCGCGCGGAACGCCCACGCCTCGACGGGGTCGCCCGCGGCGTACCGGATGGGTTCGTCGAGTCGGGTCTCGACCACCTCGTGGTCGCTCTCTGCGAGTCGGTCGCGGAACCGGACCGCGAAGCCCCTGCCCGCGCCCTCGTAGCCGTGGACGGTCGTGGCGAACGCGACCCGGCGCGCGTCGAGGAAGCGTTCGAGCAGACGGACCGAGAGCGCGGCGGCCTCGTCGACGAAGACCACGTCGGGGTCGCCCGGAAGGTCGGCGGCCGCGGTCGGTTTCTCGAAGCGAACCCGGCCGCCGGTCCCGTCGCACAGACGGATTTCTCGGGGCGGGTCGCCGTCGGTCTCTACCTCGCGGCCGAGCGACTCCAACAGCGCCGCCGCTCGGACGAACACCTCGCGCGAACTCCGATACTCCGGGGCGGTGACCAGCACGTCCCCGCCTTCCGCCGCGAGCGCCCCGGCCGCGATGCCCGCGGCGCTCGACTTCCCCCGGCCGCGGTCGGCCTCCACGACCGCGGCGGTCCCATCCTCGCGCAGGGCTTCGAGGTCCCGGACGACAGCTATCTGGTCGCCCGTGAGACAGGCGTCGTAGGCCGCGTCGGGGAACGCGCGGTCGTCGGGCAGCCGCGGCGCTTCGTCGGCGGTCGAGAGCCGCGGCGCTGGTCGAGTCAGGCCGTCGCGCTCGATGGTCTCCTCGCCCCCCTCGTCCACGCTCACGATGGCGACGCCGGGGTGGGCGCGCAGGGTCCCGACGAACCGCCGCCGGAACCGCCCGGTCACGTCGCCGAGGGTCACGGGCGGCACCGCGAGCGTCTCGTCGAAGTCGGTCCGGCGGTCGGGGAACTCATCGAGCGCGGGCATCAGGATGACGAACAGGCCGCCGCCGTCGGCCGCGCCGACGACTCGCCCCACCGCGTTCGGTCGGAAGTCGGCGTGGCAGTCGAGGACGACGCACTCGCGGGTCGTCCCGAGCAGGCGGTCGGCGCGCTTCGGGCCGACCCGCTCGCAGTCGAGGCTCCCGGTGCCGACGAGGGTGGTGGCCGCGCGCTCGACGCCGCTGGCGTCGAGCGCGCGGTCGGCCGCCCGGTAGCAGGCGTCGCGGTCGCCAGCGAGGACGAGGAGGCGTCGCTCGTCGGTCGCTCGGGCCTCCTCGCGGAGCGCGGCGGCGACCTCGGCGAGGGTCATGTCCGGGGGTTGTTCCGACGCGAGTATGGGCGTTGCGACTCGGGGCGTTGGGACTCGTCGCGTCGAGCGCTCTCTGCTCGCCGGTGAGATGGCTCAGCCGTTTCCGGTTAGTCGGACTGGCGGTCGCGAGGTGGGGGCGGCGGCGTCGCCCGCGGCGCGGGCGACGCCGCCGCCTGTTCGACACTGCCGACTGACTCGCCGACTATCTGCCCCGCAACCGCGCGAAACGTCCACGCCGGATTGGTCTCGGCTTCGGATTTAAACCCTCGCGTCGCTTGGGTCGATTCCGGTGCGTTTCGGGTATTCGATAGATTCCGAAGACCTTTGTCATGTGACTCCCTCGCCCGCGGTATGCCCGGCCCCGTCTATCTCTCCGGCGAGCGCGTCGAGCTCCGAGTCACCGAGCGCGAGGACGTGGAGTTCCTCCAGCGCGCGCGGAGCGACCCGGACCTCCGGACGCCGCTGACGTTCACCGAACCCCGGACCCGCGAGCAGGTCGAAGCGTTCTACGAGAACACGATTTCGGCCGACAACGGCGACGCGAACTTCCTGATCTGTCCGGCGGGAGGCGACGACCCCGTGGGCGAGGCCAACCTCTTTCGGGTCGAGGACGACCACGCCGAGGTGGCCTACTGGCTCCTGCCGGAGGCCCGCGGCGAGGGGTACGCGACCGAGGCCGCCTCGCTACTGGTCGAGTACGCGTTCGAGACCCGGGGTCTCCGGCGCGCGTACGCCCGCGTGGTCGATTTCAACGAGGGGTCCCGAACGCTGTTGGACCGACTCGGCTTCTCCGAGGAGGGACGCCTGCGCGACCACGTCTTCCTCGACGGCGCGTATCGCGACGTGCTGTTCTACGGCCTGCTCCGCGAGGAGTGGGACGAGCGGGACGAGTGGACCGAAGCGTAGCGACGGAGTGGCCCAACTTCCCGTGTCTTGGTTTCGCACGCCCGCGGCGGCATTTGAAAGCGCTTTTAAGGGGTGACGAACAATCCAATTGTACGACCTGCGCGCGGTTGATGATGCTCCTAGCCGCACAGGACTATCCCGGCAGGGGAGCCTGAGCCGACGTGCAGGGAGGTGAACAACCTATGCCAGTGTACGTAAACTTCGACGTCCCAGCCGACCTCCAAGACAGCGCCGTCGAGGCGCTCGAGGTCGCCCGAGACACCGGAACCGTCAAGAAAGGAACCAACGAGACGACCAAGGCGGTCGAGCGCGGCAACGCCGAGCTCGTCTACATCGCCGAGGACGTTCAGCCCGAGGAGATCGTGATGCACCTGCCCGAACTCGCCGACGAGAAGGGCATCCCCTTCGTCTTCGTCGACACGCAGGACGACATCGGTCACGCCGCCGGGCTGGAGGTCGGGAGCGCCGCCGCGGCCATCACCGACTCCGGCGAGGCCGACGACGACGTGGAGGACATCGCCAGCAAGGTCGAGGACCTTCGGTGAACTAAACCATGAGCGCAGAAGAGACCGAAGAAGAAGGCTCCACGCCCGCCGAAGTGATCGAAATCGTCGGCAAGACGGGGATGCACGGCGAGGCCATGCAGGTCAAGTGCCGCATCCGCGAGGGCGAGAACCAGGGCCGCATCATCACGCGGAACTGCCTGGGCCCCGTCCGCGAGGGCGACGTGTTGCAACTGCGCGAGACCGCCCGCGAAGCCGACTCCATCGGAGGCCAATAACATGCCCCAGACCCGAGAGTGTGACTTCTGCGGGTCGGACATCGAGCCCGGCACGGGAACGATGTTCGTCCGCACCGACGGCACGACCATCCACTTCTGCTCCGCGAAGTGCGAGAAGAACGCCGACCTCGGGCGCGAGCCCCGCAACCTCGAATGGACCGAGGAGGGCGGTTCCGGGGACGGCGAACGGATAGAGGAGAGCGAGTGACATGAGCGAGACCGAGCGCACCTTCGTCATGGTCAAGCCCGACGGCGTCCAGCGCGGCCTCATCGGCGAGATCGTCTCCCGCTTCGAGGACCGCGGCCTGAAGCTCGTCGCCGGGAAGTTCATGCAGATCGACGATGAACTGGCCCACGAACACTACGGCGAACACGAGGGCAAGCCCTTCTTCGAGGGGCTCGTGGACTTCATCACGTCCGGCCCCGTCTTCGCCATGGTGTGGGAGGGTCAGGACGCGACCCGACAGGTCCGCACCATGATGGGCGAGACCGACCCCGCCGAGTCCGACCCGGGAACCATCCGGGGCGACTACGGCCTCGACCTCGGTCGGAACGTCATCCACGGTTCGGACCACGAGGACCCGGGCGCGAACGAGCGCGAGATCGACCTGTTCTTCGACGAGGAGGAACTGGTCGACTACGAGCGCATCGACGAGACGTGGCTGTACGAGTGAGATAGCGTCGGCGTTTCGTTTTTTCGCGGCTCTGCTCGACCGGTAGCGGGAGCTGTCGGGTTCTACACCTCGATTTCGAGGTCCTTCCGGTCGAGTTCTTCGGCGACCTCCTTAACGGCCTCGTCCAGCCCCCGGACCGTCTCGGTCTGCTCGGTCGTCGCGTCGGCGATCTCGCCGGTGCGCTCGGCCACCGTCTCGGTTCGGTCGGCGAAGTCGGCCACCTCCGACTCCAGCGACGCCATGCGCCCCGCGTGGTCGTCGACCGCGTCGGCCACCGCGGTCAGTTCGCCCGCGACCTCCCGGACGTTCCGGCTGATGGCTGTCTGGGTGGTTTCGAGGTCCCGGGTCTCGTCGACCGCCGCGTCGAGGTCCTCGTCGAGCGACCGGACGTTCTCGACCGTGCTCCCGATGGTCTCTCGGACGGCCTCGACCTGCTCGCCGACCCGCTCGGCCTCCGACCGGGAGCGCTCGGCGAGCTCTTTGACCTCGTCGGCGACGACCTCGAATCCCCCCGCGTCGGCGGTCGAGTCGGCGACCCGCGCGGCCTCGATGTTGGCGTTGAGCGCGAGCAGGTTGGTCTGCTCGGCGATGTCGGCGATGGTGTCGGTGACGCTCGTGATCTCGTCGGCCCGGTCTTCGAGGTCGGCGGCGTTCTCCCGGACCGTCTCGGCGGCCTCGACCGCGCGGTCGAGCGTCTCGACGACGTTCGCCACCGCCTCCTCGCTGCGTTCGGTGTCCCCGCGGATGGCGTCGCCGCGCTCGTCGATCTGGCGGGCGCGGTCGGCCACGGCGTCGCTCTCGTCGCTGACGGTCGCCAGTTCGTCGTGGATGTCGGCGAGTCGGTCGGACTGCTCGACCGTCGTCTCCCGGATGGCTTCGCTGTGGTCTGCGGTCTCCGTGAGCGACGACCGGAGTTGCTCGGTCGCGGTCGCGACCTCGTCGGTGATTCGCGAGTGGAGCGCGCCGAGGTCGCGGTTGCGCTCGACGATGTCGGTCACGACCGTGTTGACCTGGAGCGCGCCGACGGTGTGCCCGTCGGGCGCGGTCAGGGGGAAGCCCGCGCCCTCGACCGCCCAGAGGTCGCCCTCGGGCGTCCGGCCGGTCCGGACCCGGTCCTCGACGATGGTCTCGCCGAGTCGGGCGACCTTCTCCGAGAGCACCTCGTCTTCGCCCTCGGTCCCGACCACGTCGTAGGCCTGCTCGCCCACCGCCTCGCTGGCGGGTATCCGGACGAGGTCGGCCAGCCCCTCGTTCCAGTGGGCGACGACCCCTTGCTCGTCGACCACGCCCACCGGGTGAGGGAACGCCTCGACCACCTCCCGGAAGAGGTGCCGGTAGAAGTCCCGCTGGCGGCGGAGCTGTGCGGTGGTCGGCTCCCGGTCGTCGTCGGTCGCGAACTCCTCGGGGACGAGGCGGTCGGTCGCCATCGCCCGCCCGTCGTCCCCACCGAGTCCCGTGGCACTACTTGACATATCCGTCTCTCGGCGGAGTAGTCTTATAGAAATTGTGGTGAGCTATCTCGTGGCGTCTCCACGTCGACCCGAGTGGCCGGTCTCGGACCGAGTGGCCGGTCTCGCAGCGAGTGACTCTGTGCCGACCGCCCGGTGGCGATTCGACGGCGTCGAATCGCCACCGACAGCGACGAGGGGCAACGCTCCGAGCGCGACGCGACCCGGAACGCTCGTCGGACAGCGCACCGGACGTTTTATGCGACCGATGCGACACGTACCGGTATGGACACCGACCTCACTCGCCGCGCGCTCGTCGCCGCCATCGTCGGCGGCGGCGCAGTCGGCGGGTCGCTCTCGCCGGTCCGGGGGTATCTCGACCGGTTCGCGCCGTTCACTGGGTCGGCGTGGGCGAGCGCGACCGACGGCCCCGACCGCCGGGTCGAGAGCCCGTACGGCGAGGCCACGGTCCGGTACGACGAGTACGGGGTTCCTCACGTCGAGGCCAACGACGAACGAGCCCTCTACTTCGCTGTCGGCTACGCGCAGGCCGCAGACCGCCTGTTCCAGATGGACCTCCAGCGCCGGGTCATGCGCGGCCAACTCTCGGAGGTGGTCGGCGAGTCGACGCTCGACTCCGACGAGTTCCACGTCCGGATGGACTTCGCGGGCGGCGCGGCGGCCAACCTCGAACTGCTTTCAGGAACCGAGACGGGGCGAGCGGTCGAGGCGTTCGCCGAGGGCGTGAACGCCTGCATGGACCGCGAGGAACTCCCGCTGGAGTTCGGCCTGCTGGAGTACGAACCCGCGCGGTGGACCCCCGCCGACACGATGCTGATGGAGTCTCAGATCGCGTGGGGCCTCACCGGGAACTTCGGAACGCTCGAACGCGAACTGGTCGCTCGGCGGCTCGGCGAGGACGCCGCCGCCGAACTCTACCCCTTCCGACTCGACCACGACGCGCCGATACTCCGCGACGGAGCGAGCGACGGAGACGGCGGTGAATCGACCGAGAGCCGACCCGTCTCCCCCTCGGGTGAGTTCGACGACCCCGCCCTGCTCGACTGGCTCCGAGCGTTCGAGAGCCCGCCCGGAATCGGCTCGAACAGCTGGGTCGTCTCGGGCGAGCACACCGACAGCGGCGCGCCCGTGGTCGCCAACGACCCCCACCTCACGCTGTCGGCCCCGCCGGTCTGGTACGAGATGAACCTCCGGACCGCCGACGCGAGCGTCCGCGGGGTGACCTTCCCGGGCGTGCCGTTCGTCGTCATCGGCGAGAACCACGCCGGGGCGTGGGGATTCACCAACGCGGGGGCCGACGTCGTCGACTTCTACACCTACGAGACCGACGAGTCGGGCGAGCGCTACCGCTACCGGGGCGAGTGGCGCGAGTTCGACACCGAGGAGCGGACCATCCGAGTCGCCGACCGCGACGACCGGACGGTGACCGTCCGGAAGACGGTCCACGGCCCCGTCCTCGAACGCGAGGGCCAGCGGATGGCCGTGGCGTGGACCGGACACACCGCGACCGAGACCTCCCGGGCGGTCCACGAGTACGCAGAGAGCGACGGTATCGAGGACTTCCTCGACGCGACCGAGCGGATGGACCTGCCCACCCAGAACGTCGTCTACGCCGACCGCGAGGGCAACACCCTCTACTACGTCACGGGAAAGATTCCGCGCCGGACGATAGACGGCGAGGAGGTCCGAGGGACTCGGGTGTTCGATGGCTCGGCGGGGGAGGCCGAGTGGGAGGGCTTCGAACCCTTCGGCGTCTCGTCGTGGGAGGGGTTCGTCCCCTTCGAGGAGAAGCCCCACGCGATACATCCCGACTACGTCGGCACCGCGAACCAGCGCATCGCCGACGACCCCGACCACTACATCGGCGAGCGCTACGGCGCGCCCTACCGGGGACAGCGCCTCTACGAACTCCTCGACGAGCGCGTCGAGTCGGGCGAGCCGGTGACCCCCGAGTTCTCGAAGCGCCTCCAGCGCGACGCCTACGACAAGCGCGCCGAGCAGTTGGTCCCCGACCTCGTCTCGGCGGTCGAAGACGCAGACGAGGACGACGACCTCCGAGAGGCCGCCGAGAGCCTCCGCGACTGGGACTATCGGATGGCCCGCGAGTCGCGGGCCGCGCTCGTCTTCTCGCGGTGGGTCGACCGGTTCCGCGAGGCGACCTTCGGCGACGACTTCGAGGAAGCCGACCTCGACGAGAGCTACTACCCGAGCGACTGGGTGCTCGCCACCCTTCCGGCCGACAGCCGGTGGTTCGGAGACGACTCCCGGGCCGAGGCGATGGTCGGCGCGCTCCGGGCCGCTCTCGACGGAATCGAGGACGACGCCACCTACGGCGACCACAACACCACCGAGTCCATCACTCACCCGTTCGACCAGTCGTTCCTCAACTACCCCGCGTACCCGACCGACGGTTCTCCCCACACGCTGAACAACTACCGCAGGGAGTCGGCGGTCGGGAGCAGTTGGCGGATGGTCTGCCCGATGACCGAGCGCGCCGACTCCGCCTGCGTCCTCCCCGGCGGCAACTCCGGCGACTACTTCTCGGACCACTACGACGACCAGCTCCGGATGTGGGCAGACGGCGAGTACCGGCAGATGCCCCGCGAAATCGAGGACGAGAGCGAGGTCGCTATCCGGTTCGACCCGGGGGAGGGGGACCGATGACCCCCTTCGGGTCGGCGCTCGACGAAATCCGCGCGAACCGCCGCCCGCGGTGGCTCGCGCTGGCGGCCGCCGTCGCCGTCGGTCTCGCCGCGGCGCAGGTCCACTGGTACGGCTTCCTCGTCGGCGGCGCGCTGGTCGGTCTCGTCTCGAAGACGACTGCGCGCGCGCTGCTCGCCGGAATCGCGTTCGGCCTGCTGGCGGTTGCGGTGTTCTCGGGGTTGCTGGCGTCGAACGGCGCGCTCTGGAGGGCCGCCGCGATGGGAGAGGCGTTCTATCTCGGCGTGGCGATTCCGGTGGTCGGGGCTGGCCTCGGGTCGCTAGTGAGAGGTGTCGTCTGAGCGCTATGACGTAATCGCTGGCCGTTCGTCGATTTCCGATTTTCGTCGCTTCTGCTCGGTTTGTCGGCGACGAAAACATACTCCGGGACCGAAACTGCGAGCGAGGATAGAAGACACCGAAAGCGCTAGCTATCACTTGAGCCACGGAGACCGCAACCGCACGGCAACCGCGGGCCACACACCTCCCCAGCCGACTGCGCTTCTCGCTCCTTCCAGTCGCTGCGATGCTCATCCCTCGCGCGAATTGGGCGCGACCCCGCGGTCACACTCGCTTCGCTCGCGTGAGCGAGGGGTCGCGCCAGCGCGCGCCGGAGTGGAAATATCGACCTGCGATAGTTCTCCGGGTCCACGAAGCGAACCTTCAAGTACGAAGCCGGGACCAACCCGGGCCGTGACCTGAATCGGGCCGGAACGCGTTCGCGGTCGCGCGGCGCGCGGCGTTCCGGACGGAGCCAGCGCGCCGCCAGTTAGCCCGACACACCGCCCCTCGAACGCTTCGCGTCCCCCCGCCAACGCTTCGCGTCCCCCCGCCAACGCTTCGCGTCCCCCCGCCAACGCTTCACGATTCGAGTTCGACCCGCGGGTAGAACAGCGCGTAGCCGACGTCTCGGAGGAAGTTGGCGACCACCCCGACCAGCGCCGGGAGCAGGACGACGCCGAGCATGAGCGGCAGGTCGTGGCCGCCCGTCATCACGTTCACCGTCAGTCCGCCGAGCCCCGGCACGCTGGCGATGACCTCGACGACGTAGACCGCGAGTAGCACCATCCCGAAGAGGTCGGTGAAGAACACCGACGCGAGCGGCACCACCGCGTTCCTGAGCATGTGGCGGCCGACCCGCCAGACGCTCGACCCCTTGCCTCTGGCGGTCTTGACGAACTCCGCCGACGCGTACTCGCCGAGTTCGGCCCCCGCGTACCGGAGCTGAATCCCGAACAGGTACAGCCCCATCACGGTGGCGGGGAAGACCGCGGCCTGCAGGTTCCCGGGCGCTAACGGCCCGGCCGTCGCGGTGTAGGCTATCTCGTCGTTGGTCGCGACGAAGTAGGCCGGAAGCACCCACCACTTCACCGCGTACGCGAACAGGAACACCGGTACGCTCACCGCGACGTACGAGAGGCCGTCGGTGAGTCTGTCGAGTCGCGTGTCCTCGGCGGCCCCCGTGTAGAGCCGGATGCCGGTGGCCCCGATCACGGCGAACGCCAGCGCCGGGAGGAAGTACACCAGCGTGAACGCGACGTGGTCGGCCAACAGCGTTGTCACGGCCGCCTCCCTGGTGTACGACCACCCCAGATCGAGTTTCGCGAGCCCGACCAGCCAGTCGACGTACCGCTCCGACACGGGGACGTTCTGGTTCGTGGCGGCGAGGTACGCGTCGACCGCCTCCGAGGGGTCCTCGCCGCTCATCGACGCCGACTGCACGATGCGCGTCTCAGCCGGGTCGGTCGTGAAGACCACGACCGCGAACGCCGTCGTGAGCACCGCCCAGACCGTGAGGACCATCCCCGCCAACCGACGGAGGACGAACGAGCGCCGACTCACGGCCTCGACCTCCGCGGGACGCGTTCGGTGCGAGCAACCGGACTCCGTGGCGGAGAACCGCCGCGCCCCACCGGGGGTGACTGGGTAGATCTCATCGAGGGCTCTGACCGTAGTGTCTTCGATAAAAAGTATAAATCTTTACGTTTCCTCGGCGAGTTCCCCGGAACGATTGACGAGAATGAGTTCCGACCCGCCGACAGGAGACGAATCCTTCGAAGCCGTCGACTGGGAACTGATCGATGGGGACGCACACCCGGTCTCTTGGAACGTCCGGGCGTTCGTCGTCGGAGCGGGACTGCTCGCGGTCGGATACGCCCACCAGCGATTCGCCGCCGCACCGCTCCCGTTGGACTGGACGCTCTCGCACCTCGACTGGCTGACCGCCCTCTCGTTGCTCGCGGTCGGCGCGTTCGTCGTCGTACCCCTCGCGAGAAACCTCCGGACGACACTGCGGTACTGGGGCCGGTTCCGGGCGAACCGACTCGGCGTCGCGAGCCTCCTCTACGCGGTCGCGTTCTTCGCGGTCGGGCTGATCGGCCCGTTGCTCGTCTCCGAGCCCAAACTCGACGTCCTCTACGGCTATCAACCCCCGGTCGGGACCGCGGTCGACCTCAAGTTCGTCCCGTCGTGTCTGGGAAGGGTGGCCGACGGCCGGTGTCACGGAACGTGGCGGTACCCGCTGGGAACGACCTACAGCGGCAAGGACCTCGTGCCCTTCGTCGTCTTCGGCGCGCGGACGACCCTGCAGGTCGTTCTCGTGTCCTCGGCGCTACTGGTGCCGACCGGCGTCGCGGTCGGCCTCGCGGCCGCCTACGCGAGCGACCGGGTGGACGCCGTCCTCATGCGGTCGGCCGAGAGCCTCCAGACCATCCCAGCCATCCTCATCTACCTCGTGCTCCGTCCGTGGGTCGGCGACTACCGGCTCCTGCTGATGGTCGGGGTCTTCGGACTGGCGAACTGGGGCGGCCTCGCCAAGCTCGTCCGTAGCGAGGCGCTCAAGCACCGCGAGGAGTCGTACGTCCGGGCCGCCGAGAGCGCAGGTGCCGACCGCCGGACCGTCGTCCGCCGCCACCTGTTGCCGAACATCTCGGGGTCGGTGCTCGCCAACGCGACGCTACAGATACCGATGTTGGTCCTCACAGAGGCGGCCCTGTCGTTTCTGGGCTTGGGAGCGCCCACGGTCCACTCCTGGGGACAGACCATCGCCCTCGGAATCCGGGACCTTGGAACGCATCCCGCGTGGTGGGTCACGCTCTTTCCGGCGGTACTGTTGACACTGACGGTGCTGGCGTTCAACGCGCTGGGGGACGCGCTGGAATCGACCCTCGATCCGCGCCGATGAGCGACCCGTCGGGGTCGGAATCGGGGTCGAAATCGGGGTCGGGACCACCCGGTTCGGGACTCTGCTCCGGTCGGAGCGCCGTCAGTCGTCGGCGGTCACGGTCGACTTCCCGACCGCTATCTCGCCCGCGTCGAGTTCCTGCTCGATTTCCCGCGCGGCGCGCACGAGGTTCGCCATCTTCTCGTAGGCCACCTCGCGGGGCAGGAGCTTCAGCCCGCAGTCGGGGCTGACGGTCAACTGCTCGGGCGGGACGACCTCCAATCCCTTCTGGATGTTCTCTTTGATCTCCGCCACCGATTCGACCTCGGCGACGTGGGCGTCGACCACACCGAGCGCGAGGTCCTTGGTGAACTCGGGCTCTTCGAACACGTCCAACTGGTCGTAGTCGCCGTTCGCGAGTTCGAGGTCGAACTCGTCGACGGGGAACTCCAGTATCTCGGGGTAGATTCGCGAGTAATCGCCGTAGCAGACGTGGAGGCCGATACGAACGTCCTCCGGAATCCCGTCTGCGATCCGCTCCAGACACTCGCCGACGATTGCGTGGTCGTCGGGCGTGGTCGCGAGCGCGGGCTCGTCGATCTGGACGTACCGGGCACCCGCTTCGACCAGCTTCTCGACCTCGGTGTTGACGAGGTCGGCGAGGTCGTGGGCCAGCGCCTCGGTATCCTCGTAGGCCTCGTTGAAGCTCCAGTTCGCGAGGGTGTACGGCCCCGTGATGGGAACCTTGACCGGCCGGTCGGAGACGCTCGCGGTGAACTCGTACTCATCGACCAGCCACGTCTCGTCGTACTCCACGTCGGAGACGACCGAGGGCTTGTCGAAGGTGTTGTGGCCCCACACCTTCACCGGGCCGTTGAACTCGTAGCCGTCGATGCGGTGGGCGAAGTACTCGACCATCTCGTTGCGACGCATCTCGCCGTCGACGACCGCGTCGAGTCCGGCGCGCTCGTGTTCGCCGGTGATGAGCCGCGAGGCGTCGTCCTTGGCCTCCTGCCACGCCGCCTCGTCGAAGTCCGCGTCGGGGTCTTCGTAGAGGTCGCGCGAGCGGTCGACCCACTTGGGCTTGGGGTACGAGCCAACGACGGTCGTCAGCAGGAAGTGGTCGTTCGGGTGGTCCTCGGGTCGGAACTGGTCTCGGTTGTCGCTCATGCTTTCACCTCCGCGATGTCGGTCGCCTCGCCCAGCGCGGCGAGCTTCTCCTCGAACGTCGAGTACGGCAGGTAGAACAGCTCGGTGTTCGGCGTGAGATAGACGGTCTCGAAGTCGGTCGCCGGGGTGTTGTCCGCCAGCCAGTCGGCGCGCTCGGCGATTTGCTCGGCGTCCTCGACCAGCGTGTTCTGGCCGTCCACGACGCCCGCCGCGATGGAGTCCTTGGTGCCGTACTCGTTGATGTTGTAGAGGTTGTCCTCGGGGTTCGAGACGAAGTCGTAGCCCACCGCGTCGAAGTCGGCGTCGAGCAGGTGGGCGTGGACCTTCTCGTCCAGCGCGCCCCAGTAGGTGTGGACGACCACGTCCGCGCCCTCGGGGGCGGCCCCGGCGACCGTATCGATTGCCTGGCTCGCGCGCTCGTCCTCGCCGTCGCCCGGCGGGTTCTCCACGAGCGAGGGTTCGAGCACGAACAGCGTCTCGACCTCGGGGAACGCCTCGACCTCTCCGGCGAGGAAGTCGGCGACCGCCGCGAGGAAGTCGGCGTCGTCGCCGTAGTGTTCGTCGGTCGCGAGGTCGGCGAGCGAGTACGGTCCCGGCACGACCGCCTGCAGGGAATCGGAGTCTGTCAGCGCCGCGGCCGCCTCCAGCTCGGCCGCGATGTCGCCGTCGAAGGTGAGGTCGCCCGTGACCACGGGGTCCCGGTAGAAGTTGTTGTTGTCGTAGTATCGGACGATGCCGCGGGTCTCGACCGAGTCGTGGACCGCGAGCGGGTGGGCGAGCATGTCGTCCCACCGGAGTTGCCCCTCGACCGCGCGGTCGAGCCCGGCCGACTGCTGGCGCTCGATCACCTCCTCGCGGGCCCGCTCGTAGACCGCGACCACGTCTTCGCCCTCGTCGCCGTCGATGAGGTCGTGCTTCTGGTGGCCCTTCAGGTCGGCGAGGTCGTCTTTCGCCCAGTCCGGAAGCGGATACACCCCGGGTGTCGTAGCGACGCGCTCTGTCATGTACATCGGGCTACGGAATGCCGACGCTTAATATTTTCTACTCGGGAAATTACCGATGTTCATAGATGCATGTTAGCACGTCCCGCTATCTGGCGATTCGCGATTTCGGGAGAGAGGGCGTCGACGGCGTTATCGAACCAACTTCAGCACGGTCAGCGTCTCGAACGGGAACGACTCGTCGCGGAGTGCGACGGCCGAGAAGCCCTCCGCGGCCGCGAGTTCGACCACCTCGTCGACGCCGGTGAGACTGCTCACCAGCAGGTAGACCGCGCCGTCGGGCGCGAGCGCGCGCCCGACGGCCGCGAGGAACGGTTCGACCACCGCGCGGCCGTCCTCACCGCCCGACAACGCGACCTCCATCCAGTCGTCGCGCTCGGCGTCGGGGTCGGTCGGCAGGTACGGCGCGTTGAACAGGACGGCGTCGAACGCGTCGTCGCGGAACGGGTCGAGCAGGTCGGCCCGGACGGCCTCGACGCCGCGCTCGCGGGCCTGCGCGCAGGCGTGAGGATTGATGTCCGACCCGACGACCCGGAGACCGGTCTCGTCGGCGACACGCTCGGCGACGTAGCCCGACCCGGTGCCGACCTCCAGCGCGAGGTCGGCGGCCGAACCCCGCAAATCCGTCGTCGCGGCCTCCGCGAGCAGGCGCGAGTCCTCTGCTGGCTGGTACACCTCGGTCTCGACGCCCCGGCGGTCGGCGAGGTCGGTCACTCCTCGCCCACCCCGTCGTCGCTCGGTTCCGGGCGGTCGGACTGGTCGGCACCCCCGTCCGGGGTGGCCTCGACCGCGGTCGTCTCCTCGCCAGCCAGACGGAACCCGCCCGACTCCTCGCGGCCCGTGAGTTCGCGCTGGGGGTACGGAATCTTGACGCCCTCGCGGTCGAACGTCTCCTTGACCGCCTTGATGACCGCGGTCCGGGCCCGCCACTGCCTGCGTGAACTCGGCTTGTCGATCCAGAAGCGCAGGCCGAGCACGACCGCGGAGTCGCCGAACCGCTGGACGACGACCTGCGGGGTCGGCACCGACAGTATCTCGTCGAGGCCCTTCATCGCGTCCTTGGCGAGGTCGGCGGCCCGCTCGACGTCGCTCGCGTAGTCGACGCCGACCTCGACTTCGATGCGGAGCCGCCCCTTCCGGCTCTTGTTGATTATCTTCTCGCCGCTCACGATGTCGTTCGGAATCATCACGTACTCGCCGTCGAACGTCTGGATTCGGGTGTTGACGATGGAGATGTCGGTCACGATGCCCTCCTCGTCGTTTATTTTGACCCAGTCGCCGATCTCGAACGGCCGGGAGAACATCAACACGAACCCCGCCAGAAGCGAGCCCAGCGTCTGGCGCGCGGCCATGCCGACGATGATGCCGAGGAACCCCGCCCCGACCAGCAGGCCGCTAAGGTCGATTTTCCACACCGTTCCAATGATGATGGCCCCGGCGGTGACGTACACCGTCAGCTGGAGCACCCGGAACGCGATCTCGCTCTGGTGCTCGGTGATGGTGTCGTGGCTGTCGGTGAAGCGGTCGACCGCGCGCTTGATGAACCCGGAGGTGACGTACGCCGCGGCCGCGACGACCAGCGCGAGTATGGCTCGTGCCCCCGTATCGGCGACGCCGCTGATCTGTTCCAGCGCGTGGGCGGCGTCGTCGCCGACCCCCCAGAGCACGAGCAGGGAGACCACCGCGGCGAACCCGACGACCGCGATGGACACGCTCAGCACCGCGTCGGCCACGCGGCTGTGGAACCGACCGCGGAGCTTCGGGCGGAGGAATCGGACCGACGCGACGGCGGCCGCCACGGCGAGGAGGATGAACGCGCTCACTCCGAGTCGGAGCTGGGTGGTGTCGTACTGCTGGAGCTGGTCGACAAGTGCCAGCAGGTCGGCGACCAGCGCGCTCACGGGGTCTCACCCCGGTCGGACTCGCCTCGGTCGGCCCCGTTCCGCCCGTACTCGTCGGCGACCGCCGCCAGCGCGGCGAACGTCGCGGGCGGAATCTTGCCCGCGCGTCTGCTCGTCACGTCCGGGTCGAGGTCGGTCTCGCCCGCCTCGATGGCCTCGACGACGCCAGCGGCGTCGTCGAGGCCCGAGATGTGGGCGGTGTTTCGGATGGCGTTCCGGAGGGTCTTGCGCCGCTGGGTGAACACCGCCTTCACGAAGCGGAGGAAGAACGCCTCGTCGTCGACCTCGTAGTCGGGCTCGCGGGGGGTCGTCCGGACGACCGCGCTCCGGACCTCTGGCGGCGGCGAGAACGCCTCCCTCGGGACGGGTTCGACCACTTCCACGTCGGCGTAGTGCTGGGCGCTGACCGACAGGCGGCCGTAGTCGTCGGTCGCGACCTCGGCGGCCATCCGCTCTCCGAACTCCGTCTGGAACATCAACACGAGGGGCTTGCCGCGGGGGAGCAGGCGGAACGCGATTTCGCTGGAGATGCCGTACGGGAGGTTCGAGACGGACGCCGAGAAGTCGGGGAGGGCGACTTCGAGGGCGTCGCCCTCGACGACGGTCAGCCGCCCCGCGGATATCTCGTCGGCGAACTCCTCACGGAGGAAGGCCGCGAGCTTCGGGTCGCGCTCGACCGCGGTCACCTCGTCGGCGACCGCGAGCAGGCGGTCGGTCAGCGCGCCGGTGCCCGGACCGATTTCGAGGACGTGCGAGAGGTCGGCGTCCGTCTCTCTGGCGTACTCGGGAAGCCGGTCGAGCACCCGGTCGTCGACGAGGAAGTGCTGGTCGCGGTCGGGGTTGCCCCGGACGCCCGCTCGGCGGAGCAGGGCGTCTGGGTCCCGGAAGTCGGCGTCGGGTGGAGAGCGCGCGTCGGTCATCTTGTCACGGGGATAGCGACCGGAACCGGGTAAAGCCACCGAGTCTTTGCCCGAACGTGTTCGGGTTCCGGGTTGTTCTGAGTCTCCGACCCAGTCCACCTCGGCGCGAACGCTGGCGCGGCATGAAGCCGCGCCAGCGTTCGCGCGAGGTCTTCGGGAGCGTCGCGAGCGAAGGCTCGTCAGAGTTCGCTCTGACGGCGGATGCGGACCGCAGACTGCGAGTGAAACGAGCAGTCGAGGACCGCAGTCGATTGGGGAGGCGTGTGGCCTGCGGTCGCGCTACGGTGCTGTGGCGGTCGGTCGGACCGAAAGGGCCCGCCCGGTCGCGTTTACGTGGTCGCCTCAGCGACCTCTATCGCGGGCCGGTTCGTTGCGGTGAGGCTCGCGATATGTCGCTGAGCGACCGCGACCGGGGCGGGGGCTTTCTGACTGTTCACGGTTCCGTTCTTTTCGGTTCGTGGTGACCAGCCAAGGACTGTCGAGGGTGAAATCACGTCACCAGCCATCCCCAATAAGACGGTCTCCAGGAGTGACGAAATAGGCCGATTACTGCTCCTCGCGCCGCACGAACGTCCGGTACTTCAGGTCGTCCTCGCGGAGCTCCTCCAGAATCCGCTCGACCAGCACCTCCTTGGGGTTGTGCAGGCCCGACACCCGCTCTTCGAGGTCCTCGAAGCTCTCGAAGGGCTTTCGCTTTCGCTCTTCGAGGATGTTGTTGCGCAGTTTCTTGCCGATGCCCGGCAGGAGATTCAGCTGGTGGAGCCGCAGCGTGATGGGCTGAGCGTCGTTGTAGAAGTCGACGAACCGCCGTTGGTCTTCCTCGACGATGGCCCGGATGGCGTGTTCGAGCTCCGGCTGGGCGCTACTGGAGAGGTCCCCGTAGTCGAGTTCGCGCACGCTGGCGACGACGTCGCTGCGCCGGTCGGCGTCGAAGCGGTCGGTGATGGTGAGGCTCACGTCCTCTTCGAGCGTGACCTCGAACAGCCGGAACTCCTCGACGCCCAGCGCGTAGGCGATAGCTGGCTTCTGGTACTGTGGCCGGTCGTCGTCGGCGCGACCGTTCGGGAGGTAGTCCAGCACCACCGCTGGCACCCGCTCGCCGTTCTCGTTGTGTTCGCTCATTGTCATCGAATACGCTCACGAAATACTTAAAGAGTCGGTGACAGTCGGTCGCTCAGTCGTACTTCGCGACGACGTTGAGGATGTCGTCGAGTTCGTCGCCCGAGAGCGTGTAGCGCTCCTGGGCGTAGATGGCGCGGAGTTCGTCGCGGTCCTTGGGAAGGAGGTCGGCTATCTTGTACGCCGTCGGCTCGTCGACCTTCTCGACCTCGAGCAGTTCCTCGACGAGTTCGCGCGACTCCTCGGCGTCGAGGAGCGCGAATCGGTTGACGTGCTCGATGGCGCGGGCGAGTTCGTAGCGCATCTCGCGGTCCTCGTCGAGCGCGCGCTCGTCCTCGATGTCGGCGAGCAGTTCCTTGGCCTCCGAGGTGGTCAGGTACTCCTCGTCGAGCTTCTCCTTGAAGATCGTCATGCTATTCCTGCGCCTTCAGGTGCGCGGGGATGGCGATGAGGGTCTTGTCCTTGCCGCCGTCGTTGACCGAGACCTTGTAGGCTCGTCCCTGCGTGCCCTCGACCTCGCCGGTCTGACCGTTGAAGCGCGGGTGGAACCGGCCCTTCTCGACGCTCGGGTCGATCTTGAGGTGGACCTTCTGACCGACCTCGAACTCCTGGACCGCGCGCTGGGGCGGGGAGGTGCCGCTCTCGCGGGGACTGTTCTTGAGTTTGTTGCGGGTGCTGTGGTAGGGTCCGTTCGAACTCGGCATAGTCGTACGACCCTCTTGTCCTGTCGTCGTTATAAATGCCGCGTTCCACGCTTCTCGGTGACGCGGACGCGCCTGCGCTCCAAGCCCAGTCTCGGCCCGCGTTGCCGACTCACGGCGGGTGCGACGCGGCGGGACCGGCGTAATCAGCCATCAGGCCCTTTCCGGAGCGGACCCTGAATCTGGACATGGTAGACGTACTCGGTCACCTCGGGATGGCGCTCATCTGGCTCGCACCGGCGTGGTACTTCATCGACCACCGGAAGACCGCCGCCGCGTTCGTCGCCGCGGGGTTCTGGTTCGGGATGTTACCGGACGTGGACCTCTACCTCTCGAACTGGGTCGCGGGCATCCACCACCACGGTGTCGTCCACACGGTGCTGGCGGTCACCGCGATGGCCGCGGTCGTCGGGCCGATGTTCGGGTGGGTCCTCAAGACGGTCGGCCACGACTCCGAGTGGTTCTCCGAGCGCGCCGAGTCGAAGGCGTACGTCCTCGGCTTCATCGCGGTCTGGGTATCGGGCCTCGCGCACCTCTTCGCCGACATGCTGTCGGCACCGGACGTCTCGACCCAGATAGAGCCGTTCTGGCCGGTGTTCCACGGTGGACTGTTCCACGTCGACGTGCTCTGGTACCAGTCGTTTTGGGCAACGTGGGCGCTGTTCGGTCTCGGCATCGCGCTCAACGTCGCGGCGTGGTACTGGAAGGACGGCAGTGCGGACTCGCGCGGAGCGATCATGTCCTCGAACTGACCCCCGCCCCGCCCCGCCCCGCCCGCCCCGCCCCGCCCCGCCCCGCCCGCCCCGCCCCGCCCCGCCCGCCCCGCCCCGCCCGCCCCGCCCGCCCCGCCCCGCCCCGCCCCGCCCCGATTCGCGTTTCACACTACTTCTGTCGCGCGATTCCGGTCGGTCCGTTCCGGCCGTTCGCGCCGAAAGGACAAGAGTAACCTGTCGGCCCTGCGTTGGTCGGGACATGACCGACCGCGATGAGTTCCGATTCGAGACGCGCTCCATCCACGCCGGACAGGAGCCCGACGAGGAGACGGGCGCGCTGATGACCCCCATCCACGCCAACTCGACCTACGTGCAGGACGCCCCGGGCGACCACCGCGGCTACGAGTACTCCCGGACGGGCAACCCCACGCGCACCGACCTCGAAGCCAACGTCGCCAGCCTCGAAAACGGCGAGTACGGCCGCGCGTTCTCCAGCGGGATGGGCGCGATAAACACCGTCCTCAATCTGCTCGAAGCGGGCGACCACGTCGTCGCCAGCGAGGACGTGTACGGCGGCACCCACCGCATCTTCACGCAGGTCTACGAGAAGTACGACCTCGAATTCGACTTCGTGGACATGACCGACCCCGACGAGACCGAGGCCGCCATGCGCGAGGAGACCGAACTCGTGTGGGTCGAGACCCCCACGAACCCCCTGCTCAACGTCGTGGACATCTCCGCGACCGCCGACATCGCGGCGGAGTACGACGCCCTGAGCGTGGTGGACAACACCTTCGCCACGCCGTACCTCCAGCGCCCCCTCGACCTCGGCGCTGACGCCGTCTGTCACTCCTTGACGAAGTACATGGGCGGCCACTCCGACGTGGTCGGCGGCGCGCTCGTGACCAACGACGAGGACCTCGACGAGGAGTTCGGCTTCTACCAGAACAGCGTCGGCGCGACGCCCGGCCCCCACGAGTGCTTCCTCGTCCTCCGGGGGACCAAGACGCTCCCGGTGCGGATGGACCGCCACTGCGACAATGCTCGGGAACTCGCCGACTGGCTGGAGGGCCACGAGGCCGTCGACCGCGTCTACTACCCCGGCCTCGAATCCCATCCGGACCACGACCTCGCCGCGGAACAGATGGACGACTTCGGCGGGATGGTGAGCTTCGAGCTAGACGCCTCGCTGGAGGAAGCGGCGGACGCGGTGTCCGAGACGGAGGTCTTCACCCTCGCGGAGAGTCTGGGCGGCGTCGAGAGCCTCATCGAACAGCCCGCGACGATGACCCACGCTGCGATTCCGCGCGAGGAGCGCCACGCCGCGGGACTCACCGACGGCCTGATTCGGGCCAGTGTGGGGATAGAGAACGTCGAGGACCTGAAGGCCGACTTGGCGCGGGCGTTCGACGCGGCGCTGGACTGAACGATTCTGCAGTTCTGGCGATTTTCCCGCGGTCTCGGTAGTTCGGAGTCGGTGACGAGAACGCGACGCTAGCTATCGCCGTCACCTATGAAACCGCACCGCGACCGCAGGCCACACCCTCCCCAACCGACTGCGTTTCTCGGTCCGGCGCTCGCTCCGGTCGCGCCGTCCCTGTGATACTCGTCCCTCGCGCGAACGATGGCGCGGCATGAAGCCGCGCCAGCGCGCGCCGAGTCGGAAACCCCGGCTTCTCTCCGTTCAGACGCCCGACCCGGTCGGCGCGTCGGGGAGGTCGTAGCGCTCGATTTCGATACCCAGCTCCCTCAGCGCCCCCTCGATGTGGCGCTCCTCGGCGAACTCCGCGCCGTCCTCTTCGCGGATGCGCTGGGCGGTCGCCAGCACCTCTCCCCGGCGGTCGTCGGGAATCGCCCACTTGTCGGTCGAGAGCTCGATGACGAGTCCGTTGTGGTCCTGCGTGTACAGCGAGTGGAAGATTCCCCGGTCGAACTCGTTGTAGCCGCGCCACTCCTCCGCTAGAGCCTCGCGGATCTCGACGAACTCCTCGGGGTCGATGCTGAAGCAGAGGTGGTGGACCCCGCCGACGCCGGTGCGCTGGGGCCCCCGATGGGACTGGCGGTCGTCGCTCACGAAGAACGTGAGGATGCGGCCGTCGCCGGTGTCGAAAAAGAGATGGGTCGAGTCGGGGTCGTCGAGGTTCGGCTGACGGAGGATGAGGGGCATCCCGAGGATGTCGCGGTAGAACGCGATGGTCTCCTCGGCGTTGCTCCCGACCAGCGTGATGTGGTCGGTGCCCGTGGTTCGGATGGGGCTGTCGGGAAGTTCGGACGTGACCTCGAAGTCGTCGGCGGGACGGAACCGTTCGGACATGCCAGGGGGTAGTCGGTCGAGGGCAATAGGTCTCAGGTAACCCTCACGTCACCGGCTGTGTGATTGGTGTGTCGGCAGAATTTCATCCGGATGGTCGGCGACGGTGACGTTCGGACGGGTCCCTTCGACGCTAGCTATCGCCGTCACCTGTGAGAACCGCACCGCGACCGCACCACGTCCTCCCCAACCGACTGCGTTTCTCGGTCCGGCGCTCCCTCCGGTCGCACCGTCCCTACGATACTCGTCCACCCGCGGACAAACCACGTCCGCCGAGCCTTCGTTCGCTTCGCTCACGAAGACCTCGCGCGGTTGTCGGCCCACGAGGGGCCGACAGCGCGCGCCGGGGTGAAAGGACGAGGGTTCGAATTTCCACAACCGAACGGCGCGCGCTGGCGCGACCCGGCGGTTTTGGGTCGCGCCAAGGCGTGCGAGGGATGACCGAGCGACCGGAGGGAGCGACGGAATCGGCTGGGGAGGCGTGTGGCCTGCGGTCGCGGTGCTGTGCGGTCTCATAGGTACCGGGAGTAGCTAGCCGCGATGCTGGTGAGCCGTGAACGCGAACAGCACGAACGAACTAGAATCTACACTCAACACGAAAACCGCGAACCGCGAATCGAACCGAAAAAGCCGAATTAAATCCGACCGACGTTCTCGACTTCGACGCTCTCGACGCCCTCGACGTTCGAGAAGCCCTCCTCGACCGCCTCGGTCCCGCCCGTGTCGTCGGGGACGATGACGGTCGGCAGGAGCGCGACCAGCCCGAACGCGACGTCGTCGCGCTCGAAGCCGTTGATCTTCGCGCCCTCGGGGAGCGACTCTTCGAGTCGGTCCTGGAGGTCGTCGAGGTCGATTTCGGGGCTCTGCGGCATGACCTTGATCTTGGCTGCTACCTTCCCCATGGTTACGGTCCCATAAATCCGCAGTCGGGGCACTCGTAGAGGTTGCTCTGCTTGCGGCACTTCGCACAGCGGTAGATCTGCTGGCCGCAGTCCGGGCACTTGAACGACGCCGCGTTCGTGCCGGAGATGTTGATCCCGCACGAGACGCACCGTCGCGCCTGTTTCTGTTGGGACTGGCTCATACCCTCCCATTCCCGCGCACGACTTTTAACCGCTTCGAAAGCGCGACCGACCGCGGAGTCGGCCGATTCGCAGTCGCGGGCTCGGTTCACCCGCGACCGCCCGCGAGGCGACCCGCCGCGGGAAGCCCCCGCAGCCGGAGCATGGCGAGCGTGCCGAGGACGGGGCCGACCGCGAGCGGCGCGAACGCCCACCGCCAGCCGACCGCGTCGGCCACCATCGGAAGCAACTGAATCGAGACGGTGGTCAGCAGGAAGCCGACCGCGGTCTGGAGCGTGAGCGCGGTACCGACGTACGACTCCTCGGCCAACTCCGAGACCGCGGCCGAGAACTGCGCGGAGTCGGCGACGATGGCGAATCCCCAGATCAGTACGAAGGGGACGAGCAGGGCGAGCGACGACCCGAAGACGACGCCCGCGGCGAGGCACGCGACCCCGCTGACGCCCATGCTGAGTCCCGTTATCGTGGTCCGGCCGAGTCGGTCGGCCGCCGACCCCGCGACCGCCGCTCCGAGTCCGCCGACCGCGATGGTTCCGAATGCGAGCAGGGACGCCAGTTCGCCGCCGACGCCGCCGTTTCCGCTCTCGGCGAGGCTCGCCGCGAGGTACGCCGGAATCCACGTCCAGACCGCGTACAGCTCCCACATGTGGCCGAAGTAGCCGCCGTTTGCCAGCATCGTGGCGCGGTCTCGGACGATGCGGCCGATGGCTCCGGGGTCGAAGGGAGCGGTCGGTGCCTGATGCGGGCCGGGTTCGACCAGCAACGCCAGCAGGCCGCCGACGGCGGCGAGTCCTCCTGCGCCGTACAGCACGACACGCGGCTGGCCGACCCCGCCGACCGCCCGGAGCAGGTGGGGGAGCGCCGACCCGACGGTGAGCGCCCCGACCAGCACGCCGATGGCGAACCCGCGGCCCTCCTCGAACCACCCCGCCAGTATCTTCATCCCGGTCGGGTACACGCCCGCCAGCGCCATCCCCGTCAGAAATCGGAGCGCGATGGCCGGGGTCGCGGCGTTCACGACACCGGCGATGAGAACGGTGAAGCCCGCGCCAGCGAGGGCCGACCCGGCGAACAGGTAGCGGGGCCGGACCACGTCGGCGATGGTGAGCGCCGACGAGAGGAACGCGCCCGCGACGAACCCCAACTGGACCGCGATGGTGAGCCACGCCGTCTCGGACGCGGTCAGCCCCCACTCGGCCGACAGCTCGGGTGCCGCCGCGGTGGCGCTGAACCACAGCGACATCGCCAGCAGTTCGGCCAGCGCGACCACGAAGAGGACGCGTCGCCGCCGCGAAACCGAGGCTCGGTTGCTCATCGATTCGTCTGCCCGAGTCGTTCGCAGAGGCCCGTGATAAATACCTGTGAAGGAGTAGGACGGACGCCCGCCCGGACGACCCGCCGATTTGGCGCGGGGCCGGGCGTCGCTCGCACCTCGAATCTCGTCCGTTCGGCGAGAATCGCGCGACTGTCCCACCGCAGTCGCGCGATTCTCGGTTTCTGTCGCCCGCAACGTCCCCGAAACACGAAACGTGATTCTTAAGGGGCGAACGAGCGACGTTTCGGGTATGAGTGAAGAACAAGAGGCCGAAGTAGCCGACGACGCAGAGAACGAGGAAGTGGACGCGGAGGCCGATGAGACCCAGGAGGAGGCCACCGACGGGCTTCAGGACGGGGACTTCGTCCGCCTGGACTACACCGCGCGCACCGTCGAGGACGGCGACGTCGTCGACACCACCGACCCCGAGGTCGCCGAGGAGGAGGGCCTCGAAGACGAGGGCCGCGACTTCGAGCCGCGCGTCATCGTGCTCGGCGCGGGTCACATCTTCGAGAGCGTCGAGGACGACATCGTCGGTCAGGAGGTCGGCCACTCCGGTAGCACGACCATCCCCGCCGAGGAAGCCTTCGGCGAGTACGACTCCGACGAGGTCAAGACCGTCAGCGCCGACAAGATTCCCGAAGACGAGCGCTACCCCGGCGCGCACGTCAACGTCGACGGCCAGCACGGCCACGTCGAGACCATCATCGGCGGCCGCGCCCGCGTCGACTTCAATCACCCGCTCGCTGGCGAGGACATCGAGTACGACTACGAGATCGTCGGCGAGGTCGACGACCGCGTCGAGCAGGCCCAGGGCCTCATCTCGATGTACATCGACGCCGACCTCGACATGTGGATCGAGACCGACGAAGTCGAGGAGGAGACGGTCGTCGAACCCGAGGAAGACGACGAGGACGCCGAGCCCGAGACCGAAGTCGAGACCGTCGAGAAGGAGACGCTGTACATCGAGAGCACGCCCCAGCTCGCGATGAACCAGCAGTGGATGTTCCAGAAACAGCAGATCGCCCAGAACGTGATGGACGAACTCGACCTCGACCGCGTCATCATCCAAGAGACCATCGAGGGCGGCGGCATGCCCGGCATGGGCGGGATGATGGGCGGCGGCATGGGCGGCGCAGACATCGAGGAGGCGCTCGAAGACGCCGACGTCGACGAAGACGAAATCCTCGACGAACTCGAAGGCGAAGAGACCGAGGAGTAAGTCGCTTCTCTCCGTTTTTTCTCCGGTCGCGAGCGACGCGGTCGAGTCGCGTCGCTCGCCGAGCGACCCGGCGAATCACGCGATGTCGCGGCTCGTGTCGATGCGGACCGACTCGGCGAGTTCGAGCTTGATGGTCTCGGGGAGCGCCCGGCCGCCCCGGAACTTCGGCACCGCGAGCCGCGTCTCGACGGTGTCGCCCGAGTACTCGGTGTGCAACTGGAACACCACGTCGGCGACGTGTTCGGTCAGGTCGCGGGTGTCGGGCACCGACCGGCCGTCGAGGCAGTGGAGGACCGCGACGCTGCCGGTGTTGTGGAGGTGGTTCTGGAGGTCGTTGAGGAAGTTGCGGTAGCGACTCTCCTCGCGGCGCTCCAGCAGGTCGACCGGGTCGATGATGAGGTTCGAGTCCTCGGGGAGCCGCCGGAAGAGCCGCTGGGAGTGGTCGAGCGGCGCGTCGCCGGGGACCCGGCGCACGTCGGGCGACCCGGTCCGGCCGGGCGCGCGATTCAGCGCCTCGGTCACGGCGGCCTCGTCGCGGTCGGTCGAGAGGTAGAGCGTCTGGCGCGCCGACGTGAACTCGTAGAGCAGTAGCTCCGCCTGACTCGCCGGGGGTGCCGACAGCGCGACGATGCTGCCCTTCGGTAGCCCGCCGTCGAGTTTCCGGTCTAACACCTCGATTCCCGTCGAGAGTCGCCGTGCCACGTAGTTGCACGCGTGTACGCGCCGGTCATAAGTATTTGGGCTGTAGGGCTGACACGAGGCGGTCGTGGGCGGCCCGGACCCGGTCGTCGGCGAGCGGGGCCGACCCCACCTCCGGGACGACTCCGAGGACCGGACAGTCCAGCAGGTCGGCGATTCCCTCGGGCGGGTTCGGTTCGGCCCCGTCGCACTCGGGACCCACCGCCCGGGAGACGACCGCGCCCGCGACCGGCGTTCCGAGTTCGCGCGCCATCGCGGCGGTCTTGGCGGCGTCGCGCAGGCAGGCGGGTTCGGCGGTGGTCGCCACGACCGCGGCGTCGGCCACACGGAGGGGCGCGACCGCGTCGGGTCCGGCCCCGGCGGGCGAGTCAAGCAGGACGGCATCGGCGGCGTCGGCGGCGCGCAGGCCCGCGAGCGCGAGGCCCTCGGTTCCCTCCGCCGGACCGCCCCGCGTGGGACCGCTCGCCGCCGGGAGGACGCGAACGCCCGACGACACCCCGGACGCCGACGGGCGTCCGGCGACCGCCCTCGCGGGCCACCCCGCCGCGACCGCGTCGAGGCCCGGTCGGCGCGAGACCCCCGCCATCGCGTGGAGGTTCGGCATCTCGCGGTCGGCGTCGGCCGCGAGGACCGACCTGCGCTGGCGGGCGAGCGCGCTCGCGACTCCGAGGGTCGTGGTCGTCTTCCCGCACCCGCCCTTGCCTCCGGCGATGGCTAACATGGCGGGCCGAATTTGGCCCGGCTTCGGGTTTGAACCTTGGGGCCCGGACTCAGTCGAACATTCCGGTCGAGAGATAGCGCTCGCCGCTGTCGGGGAACACCGTCACCACGAGCGGGCAGTCGTCGTAGCCGTCGAGACTCCCGCCGTCGGACGCCACCAGCTCGTCGATCTCGTCGGGCAGTTCGGGACAGTTCAGTTGGGGCTGAGCGAGTCGCTCGGCGACCCGGCGCGCGGCGACCGAGGCCGCGCCCGACGACTGGCCCACCAGAATCCCCTCCTCGCGGGCGAGCCGTCGGGCCTCGGCCTCGGCGTCCTCCAGCGCGACCGTCTCGACCGAATCGAGGAGGTCGGTGTCGAGCAGGTCGCTGACGAACCCCGGCCCCATGCCCTGGTAGTCGTCTTCGCCCGACTCGCCGGTCGAGAGCACTGCGTTTCGCTTGGGTTCGACCGCGACGACCTCCATCTCGGGGAACTCCTCCAGCAGGCGCTCGGCGGTGCCCGTGATGGTGCCGCCGGTGCCGACCCCCGCGACGAACGCGTCGACCTCGCGGCCCTCGACCTGCGCAATGATCTCCTCGGCGGTCGTCCGGTAGTGGGCCTCGGCGTTCGCGGGGTTCTCGAACTGGCCCATCTGGACCGCGCCGGTCTCGGCGGCGAGTTCGTCGGCGCGCTCGCGGGCGTCGGACATGTCGCCGTCGACGAGTTCGAGGTCGGCACCGTACGCTTTCAGGAGTCGGCGTCGCTCGGGCGACTTCGAGGCGGGCATCACGATGGTGAGGTCGTACCCCCGGGCGGCGGCCGCGACCGCGAGGCCGATGCCGGTGTTGCCGCTCGTGGGTTCAACGAGGCGGTCGCCCGGCGAAATCTCGCCCGCGCGCTCGGCCGCGGCGATCATCTCCCGCGCCGGGCGGTCCTTGGCCGACCCGCCGGGGTTGAACGCCTCGACCTTGGCCGCGACGGTCGAACCCTCGGGGGAGGCGACCCTGACGAGCGGCGACCCGACCGCGTCGAGGATGGACTCTCTCATTACCTCGGGATAGGGAGCCAGCCTATAAACCCGTGGCGGCCCGCACAGAACGTGCCGGAACCCGGTGAGCGACCCTCGGAGCCCGGTGAGTGGCCCCAGAACCCGGTGAGCGATTCGACGCGAGTCGGAACTCCGCGGGGAAGTTCGCCGCAGCCTGTGTGGTTAAAGCCGTCGGGCCACAACGTCCGGGCATGGAATCGACCGAACCGAGTCAGACGTGGGACGCCGCGGCGCACAGCGAGGTCGTCGGCGCGCTCGAAGCCGGAATCGCGGAAGTGACCTACCGGGTCTGGGGAGCCGACTGGTGTGGCGACTGTCGGGCGGTCCTGCCCGACTTCTTCGCCGCGCTCGAAGCCGCGGGCGTCCCGGATGAGGAGGTCGAGGTGCACGAAGTCGACGAGGACAAGGACGGCGAGAAGGTCGCCGAGTACGACGTGACCCACATCCCGACCATCGTGGTCGAGCGCGAGGGCGAGGAACTCGTCCGGTTCGAGGAGAGCGAGGACCGACCCGCCGCGCGGTACGTCGCTGACCGACTACTGGAGTCGGACGTGATGGCCTGAGAATCCGCTACTCGCTCGTCGCGTCGCCGAGGAGTTCGTCGCTCCACGTCAGTTCGCCGTCCGCGACGAGCGGGGCCGCCTCCTCGCGGAGTAGTTCCCGAACTCGGGTAGCCGGGGGCTCGACCGTCTCCAGCGGCCCGCAGGTCAGGTAGTAGGTGGGGTCGTCGTCTTCGAGGAAGAACGGCGACCCAATCGACCCCATCGGGTACTCCCGGACGGTGTACCTGACGGCCGTCACCGGGACGCGCTCGCCGGGCGGTCCCTCCGACGGGTCGCCCGCCAGCTCGAACAGTACCGGCGCTCCGTCCTCGCACTGGACGACGCTCGCGCCGGGGTCGCCGAGGGTCACGTAGTGGCGGCCGATGGAGGTGTACTCCTCGGCGATGGAGACGGCGCTTCCGATGGGGAATCCGTAGTTGAGCAAGCGAGCGAGCGTCTCGCCGACCTCCACCGCGCCCTCGTTGCCCACGTCGGCGACCGTGACGATGGACGCCCTCGCGCCAGCGTCCACCAGTCCGACCCCCTGCTCGTAGGACCGACACGCGTTCAGCAACACCGTCGTCGCTCCCACGTCGTCGAGCGCCGTCGCGTCGAGGACGCCGTCGGGGCACTCGAACCCCCGGCCGTCGATGTGGCCGACGAAGTGGAACAGGTCGGTCTCCTCTGCGAGCAGGTCCCGGAGCTGGTCGGTCGAGACGCCGAACCGACAGTCGGTGTCGAACCGGACGACTTCCCGGTCGCCGTAGAGTCCCGCGACCGAGTCCCACTCCTCGCGCATCGCCTCGTCGTTGCAGACCACGGTCACGGTGATGGTGCCGTCGGCCGACGCCTCCCCGGCGCGGTCGACCGCGCCGGGGAGGAGCTTCGACCCGTGGACCGGGGCCCCGTCGCCGACCCACGCCCGTTCGAGCGCGTCGGTCTCGGGCAGGGGGACGTACTCGCCCCTCCCGGGGATGCCCCGGGGGTCGTCGTCTGGCCCGCCGGTCCGCTTGAACGACGCGACGGACTCGCTCTGGCCGGACTGGTCGCCCGACTCCGGACGGTCGCCCGTCTCGGCGCGGTCGTCCCCGCCGGAGTCGTCCCCGCCGGAGCGGTCGGTTGCCACCGACCGCTCCGGCGACCGGACCCGGACCAGCGAGAGGTCCTCGACCACGGACGGGAGCGACTCGACGCCCGTGGCCGACGGGCGGGTGTAGACCACGCGGTCCCACGTCGGGACCGCGTCGGCGACCGCCGAGAACGGTATCGAGAGGTAGGTCTCCAGCTGTTCGGCCAGCGGCGCGTCGTACAGCGACGCGAAGTCGAGGTCGACCGCGGGGTTCGATTCGAGGACCCGCCGCTCGTGGAGGGGCGACCGGAAGTACCCCTCGGTCCGGACGGCGGCGTCGAACAGCAGGAGCCGCTTCATGACCCGCGCGACCTCGTCCTCGAACCCTCCCGGGCCGTCCAGCGCGTACGAGAACCCGGTGTCGGTGGTCAGCACCGGCGCATCGCCGGGGACCACCGCCGCGCCGAGGTAGTACGCGAGCGGCGCTATCGGGAACGCGAACTCGTACTCGGGCGGAACCCGGAGGGTGACGCCCGAGTCGGGCGGTTCGAGCCCCTCGGGAATCGAGAGTTCGTCACCCCGGCGCAGTCGGGGCGGGTGCCCGCGGAGGGTCGGCCACGACCGCTCGCAGGTCGTCGTCTTGAGCGCCGACCCGAACGTCGAGACGCCCCGGAGGACCGCGGCGGGGTCGTCGGGGACCACGACCGTCTCGGCCGGAGAGGTGTGGAACGACCGCGCGCCGACGCCGACCCGGGTCGGGTCGCCGAACTCCAGACGGGTCCCGTCGTCGTCGGCGTCGATTCGCAACGGCGAATCGACCCGGAGGTAGAGCTTGATGGGCGTGCTCAGCAGTTCGAGCAGGTACTCGCCCGCTTCGAGGTCGCGGACGCACGGGGGCTCGGCGTTGGCCAGCTGTGCGCCGGTCGCGGCGTCGCGGACGACCGTCACGATTGCGTAGGGGAGTTCGATGCGCTCGGTCGAGATCGCGCACGCCGACGAGACCGGAAACGCGAACTCGCCGGTGTCGGCCGGGGTCGGCGAGACCTCCTCGGGCGTGTACACCGCGAACTGGCGGTTCTCGATGCGGTCTTCTATCTCCAGCCCGTTCCCGTCGTCGAGCGTGTCGAATCGTGGTTCCATCTGTCGGCGCGTGGCGTCGGTCTCACATCGGCATCCAGTCGGTCGTCAGCTCCCGGCTCGGAACGTGCCAGCGCTCCTCGGCGTCGTGGTCGCACGTCGCGGGGTCGACCGCGCGTATCTCGACGACCGCGTCGAACTCGGGGGCCAGCGACTCGACGCGCTCGCTGTCGTACGGTCTCGGCAGGACGTAGTGGCCCATCCCGGCGTAGTCGGCGACGTAGCCGGTCACCACCCGGAGGCAGCGACGGACGACGCCGTCGTCGTAGTGGCCGAACAGCGATTCGAGCGAGTCGACGCCGACCCGGAGTTCCCCGGGCCGCAGGCCGCCCGCGAGCTGATTGAACGCCGCCATCCCCTCGGTGAGCTGGGCCTGCAGTCCCGCGAGCTGGGGGTCGACGACGTGGGTCTCCGCGATGCCGGGCAGGTCGGCTGGCGAGCTACCAGCGTCGTCGGTCACCGACCGGGGCGGCGAGGCGTGGTTGACGATTCGGGTCGTCTCCCCCAGCGGCTCCGGGGCTTCGTCGGGGTCCGGGAGGCGTTCGGCGACGCTCCGCGGGCTCGCGTCGGTGACCGCGAGGAGCCGGTACCGACGCTCCTCGGGGTCGCCGAGCAGGCCCGCGCTGGCGCATGTGAACAGGTGTCTCGGGGCGTCGCCGACCACGAGCAGGTTGCATCCCTCGGCCTTCAGCTCCCGGAGAACCTCGCGGAAGTCGTCGGTCTCGGTCGGCGATTCACCGACCGGGTCGGCGTCGCTCCCGACCCCGTCCCCCGGAGAGTGAGAACTCGGTGAACTCATCCGATTGTACGTGGGATGTATCGGTAATAAACCTTCGTGGTCGAACAGCGGTCGGCGCGATTCGGCCGAGCGGGGCTCGGCCGAATCCTACCGGCCGTTACCCCTGCTCGGCGGCCCAGTCGAGCGCCGCCGCGAGGTCGGTCTCGGGCGGCGAACACGCGAACCCCCTGCAGACGTACGCCGTCGGCGAATCGTCGCGCCGGTCGCGGTCGGCCCAGACGGGCGGGACCTCGTCGAGGCCCACCTCGTCGAGCCGCGCCGAGAGGTCGCCCGGCGGCCGGACCGACAACAGGCGGGTCGGCAGGTACCGGCCCGCGAGTTCCTCGCGCCACGAGTCGGGGAGCGACTCGGCGACGACCGTCACTTCGAGCGACCCGCGGGCGTACCGGTCGGCCGCCAGCGCGAGCGAGGCGTGCTGGAGCGGGTTCGAGCGGATCGCCTGCCCGCGGGTTTCGAGGACGCGCTCGGCGATGTCCGTGAATCGGTCGTGGGGGACAAATTCCGAGAGCGCGAGCAGGGTGTCGACCGCCACGCCGAGGCTGGAGGGCGTCGACTGGTCGTGGGGTTCCTGCGGGCGCGCGACGAGGTCCTCGCCGCGCTCGGGCGTGAAGTAGACGGTCCCGGCCTCGGCGTCCCAGAACTCCGACTCGACCGCGCGCGCGAGGTCGAGCGCGAACGTGAGGTGCTCGACGTCGCCCGTCGCCTCGTAGCAGTTCAGCGCGCCCCGCGCGAGGAAGGCGTAGTCTTCGAGGTAGCCCTCGATGGCGGTGTCCCCGTCCTTGAACCGCCGGAGGAGTCGCCCCTCGTCGGCGTCCCACAGCTTCTCCCGGACGAATTCGAGCGCGCCGCCCGCGAGGTCGGCCCACCGGTCGCCGTCGTCGAGCACCAGCGCGCCCTCCGCGAGCGCCGAGACCAGCAGGCCGTTCCACCCCGCCAGCACCTTCTCGTCGCGGCGAGGCCTGACCCGCTCCTCGCGCGCCTCGAAGACGCGCTGGCGGGCGTCTTCGAGGCGCTCGCGGACCGCGGTCTGGTCCATCCCGTACTCGTCGGCGAGGTCGGGAACCGACTCGCTGGCCGTGAGGACGGTCTTGCCCTCGAAGTTGCCCGACTCGGTCACGCCGAACCGGTCGCAGAACAGGTCGGCGGCGGTGTCGTCGGCGACGGCCTCGCCGACCTCCTCGGGCGTCCAGACGTAGAACTTCCCCTCCTCGCCGTCGCTCTGGGCGTCGAGGGTGCTGTAGAATCCGCCCTCCGGATGGGTCAGCTCGCGCTCGACGAACGCGAAGGTCCGGCGGGCGACCTCGGCGTATCGCTCCTCGCCCGTGACCTGATATCCCGCGAGCATCGCGCGGGGAATCTCTGCGTTGTCGTACAGCATCTTCTCGAAGTGGGGGACGACCCACTCGCGGTCGACGGTGTAGCGGTGGAAGCCCCCGCCCAACTGGTCGAACAGGCCGCCGTCGGCCATCGCCGAGAGGGCCTCGGTCGCGACCTCGCGGTACTCGTCGGCGCGCTCGCTCGCGTCTGCTCGCTCGCCCGCCTCCTGCTCTCCGTTCTCTCCTTCTTCGTTCGCCTCCGTCTCGCCCTCCTTCGCCCTCTCCTGCGGGCCGCCGACCGCGTCGGCGGCCCGCAGGAGGAGGTGGATTCGGCCCGCCTGCGGGAACTTCTGGCCGGTGCCGAACCCGCCGTGGTCGCGGTCGGCGCTCCGGACCGCGGCGTCGGCCGCCGATTCGAGCAGGTCCTCGCCGGGCGGGTCGCCGGGTTCGGGCACGGATTCGAGTTCGCCCTCGATGGCGGCGGTCCACTGGTCGGCCCGGTTGTGCATCTCCGCGCGGTCGGTCTCGTCACCCCACGACTCGGCGATGTTTTCGAGCAGGTCGAGGAAGCCGGGTTGGCCCCGCTTGGGTTCCTTCGGGAAGTAGGTCCCGACGTAGAAGGGTTTGCCCTCGGGCGTGAGCCACGCCGAGAGGGGCCACCCGCCCCGCCGGGTCACGGCCTGACAGATGGTCTGGTAGATGGAGTCGAGATCGGGGCGCTCCTCGCGGTCGACCTTT
Organism: Halorussus salilacus; assembly: GCF_024138125.1. Lineage (NCBI taxonomy): Archaea > Methanobacteriati > Methanobacteriota > Halobacteria > Halobacteriales > Haladaptataceae > Halorussus > Halorussus salilacus. The sequence continues at coordinate 2,863,146 of NZ_CP099993.1, forward strand.
ATCGGGACGAAGTTCTCGTTGAGGACTCGTGCGACCGCCTCGTCCTCGAAGCTCTCGTCCTCCATGACGTGACACCAGTGGCACGCCGAGTAGCCCACCGAGAGGAAGATGGGGACCTCGCGCTCGGCGGCCGCGTCGAGCGCGGCCTCGTCCCACGGTTGCCAGTTCACCGGGTTGTCGGCGTGCTGGCGGAGGTACGGGCTCTCCTCCTCGTCGAGCCGGTTGCGGTCGGTGGGGTCTCCGTGGGGGTCGCTGGGACCTCGGTCGGGGTCGCTCATGGGTGGACCGAGGGGTTCGAGACGTGTAAAGTCGGGGCTTCGCCGACCGCGGTCGGCGAAGCCCCGTCGGCTCACTCGGCGTCGGTCACCGAGTCGGCTTCGGCCACGTCCCGCATCCGCTCGCTGTAGTCCCAGCTGTACGCGCGCTGGGGGTGAACGCGAATCCGGACCTCCTCGCGCTCGGGCGAGAGCAACCACCTCGCGAGCTCCGAGTCGGTGTCGCCGAGGTATCGCTCGATGAGCGAGCGAAGCACCTCCTTGCCCTCGTCCTCGGAGAGGCTGGCGCTCCCGTTGCCGCGCACGCCCCGGTAGGGCGGGTGGTTCGCCGACACCTCGAAGGCGACCTGCGAGTCGTTTCGGAGGTAGCCCACGAGGTCGGCCTTCGCCCACGTCGCGCACTCGAAGGTCCCGTCCCTGTAGCGATACCACAGCGCGACCATCCAGAGCGACTCGTCGGGTCGATGGCAGGCCAACCGAATCGGTATCGTCTGCTCGGTGAGGAACGACTCGGCTTCCGTCTCGGTCCACGCACCCCTGAACTCCGTCATACCACCGACTACCACGTAGCCACCGATAGTTCTCCCGCCGGTCGCCTCCGCACCTCCGACGGCAAAACGGGTCCACTCGGTGGCTCTCAGAGGAACGACTTCGGGATGCCCGAGTCGGCCCAGAGGTACACGTCGTCGGTCGCGGGCCACGTCTGGGGCGTGCCGTCGTACCGGACCTCCTGATGGAGGTGGATGCCGGTGGAGTTGCCCGTGTCGCCGGTCCAGCCGATGAGCTGACGCCGGTCGACGCTCTCGCCCTGCGACACCTCGTACTCCGAGAGGTGGGCGTACAGCGTGTCCCACGCGCCTTCGTGGTCGACGATGACGGTGTTGCCGTAGCCGCTGATCTCCCCGGTGTGCGAGACGGTGCCGCCGCGAGCCGCGGTGATCTCTCGGCTCCCGCCGTCGGTGTGGGCCATGTCGACGCCGGAGTGGTCGCGTCCGTCGCCGTGGGTCGCGGTGATGTAGTCGTACGACCCGTAGCCGAAGTCGGCGGCGGGCGCGTACTGCTGGACCGCCCACCCGGTGTAGCGGTTCGGGTCGTTGGCGTCGCCGTTGACCCGGAACTTCCACCAAGTGTAGCCGTCGCTCTCGACCGGGCCGTCGACGACGAGCATCCCGGTGTTCTCCAGCGCCGTCCGCTTGACCGCGTAGTCGGTCCCCGGCCCCTCGCGGATGTTCAGGTCGGTGTTCGTGTAGCACGGGAGGCCGACGCTGTGGGCCGACACGGAGCCCGACATCGCCGCGGTGCCCGCGATTCCTGTTGCCGTTGCCTTCAGAAACGTTCGGCGGTCGTATTTCTCTCTCATCGAAACACCTCAATTTTAACACTTCCCTCAGCGACTTTAATTTATTGGCTAGTATCATAGAATAAGGCCTCTCCGGTTCCGATGGCCCACTTCCGGACCGCAGAGGTCGTTGCGGAAGACTCCATACACGAACGTGGTCATATTCTGGAGTCTGAAGGGGAAACTTTACACCCTTTTGCGTACACCCTCCGACCATGCCAGAGACAGTCCTGCTGGTCGGCGGCGGCGGCCGCGAACACGCCATCGCCCGCGCGCTCGCGGGCAGCGACGCGGCCCTCTACGCCTGCGCTGGCAACCGCAACCCCGGTATCGCGGCCCTCGCCGAGGGCTTCGAGACGCTGGAGACCACCAACCCCACGGCGGTCGTGGAGTACGCCGAGGAGGTCGGCGCGACCCTCGCGGTCGTCGGCCCCGAGGGGCCGCTGGCCGCGGGCGTCGCCGACGCGCTCGACGACGCCGGAATCTACGCGTTCGGTCCGAACGCCGAGGAGGCGCGCATCGAGACCGACAAGGCGTTCCAGCGCCGGTTCATGCGCGAACGCGGGATTCCGGGCTGTCCCGACTTCGAGACGTTCGACGACCTCGACGCCGCCTGCGAGTACATCGACGACTACGACGGCGACCTCGCGGTCAAACCGGCGGGCCTCACCGGCGGCAAGGGCGTCCGGGTCATCGGCGACCAGGTGACGAAAGCGGAGGCCAAGGAGTACCTCCGCAACTCGGACTACGACCGCGTGGTGCTCGAAGAGCGCCTCGTCGGCGAGGAGTTCACCGTACAGGCGCTCGTGGCGAACGGCGACCTCAGGGTCGCGCCCGCGGTTCAGGACCACAAGCGCGCCTACGAGGGCGACGAGGGGCCGAACACCGGCGGTATGGGGAGCTACAGCGACTCGGGACTCGCCCTACCGTTCATGACCGACGGGGACTACCGCGAGGCCGTCGAGGTGCTCGAAGCCACCGTCGAGGCGCTCGACGGCTACAAGGGCGTCCTCTACGGTCAGTTCATGCTGACAGCCGACGGCGTGAAGGTCGTGGAGTTCAACGCCCGCTTCGGCGACCCCGAGGCGATGAACACCCTGCCCGTGCTGAACACCGACTTCCTCGACGTGCTCGTCGCGGCGCGCGAGGGCGACTCGCTCCCGGAACTGTCGTTCTCCTCGAAGGCGACCGTCTGCAAGTACGCGGTCCCCGAGGGGTACCCCGAGGACCCGAAGGCGGGCGCGAGGGTCGAGATATCCCCCGAGAACGCGGGCGACGCACTGCTCTTCTACGCCAGCGTCGACCAGCGCGAGGACGGCATCTACACCACCACCTCCCGAGCGTTCGCCGTGGTGGGAGTCGCCGACACCATCGCCGCCGCCGAGGAAATCGCCGAGGACGCCCTCGCGGTCGCGGGCGAGGAGGGCCTCGACGTTCGCCACGACATCGGCAAGGCCGACCTCGTCCAGAAGCGCATCGACCACATGGACGAACTCCGCGGGGAGTGAGCGGCCTCCCGACCTCGCCTACCTCGCCCGGATAAGCATCCCCTGTTCCTGCCGAAGCGCCGTCATAACAAAGCCGAGAGCGGCCGTCGCTCCGCCGATGTCCGAACGCGACGGCCGACGCTCGCTGACGACCGACGAGGCCATCGACCTGCTCGCCCACGACGAGCGTCGGCGCGCGCTGGCGGCGCTCCGGGCGCAGGGCGGGTCGGCCGCGCTCGACCACCTCGCGGGGGCGACCGTGGCGCGTGCCCAGGACTGCTCTCCCGACGACGTGGCGGCCGCCGCGCGCGAGCGCGCGGCGGCCGCGCTCCACCACCAGCACCTGCCGCGGCTGGTCGACGCGGAGGTGGTCGAGTACGACCGCGAGGAGAACCGGGCCGAACTGACCGCGGTCGCCGGGGACCTCGACCCGTTTCTGTCGATGCTGAGCGGGAACGGCTGAGACGGGGTCCGGCGGGGCGGGGCGGGGCGGGGCGGGGCGGGGCGGGGCGGGCGGGGCCGTCGAGGGCTACTTTCAAGGTCGGACCGCACGAATTCCAGCGCGTGACCGACGAGCGCCGACACGACCGACTCACGCACCACGCCACGCCCGGCCGGTGGAACTCCCTCCGGTCGTGGCCCGACGCCAAGTCCCCGCTGCGGGTCGCGCTGAACTACCTCGTCATCGTCCTCGCGCGAATCTCACCGAGTCTTCGACTCAAGAACTACCTCCTGCGGAGCATCGGCGTGACGGTCGGCGAGGGGGTCTCGTGGGGCCTCGAATCCACGCCCGACGTGTTCTGGCCCGAACTCGTCACCGTGGAGGACCACGCCATCGTCGGCTACGACGCCACCATCCTGTGTCACGAGTTCCTGCAGGAGGAGTACCGGACCGGCGAGGTCGTGGTCGGCGAGCGCGCGATGGTCGGCGCGGGCGCGATACTCCTTCCCGGCGTGACGGTCGGCGAGGGCGCGAGCGTGGCGGCGAACTCGCTTGTGACCCGCGACGTGCCGCCCGGCGAGACTGTCGCGGGCGTGCCCGCGAAGCCGATGGGCGGCGAGGAGTCGCCGGACTGAGGCCGGTCGCGTGGCCGGGGCGTTCAGCCCCGTGCGCGTGCGACCGCCCGCCGGACCCCCAACTCCGCGAGCGAGGCCGCTAGCATCCCGGCGACGAACAGGGGACCGAAGAAGAGCGCGTACAGCGCCAGCGGGTCGGACTCGCCCCGCACCCGGAGGAAGGCGTACAGCACGAGCGTCGTGCCAGCCAACAACTCCGCGAGCGGGACCGCGAGGCCCCACCGGGCGAACAGGTACAGCGCCAGCCCGGCCTGCGCGCCGAGGACGAGCGCGCTCCACGCGAGGAGGCCGAGGAAGTGCTCCGGCGAACCGAGCAGCGAGGGCGCGAACGAGTTCGTCGCGAACCGGGCACCGGCCCACGCGCCCAGACCGAGGGCGGCCGACGCGACTCCGCCGCCGAGGGCGACTCGCCGCGGGGCGGCGAGTCGCCCGCGGAAGGCGTAGGGGAGCGACGCCGCGAGCGCGCCGACGCCGCAGGCGACCGCGAACGTGGCCGCGTCGCTCCCGACGACGGGGTCGGGCGTGCCGGGCATCTCACTCCCGAATCCGGACGACGCCCTCCTCGAACACCCGGCTGTTGGGGACGATGTACTCCTCGCCGTCGCTCTCGATGCGGGTGACGAACACGTCGACCTCCTGGACGATGCCCCGGTCGTCGCCGACCCGGACCTCGTCGCCGATGCCGTAGGGCTGATTGAGCAGGAGGTAGACCCCCGCCGCCGAAGAGCGCAGGAGGTCCCAGAACGCCACCGCGGCGAACAGCACGACCGCGAACACGTACGCCGTCAGGAGTATCAGGAGCGCGCCGGTGTCGACGCCGACCTGCCCGAACGCGACCAGTCCCGCGAGGAAGACGATGGTGTACTTGACGACCCGCGGGATGATGCCGACCTCGGGGAGTTTGACCGAGCGCAACTGCTCGCCGACCACCAGTTCGGCCTTGTCGGCGACGACGAATCCCACGATGAACACGAGTATCGCGATGAACAGGTCGGGGACGAACCGGACGATGCCCTGCCAGAACAGCTGGGCGTTCAGGAGTTCGGCGACGTTGAGCGCGATGAGAACGACCACGCCGTAGATGAACCACGAACTCAGGCGCGCGACCAGCGAGACGGTGTCGGTGCCGAGGCTCTGGGCGGTCCGCTCGAAGGGGGTCCGCTCGACCGCCTCGGGGACGCCCGCGGCCTGGAGGAGTCGACGGTTGAGTCGGCCGATGACGTAGCCTGCGATTCCGCCCACGAGCAGGATGAGTAGCGCGAGGACGTACTGGAACTCGTCGTGGAGCAGGACGGTCCAGTCGACCTGCAGCGGTACCATCAGTACTCCTCCGGGTCGAGTTCGAGGATCAGTTCACCGCCCTTGAACGCCCGGACCATCCCGTCGCTCTCGCTCAGGACGATGGCGGTCGCGTTCGTCTCGCGGGTGATCGACCCGGCGGCCATGTGGCGCGCGCCGAGCCCCTTCGGGATGTCGACGCCCTCGGCGGAGGGTTCGAGGTAGCGGTACGCCGAGACGATCTTGCCCGCGTCGCTGATGACGAACGCGCCGTCGAGCCGCGAGAACTCCTTGAGCATCACGTTCACGATGGGGTCGCCGACGTGGACGTGGGACTTCTCGAAGGGGTTGTAGCTCAGCGGCCGGGACTTGTTCATGACCTTGCCCGCGTCGCCGACGACGAACAGCGCGCCGACCGGCTTGCCCTTCTGGCCCTTCTTGCCGAGTTCGACGGCCACGTCGAACACGTCGCGGATGACCCCGGGGTCGGCCCGGGAGTTGGCGAACAGGTCGTAGACGCCCGACTGCATCGACTCGCTGGCCCGGGCCCGCGTGACCGTGTCGGTGCCCTCCTCGAACAGGTTCGTGGTGCAGACGACAACGTCGCCGTCCTCGACCAGGTCCTGCTCCATCGCGCCCTCGATGCCGAACTTGATGCGGTCGCGCACGCCGTCGAACTCCAGCGGGAGTTCGACGAACGAATCGGCTCCGACGGTGTTCTCCGGCCCGACGACAACGAGGTCGGCGTCGGCGTCGAGGTCGGCGAATCGGTCGTAGTAGGAGCCGCTCGGCGAGAACAGAAAGATCGCGTCGGCGTCTTCGACGATGTCCCCCAAGAGTTCGCTCACGTCAACCATTACCCGAAACGACTCAGCGGGCGGAGAAAAGGTTTGTGGGAGTATGTGTCGGCGACGAGCGGTCACACCCGGCTTCGGTCGGGCCTCCGGCGGGAGTGTTCTCGCGGGCTCGCACGGAACGTCTCGGATTCTCGTCCCGTTACTCCTCGTCGTCGAAGAAGGTGCAACCGCTCTCGCCGGTACCCCCGTCGGCGGTGGCCGGAAGCGAGGATTCGAATCCTCACCGATGCGACGTTGCCGCTCGCGTGAATAGCGAGCGCACGAGGCGCTCGCTGTGTTGCTCGCGGCAAAAGTGCGCGGGACCGGATTTGAACCGGAGCAAGACGGTCCGGGCGTGCGGCGCTTCGCTCGCGGTTTCACCGCTCGCATTGCCGAGGCGCTTCGCGCCTCGCTCGCGCCGTTCCGGGCGTGCGACTTGCAGGGTTCAAATCCGCCCCTGCTCTTCGCTCACTTCGTTCGCTCATGCGCGGGACCGGATTTGAACCGGCGGACCCCTACGGGATAGCGTCCTAAGCGCTACGCCGTTGGCCTGGCTTGGCAACCCGCGCGCACTCGGACGTTCTGGCGAGCGAACCAAGAAGGTGTCGTCTTCTCTGCGAGCGTTTATGTACGATGGCCCACTACCCGACCATGTGTATCGGGCACGCGATCACGTCCAGAACGAACGGTGGCTCGCCGAACTCCAGCGGACCGCCGACCGACTCGACCTCGACACCGAGGCCCGCTCGCGGGCGACCGACCTCTTTCTCTCGACGGTCACCGAGTGGGACGACGACGACAACGACGACTCGAAGCGCGCGGTCGTCGCGGCCAGCCTCTACGCGGGGTCGCTCATCGAGGGCGACCAGCGCTCGCAGGGCGCGGTCGCAGACGCCGCGGGGGTCGCGCGACTCACCATCCAGCAGCGCTGGAAGGACCTCCTCGAACGCGCGGGACTCCAACCGCCGTCGTGGTAGGCCGGACTCACTCCGCGCTGGGAGCGACCGTAGCGCGGTCGTCGGTCTCCTGACCGAGTTCGACCCCCGTAACCTCGAAGCGCGCCCCGCCCGACTCGCCCTCGGTCGGTTCCACGTTCCACCCGTGAGCGTCGCACATCCGTTCGACGATGGCGAGTCCGAACCCGGTTCCGTCGTCGGACGACGAGAAGCCGTAGTCGAACACGTCCTCGCGCATCCCTTCCGGAATACCCGGCCCGTCGTCTTCGAGGTAGAACCCGTCGGGGTCGTTTAGCGCGCCGACGGTGACGGTCACGTCGTCCCCACCGTGTTCCACGGCGTTCCGGAAGAGGTTCTCGAGTAGCTGCTTGAGCATACTCTCGTCGGCCCGAATCGCCCGGTCGGTCTCCACCCGGAGGTCGGCGTCCCCGGTCTCGGCCGTTTGCCAGCTCTCGGTCGCTATCCCCGCTATATCGACCAATTCGACCTCCGTCACCGACTCGTCTTGGCGCGCCATCAGCAGGATGTCGTCTATCAGCGTCTCCATTCGCTCGTGGGAGTCGGCCACGAGCGACAGGTGTTCGCTCTCGCACTCCTCGCGGGCGAGTTCGAGTCGGCCGCGGGCCACGCTGAGGGGATTCCGGAAGTCGTGTGCCACGATGCTGGTGAACTCGTCGAGCCGCTCGTTCTGTCGCTCGAGTTCGCGCTCGCGTTGCTTGAGTTGCTCGTTGCGCTCGCTGAGCGCCCGTCCGTGCGTGATGGCGCGCGCTTCGCTGAGACCAATCGCGATACCGCCGACGGAACCGAGTGCGATGGCTATCGACCGCGTTCCGGGCGTGAACTCGACGCTGACGTTCGGATGGAGGACCCGAAGCGTGATGAACCCGTACATCACGACGATGCCGCCGAGACACCACATCAGCACGCGCGGGTACAGTTCGGGGTCGAGTCCCGAGTTCGGCAACCATGAACCGAGATACAGTAGCAACACTCCGGGGAACGCGGTCAGGACGAAATCGACCGACGCGCCGAGGATGGCACCGCCGCTCGCGATGGTGAGCGTCGTCTGTCCGGCCGCGAACACGACGAACAGTCCGCCTACCAGCGAGATGCGACGAGGCCAACGACTCATTCTCCTGTATTTTACAGAACAGTAGTATATGTCTTAGGGTTTTAGCCGAGCGACAGTAACCGCCGGGAGCACCGTCGTCACGCCGACGAAACCGAACTACCGGTACTCGGCGCTTCGGCCCTCGCGGTCGGGGGTGAGCTCGCCGTGTTCGTCGATCTCGCCCTGGACGATGCGGGTGCTGGAGATGATGTCGCCGTCCTCGGCGTGGACGTGCGGGACGACCTCGATTTCGAGGGGAGCGTGGCCGCGCTCGGTGCGAATCTCGTTGATGCGTTCGGCCCCGTCGGTCGTCTCCGGGGAGACCACGAGCGCGTCGAACTGGGATTCGGTGGCGATGCCGGTCGGCTCGGTGAGCTCTCGCACCTCGAACTCCCGGTCGTACTCGTCGGCGAAATCGGCGAGCTCGGATTCGAGGTCCCGCTTTCGCTCGTCGAACGGGCGGACGTACCGGTCCACATGGCGGGTCTTCGGCGCGAGTTCGTCGCTGGTGAGCCCGACCGTCACGTCCCCGAGTTCGAACGCGCGCTCGAACAGCGCGCGGTGGCCGTCGTGGACCGGGTCGAAGGTCCCGCCCAGGGCAACCTTCATACCCCGGCGAAGGGCACCCCGCGGCTTAGTGCCTTCGGAACCGCGTCGTCGCCGAATTCACTCCTCGAAGTCGGAGTCCTCGAAGTCCGAATCCGCGTCCTCGGACTCCCCGCTGGACTCGTCGTCTTCGTCCTCGACCTCGATGCTGACGGGTTCGGCGGTCTCGGCGGCCTCCTCGCCGTTTCCGAGGTGGTCGTCGAGGTTGAACACCGTGTTGAGCTCGTCCTGTACCTGCCCGACGATGCCCGAGACGAGTTCGCTCGGTGCGATGGCGGTGTACTCGTAGGGGTTGTTGCCCGCGCCCTCGCTCTCGCGCTTGCGGCGCTCGACCTTCTCCTCGTCGTGGAGTTCCGCGAGCGACTCCCGGACCGTGCTGGGGTAGAGACCGGTCCCCTCCGCGATCTCCTCGCTCGTGCTGTGGGGGTGCTGGCGGAGGTAGACGTAGATGCGGGCGCGGGTGTCGGTGTCGAGCACCCACGACAGCAGGTCGACGATGCCCTGGTCGAACTGGTCGACCGCCTTGTCGGCCTCCTCTTCGAGTCGCTCGCGCCCCTTGGAGAGTCGCTCGCGGCCCTCTTCGACCGGGAGGTCCTGTTCGACGGTCAGCTTCTCGTCGCCGGACTCCTCGACGGCGACCTCCTCGGTGACCCCCTCGTCGTCCACCGATATCTCCTCTTCTACGCTCACGTCCTCGTCCACGTCGTCGATTTCGGTCTCCTCGACGGTGTCGTCCTCGACGTTCACGTCGTCTCGTTCGTCGTCTGCGTTCTCCCCGGACATGTCCTTTCAACGAGGACAAAAGCCACCTGCGGGTAAAAACCTTGCCTACGCCCGACGCCGACCGAACGCGGGTCACTCGCCGTCGAGCAGTAGCGACTCGTAGAGCGCCTCGACGCCCTCCTCGTCGCGAATCCGGCGCTGGCGGTCGGCACCGCTCTCGGCCTCGTAGACCTCCCGGATGCCGGAAACCCCGAGTCGGTCGCACTCGCGGTCGACGACCTCGCCCAGTTCTACCGTCCCCTCGCGGTCCCGGCGGATGAACGAGGCCTCGCGGCCGTACCGCATCGCGCGCCACTTGTTCTCGTCGAGGAGTTCGCGGCGGTGGCGATACGCCGGATCGCCCCTCCGCGGGCGTCGCCCGCTCCGGTACGCCGACCACGGGTCGGCGCTGTCCTCGTACCGCTCGGCGAGGTCCACCACGAGCGCTCGGGCGTACTCCGCGAACGCCAGCACGCGCTCGGGGTCGGCCTGTCCGTCCGGCGTCCGGACCTCGACCGTGCCGTGGCCGGTGTGAGGGCGCACGTCGTACCAGAGTTCGCCCCGGTCGTTTATCGAGTCGGTCCGGAGCATCGTCTCCTCGAACGCCTCGAAGTCCTCGTAGGAGTCGAAGCAGGTCGGCATCCCGGTGTTCGGGAGCGCCTCGAATATCTTGGCCCGCGCCGACTGGAGGCCGGTGTCGTGGCCGTTCCAGTACGGGGAGTTCGCCGACAGCGCGAGCATCACGGGGAGGTACCACCGTATCTCGTTGGCGACCCAGACCGCCTTGTCGGCGTCGTCGACGCCGACGTGGACGTGCAGGCCCGCGGTCGTGTTCCGATGCTGGGGATACTGGATGCGGTCCAACTGCGCGCGGTACCGGGGCTTCTCGGCGTGTTCGAGTTCGCGCCACTTCGCGGCGGGGTGGAGCCCCGCGGCCGCGATTCGGTAGCCGCCCGCTTCGGCGTGGTCGACCAGCGCGTTCCTGACCGCGAGCAGGCTCTCGCGGGCGTCCGCGGGTCGCTCGATCTTCGGGGTCTGGGTCTCGATGACGAACTTGAACAGCTCGTGGTCGAGCCGTCCCTCCAGTATCTCGGGCGGGTCGCGCTCGTAGACGAGTTCGTCGGTTCCCGCGGTCGGGCGGCCCCGGTCGTCGACGACGAAGAACTCCTCTTCGATGCCCAGCGTGCCCATCTCCGTGAAGTTGGTAGCCGAACCCGAGTCCATCTTTCGAGCGTTCGTAATCCGAGGTGTAAATAGTTCCGAACCCGGAAAGACCGGTCGGTTGTCCGGGCGCTGTCGCCCGCCTCCGCGGGCGACAGCGCCCGGACGCGATTCCGCGAGCGGGGCGACCCGCAGGCCGAACCGACTCGCCTCTCGGACGACCCCGCCCCGGCGACGTTCGTCGCCGGGGCGGGGACGCGGCCCGAATCCCTAACCCTCCGAGCGTCGAACCCGGTCGCATGACCGACGAGCCACACGCCGAGACCGGCGAACCCCGGACCGACGACTCCCAGACCGGGGCGACCGACGACGACGGCTGGCTGACCGAGGGCGCGATAGGGGCGCTCATCGTCGCCGGAGTCGTGCTGTTCGTCGTCCCGGAGCCCGCGACGACGGGACTCGGGACGCTGCTCATCGTCGCGGGGGTCGTCGGATGGGTCGTGAACCGGTTCCGGTAGCGTCGGTCGTGTCGGTCGCGCCGGTCAGCGCGGTCGGGCCACCACGCCGAGGTGGTCGTCGTGGTACGGTTCGAGTCGCTCGGTCTCCAGCACCTCGTAGGCCTCGCGCAGGTCGTCGAGCGCGTCCTCGAACACGTCGTCGGGGTCGCGGGTCACGTCCTCGCTCCGGGCCTTGATGGCCGCCAGCAGGCGACCGTCCTCGCGGAGGAACTTCGCGTTCCGGACCGCGACCCGGGCCTGCCCGCGGGTCGCGACGTCCTGCACGATGGCGTCCACGTCCGACTCCACGACGTGGGCGTAGGTGTCGGGCTTGCGCGCGTCCTTCAGCAGGGGAAAGAGGTTCCCGCGGTCCTCGGCGACCCCGACGAGGTCCCGGACCGGCCGGGGCGCGAACTCCACGGCGTAGGTCGCCCCGGCGAAGTCGGCGACGTGGCCCGCGGTCGTTCCGCTCGCCGCCCCGAGGTAGAGGACGGTCTCGCCGCCCGCGAGGCCGGTCGCCATCCCGCGTTCGAGCATCGCCGCGAGTTTCGAGCGTCCGGCGTCCCACAGCCGCCACCCCTCGTCGGTGGGTTCGCCGTAGACGGGTTCGCCGCGGGTCGCGAGTCGCTCGCGGCCGTCGAACTCGCGGTACTCGACGCCAGCGGGGAGGTCGGCGCTCATTCGGCGTCACCCCCGCCGTTGCGAATCCGGTCGATTCGCTCGCGTAGCTCCTCGTCCAGTTGGGGCTTTCGCTCGCCGGAGTAGTGGTCGATTCGCGCCGCGATGGCGAGCTTTCCGGCGAAGGCGCGGGCGGCCGACCCGCGCTTCTCGGGCCGGGTCCCCCGGACGTACTCGTGGGTGAAGATGACGCCGTGTTTCGGCGAGGGCGCGTGGCCCCTGAGGTGAGCGAACAGCGAGTCCTCCGCGCCGAGGACCTGCACGGTCCCCGCGGGCTGTTTGGCGAGCGCGTCCAGCCCGCCCGCGAGCGAGATCAGCCGCGCGGCGAGTACCGGCCCGGCCATCGCGGCGAGGTTGGGCGCGACCTCGGGCGTCTCGCGCTCGATGAACGCCCGGAGCCGGTCGGCCTCGTCGGCGAGGTCGGCGACCCGACCCGCCAGCGAGACGAGTCGCTCGTCGACCGGCGAGGACGGGTCGCGCGCCGAGAGTTCGCGGGCGTACTCGACGCCGGTCCCCGCGTCGGGGTACCGGCTCCCCGCCCACTCGGCGACCCGCTCGGCGAGTTCGTTGGCTTGGGCGGTCGCGTCGTCCATCGCGCGGACCGCGTGGACGAGCTGTTGGTCGTCGGCGCGCTCGCGCTCGGCCGCGGCCGAGCGCGACGCGCGGACCGCGGCCTCGTGGAGCTTCGCGTAGTAGTCGGCCTCGTCGTCGGCGAACCCCGCCTCGACGGCGCGCTCGGGCCAGTCGGCCGGGGCGTCTGCCCGGCCCTCCCGAATCCGGGCCGCGCCGGACTCGGGGTCGTCGGGTGCGACCCCCGCGAACCACCCGGCGCTCTCGGCCGGACGGTCTGTGTCGTCGGTCATACCCGTGGATTGCTCGCCTTCGCGTTTAAACCTACGTCAATGGAGTCGGCGAATCGCGTCGGTCGGTGGTTCGACCTGTATCGCCCGGCGACACGACCGCCGGGAATCGCCCGGTGAATCATCCGCCGGGCGGGACTGAAAGGGGCGGCGCGCTCGCGTTTACGTGGTCGTCTCCGCGGGCCACTATTCGAAGTCGGGCGGTGTGGAGAGACTTCGAATATCCCGCGGAGCGACCGCGAGCGCGCCGGGGCTTTCTGGGAATCGTACTCGCGGTTCTCCAGTTATTGGTCGCGATCTCCGCTCCAACGGTTCATCGCACTTCGCGCGAACCGAAACCGAGAAGCGCCCGCCCGCGGATTTTCAATCGATGAACGTCGAGGTCCGCGGCCACGAGTTCGATATCGAGGCGGAGCGAATCGACGCGCCGGGGGACGAGATACGCGAGCAAATCCGCGAGTACGCCGCGGGCGACCGCCGGGCGTTCGACCTCCCGGTCGCCGTCCCCGACGACTTCACGGGCGAGGTGATGGTGGCCATGCGCTCGATTCCGTACGGCGAGACCCGGACCTACGGCGAACTCGCTGGCCAACTCAACACCGCGCCGGTCGCGGTCGGCGGCGCGTGCGGCCGCAATCCCGTGCCGATAGTCGTCCCGTGCCACCGCGTGGTCGGCGCGGGGTCGCTCGGCGGCTACTCGGCCTCGGGCGGTCTCGACGCCAAGGAGCGACTGCTCGCGCTCGAAGGCGCGCTCGACTAGCTACTCCTCGGAGACGACGCGCCGGACCCAGCCGGTCGCGCCGGATTCGAGCTTCACCTTCGCGCCCTTCGGGCTGTCGTCGTCAAACACGTTCCGGGCCTCGCCGCGGAGCGCTCGGTCGTTGTCGGCGTTCGACTGCTCGATTTCGACCGTCATGCCGCGCCGGAAGTCCTCGCGGTCGGGGCGTTCGCTCGACATACCCGGCCCTGCGACGGACGCGGGCAAGACGGTAGTGGACTCGTCTGATGCGCGTTCTTTTCAACATACGGCCACAAAAACTATACTAGCTCTACCAAAACGCTGAAATGCGGTTACGCCGCGACTTCGAACCACGTCGGAGCCGCCCGCGGCCCCGCTCGCCGCCCGCACTCGCGCCACCCGTGTGCGGGTCGGCATCATCGAGTTCCAATCCTCCTCTCTGTCATCCGGGAACCGTTCGTGCGGTCCTCGCGCGAAAACTCGGGGAGCGCTCACTCGAACTTCTCGAACGGCTGTTCGCACGCGTTGCAGTAGTGCATCGAACGGCACAGCGACGGTCCCTTGGGGTGCTCGCGCTCGGTATCGGTCGACTCGCAGTAGGGGCACTCCGCGCCCTCGGTCTCGCCGGTCGTATCTACGCTGGGGTCGAGTCGTCTCATGGTCACACGCTCAGTCCGAACTCGCGGAGGTCGTCCTTCCCGGCCTCGGTCACCAGTTCGATGGACCACTCCGGGCTCCAGACGAGTCGGAGGTCGACCGACTCGACGCCCTCGACGCTGGCGACCGCGTCCTCGATCTCGCCGGTCAGCATGTCCCGCGCGGGACACCCGGTGTAGGTCAGGGTCATCACGACCTCGGCGTGGACTCCGGCGGTTTCTTCTCGCGGGCGTCGCCCGCTCGAACGGTCCGAGGCGCTACGCGCCTCGCTATCACCGCCTCCGTGAGGCTCCTCCGGAGCCTCTCTGTCGACTCGCTCGGTCACGTCCACGCCGTAGATGAGGCCGAGGTCGACGACCGAGACCGGCATCTCGGGGTCCTCGACCCCGTAGAGGGCGTCCCACACGTCGGCCTCGACGCCCTCCGCGCCCTCGCCGGTCGCGGGCACCTCGTCGGGGGCCTCCCCGCCGGAGGTGTAGTCGGTGTACGCGCACGCCGACGGCTCTTCGAGCGGGTCGATGTCGGACACGTCCTCGCAGTCGGCGTCGGGTTCGAGGCTCGGGTCGAAGTCGGTGTCGAAACTCATGATGCGTTACTCCGCCTCGTCGGGGTCGGGCATTATCTTGTGGGCCTCGGTCCTGCCGAGTTCGCGGTAGGTGTGAGTCATCTCGTCGTGGAGGTCGGCCCAGTCGTCGGTGTGGTCGCCGTCCCGGCCGCGGCTCTCGGGCAGGAACTCCCCGGGGTCCTCGCGGATGCCCTCCGGAGTTTCGAGTCCGAGCGACCGGAGGAACGGAATCGCGGTGTCGAACCACTCCTCGCGCATCGAGTCGAGCGACTCGGTCCGGAGGCCCAGCTCGTCGATGCGACTCTCGATTTCGTCGTCGCCCTCGAACAGGGTCAGCGCGTGGGGGAAGAGTCGGTCAACCGCGTCCTGCAGGCGCTTCAGGCTCGCCTCGTCGGCCGCGAGTCGCTCCAGCCAGTTCTGGGCGTGTTCGAGGTGGTACTCCTCCTCGCTCCGTATCTTGCCCACGCGGTCGGCGATTCTGGGGTAGGCGGTGCCGTCGAGGGCCTCCAGCCGGAGGTCCTCGGCGGCGTCGTAGAGGTACGACCGGACGACGGCGTCGGCCCAGTCGCCGTCCTCGAAGGGGAGTTCGGCGAGGGTGGCGTGGCGGAAGTCGGCTGGGTCGCGCTCGAAGATGAGGTCCGACTCCTCGTGGCCGAAGTCCTGCAGGAGGTCGTACCACAGCCGGGCGTGGCCGAACTCGTCCTGCGCGATGTTCGCCAGCGCGAGGTCGGATTCGAGGGTCGGGGCCCGGACCTGCCACTCGGTGTAACGCTCGCCGAGGACGAGTTCGTCGTCTGCGAGCCGGTAGAGGAGGGCTTCGACCGCTTCGCGCTCGTCGACGCTCAGGTCGTCCGGCGCTCCGAGGTCGGCCCGTTCGGACTGTTCGGTCGCCATCAGTCGTCACCCTCCTGTGCGCGCTTCGCTCGGTCGGCCTGCTCCTGCTCGCTCTCGGAGTCGGCGACCTCCTGGGCGAACGCGGCGTCGAGGTCCTTGTACCCCATAACCCAGCGGTAGGACTTGTCGGTGGTGCCGCCGAACGCGGCGTCCTCCGTATCGACTTCGCCGATCTCCTCCTTCGGAACGACCCAGAGGCTGTTGGTCGGCTTCCGGCGACCGTGTTGAATCTGGGCGAACAGCTTCGCCATCTCGCGGTCGGGCGCGTGGACGTTCCCGCAGTGGGTGTGGTACTTGCCTGCTTCCTCCTGTCGGAACACTTCCCAGATCATGGTCAGTCGGCCGCCTGCGGGGTGGTTCCCGCGCTCGCGCTCTCCCAGTCGTCCAAGCTGTTCCGGACCCACTCGACGGCCTCCTGTGTGCGAGACCGCTTGCCGATCTGCTCGTGGCTCCCCGGCGAGTCGTTCTTCGCGATAGTGAAGAACTCCTCCCAGTCGAGGTCGTCCTCGACGACCTCGTAGGTGCCGTCGCCGTTGTCACGGATGCGGGGCTCGTCGGGAATCTCCAGCCCGTACTTCTTCGCCTTCGGGACGTAGGCGTTGAGGAAGGCGTTGCGGAGCTCGTCGTTGGTCATCGTCTTCAGCCCCACGTCGGCCGAGAAGTCGTGGTGGGTCGACTTGTCGTCGGTCGGGCCGAAGAACTGGATGATGCGGGGCCACCACTCCTCGAAGGCCGCTTGAAGCATCTCCTGTTCGGCTTTCGACCCGGTCGCCAGCTCGCGCATGATGTCCTCGCCGTGCTTGACGTGGAACCCCTCCTCGAAGCACACCTTGTCCATCGCGTGGGCGTAGGGCTCCCAGCTGGTGCGCTTGAGGGTGGCCTGTCGGCGCATCGCCGCGCCGTCGACGAAGAAGGCGATCATCGGCACCTCGGCCCAGCTCTCCATTGGGTAGTGGAAGCAGTTGAGGAACTTTCCTTTCCCCTCGGCGAGTTCGTCGAGCATCTCGTCGCGGGTCTTGACCCCCAGCGACTCGGCGGCCCGGTAGAGAAGCTGGCCGTGGCCGATCTCGTCCTGCACCTTCGCGGAGAACGCCAGCTTCCGGTCCAGACTCGGTGCCTGCCGGATGAAGGGTCGCTCCAGATACGCCCCCATTATCTCGCTGTTCGCGTGGAACTGTATCATCCGCGTGGCGGCCTCCCGGTACTCCTCCGGGAGGTCGTCCTTCGGACTGAATTCGCGCGGTCCGGCGCGCTCTTTGACCTCGTCGATGTCCATGTGCGAGTATTGCCGCCGAGACCCCATACCGATTGACCCGCCCATAGACTGCTTTTATATGTTCCGCGCGCGAACGACGGGTATGGATTCGCGTCGAGAACTCCGCCCTACCGCCCCCTCGCGCTCGCCCGAACAAACGTCGGAGGGTGGTCCTCGTGAGCGGAGCGAACGAGGGCTCGTCGGAGCTTGTCTCCGACGGTGGACTGAAAGGGGCCGCCCGCTCGCGGGCCTGCGGCCCGTGGTCGCTTGCGCGGCCCCTATCCGAGGTCGGGCTGTGCGGAGAGACCGAGGATATGCCGCGCAACGACCGCGAGCGGGCGGGGGCTTTCGAGGTGGTCGAGGCGGAAATCCTCCGGAAACGAGTCTCGACTCCAGCGATTCAAACCGATGATAGACGAGTGTCTGGTCGTCGAGTTCAGCGTCACGGGCGACGACTGCCCGCTCGCGGCGGCCACCCGCGAGACCCGGACCACCATCGACGCGCGCCCGCCGGTACTCCGGGCCGACGGCAACACCCTCCTGCGCTTCTCGGCGTCTTCGCCCGCCGACGACCTCGCGGGCGCGCTCGACGCCGACGACCGCATCCGGTACCTCCACGTCTCCCGGACCGACAGCCGGACCAACTTCCGGTGCCTGTCGAAACACCCCTGCGTGGTCCACGAACTCACCGACGAGGGGTTCATGGCCGAGAGCCTGCGGTACCGCGAGGGCGTCGAGCGCTACACCGGCGCGGTGGTCGGCCACGACGTGCTACAGGGCGTGCTCGCCGCGGCGGCCGAGACGGTGGGCGTCTCGCTGGAGCGGGTCTTTCCGCTCGGCGAGGAGGACGACGAGGCGGTCGCCCAGCGGTGGGACCTCACGCCCGCTCAGGAGGCCGCCCTGCAGACCGCGCTCTCGATGGGCTACTTCGCGGTCCCGCGGGGGGCCACCGCGAGCGAGGTCGCCGCGGAACTGGACATCAGCAAGTCGGCGTTTCTGGAGCGCCTGCGCCGGGGGCAGGCGACGCTGTTCGGGCAGGTGTTCGGCTGAGCCGGACCTACTGCGGGTCTCGCCGGGGTGCGAGTCCGTCCCAGTGCTCGGGGTAGAGCACCCGCGCGAGGACGGCGGCGAGCGCGCCGACGAACACGAGCGTGGCGAGGAAGTTGCCGCCGCCGACGGCGACGACGACTCCCGCGAGCAGGAAGGCGACGACCGCGAGCAGTGCCACTATCGCGTCGAGTCGCTTGCGGAGGGCGTCGTCCATGTGCGGGGGCAGTCAGCCGACGGAAAAATACGTTGTGGCCGCCGGTTCCCGAGAATCCCGGGCGCTCTTCGAACCCGAAACGCGGGATTCGAGTGGCGCTCGCGAACGCGGAGCGTATCAGATATTAATTCATATCTCACACACAAAAATTTTTATTACTCTGCCCTCGTCACTTTCGCGTTGCTGGTGAAAATCCGGTAGGAGGTGAGAATGTCATGATCAGTTTCGGGAACTCGATGCTCGGGTTCTTCCCCTACGACGGCAAGCGGTGCCCCGACCGTTGCTGAACGGACGCGGTTCAGGTTCGCTCCCGAACAGCCGCCGGAGAACTACCGAACGACGGTTCACCGTCACATTCTTTCGTACGCCGACGACAGCGTCGAACGACAACGGAGTCACAGTCGCTCGACCACCCCCGGAACTTACCGGTGTCGAGCGCCTATACCCCATATGCGGAAGACGGAACTCCTCTACCTCCACTCGCTGTTCGGACTGCTGAAGCGCCACCTCGAAGCCGAGAGAGCCATCGGCGGACCGCTGGAACCCTACGAGTCGCTGGACGTGCGGCCGTCCCACGCCCACAAGTCGAAGGACCGCCACCGGGAGGCGGTGGTCGCGCTCGCATCGGGCATCGCCGACGAACTCGCGCGCAATTCGAAGTACGCGGTCGACCGCGAGGGAGCGAGCGCGGTGACGGCCGACAGCGACGAATTCCCGTGATTCTGGGACGCCCCGAAATCGCCCGACAGCTCTCCGCCGGTGGCTGTGCGACACTCCTGCTGGTGGGAAACGCGATAACTCGGGCGCTCGACTGACGGACTCGCGCGAGACCACCGACCGCGTCTGCTACCCGTTACCCCGTCTTGTACACACCGCGCGCGTCGGCGATCTGGGTTTCGTCCTGCGAAAACACGTCCACGTCGACGACGCCAACGTCTCCGCCGCAACGGACCACGTCGGCCTCCGCGCGGAGGTCGCCGGTCCCGGCTTCGAGGTAGTCGATGCGCATGTCGATGGTCGGAACCGGCCGGTCGACCAGCGAGACCAGCGCCGCGCCGCCGACGGTGTCGGCGAGCGTGAAGGTGACGCCGCCGTGGGCCATCATGCGGTCGGCGTTCCACGACAGCTCCTCGCGCATCTCGACGCGGCCCTCGGCGTGGCCCTCGCCGACTTCGGTCACCTCAACGCCGAGCAGGTCGGCGAACGGCATCTCCTCGAAGAAGCTCTCGACGTCCATACTCCGAGTCGGGTCGGCGAGCAATTAAATGTGCGGGGAGCCTGCTCGGAGGTATGAACGTCACCCACGACGACGGCGTCCGCACCGTCACCTTCGATCGACCCGAGGTCATGAACGCCTTCACGACGGACACCGCCGAGGAACTGGCAGACGTGCTGGCCGACGCCGACCCGGCGGAGCTCGACGCCATCGTCCTCACCGGCGAGGGCGGAGCGTTCAGCGCGGGCGGCGACATCGAGTCGATGGCCGAACGCGAGGAGACGCCCGAGGAAGCCTACGAGCGCATCACAGAGACGTTCGGGCGCGTGGTCGAGGAGGCCCTCGCCGCGCGGGTGCCCATCGTCGCGAAGGTCAACGGCGACGCGGTGGGCGCGGGGCTGGCCATCGCGGCGGTCTCGGACTTCGCCTACGCGGTCGAGTCGGCGACGTTCAGTTGCGCGTTCGTTCGCGTGGGGCTGATTCCCGACACCGGCGGCACCTTCCTCCTGCCGCGACTCGTGGGGCTCCGGACCGCCAAGCGATTGGCGTTCACCGGGGAGTTCTTCCCCGCGGAGGAGGCCGCCGAGATGGGCCTGATAAACGAGGTCGCGGGCGACGAGGCCGACCTCGACGAGGCGGTCGCCGACCTGCTCGACACCCTCCGGGAGCGTCCCACGAGGACCATCGGCCTCGCCAAGCGCGCCATCCACGAGAACATGGGGCGGGGCTGGAAGGAGGCGATGGACTACGAGAACGCGGTCCAGTCGCAGGCCTACGGCACCGCGGAACACGAGGAGGGCGTCGCGGCGTTTCTGGAGGGTCGCGAGCCCGAGTTCGAGTGACTCGACCGGGAGCGCGTCGTTCACTCGCTTAATCAGTACGCGTCCTGTCGTGAAAACCGACGGGGGCTTTCCGTGTCGAGGCCCGAACTACCACGATGACCGACGATGTTTTGCGCACGGACGGGGGAGACGGAGTGGAGAACCGCGCGCCGGTGGGTCGTTCCCCGGGCGTCACCGACGGTCTCGATACCGTCTTCGACCTGCTGTCAAGCTCGCGGCGTCGCTACCTGCTCTACTATCTGGCCGAGGTCGACGAGGACGTGGTCGAACTCTCGGCCGCCGTCGGCGCGGTCGGCGAGTACGAAGCGACCGAACCGGAGGCGGGCGGCCGGTCGCCGCGAGAGGCGACTCGAATCGCGCTCCACCACGACCACCTCCCGCGACTCGCGGACGCGGGGGTCGTCGACTACGACCCCCGGCAGGGGACCGTCCGACTGACGGGCCGTGAGGGACTGTCCGAGTGGGTCGAACACGCTCGGTCGCGGGAGTTGGAGTGACCCTGCCGGGTCGGTTCACCGAGCGGTATCGGACCGGCGGCGACGACCACCTGACCCCGGTTCGGACGGGACGCGATTCGATTCGGTTCGATTCGACCCCGACTACAGCCCGAGGAACTCCTCGGCGTTCTCCCACAGGATCTTTCGCTGGACCTCCTCGGGGAAGTCGAGTTCCGCGAACTGGTCGAGCCACGGGCCGGGTTCGAGCATCGGGTAGTCGGTGCCGAACATCACCTTGTCCTTGAGCAGGCTCTTGGCGTAGTGGAGCACCTGCTCGTCGATGTACCGGGGCATCCACCCCGAGAGGTCCATGTAGACGTTGCCCTTCTGCTGGCAGATGGCGAGCTGTTCTTTCTCCCACGGGAACGCGGGGTGAGCGATGAGTATCTGGAGGTCGGGGTGCTCGGCCGCCACGTCGTCTATGAGCATCGGATTGCCGTACTTGATCTTCAGGCCCCGTCCGCCCGGCGCACACGCGCCGAGCGTGGAGTTACCGCCGTGGAAGACCACCGGCACGCCGAGGTCCTCGATGGTCGCGAACAGCTCCTCGTGTTCGGGGTCGCTCGGGTCGAAGCCCTGCGCGATCTGCTGGAATTTGAACCCCTTGAGGTCGAGGTCCTTCACCGCGCGCTCGGCCTCCTCGACGCAGTCGTCCTTGAGGGGGTCGACGCTGGCGAACCCGACGAAGAAGTCCTCGTGGTCGTCTCGCACCTCAGCGACGTAGTCGTTGGGCACGGGCGGATTGCCGGTGTTGGTCTCGGCGTCCCACCCGAGCAGGACCGCCCGGCCGATTCCGGCCTCGTGGTACTCCTCGACGAGGTTCTCGTAGGTGTCGGTTTCGAGGTCCGTGCCGAACCGCTCGGCGGCGTCCTTCATCATCTGGCCGCCCGCCGCGTGGAGGAACTCCTCGGTCGGCTGGTGGCAGTGGGTGTCGACGATGGGGTAGTCGTCGGGGTGGTCGGCGAGTACGGAGAGTTCTGGCATTGTCGTGGTGTTGGAGGAGTGTCGTAAAAAGCCGTGCGAAGCGAGATTTCGCCAATCGTATCGAAGGGGAAAGGAACTACCGGCGCGCGCTGGCGCGGTCCGTGGTTTGGACCGCGCCATCGTTCGCGCGAGGGACGAGCAACGCAACGAAGTGAGTAGCGCAGGAGGCTGGGGAGGTGTGAGGCCTGCGGTCGCGGTGCGGTTTGATAGGTACCGGAGGTAGCTAGCCAAAATCTCGCGGCACTTTCACACCGATACCCGACAAAATCCACTCGTAGAGCGCGAAAGAAGGAGTCGTTCCGTTAGGCGTCTTCCTTCTTGATGAGGAACTTCATGTCCCCTTCGAACACCACGGTGTCCTCCTGATTCGTCATGGTCGTATCGATAACCACGAGTCCGGAGTCGTCACGACTCGAAATCTCCTTCGTCTCGGTGACCTCCATGTCCAGCGAGATGGTGTCGTCCATGTACACCGGGTTCGGGATGTCCATGTAGTTCATCCCGAGGAACGCCAGCACGGTGCGTTCGAGGAAGCCACACCGGTAGACGAACCCCGTCGCGAGGATGAACGTCATCGGGCCGTGGGCCACGCGCTCGCCGAAGTACTCGCCGTCGGCGTACTCGGCGTTGGTGTGGAGTTCGGTCCAGTCGCCCGAGAACGCAGAGTGCATCACGAAGTCGTACTCGGTGACGGTCCGGCCGACGCTCTCGAAGGTCTGGCCCTCCTCGAAGTCCTCGAAGTGGTGGGGCGTGTAGCTGTAGGGCATGGTTCGGTGTTGTGTCGGTGTGGATAAAATTCTATGGACTTCGGGGTGAAGGTGGCTCTAGGAAAATTCTCGGTTACTTCCATAGGGAGTGTCGTTTCCGGGACGGGGTCCTCGAAAGCCCCCGGTCGCTCGCTACGAGTCGATACCTTCGGAGTCGCGACGGCCTCGAAAGCCCCCGGTCGCTCGCTACGAATCGATACCTTCGGACTCGCAAACTCCTCGAAAGCCCCCGGTCGCTCGCGGTCGCTGTGCGGGATATTCCGTCGGCGCTCGCTCCGCTCGCGCCTCGAAATAGTCGCCCGCACAGACGACCAAGACGAGCGCGAGCGACCGGCCCCTTTCGGTCCTCCCGACCGCACAGCACCGCGACAGCACCGCAGGCCACGTCCTCCCCAACCGACTGCGGTCCTCGGTCGGGCGCTCCCTCCGGTCGCACCCTCCTTGCGGTCCTCGTCCCTCGCGCGCTGTGGCGCGACCTCAAACCGCGAGGTCGCGCCAGCGCGCGCCGACGGTGGAACGTCGAGTCTGGACCGTCGCGTGTCGAGTCCGGACCGTCGCGCTCACCACGACCATTCTTTATAAGTCGCATGTCCACCAACGCCACCCCATGACCGACGTACCCGACGAGGTGCGCGAGCGAATCGAGTCTGACCCCTTCTGCGAGACGCTCGGCGTCGAACTCGCCGACCTCGGACCCGGGACCGCGCGCACTCGGCTCACGGTCACCGACGGCCTCCTGAACTTCCACGGGACGCCCCACGGCGGCGCGATCTACGCGCTGGCCGACGCGGCGTTCGCGGCCGCGTCGAACGCCGAGGGCGAGACCGCGCTCGCGATGGAGACCAACGTCTCGTACTTCGAGGCGGTCGCGGTCGGCGAGACCCTGACCGCGGAGGCCGAGGAGGTCCACGCCCGCGGCCGGACCGCCGCCTACCGGGTCGCGGTCACCGACGAGGGCGGCGACCCGGTCGCGACCTTCCGCGGCCGGGTGTATCGGCCCGAGGCGTGACCCGCTCGCTCGGCGGGGGTCCACCCCGGTTCTGACTTTAATCCCTGTATATTTTTGAACCCCGAGACTCGTGTACCGGTATGAAGCGCCGCCCGTTCCTCCACCTCGCAGTCGGCGTGGCCGCGACCGGCGGCTGTCTCGGCGCGTCCGAGCGCGTGGCCGACGCCGGACCGGGTTCGACCGCGACCGACGGGGCGACCGACCCGACCGAGATGGCCGCGACCGACAGTCCCCTGTCGGTCGAGCGCGTCGAGACCCGCGAGTACGCCGTCCGGCTCAACGACCTCGGCGGCGACCCCGGCGGCCGCGTCACCGCGTTCGACGACCTCGACGACCGCGAGCGCGACGTGTTCGAGGCCGCGCTCGCCGACGGCTACGAGACCGACGACCCGCCCCGGTGGCTGGTCGAGTTCGCCAGCGGAACGCCGTACGTCGAGCGCGAGGCCACTTACTACCGGCTGGAGAACACCTTCCCGACGACCACCGTCACCGCCGAGGCCGTCCCGGAGTCCGACGTGGACGGCGAAATCGCCCCCTACGACGAGTACGAGGCGGCGGTCACCGACGACGGTCGCGTCATGAGCGGGCTGATGCGAATCGCGCGCGAGGAGGGCATCGACCTCACCTACGTCTGGGACGACCTCCGGGCGTTCCTCGAAGACCACGACGCGGTCCGGTACCACGGCGACGTGCTCTCCTTCTCGGTCGCGGTCGAGGACCCCGGCCCGCCCTACCGGGTCTCGGCGGCGGAAGTTCGGGTCTCGGAGGCGGTCGACGGCGAGGTCTGGAACGCCAGCGAGGCCGACCCGGAGGCCCGCGAACTGGTCCGGGAGGCCGGGGAGACGCGGGGCGCGTACGCCTTCGACGGCGCGCCCGACGGCCTGTTCGACGCCCTCGACGACCACCGGTACGTCCTCCTCGACGGCACCTTCTACACCGCCTCCGTCGAGAAGCGCGCGTCGGTCCCGGTCGCGCTCGACGCGACCCTCGAGGACGCCGGGGTCGGAATTGCACTCGCCAACGAGGCCGACGGCGACCTGCGAATCTCGACCGGCGCGCCCCGACCCTTCGGCGTCCTGCACTTCCACCCGGTCGGCGACGAGGACGACTCCAGACTGCTCTGGACCGACGCCTACGAGGAGAGCGACCACGTCAGGACCGAGGACCGGGAGATTCGGTCGGTCGACGACATCGCGCTCGTCTCCGAACTCGGTCCGGGCGAGACGCTGAGCGAGACCTACGACGTGGACGCAGACTCGCTGGCGAGCGGCGAGTACGTCGTCGAGGGGTCTGTCGGCGTCGACACCGGGGACGACACGGCGAACCTCCCGTATCGCGTGGTCTTCTCGGTGGCGTAGCGAGAGCCGGGAGGAAAGGGGCGAAGAGGAGGAGGAGGAAGGAGACGAAGCGAAAGAGCAGAAGGAGAGGGCCGAGCGCGCGGGCGACCGCGACGCGGTCGCCCGCGCGCGCCGAGTACCTGATTGGTGGTCGTGCCTACCGGGGGTCGTCGCTGTCGGCAGCCTTTCCTGTCGGCGGCCGTCGCTGTCGGCGGCCGTCCCTACCGGTGGTCGTACACGCGCTTGACTTTCCCGACCTCGGTGCGCTCTATCGCGCCGGGTTCGACCACCTCGACCTCGTCGGGCGTGACTTCGAGCACGTCGCGGAGTTCGGACTCGATGTCCTCCCGTAGCTCCTCGGGGGTGCCCCGGAAGTCCTCGTGGTGTTCGACCGTTATCTCCATCCGGTCGAGGGTGTCCTCCCGGTAGAGGTCGATTCGGTAGTAGGGAGCCACGTCGCCGAGGTCGAGCATCACCTCCTCTATCTGGCTCGGGTAGACGTTGACCCCGCGGACGATGAGCAGGTCGTCGGCCCGGCCGGTCACGTTGCCCATCCGGACCGCGGTGCGCCCGCACTCGCAGGTCTCGTAGTTCAGCGACGTGATGTCGCCGGTCCGGTAGCGCAGGACCGGCAGGGCCTCCTTGGTGAGCGTGGTCAGGACGAGTTCGCCCTCCTCGCCCTCGGGCAGGGGTTCGCCGGTCTGGGGGTCGACGATTTCGGGGTAGAAGTGGTCCTCCCAGACGTGAAGGCCCTCCTGAGCCTCCTCGCACTCGATGGCGACGCCGGGTCCGATGATCTCCGAGAGGCCGTACACGTCGAGCGCGGTCACGCCCAGCGCGCGCTCTATCTCCTCGCGCATGGGGTCGGTGAACGGTTCGGCTCCGATGATGACGCGAGACAGCGGGAGGTCTCGAACGTCCATCATCCGGTCCTCGGCGGCCTCCGCCAGATAGAGGCAGTAGGAGGGCGTACACGCGAGCGCGTCGCTGTCGAGGTCCCGGAGCATGTCGAGCTGGCGGGCGGTGTTGCCCCCGCCGGTCGGGATGACGGTCGCGCCCAGCTCCTCGACGCCGTCGTGGAAGCCCAGCCCGCCCGTGAACAGCCCGTAGCCGTAGGCGTTCTGAACGGTGTCGCCGGGCCGAACTCCCGCGGCGGACAGCGACCGGGCCATCACCTCCTTCCAGACGCCCAGGTCGCCCTCGGTGTAGGCGACGATCTTGGGCTTGCCGGTGGTGCCCGAGGAGGCGTGAATCCGCCGGAGCTCCCCGTCGTCGACCGCGAACAGGCCGTCGGGGTACTCGTCGCGGAAGTCCTCCTTGGTCGTGAACGGCAGCTTCGAGAGGTCCTCGACGCCCTCCACGTCCTCGGGCGCGACGCCCGCCTCGTCGAGCGCCTCGCGGTAGAAGTCGACGTTCTCGTAGGCGTGCTCGACCGTCTCGGCGAGTCGCTCGTCCTGGAGGTCCCGGAGCTCGCCGCGCGACGCCGTCTCGATGTCGCTGTAGGGCATGTCAGTCAGTAGTTCGCAAGACGGGGCCTAAATCCTTTTGTCGCGGAGGGTCGATTGTATCCGCGGTCGTCGACCCCCCGGGGGTTGGGAGGGTATTGGCGGTCGACGGAAATGTTGATGTGCGAGCAGTGGGTATGGTGGGGTGAGGCCCCGAAATGGGGCATGGTTTCAGCAGAACCCTTGTGGGATTGAAGCGGCCTATGACCGAACAGGATACCGAGGGCGTATTGAGTTTCAGCAGAACCCTTGTGGGATTGAAGCTCACCGAGTGGCTTGCTAATTAGTACGGCACCGCGTTTCAGCAGAACCCTTGTGGGATTGAAGCATGTCGGCGAGCCAATTCTCCGATTTGACCTCCTCGTTTCAGCAGAACCCTTGTGGGATTGAAGCAGCCCACCACGGTATCTCTCGCTCGAAGCCGAAGAGTTTCAGCAGAACCCTTGTGGGATTGAAGCCTCGACGAGGGCCACAACTACATGGGCGCGAATTCGTTTCAGCAGAACCCTTGTGGGATTGAAGCCTGCTCGCGGGGGTCGGCGTGGCGGCGTACGACGACGGGTTTCAGCAGAACCCTTGTGGGATTGAAGCACGGTGGCGTGCGTCCGGTGCGCGGTTGCCGCCGCCCAGTTTCAGCAGAACCCTTGTGGGATTGAAGCAACCGGCTCAGTCTCCCCGACCAGAACGACGGTCGGGCATCGGACCGGTTTCAGCAGAACCCTTGTGGGATTGAAGCCGGCGGTGGCAGAACACTGCCCGCGCAGTACCGCGTGTTTCAGCAGAACCCTTGTGGGATTGAAGCGTGAAGTCTCCCGCCTCGCCGCCAGTGTTCTTCGCGTTTCAGCAGAACCCTTGTGGGATTGAAGCCACACGCGGTACTCGGTCACCGTCACGCCGACCCGGTTTCAGCAGAACCCTTGTGGGATTGAAGCTCCGCGTAGTCGAAGAAATCGCGGACGAGAGACCGCGTTTCAGCAGAACCCTTGTGGGATTGAAGCGGAACATCTCGCCGGTCCGGTACGCTCCTTTCGAGGGTTTCAGCAGAACCCTTGTGGGATTGAAGCAACCTCGATGCCGTGATTATCTACGGCGATTCGCTGTTTCAGCAGAACCCTTGTGGGATTGAAGCTCCATGATTCGCGCTCCGTACCGCCCACCGTAGGCAGTTTCAGCAGAACCCTTGTGGGATTGAAGCCCGAGTCGCAAGAGCGACCGTCTCACCGGCAAGGCGTTTCAGCAGAACCCTTGTGGGATTGAAGCCAAATGGCGTCTCGGGTGGTGTGCTTCGCCATAGAAGTTTCAGCAGAACCCTTGTGGGATTGAAGCGTCGAGTGGTGCCAGCGGACGGCCGTACTCACGCTCGTTCCAGCAGAATCCTTGTGGTATTGAAACATTTACATGCTATCTCTGCGCCTACACGCACTATCGGTCGCGATAGTGCACTGGGGTGTGACGAACCCAGCAACCCCATCGCTACCACCCCTGCGGCCGGAGCATCTCCCCCTCTCCGGCCGCGTTCTCTGCGTTCCCCGACGACTCAGAAGACCGCGCTCGCCACCGCCAGCGAGGCGACGCTCACGACCGCGAGCGTCGCCGCGACGAGCGCGACCGGGCGGAGCCCGGTCCCGCGGAGTTCCCGCACGTCGATGCTGGTCCCGAGGCCCGCGAACGCCGCGAGGAACGCGACCTCCGAGGCCAGTCGGAGCCGGGCCACCTCGACGGGGCCGAACGCGCCGAGGCTGGCCAGCAGGACGAGCGAGACGAACCCGAGGACGAACTTCGGGAAGCCGTCCCAGAGTTCGCGTAGCGAGGTCGTCGGTCCCGCAGTGGCCCCCGAGTCGGCTTCGGCTTCGGTTCTCGGGTCGCCCGTCTCGTCGACTCGCACGGTATCCCGGCTCTCGGCGTAGACCAGCGAGTAGACCACCACGATACCGCCCAGCAGGGCGTTCCGCGCCAGCTTGGTCAGCGTCGCCCACTCTCCGGCGACCGGAGAGTGGGCGAACCCCGCGGCGGTCACCGGACCGGTGCTGAACATGCTGACGCCCGCCCAGACGCCGAACACCCGGTCGGGGAGGCCGAGCAGGTGGCCGACCGTGGGGTACGCGAAGAGGGTGAGCGCGTCGAACGCCAGCACGGTGCTGGTGGCGTACGCGACGTCGGTCTCGTCGGCGCGTATCGCCCCGGCGACCGCGACCACCGCCGAGACGCCGCAGACGCTCGCCCCGGCCGCGAGCAGCGAACCGAGCCTGTCCGGGAGTCCGAACGGGCCGCGCGCGAGCGCCTCCGCGACCCCGAGCGCGAGCGCGACGGCCCCGACGACCGTGAGGACGAGCGCGGGCCCGGAGGCCACCACGGCGTCGAGCGAGATGCGCACGCCCATGAGGACGATACCGGCTTCGAGCCAGAGCTTGTACGTCGACGCGCCCGGTCGGAACACCGCCGGAACCCCCACCGCGTTGGCGACGACCGCGCCCAGCAGGATGGCGGCCAGCAGTTCGTGCAGCGGGGTGACCGCGCCGACTCCGCGGGCGACTCCGCCGACGACCGCGAGGAAGGCGAGTCCGGGCGCGAGCGAGCGGAGCGTCGCCATCGTCACGGCGCGAGGACGACCAGCGCGACCACGAGGTACGCGATGAGCACCGCTCGCCACCCGCGTTCGAGGTCCAGCCACCATCCTCCGAGGCGAGCGACGAGTTCGCGGACCGACGACGAATCAGCCATTCGTTGTCGGATGCCCGCTCGGTTTCGGGTTAGAGGTTTCGATTCGGCCACCGCGGGCGTCCCGTACCGAATCATTTACCGTTCGGACCGGCCACCTCGAAATCGAGGGAGAATGAGCCGAGGGCCCGACGAGGACGTGCCGGACGACGAGCGCGACGCGCTGTTGACCATCGCCCACGGCGCGGTGGTGACCTCCGGAGGGGTCTCGGCCCAGCGCGCGCTGGTCTCGGCGACGGAGTTCGTCCTCGCACGCGGGCTCGGCCCCGTCGCCTACGGAGTGTACGCGCTCGCGTGGCGGATCGCACAGTTGCTGATACGACTGGTCACCTTCGGGAGCGTCCAGACTCTCCAGCGGTACCTCCCCGCCTACGAGGACGACCCCGAGCGCCGAGCGCGGGTCGCGGGGCTGGCCTACGCCACTACGGTCGGATTCGGCCTCGCCATCGCGGCGGGCGTGTGGGCGCTGGCCCCGTGGCTCGACGAGGCCACCGTCGAGCACCCGTCGTTCCCGCCCGCGATGCGACTGTTCGGCGTCCTCGTCGGCCTGCTCGGTCTCGTGATGGTCTCGGCCGCGATATTCCGCGCGGTCGGGTCGGCCCGGGGCGAGGTGCTGTTCAACAAGCTCCTCCGGCCCGGCGTGCGACTTCTCGGCGCGCTCGCGGCGCTCGCGCTCGGCTACTCGGTGGTCGGCGTCGCCGGTGCGGTCGCGGTCTGCGGGCTCCTCCTCGCGCTCGCCGGGATTCCATTCACGGTCCGGGCGACCGGGGTCAGACCGACGCTCCGGGGCGCGCGGACCGAGGTCGGCCGGTTCTACGACCACGCCGCGCCGGTGGCGATGAGCAGTCTCGGGAAGGTGTTCCAGAACCGCGTCGACATCCTGCTGGTCGGCACGCTCCTGACCGCGGTCGCGGCGGGTATCTACAACGTCGTCCTCGTGCTGGTCTCTATCGCGTGGATACCCCTGCTGTCGTTCAATCAGCTCCTGCCGCCGGTGGCCTCGGACCTCTACTCGAACGACCGGATGGAGACGCTCGACGCCGTCTACTCGTCGGTGACACGGCTCATCGTCACCACCGTGACTCCCATCCTCGCGGTCCAGTTGGTGTTCGGCCGGGAACTGCTGGCGCTGTTCGGGCCGACGTACGTCCGGGGGTACGCCCCGCTGGCGGTCTACCTCGGCGGCGTGTTCGTCGGGAGCGCGGTCGGCGCGACCGGGTGGTTGCTCATGATGACCGACCACCAGTACGCTCGGATGGCGCTCGACTGGCTGCTCGCCGTGCTGAACGTCGGTCTGACCTACCTGTTCGTCGTGGAGTTCGGCCTCGTCGGCGCGGCGCTGGGAACCTCGCTCGCCATCGCGGTCCAGAACGCCCTGCAGGTCGTGTTGCTCAGGCGGTTCGAGGGGCTGTGGCCGTTCGACGCCACGTTCATCAGGCCGCTCGCCGCTGGCGTCGTCATGGCCGCAACGATGGCGGGCGTCCGGGCGACGGTCGGACCGTCCCCGCTCGCGGTCGGCGTCGGGACGGTCACAGGCCTCCTCGCCTACGTCGGGAGCCTGCTCGCGCTGGGCGTCGACCCCCGGGACCGCCTCGTCGTCCGCGAACTCGCGGGGCGCTATCGGACCGATATCGCCGAGGCCGTGCCGTTCTGAACAACGGCAATTATTTCCACCGAGAGACGAACCCTCACGCATGCGAGACGCCTACCTCGTCGGCGCGGCCCAGACCGACTTCGGGTCGTTCCCCGACGAAAGCTACCGGTCGCTGTTCGCCACCGCGTTCGAGCGGGCGTGCGAGTCGGTCCCCCGCGGAGTGGACCCCGACGACATCGACGAGGCGGTCGTCGGCACCCTCGGCGTCGGAGGTCGCCAGTTGGGGCTGTCGGGCCCGGCCGCGACCGAGCACGTCGGCCTCCACGGGATTCCGACCACGCGGGTCGAGAACGCCTGCGCCGCGTCCGGATACGCGGTCCGGCAGGCCGTGCAGGCCGTCCGGTCCGGGATGGCCGACGTGGTGCTGGCGGGCGGAGTCGAGATAATGACCGACGCGTCGGGCGACGCCACCAAGTACTGGCTCGGCGTCTCGGGCGAGACCGAGTGGGAACGCCTCTCGGGCACCACCTTCGCGGGCGTCTACGCCCAGATGGCCGACGCCCACATGGCCGAGTACGGCACCACCAGCGAACACCTCTCGCGGGTCGCGGTCAAGAACCACCGCAACGGCGCGAAGAACCCGCACGCCCAGTTGGGCTTCGAGTGCTCGCTCGAAGACGCCGAGACCGCTCAGACCGTGGCCGACCCCCTGACGCTCTATCACTGCTGTCCCACCAGCGACGGCGCGGCCGCGGCCCTCGTGGTCTCGGAGGACGTCGTCTCGGAGTACACCGACGACCCCATCCGAATCGCGGGGGTCGGGGCCGCGAGCGACGCCGTGGGGCTGTTCCAGCGCGAGAGCTACACCGCCATTCCGGCCTCCCGTCGCGCCGCCGAGACCGCCTACGACCGGGCCGGAATCGCGCCCGAGGACCTCGACTTCGCGGAGGTCCACGACTGCTTCGCCATCGCCGAGATTCTGGCCTACGAGGACCTCGGCTTCTGCGACCCCGGCGAGGGGGGCGACCTCGTGGAGTCGGGCGCGACCGACCTCGACGGCGACCTCCCGGTCAACCCCTCGGGCGGCCTCAAGTCGAAGGGCCACCCCATCGGCGCGACCGGCGCGGGGCAGGTCGCGGAGGCCTTCAAACAGCTCTCGGGCGACGCCGGGAATCGGCAGGTCGAAGGCGCGACCCGCGGGCTGACCCACAACGTCGGCGGGAGCGGCGGTGCCGCGGTGGTTCACGTCTTCGAAAAAGAGCGGGAGGTACAGGAGGTGGCACGATGAGCGACGCCGACCTGACCCCCGAAATCGAGGCCGTCGGGGCCTACGCGCCCCGAATCCGAATCTCCGCCGAGGAGTTCGAGGACGCGTGGGGGCGGTTCCACGCCCCCGGCGTCGCCGAGAAGGCGGTCCCCGACGCCGACGAGGACGCGGTGACGATGGCTTACGAGGCCGCCGCCCGCGCGCTCGGCGCGGCCGAGCGCGCGGGCGAGGAGGTCGCGTATCTCGCGTTCGCCACGACCACGCCGCCGCTGGCCGAGGAGGACCTGACGGTCCGACTCGGCGGGATGCTGGGGGTCTCCGACGAGGCGACCCGCCACGTCTTCGCGGGAAGCACCCGGGCCGGGACGCGGGCGCTCGACGCCGCGCTCTCGGCGGGACCGTGGTCCCCGCCGTCCCGAGACGACGAGGCCGACGTGGACAATCGCGACGACGAGGCCGACGCGCGCGTCGGCCTCGTCGTCGCCGCCGACTGCCCGCGGGGCGACCCCGACAGCGCCGAGGAACACGCCGCCGGAGCGGGCGCGGCCGCGTTCGTCCTCTCCGAGTCGGGCGATGCGGAGGTCCTCGCCCGCGACGAGTACGCCGCGGAGTACCCCGGCGTCCGATTCCGCGAGCGCGGGAGCGACGCGACCGAGGGGCTGGGCGTCACGAGCTACGACCGCCGGGCGTTCACCGAGACGCTCGCCGGAGCAGTCGGCGGGCTGGCGGTCGGGGAGGTCGACGCCGCGGCCGTGCAGGCCCCGAACGGAAAGCTCCCCTACCGCGCGGCCGGGTCGCTCGGCGTCGAGACGGACGCGATTCGGGCGTGCGCGACCGTCCACGACCTCGGGGACACCGGCGCGGCGAGCGTCCCGCTGAGTCTGGCGACCGCACTGGAAGAGGGCGAGGAGCGAATCCTCGCCGCGGCGTACGGGAGCGGCGCGGGCGCAGACGCCCTGCTGGTCGAGAACCGGGGCGTCCCCGCGAAACTGGCGCTCGACGGTGACGAATCCGTCTCCTTCGCCGAGTACCTCCGGCGGCGGGGCGACCTGACCTCGGGCGCGCCAGAGGGCGGCGGCGCGTACGTCAGCGTCCCCTCGTGGCGGCGGACTCTCGACCAGCGGTATCGCCTCGTTGCGGGTCGGTGCCCCGAGTGCGAGGCCCTGAACTTCCCGCCCGAGGGCGCGTGCAACGCCTGCAAGACGCTGGTCGGGGGCTACGAGGACGTGGCGCTCTCGGGGACCGGCGTCGTGGAGGCCGCGACGACCATCTCGCAGGGCGGCGCGCCCCCGGAGTTCGCCGAACAGCAGGCCCAGTCGGGCGACTTCGGCGTGGTCGTGGTCGCGCTCGACGGTCCCGACGGCGGGAGCGTGAGCGTCCCCTCGCAGGTGGTCGGGTCGGACGAGGTGGGGATCGGGGACGAAGTCGAGACCACGATTCGACGAATCTACACGCAGGAGGGCGTGACTCGGTACGGATTCAAGGTCCGACCGCGGTGAATCACTCCCGGCGTTCGAGTCGCTCCCGGCGCTGTTCGAACTCCTCGTCGCTGAGGTCACCCCGGGCGTACGCCGAGCGTAGCTCCTCCATCGCCGGGTCTCGGGAGGTCTGGTCGCCGGTCACGCGCTGGAGGACGAGGTATCCCCCGACGAGGAGGACGAGGAGGAACGCGAGCGGAACGACCATCCCCACGAGCGGCCACCAGCCCCCGGTATCGCCGTACTGACCCATCATCCCGCCGTATCCCATCATGCCACCGAAGCCCATTCCCATGGTGAGCAACGGCAGTACGATGAGCGCCCCGAGGACGAGGAGGAGGATGGTCGCGGTGTCGATTTGGTTCGAGGAGGTCATCGCGAATCGGACCCCCGACGCGGGCCCGAGTTCGTCGACGGCCGTCGCGTCGACGCCCTCGCCGAAGTCGTCGGGTGCGAGAACTGGATTGTGGGGTTCATTCAATACAGTACTACAGAGAGGGGCTTAATGGTGTGGTTCCGAGAGCGGTAGTCTGCGAAATGGATTTCCACCCACCGCGCCGAGAGATAAACGCTTAACCGCGTTCCAATCGGCCGTACACGTATGAACGTCGCCGTACTCGGAGCCGGGACCATGGGCCACGGCATCGCCCAGGTCTCGGCGATGGCTGGCAACAGCGTGACGATTCGGGACATCGAAGACGACCTCGTCGAGGGCGGAATCGACTCCATCGAGTCGAACCTCCAGGGCGGCGTCGAGCGCGAGAAGGTGACCCCCGAGGAGAAGGCGGCCGCGCTCGACCGCATCTCGGGCACGACCGACCTCCCCGAGGCTGTCGCCGAGGCCGACCTCGTGGTCGAGGCGGTCCCCGAGGACGTGGACCTCAAGCGCGAGACCTTCGCGGAGGTCGAAGAGCACGCCCCCGCCGACGCCGTCATCGCGTCGAACACCTCGTCGCTGTCGGTGACCGAAATCGTCTCGGTGCTCGACGACCCCGGCCGGGGTATCGGCCTCCACTTCTTCAACCCCGTCCACATCATGGAACTGGTCGAGGTCGTGGTCGGCGAGCAGACCGACGACGAGACCCTCGACTTCGCCGAGGCGTTCGTCGAGGACATCGGCAAGACCGCGGTGACGGTCCGGGACACCGCCGGGTTCGCCTCCTCGCGGCTCGGGGTCGCGCTGGGCGTCGAGGCCATGCGGATGGTCGAGGAGGGCGTCGCCAGCCCCCGCGACATCGACGCCTCGATGGAGCTGGGGTACAACCACCCGATGGGTCCCATCGAGTTGGGCGACGTGGTCGGGCTGGACGTGCGCCTCGACATCCTCGAACACCTCCGCGAGGAGCTGGGCGAGCGGTTCCGCCCGCCCCAGATTCTCCGCCGGAAGGTCCGGGCCGGGAAGCTCGGCAGGAAGACCGGCGAGGGGTTCTACGTCTGGGAGGACGGCGAGATAGTGGCCACGTCGGGCGACTGGGGTGACGACGAATGAGCGAAAACCGCGACGCCGACGCCCCCGCGCCCGGAAGTCCAGAGGCGGTCGGCGCGGAGTGCGACCACGTCGAGGTCGCGGTCGGCGACCGGGTCGAGGGCGTCGCCACCGTCACCCTCTCGCGCCCGGACGCCCGGAACGCGCTGAACGCTCAGCTCCGAGCGGAGCTGAAGGACGTGCTGGACGCGATAGAGGCTAGCGACGTGCGCGTGGTCGTCCTCACCGGCTCCGAGGAGTCCGGGGCCTTCGTCGCGGGGGCCGACGTGACGGAGTTGCGCGAGCGCGACTCAATCGAACAGCGCGAGGCCAGCAAGCGACCCCGCGTCTACGAGTACGTCGACGACCTCGAACAGCCCGTCGTCGGCGCGCTGAACGGCCACGCGCTCGGGGGCGGATGCGAACTCGCGCAGGCCTGCGACACCCGCATCGCCCGCGAGGACGCCAAGCTGGGCCAGCCCGAGATAAATCTGGGCATCATGCCCGGCGGCGGCGGCACCCAGCGCCTCCCCCGACTCGTCGGCGAGGGACAGGCCATGCGGCTGATTCTCTCGGGCGAGATAATCGACGCCGAGGAGGCCGCAGACATCGGGCTCGTCGACGAGGTCCACCCCGAGGGCGAGTTCGACGACCGCGTCTACGAACTCGCGGGTCGGATGGCCGACAAGAGCCCGCTCGCGCTCGAATTCGCCAAGAAGGCCGTGAAGGCGTCGAGTCGGACGGACCTCGAAGCGGGCATCGAGTACGAGGCCGAGCTGTTCGCCCAGCTGTTCGCCTCCGAGGACAAGAACGAGGGCATCGACGCCTTCCTCGAAGACCGCGAGCCCGAGTGGGACGGGAAGTAGACGGCGCGCGACCGCGCCGCTCGCGCGGCGCGGTCGCGCCGCCTCTCACCGCATCAGCTCGCCGCCGTTGACGTTGAGGGTCTCGCCCGTGACGAACCCGGCGTCCCGGAGGTACGCGACCGCGTCGGCGATGTCCTCGGGCTGGCCGAACCGCTCGACCGGAATCGCCGCCATCTCCTCGCGCTTCTCGGCCTCGGTCCGGTCGGCGGTCATGTCGGTCTCGACGTGGCCCGGGGCGACCGCGTTGACACGGACCTCGGGCGCGAAGTCCCCGGCGTGGCTCTTGGTGAGCCCGAGGAGCCCGGCCTTCGAGGCGGCGTAGTGACACTCGATTGGCGCACCCGTGTACGCCAGAATCGAGGAGACGTTGGTGACCGAGGGGGTGGGCGCGGGGTCGGCTCCTGCCCCCGAATCGGTCGCGGATTCGTCCCGGGAGTCGGCCGCGGGTTCGCCCCCCGAATCGGCCGCGGCGTCGGACGCGTCCGACGCCGCGGCCGACTCCCGGAGGTGGGGCAGGGCGGCCTTGGTCACGTTGAACGCGCCGTTGACGTTCACGTCCATCACGCGGTCGAAGTCGGCGGGCGAGAGCTCGTCGGTGTGGACGTGCTGGTCGATGCCCGCGTTGTTCACTACGTGGTCGAGGCCGCCGAACGCCTCGACCGCCGCGTCCACGAGGTCGGCGGCGTCGTCGGGGTCTGCGACGTTCGCCCGGACCGCTATCGCCTCGGCGTCGGTCTCGGATTCGATGGCGTCGGCGACCGCTCGGGCCTGCTGGGCGCTCTCGACGTAGTTGACCGCGACGTCGTAGCCGTCGCGCGCGAATCGCTCGGCGATTGCGCGGCCGATGCCCCGCGAGGAGCCGGTGACGAGTGTTGCTGGCATACCCCTACCCGGGGCCGCCGGGACCTTGGCGTTTATGTCTGCTCCGCGTCACGGGGGAGACGTGACCGAGGAACCGAACACCGGCGGGTCGGACGCCGACTCGCCGCCGAATCCCGACATCGACGACCTGCTCGACGAACTCGAACAGCTGGAGGAGACCGTCGACGACCCCGAGGAGCGCGCGCAGGTCCGCGAGACGTTGCGGGTCGCCCGCCGGGTCCGTCCGGGCGGGTTTGGCCGGGTCATCCGCGGGTTCGACCGCCACGACGCCGCCGAGGCGCTGGTGGGGAGCGTGGTGTTCGGCATCCCGATGCTCGTGGAGGGCGGCACCCTCGAAATCGGCGAGTTCGTCGCCGCCCACCCGCCCGCGCTCGGCGGGACGCTCGTCGGCACCGTCGCGCTCGTGATCGGCGTGCTCTACGTCGCCGAGATTCAGCAGGTCGAGATTCACCAACCGCTGTTCGGCGTGGTGCCGCGGCGACTCGTCGGCGTGCTCGGCATCTCGTTTTCGACCGCGGTCGTCACGATGACCGCGTGGGGTCGAGTCGACTGGGCCGACCCCTGGCTCGCGTTCTGTCAGGTAAGCGTGACGTTCGCCGCGATGGCGCTCGGGGGCGCGCTCGGCGACATCCTGCCGGGGTCGTGAGCCCGGTTTCGGGGCCCCGCGGCTTCGTGACGGAGGCGTGTCAGGTCGACACAAAGTATATCAATACAGTGCGGCTATTGGTAGCTGTTCCCACAGCATCTCGTGGTGAGACGTATGAACGAATGCCCACACTGCGGTTCCGACCTGAACCGGCAGACTAACTCCCAGACGTTGCGCAACGGCGACCCCCTCGGCGGGAAGAGCACCGGCTCGGAACTCGTCTCCTGTCCCGACTGCGACGGGGTGATCGACGGCTTCTCGGCCCACTAAAC
This sequence comes from Halorussus salilacus, assembly GCF_024138125.1. Classification (NCBI taxonomy): domain Archaea; kingdom Methanobacteriati; phylum Methanobacteriota; class Halobacteria; order Halobacteriales; family Haladaptataceae; genus Halorussus; species Halorussus salilacus. The sequence goes on from NZ_CP099993.1 coordinate 2,900,788, forward strand.
CAGTCCGGCGAGCGCCTCGCGAGCGTTCTCGACCGCGGCCTCCTTCTTGGCGGGATACGCCTCGACCTTCGCGCGCAGCGTGATGCCCTCGCCGAGTTCGACCCGACCGCGGTAGGCCGACTGCTTGTCGAGTCGGAGGAACAGCGAGCAGTTGTCGTCGACCCGGTCGTCGAGTTCGTCGAGCAGGCCCTCCACGTCGGGGAGTTCGGCCACCTTCGAGAGGACGTGGCGCACGTCGTCGGCGTTCTCGACTCGCGCGGAGAGGACCACGATGCGGTCGCCGTGGTAGCCCTCGCTCTCGGCGCGCTCGACCTCGAACTCCTCGGGCAGGAAGGTCCGGAGGGCGTCCTCGACGCGCTTGTCGTCCTCGGTGACGTAACAGAAGGCTCGCAGGTCGACGTAGTGGAAGGGAACTTCGGGCATCGGCGAGTGTACGGAGCGAACTGAAAAGTGGTTACTCCCCGTCGGCCGCTTCGAGCGAGTCCTCGGCGATGCCGGTCTCCTGACCGTCCTCGAAGCTGACGGTGTATGTGGCGTCGCCGAACATCGTCTCCATGACCTGCGTGATCTGGCCCTCTTCGCCGTCGTACTCGCTGTGCTCGTCGTGCAGGATGACGCGGTCGTCTTCCTCGAAGCTCATACCACCGAGTACCGCCGCGGCCGGTAAAAGCGACCCGGTTCGCGGTCGGGGACGCGGTCGGCGGTCGGTCGCTGCGAACGCGGTCGGCGGTCGGGAACGCGGCCGCGTTCCCGACCGCCCGGTCCGCGCGGGACGCGACTGGAGGCCTCCGAGACCGGGGCCTACGAGACTGGGGGCCTACGAGACCAGCATCTCGTCGCGGATCACCGCGGCGAGGTGGCCGACGACGACCCCGACGAAGATGGCGACCGGGAGCAGGAAGATGAGCGCGCCTACCCCGAACAGCAAGGTGAGGAACGTCAGGTCGATCCGCGCATCTATCGGAACCGCCGCGAGGTTCTGCCACATGACCACGCCAGCCGTTGCGAGCGACAGCAACGTACCGCCGAGCGCGGCACCGCCCGTATCGACGTACAGCGACCGGAACCGGCCGCTCGATACTCCGGCGACGACGCCAGCGACGGCCGGGGTCGCGGCGTAGACGCCGGTGGGCGGTTGGACGACTACGAGAAGGGCGGCGAAGACGGCCGCCTGCGCGAGACTGCCGAGTACAATCGGAGCGAGGCTCATTCACCGGGGAATTATCAGGAAGTAAATTTGAATCTTCGGGTGGTTACTGGGGGGAGGGTTCGAAACGGCCGACCGAAGGCTTATTCGGTCGGCCCCAGAACCCTCGAATTATGACCTCCACTCGCACACTTCCCCGCCGTTCGTCGCCAGTCGACCCCCCGACGCGACCGGGGCGATGACGACGGTCGACGACCTCTGGTACCTCGCGACGCGGGCCGAACAGCGGGCCGAGCGGGCCTACCACCGCCTGACCGATTCCCACGACGACTTCCTCGAACGCACCCACCGCCGCCGCGTCTCGCGGCGGCGGTTCCGCACCCTCGCCGAGCGCATCCGCCAGACTGGGTCGCCCTACGGCGCGCACTCGGTGGTCTACCGGCCCTCGGGCGAACTCCTGCTGGTGTGGCACGCGGGCGTCGAGATGTGGGTCGTCCCCGGCGGCGGGGTCCACGAGGGCGAGTCGTTCCGCGAGGCCGCCGAGCGCGAACTCGCCGAGGAGGCGGGGGTCGAGGCCGCCTTCGAGGGGTTGGCGATGCCGATTCGGGTCGCCATCGAGTGCGACGACTACTCGACGTGGGGCGTGCTCCCGCTGTTCGCGGCCCGGGCCGAGACGACCGCGACGCCCACTGTCGCCGACCCCGACGGCGAGGTGACCGACGCCCGGTGGTTCGACGAACTCCCCGAGAACACCCGCGACCGCGAGGACCTGCTGGCGTGGCGCGAGCGCGCGCTGGAGTGACCGGCGTCGATACAGGGAATCGACCGTCGGCGTCGGACACATGGAGACCGGGGTTTATCCGTGTGGCACGCGTAGCCGTCTCACCGCGACCGGGCTTCGACTCCGACGTGATGCGGCCGTCCCTCGATACTCGCGGCCGATACCGAACGACACGACCATGAGCGACGACACGCCACCGCTTCCGAACGGAGTAGAGATAGAACACGACGAAGCGGCGGGTGTCTACCGCCTCCGACACGATTGGACCTGCGACGAACCGATGAGCACCGTGGTCGTGGTCGCGCTCGCGTCTGTGTCCGAGACCGACCCGCTGGAGCTCGACCCGCTCCGGGACGTGCTCGACCCCGACGCGCTCGACGAACTCTTCTCGCCGACTCGCCGGGACGCCGACCGCGACTCCGGCCGGGTCGAGTTCTCGCTGTCGGACCATCGGGTCGTGGTGGACGCGACCGGACACGTCGAGATTCGCCCGCGAACGTAGTCCGAGACCCGTCAGCCGTGCGAGACGCCGTCGCGCTCCTCGGCCTTGAGTCGCCGGAGCGCCGCTCGCGCGTTGCTCGCGTCGTAGCCGAACAGCACGTCCTCGGCGTAGGCGTCGGCGACCTCCGCCGCGTGGATGAGGGCGTCCACGTCCACGTCGACCGCGTAGAGTTCGACGCTGAACGGCGCGTCGAGCGCGTCCTCGAATCCGCTGGCGATGACCTCCAGCCAGTAGGTGGTGGAGTAGGCCATGTCGTACAGCGGGACCACGAACTCGTCGACGTACTCGGCGAGGGCGTCGAGGTCGAGTCCGGCCCGCTCGTAGAGGTGGCCGGGGTACGGGTCGGGGTAGAGCGTGAGGGAGGTCGTTCCGGGAATCCGGTCGGCGGCCTCGGCGACGAACTCGGTGATGACCTCGGCGCGCCACGCGAAGCGGTCGTCGTGCTCGCTGGCTCGCGTGCCTTGTCCGCTCGACTCTTCGGCGGAGCGTTGCTCCGCCCACGCTTCGAACCGCTCGGTACAACGCTCGCAGTGACAGTACTCCGCGCGCGGGAAGCCCACGTCGTCGAGTCGCACGTCGGGGTTGACCTCGGCGCAGTCGGCGACGATTTCGAGGACTCCCTCGCGGTAGTCCTCGCGGGTCGGGCAGACGTACGCCCAGTCGAAGTACTTCACGTCGCGGGTGGCGCGCTCGCCCGACTCCGAGACCGGCGCGAGTTCGGGGTTGGCCTCGACCGCGGCGTTGTCGCCGAAACACGACACCATGTTCACCCCCGACTCGACGGGGTCGGCCGCCCGGCCGGTCACGTCCTTGACCTCGTAGAAGCCCCGGTCGAACTCCGGCCACGCCAGTTCCTCCTCGTTGCGCGTGACGACGCCGTACATACCGCCCGGTTGGTCGGCCGACCGGGTAAGTCGTTCGCTCCGCGGTTCGAGGTCGGGGACGACCGGTCAGTCGTCCTCCGAGCCCCCATCTTCGCCGTCTTCGCCGTCCTCGTCTCCGTCGTCCTCGCCGTCTGCGTCGTCCTCGCCGTCTCCGTCGGACTCCCCGTCGTCGCTCTGCTCGGCAGCGTCCTCGGAGACCGACTCGACCGACCAGTCGTTGGCTTCGCCGTCGATGACCAGCGCCTCGCCGACGGTGCCGTTCTCGACGTCGATATCGGGTCGGTCCTCGCCCGCGGTCGGCGAGAAGTCCTCGGGGTCCTCGGCTTCGGAGCCGAGCGACGCGTTCTCCTCCATCGTCGCCGCGTCGACGACTATCGTGTCGATGACCACGCCCGAGACGGTCTGGTTCTGCGTCCACTGGCGGTCGATGGTCCGGTCCCGGACGTCGGGGTCGAAGAACTCCCCGCCCGGCACGTCGAGGACCGACCTGTTGCGCACGACCAGCGTCTTTGCGGTCACGTTCTGGAGTCGCCCGCGGTCGATGACGAACTCGCCGACCGTCACGTTCTCGAGCGTGACGTTCTCGCGGGTCCCCTCGGGCGTGGTCGCGTTCCGGATGCGGACCTCCTCGACCGTCGCGTTCTGGACCGTCGAGTCCCGGAGCAACCACGTACTTATCGTCACGTTGTCGATGGACACTTCGTAGTCCTGTGCCGCGTTCCGCGGCGCGTCGTCGGCGTCTGCGTCGGTTACCGCGTGGTCGAGACCCGCGACCGAGTCGCCGACGCCCGCGACCACCCCGACCCCCGCGAGCGCGACCGCCACGGACAGGGCGATGGCGAGGAGTGCTCTCGTGTTCATTCCCCCGGAACGTACTTCCACACGAAAGATAAACGAAGCCGACCGTTCCGACAGTTCACCGAGGTAACACCGCGTTTCGGCCGGGTAGACCCCGCTTATTCGACGCTGATGTGGGCGGCGATGTCGTCGCGCACGATGGTCTCGCAGTACTCACACCGCACGCCGTCTGCGAGCACGTCGAACTTGGTCTCGACGGGTTCGTCGGCGTTCGTGATACAGTTGTGGTTCGGACACGACAGCACGCCGACCACCCGGTCGGGGCGTTCGAGGTGCTGTTTCTCGGCGACCTCGTACTCGCGGATGATGTTGATGGTCGACTCGGGCGCGATGAGCGACAGCACGTCCACCTCGTCCTGACTCAGTTCGCGGCCCTCGACCTTCACGATGTCCTTGTGGCTCATCCGGTCGCTGGGGACGTTCATCCCCACGCTGACGGTCTCGTCGCCCGACCCGTCGATGCCGAGGATGGCGAGGACGTTGAGCGCCTGTCCAGCGCGGATGTGGTCGATGACGGTGCCGTTTCGAATCTTACTGACGCGGAGTTCGTGGTCGCTCATTCCTGGGCCTCCAGCATGAGGTCGAGCAGTGCCATCCGGACGGGGACGCCGTTGTGGGCCTGCTCGAAGTAGTTCGCGTACTCGGTGTCGTCGACCTCTGGCGCAATCTCGTCGACTCGCGGGAGCGGGTGCATCACGGTGAGGTCGTCGCTGGCGTCTTCGAGCGTTTCGAGGTCGATGCCGTACTCGCCCGCGATTTCCTGGTACTCGTTCTCGTCGGGGAACCGCTCGCGCTGAATGCGCGTGACGTACAGCACGTCCAGCGACGGCAGGACGGCTTCGAGGTCGGTGTGTTCCCGGACGTTCGCGCCCGACTCGTGGAGGTCGTACCGGACGCTCCGCGGAAGCTTCAGGCTCTCGGGGCTCACGAAGTGCTGGTCGGCGTCGAAGTTGGTCAGCGCGTGGGCCAGCGAGTGGACCGTCCGGCCGTACTTCAGGTCGCCCATGATACCGACGGTGAGGTCGTCGAGTCCGGCCGCCTCCCGGATGGTGTAGAGGTCGAGCAGGGTCTGGGTCGGGTGGTGGCCCGCGCCGTCTCCGGCGTTGAGCAGGGGCACGTCCACGAAGTCGCCGACCATCTTGGCCGCGCCCTGACTCGGGTGGCGCAGGACGAGCGCGTCGGCGTACCCCTCCACCACGCGGGCGGTGTCGGCGAGGCTCTCGCCCTTCTTGACCGACGAGGACTCGACCGATCCCATGTCGACGGTGTCGCCCCCGAGTCGCTTGATGGCGGTCTCGAAGCTCATCTTGGTCCGGGTGCTCGGCTCGAAGAAGCAGAGACCGAGCAACGCCGTCGGGTGGCGGTCGGCGAACGCGGCCGGGTCGGCGTCGATCTCGGCCGCCCGGTCGAGGACTTCCTCGATGTCCTCCCGGGAGAGCTGTTTCGTGGTCACGAGGTGGTCGTGGCGCATCGGTTCAGTATGGGTGGGGGAACGTTCTTGAATCTCTCGGAGTGCGGTCGGGACTCGATGTGCACGTACGTGGTACAATTCGGTCTCTGGAGTGCGGTGGTGCGGGCTCCGGAGTGCGGTGGTGCGGGCTCCGGAGTGCGGTGGTGCGGGCCCCGGAGGGACCACCGCCGACGCGCTCGCCGGGCGAACGTTCAAGTACCGGGACGGGACCAACTCGGGGTGGACGCTCTGTATCGGTTCCCCGACCGGTCTCGGCCGAGGGGACCACCAGTCCGAGTAGCCCGCGAGACGCGCCCGCCGGGCGCGTCTCGCGGGCCGAGCCTATTTGGCCGACCCGCGAGTAGCACCGGGTGTGCCGACCGCCTACATCACCGCGCCGCCCGACGAGGCGGCCGACATCGCCGAACTGCTCGTCGAGGAGCGCCTCGCGGCCTGCGTCAATCGCTTCCCCTGCTCGTCCGTCTACCGGTGGGACGGCGAGGTCCACCGCGACGACGAGGTGGTCCTGCTGGCGAAGACCACCGAGGGGGCCTACGACCGGCTCGTCGAACGGGTCGAGGAGAGCCATCCCTACGACGTGCCCTGCATCGAGCGCTTCGAGGAGTTCGACGCGCTCGACTCCTTCGGCGAGTGGCGGGAGGACGCGGTCGAGTGAGGCGGGAATGGCGACTGTTCGATCTGATGGAACGTCGAGAGGGTCTAGCGTGGTGAACGTCGAGAGGGTCTAGCGACTCCCGGTACCGAGGGGGACCGCACGGCACCGCGACCGCAGGCCACACGCCTCCCCAACCGATTGCGGTCCTCGGTCGGTCGCTCCCTCCGGTCGCTCCCTTCTGCGGTCCTCATCCCTCGCGCGCTGATGGCGCGAGATGAACTCGCGCCAGCGCGCGCCGAGGTGGGAACGTCGGTCGTGTCGAAAACGGTAGCTGTCGGTCGTGTGGAAAACGATAGGGGCACCCCCGTCACCGAAGGTCGTCCAGCACCGAGAGCGTCCCCGCCGAATACGACTCCTCCAGCACGACGTCGGCGGCCCGCTTGGCTTTCTCGTCGGCGTTCGCGACCGCGTACGACTCCCCGGCGACGCCGAAAGTCGAGACGTCGTTCTCCGAGTCGCCGATGGCGACGAACTCCTCGGGGTCGCGGTCGAGGAGCCGCGCGACCGACCTCAGTCCCCGGCCCTTCGCGACGCCGGGCGACTTGACGTGGTAGGCGAAGCCGGTGTCCACCACCTCCAGTCCGTGTTCGGACGCGAGCTCTTCGAGCGGACCGAGGGGCTGGTCGCGCGCGACCGCGACCTCGGTCTCGCGCCACCGGTTGGTGAGGTCGGCGGGGCCCCACCCGAGGTCGTGGCCCGCCTCGACGTACGCCTCGGCGACCCGCCGGGCGGCCTCGCCGTCGCCGTTCCGGGTCACCTCCCCGCGCGCGAGGACGATGCCGCCGTTCTCGGCGATGACGTTCTGCTCTACGTACAGGAAGTGACACAGCGCGACCGGGTAGGGGAACGCCTTCCCGGTCGCGACGACCACCGGGGCGTCCCACGCCGGGAGCACGTCGAAGAAGCGCGGGTCGATGGAGTCGTCCGGCCGGGTCATCGTGCCGTCGATGTCGAGGACGAGCGGCGGGGTCATGGCTCACCGAAGGCGGGTCGGCCACTAAAACCGGTCGGACCGAGGGGCCGACTCACTCGTCGCCCCCGTCGCGCGCCCAGTCGCGCGAGCGCTCGACCGCCTCCCGCCAGCGGTCGTGCTTCGCGTCGACCTCCGACTCGGTCATCTCCGGGACGAACTCGCGGTCGACCCGCCAGTTGGCCCGGAGCCGTTCGAGGTCGTCCCAGTAGCCGACCGCGAGCCCCGCGGCGTAGGCCGCCCCGAGCGCAGTGGTCTCGTCGACCTCGGGCCTGACGATGTCGGTACCGACGACGTCGGCCTGGAGCTGACACAGGAAGTTGTTCTTGACCGCGCCGCCGTCGACCTTCAGGTCGGTCAGTTCGATGCCCGAGTCGGCGACCATCGCTTCGGCCACGTCGCGGGTCTGGTACGCGATGGCTTCGAGGGTGGCCCGGACGAGGTGCTCGCGGCGGGTGCCCCGCGTCAGCCCGACGATTGTGCCCCGGGCGCGGGGGTCCCAGTGGGGCGCGCCGAGGCCGGTGAACGCCGGGACCACGTAGACGCCGTCGGTCGAGTCGACGCTCCGGGCCAGCGTCTCGGTCTCGCTCGGGTCGGAGACGAGCGAGACGTCTTCGAGCCACTGGATTGCCGCGCCGGTCGCGAAGATGGAGCCTTCGAGGGCGTACCGGACCGGTTCGCCCGACCGCTGGAAGCCGACGGTGGTGAGCAGGCCGTGGTCGCTCTCGACGGCCTCCTTGCCCGTGTTCATCAGGAAGAAGCTCCCCGTCCCGTAGGTGTTCTTGGCGTCGCCCGGGTCGAAGCAGGTCTGGCCGAACAGCGCGGCCTGCTGGTCGCCGAGCGCCCCCGCGACCGGGACCGCCGCGCCGAGGAACCCCTCGGGGTCGGTGGTGCCGTAGTAGTCCTCGTCGCTTGAGGGCCGGACCTCCGGGAGGCAGGCCCGCGGTACGTCGAACTCCGCGAGCAGGTCGTCGTCCCACGCCAGTTCGTGGATGTCGAACAGCAGGGTCCGGGAGGCGTTGGTCACGTCGGTGACGTGCTCGCCGGTGAGGTTGTATATCAGCCACGAGTCCATCGTTCCGAACAGGATTTCGCCGTCTTCGGCGCGCTCGCGGAGGTCGGCCGGTCGCGCGCGCTGAGTCTTGATGGGGTCGGCGTTCTCCAGCAACCACTCGGCCTTGGTCGCCGAGAAGTAGGCGTCGGGCTGGAGGCCGGTCTTCGCGCGAATCTCGTCGGCCTTGCCCGTCTCCTCCAGTTCCTCGACGCGGTCGGTCGTCCGGCGGTCCTGCCAGACGATGGCGTCGTGAACCGGCCTGCCGGTGTCGGCGTCCCACAGCAGGGTGGTCTCGCGCTGGTTCGTCACGCCGATAGCCGCGAGTCGGTCGGCAGGAATATCCGCCGCGTCGAGAGCCTCGCCGACGACCGACTCGACGTTCTCCCAGATTTCGAGGGGGTCGTGTTCGACCCACCCGGCTTTGGGGTACTTCTGCTCGTGGGTCTCGTAGGCGTTGGCGACGACCGCACCGTCGCGGTCGAACACCATGAATCGGGTACCGGTGGTCCCCTGGTCGATGGCACCGACGTAGCTCTCGGTCATGCATGCTGGTGTGTCGTCGGACGTGATAACGATGGGTGTCGGGTCGGTCGCTCGGAACGACTCGTCAGCTCCGCTCGATGGCGTAGACCGCCCCGTCCTCGCCGTTCACGAGCTGTCCCGAGAGCGACGCCAACGAGAACGAATCGTCGTACTCCTCCTCGAAGTGGGGCTCGCCCGTCTTCTGGTCGATGCCGTAGAGGGTCCCACGCTCGTCGACGACCCACACCGTCTGCTCGACCGTTACCGGTGTGACTCGGCTTTCCCCCGAGAGTCTGGCCTCCCACTGGGTATCGCCGGTTTCGGGATCGAGACCGATGACCCAGCCCGCTTCCGTGCCCAAGACCACTGCGTTCGTCCCCACGCTCGGACGGGTGTTCGGTTCGTACGAGATATCCGGACCCCACAGTTTGGACTCGGCCGCCATATCGTACGCCAGCGGCGGGTCACCTGCGGTGTAGAGCATATCGTCGGTCTGTACGACTCCGCCGAATCCCGTGTTCCAGTCGAACGTCTCGACCAGTTCGCCCGACGACGCCGATACGACGTACGTTTCGAACACGCCCACGGCGTAGATTCGTTGCTCGGTTGTGGCGATTCCGACGAGGTGTCCCTCCATTTCGTCGAGCTCCCAGACGGTCTCGCCCGACTCGGCATCCAACGCCCGGACTATCGGTTCCTGTTCGTCTCCGCTCCCGTCGGCGTCGCTTCCGAACACGACGAGTCCGTCGTGAACCGCCACGTAGTCCATCTTGGTCCGTGTGCCGTCGTCTCGGGTCTCGTGAGTCCACTGTTCGTCTCCGGTGTCGGCATCGAGCGCGAACAACTCGGCGTTGTCGGCTTCGTCACCCGATGCCGACGCGCCGACGAAGACCATCGAGTCGGTGGCCGCGAGCGAGGTTTCGATGTTCAGTAGCATGTACTGCTCCGGAACCGCGCTGGTGGACCACTCCGATGTCCCGTCGCTCGCGTATCGTCGGAGCTCGTTCCCGTACGACGCGGTGTAAAGCGAGTCGCCCCTGACGGCGAGGCTGTGACCGCTGAACGACCACTGTTCGGACAGGTCGATACCGGCATTCCGGTCGTCGTCCGTCTCGTCCGTTTCCGTCGTCTCGTCGGTTTCCGCTGTCTGGGTGGGTCCGCTCGTCGTTTCCGACGATGATTGCGTTGTCGATTCCTCGGTCGTCTGGGTCGACTGGTCCTCATCGCTGGTCAACCGCAGACACCCGCCGGTCAACCCGATTCCCGAGAGTGCCAGTACCTCCCGTCTTCTCATGACCACCGGTTCGAAACCCCCTCAAATATAGATGCGTGATGTCCCGCCAGCGCCGAGATGTATCGAGAGGCAACGCCACACTCAAGTCCACGGCGACCAACCTCACACCGAATGACCGACACCGAGGTCCTCGTGGTCGGCGGGGGGTCGACCGGATGCGGGGTCGCCCGCGACCTCGCGATGCGCGGGGTCGACGTGACCCTCGTCGAGAAGGGCAACCTCACCCACGGAACGACCGGCCGGATGCACGGCCTGCTCCACAGCGGCGGCCGCTACGCCGTCTCCGACCGGGCGAGCGCGGAGGAGTGCATCGAGGAGAACCGCGTCCTCCGGGACATCGCCTCCCACTGCGTCGAGATGACCGGCGGCCAGTTCGTCCAGTTGGCGGGCGACCCCGACGAGTACTTCGAGCGGAAGCTCGCGGGGTGTCGCGACTGCGGCATCCCCGCCGAGGTCCTCACGGCCGAGGAGGCCCGCGAGGAAGAACCCTACCTCACGAAGGACGTGGAGCGCGCGATTCGGGTGCCCGACGGCGCGGTCGACCCCTTCCGGCTCTGCGTGGCGAACGCCGCCGACGCCGAGCGCCACGGCGCGCGAATCGAGACCCACACCGAGGTCGTGGACGTGCTCGTCGACGGCGAGGCGCGTCGCGCCTCGCCGTCGACGAGCGAGCGACCCCCGCGGGGGGACGTGTTCGGCGTGGAGGTCCGCCACGAGTCCGGGCCCGGCAAGCGCGAGCACGCCGCGCCGGGCGAGCGAGAGCGCATCACGGCCGAGTACGTCGTCAACGCCGCGGGCGCGTGGGCCGGGCAGTTGGGCGCGATGGCGGGCGTCGACGTGGACGTTCGGCCCTCGAAGGGGGCGATGGTGGTGATGAACTGTCGGCAGGTCGACACCGTGATAAACCGCTGTCGGCCCAAGGGCGACGCCGACATCGTGGTGCCCCACGAGACGACCGCGATTCTGGGCACGACCGACGTGGAGGTCGAGGACCCCGAGGAGTACCCCGAGGAGCACTGGGAAGTGGACCTGATGATAGACGAACTCGCCGAGTTGGTTCCCATCCTCCGGGAGGCCCGGACGGTCCGGTCGTTCTGGGGCGTGCGACCGCTCTACGAGCCCCCCGAACGGGGGACTACGGACCCCACCGACATCACCCGCGACTACTTCCTGCTCGACCACGAAGAGCGCGACGGCCTCTCGGGGTTCGCGTCCATCGTCGGCGGGAAGTTCACCACCTACCGACTGATGGCCGAGGAGATAGCCGACCACGTCTGCGGGGAACTGGGGGTCTCCGCGCGGTGTCGAACGGCCGACGAACCCCTCCCCGGGAGCGAGGACCCCGGGGTGCTGGACGACCACATGGACCGGTTCGGCCTGCGCTCGCCGATTGCCCGACGGAGCGCCCAGCGACTCGGGAGCCGGGCCGACGAGGTCCTCCGGACCGACGACCCCAACCCCGTCCTCTGCGACTGCGAGGCGGTCACCCGCGCGGAGGTCCGGGACGCCATCGCCCAGTCGGGAACCGACCTCAACGCGGTTCGCATCCGGACCCGGGCCTCGATGGGCAACTGTCAGGGCGGGTTCTGCGCTCACCGCCTCGCCGCCGAACTCCACCCCGAGTACGGCGACGAGCAGGCCGACGCCGCGCTCGACGAACTCATAGACGAGCGCTGGAAGGGCGAGCGCCACGCCCTCTGGGGCGAACAGCTCTCGCAGGCGATGCTCAACTACGCGCTTCAGGCGACCACGATGAACCGCGACCGCGACACCCGAGACGGTGCGCGAATCGACTTCGCGGCGTTCGACTCGGGGACCCGAACGCCCCCCGAACGGGAGGAGAGCCGTGGCGATTGAGGACGACGTTCTCGTAATCGGGGGCGGCCTCGCCGGGATGACCGCCGCGCTCGCGGCCGCCCGCGAGGGCGCGGGCGTCCGCGTCGTCTCCCACAAGGAGTCGACCCTGCGCTCGGCGAGCGGATTGGTCGACGTGCTGGGATATCCGCCGGAACGCGCGCCGGGGTCGGCGTCCGGGGACGCCGACCCCGGCGCGAGCGTGCGGGGAGAGGACGAGAACGCCGACCCCGCCGCGCGCTCGCGCCGCGAGCGCGCGGCCGACGGCCCCCTCGTCGACCCCTTCGAGGCCATCCCCGACCTCCCCGAATCGCATCCCTACCGGAGGGTCGGCGTCGAGGGCGTCCGTGACGCCCTCGACCTGTTCGACGACGCGGTCGGCGACCGGTACCGCGGGGGACACACCGACCGGAACGCGCTGGTCCCGACCCACGGCGGGCGCATCAAGCCCACCGCGCGCTACCCCGCGAGCGCCGCGGCCGGACTCGCGAGCGACGACCGGCCCGCGCTCCTCGTGGGCTTCGAGACCGTGACCGACTTCGACGCGCCGCTCGCGGCCGCTCACCTCGAATCGGCGGGCGTCCCGTTCGCGGCGCGAGGAGTCACCGTCCGGTTCCCCGGCGGCTTCCGGGCCGACGCCCGACTCACCCGGTTCGCCGACGCGCTCGACTCGAACGAGCGCGTCGAGATCGGCGGCTCCGGGGGGAGCTACACCGAGTCGCTCCCGGCGCGCGAGGCGCTCGCCGAAGTCGTGAAGGACCGCCTCCGGGGCGAGCAGCGAGTCGGCTTCCCCGCCCTGCTCGGCCAGCACGACGCCGCGGGGGTGCGCGAATCCCTCGAAGCCGAACTCGGTGCGGCGGTCTTCGAGGTGCCGATGGGTCCCCCGAGCCTGCCGGGGCTGCGCCTCGAAGGCGCGCTCGTCTCGGCCTGCCGGGACGCTGGCGTTCGGTTCTCGACCGGCAACCCCGTGGTGGGCTACGAGACGGCGACCGGCCCCGGCGGGGACGGCGAAATCGCCGCGGTCCGGGTCGACCGAAACGGCGCGAGCGTCCCCTTCCACGCCGAGTCGTTCGTGCTCGCGACCGGCGGACTCGTGGGGAAGGGCATCGATTCGGACCGCGAGGGGGTCAAGGAACCGATCTTCGACTGCCACGTCTCGCATCCGAGCGACCGGTACGACTGGTTCGAAGACGAGACCTTCGGCGACCACCCGTTCGCCCGGTTCGGGGTCGAGACCGACGACGACTTGCGGCCGCTCGACTCGCGGGGAGCGCTGGAGTTCCCGAACCTCCGGGCCTGCGGGGCGGTGCTGGGCGGCTACGACTTCGCCGCGGAGAAGTCGGGCGCTGGCGTCTCGCTCGCCACCGGGCGGGCGGCCGGACTCGCGGCGGCGCGGGAGGGACTCGAAGCATGAGCGATGCACGAAATCCGGACGACACCGACGACACCGACGACGTGCGACAGGAAGCGACAGTGGACGACGAGGCGTTCGAGCCCGTGGCGGTGTTCGGCGAGAGCGAGGAGATGGACCTCCGGCCGGGCAGCGACGACTGCTACAAGTGTTCGACCTGCGACACCGCCTGCCCGGTCGCCGAGGTGGACGACGAGTTCCCGGGACCGAAGTTCCAGGGGCCCGAGCAGTGGCGGCTCAAGCGCAAGGGCGACCACGATATCGACGAGTCGGTGATGTCCTGCTCGAACTGCATGCGGTGTGACGACGCCTGCCCCTCGGACGTTCCGCTGAGCCAGATGCACAACACCGCCCGCGGCGAGTACGTCAAGAACGGAATGAGCAGGCTCTCCCGGGAGTACGTCCGGAACCGGATGCTGGCGAACTACCGGACGCTCGCCCGACTGGGGAGCACGGTCCCGCGACTGACAAACTTCCTCATGGGCAACTCGGTGGTCCAGACGCTCAACGAGAAACTGCTGGGAATCACCAGCGAGCGCGAGTTCCCCGAGTTCGCCGAGGAGACGTTCCGGGAGTGGTGGGAATCGAGAGGCGGAGCAAATGTCGAGAGCGACGACAAGCGCGTGGCGTACTTCCACGGCTGTTACGCCAACTACAACACGCCCGCGGTCGGCAAGGCGGCGGTCCGGGTGTTCGAGTCGTTCGGCTACGAGGTGCTGGTCCCGCCCCAGCGGTGTTCGGGCACGCCGATGTTCGCCAACGGGATGTTAGACGACGCCGAGCGCGCCGCCGAAGTCAACGTCGAAGAACTCGCGGCCGCAATCGAGGACGGCGCGGATATCATCGCCTCCTGTACCTCCTGTTCGATGTCGCTCCGACAGGAGTACCCCGAACTGTTCGACTTCGAGGGGACCGCGTCGGTCGCGGCCCGGACCTACGAGGCGGTCGAGTACCTCCGGCTGTTCGAGGACCTCGACGGAGCGCTCGAAGATAGCGAAATCGAGGGACAGGAATTCGCCTACCACGCGCCCTGTCACGCCCGGAATCAGGGCATTGCGGGGCAGGCGGTCGAACTCCTCGACCGACTCGACGGCGCGAGCGCCGAGGACGTGGGACCCTCGTGCTCGGGCATCTCGGGCACCTACGGCTGGAAGCAAGAGAAGTACGACACCTCGATGGCCATCGGCGCGGAGATGTTCGAGCACATGGAAGACGCCGACGCCGAGACCGGCCTTACGGAGTGTCCGACCTGCGCGATGCAGATGGAACACGGCACCGGCTACGAGGTCCGCCACCCGCTGGAGGTGCTGGAAGCGGCGCTGGTCGAGTGAGGCCGGGGAGGGGTGTCCGGTCCGATGTCGCTCCCTGCGACCACTCCACCGACGAGAGACCGCAACCACATGCCTCCCCAGCCAGCTCCCTCGCTCCTTCCAGTCGCTCGGTCGTTCCTCACGCGGGAATGGCGCGCGCTGGTGCGGGCCGCGGTTTGGCCCGCACCATCTCCGCGCGAGGGACGAGTATCACAGGGCCTGCCTGTGGCAGGCCCGAGAAACGCAGTCGGTTGGGGAGGGTGTGGCCCGCGGTCGCGGTGCGGTCTCTCAGAGGTGTCGGGAGTAGTGCGGTCTCTCAGAGGTGTCGGGAGTAGTGCGGTCTCTCAGAGGTGTCGGGAGTAGTGCGGTCTCTCAGAGGTGTCGGGAGTAGTGCGGTCTCTCAGAGGTGTCGGGAGTAGTGCGGTCTCTCAGAGGTGTCGGGAGTAGTGCGGTCTCTCAGAGGTGTCGGGAGTAGTGCGGTCTCTCAGAGGTGTCGGGAGTAGTGCGGTTCTCGGTGGTGTTGGAGGACGCGAGTGCGGTTCCCGGCGGTGTTGGAGGATTCGAGTTCGGTTCTCGGTGGTGTTGGAGGACGCGAGTGCATGCCCCGACCTGTCGACGGACGCGGGTGTCGTTCCCACCACCGCCGACAGGAGCGACGCCGACGCGGTTGGTCCCTAGTCCTGTCCCGGAGTCGGAGCCGGGTCGCCGCGCCCGTCCTCGACGTACTCCAGGTCGTCGGTGTAGTAGTCGACGAGCAGGACCGCGAACGCCCCGACGAGTCCGGCGACCAGCACCGCGGCCGCGCGCTCGGGTGACCACGCCCCGCCCGCGCCGACCACGCGCTCGACCGGCAGCCTGAGCGCCCCGACCATCAGCGCGACGAGGAAGGTCAGGGTCACCTGCCGGTGGGTCGCGAGTGCCCACTTCACCACGCGGGCGAACGAGAGGATGCCGACCGCCGCGCCCGCGACGAACGAGACCACCGAGACGCCGGGGCCGACCAGCGCGTCGAGGGAACCGCCCCGGACCGCGCCTATCGCCCCGTCGATGAACGCGTGGAGGGTGTTGGACATGAACACGTACTGGCCGAACAGGACGAGCAGGAGCGACCCCGATATCCCGGGCAGGATCATCGCGCAGATGGCTATCGCCCCCGCGACGAAGAGGACCGGCGGTGCGTGGGAGATGGCGGCCCCCGCCGCCTCGCCCGAGAGCGCGAACGCGACGGCGAATCCCGCGACCGCCGCCGCGCGCTCCTCGCGGGTGTCCAGACCCACCTCGCTCCAGAGGACGACCGCCGACGCCGCGATGAGACCGAAGAAGAACGCGAACAGGACCGCGGGGTTCGACGCTTCGAGCGCGGAGACGACCCCCGTCACGCCCACGATGGCGGTCATGACGCCCGCGCCCAGCACCACCAAGAATCCGACGTCCATCTCCCGGAGCGTCCCGAGCGCCCGAGCGCGCGCGTCGGGGTCGTACGCCCGCGGGAGGTCGGCGAGTAGTTGCGGGTCGAACGACGCGATAGCGCCGACGAGTCGCTCGTAGATGCCGGTTATCAGCGCGATGGTGCCGCCCGAGACGCCGGGGACGGCGTCGGCGGCACCCATGCAGACGCCCTTGAGGTAGACCGAGAGCCAACGTCCCATCGGTTCTCGTCTACGCCGACCCCGCAGAAAACAGTTGGCTTTCGGCGTTCAGTTCCGGCCAGCGAGCGCGAACGCGCCGAGAGACGCGCCGACGAGTCCGGCGCTCGCGGGTGCCACGCCCTCGCGCTCGGGGACCGCGTCCCCGAGCGCCGACTGCGAACCGGCGGGCGAGGCGAGCGACGACTGGTTTCCGTCGTCGGTCGTCTCGTTCTGGCTGGTCGATTCGTTTCCGGTCTCGGTCTTCGTCTCGTTACCGGGCGGAGCCGTCTCGTTGCCCTCGGTCTCGTTACCGTTCTCGTTGGTCGGCGGCTCCCAGGTCTCCTCGGTGAGGTCGACCGAGACGTTGCTGTCGTCCTCGCCGATGACCTGTCCCTCGGTCACGTCGGCGCTGGCGTTGTGGAAGGTGTAGCTCTCGTTGCCCGACTCGCTGAGCGGCGTGTTGAACTCGTACGGGCCGGTCGCGCGCACGCTGGTGTTGGTGTAGCCCTCGTCGGTGCCCCACTCGTCGTAGCCGGTCGTAGAGTACGGCAGGGTCATGGTGAACTCGCCGTTCTCGTTCGTCTCGGCCTGCTGGGTGTAGGTGAACGTGGAGTTGGCTCCCGTGGGCGCCATCTCGACCTCGGCGGTGACGGTCTCGTTCGTCGGGCCGCTGCCCTCGACCGTCGCGCCGGGGACGCGCTCGAACGTCTTGACCCACGAGGGGTTGGTCTTGAACAGCGCGTTGGGGTTCACGCCAGCCTCCTGGAGCAGTTGCATCTCGCGCTGGAGCGTCTGGGCGTACTCCCGGGACTGGGTGCCCGAGGACTCGCTCTGCTTGACCAGCCGGTAGTGTTCGAGCGCGGGGACGCGCTCGCTCGGGAACGGTCCGATGCCGCCGACCTGCGCGGAGCCGTCCTCCTCGACGTACTCGCGGGCCTCCTCCATCGAGTCGAACCGCTGGACGACACTGCTGTTCGGCCCGGTCGGCTCGCCGACCGCCGCATCGGAGTTGAGACCCGGGACGCGGTCGTAATCGACCACTATCGGACTCGGCTCGACCGCGCTTCCGTGGTAGAGGTAGAGCCGCGCCACCTGACTCCGGTAGTAGCGCTGGTCTTTCATGTTGAGCAGCATCTGGGGCTGGGACTGCTGGTCGGTCAGTCCGGCGTAGACCTGCGTGGAGAAGTCGGTCGACTCGACATCGTCGTTGAAGACCGTGGGCGCGCTGAACTTCGAACTCGGTTCGGCCATCTGCCAGTCGGCCATCACGTACCGAATCTCCTCGTCGTCCTCGCTGAGGTCATCGAGGACGGCGTCGGCGTCCGGCTCGCTCGGCGCGAGCAGGTACTCGGCGGCGGTCGGCGCACCCTCCTGGAACGGGTTGGCGTGCGGGATGCGCTCGCCCTGAGTCGTGATCCAGTGGCCGTAGTCCCACCACGACATCACGCCGTACGCGCCGTCGGGATAGTCGAAGTCGCTGTCCTGTTGGTCGAACGTGCCGTAGTGTTCCATCTCGTTGTCGGCACCGCCGAAGGTCCCCTCGGCGGGCGTCTCGTTCGCCATCCAGTCGAGCGTTCCGCCCCAGTTAGTCACCGCGCCGGGACCAGCGCTCGCACCCACCGACATCGCGGTCTGGGTCCTGTCGATGACCGGGTTGCCCGTGGTCCCGATGGTGGCCGGGAAGACCAGCACCGGTAACACGAGCAGGAGGATGAACACCACCGTCAGCACCTGATACCCCTCGATGTCGGTGAACGCCTCGCGGTCGGTGAGGTTCACGGCCGCGAGGGTGCGACCGAACAGGTACGCGTTCAGCACCGCGACCGGCACCACGAGGTAGTAGTTGAACCGCACCTGCGTGAACGCCGCCGCGAAGATGAACGCCGACCACACGAGCACGAGGAAGTACTCCGCGCGGTGGTCGTTCGTCCGGTAGGTCCGAACGACCATCCAGACCGCGGCCACGACGGCCGTGAACAGCATCAGGCCGTACTCCTGAAAGACGACGTCTAGCGGGGAGATTCCCCACTGCGGTTCGGCCCGAGAGAGGAACGGCTGGGCCTCGCCGATGGTCCGGGTCTGGGCGTTGGTGCCGAACCCGACGACACGGATGACGTTGTTCCGGACGAGGCGGAACAGGTCGGGGAGCGCGACCGCGACGAGTCCCACGATAGCGACGACGACACCCGCGATGGCTCCCGGATAGAGCCTCGAATCGAGGTCGCGGGCGTCCCACTCGCGGGCGAGCCACGCCATGAACGCGGTGCCTCCGGCGACCCCGAACGCGAGCAGGGGCTGGAGGGGAGAGAACTTCGTCGGGCTGAACTCGAACGTCCCCAGCGGGACGAGCATGAGCAGTCCCGCGACCGCCATGCTGGTCGCGCCGACGAACGCGAGGTGGTCGGGACTGACACCGCGGACGTAGTCGGCCGACAGCTTGAGCGCGAAGAACACGCCGAAGATGCCGACTATCAGCACGCCCGGCGGCCACGTCCAGACGTAGAGCGCCGTCGCGAACCCGGCGAGGGCGCTGTAAGCGAGCGGAACCCGGAGGGCGGCGAGGTCGCGGTCGACGAGGAGCTCGTAGACGGGCTTCTCGCGCTCGGCGACCGTCACCGCGACCATCATCGCGAACACCGCGATCACCTGGAAGAGGACCTCGGCGACGTGGTGGTCGGCGAACCCGACCGTACTCCGCCGGAGGAAGGTTCCCGGGAGCAGCGCGAGGACGACGACGCCGAACAGTCCGCCGGGGCGGCCGCCGAGGCGCTTGCCGATGAGATAGGTCGGAACCGCCACGAGCGCGCCGACCACCGCGGGAGTGACCATGACGGTCATCGCGATGGTCTGCTGGGAGGGGTCGCCCAGACCGACCACGAGCGCGGCCGTCGCCATGAGTTGGTCGTACAGCGTCCCGTACTGGCCGACGCTGGTGCCGTACGGGAAGTAGGTCCACGGGTCGTAGGGCATGGTACTCGGCCAGTTGTCGACCGTGTACGTGACCTGTCGGAGGTGATACCACGGGTCGTTTCCGTCGAGGAAGACCTCGCCGTTTCGGAGGAAGTCACCGTATGACTGGAGACGCACCCAGAGCATGAACGCGAACGCCGCGACGAGCACGGGTACGTGATACCAGTCCTCGAAGGCGTCGAGGATCGACTCGACGGATTCCGTCGAGTCTTCGACCTGCTCAGTCTGCTGGCTCATTGGCTTGAGAAACTGGCAAAACGCGCATAAGCCTTATCATCTGGACACGTACCCAACAGTTTAACTGTCGCTGATGCCGACACTTTTGCCGGGCCGGGAGAACGCCGGACGGCGGCCGTCGCTCGCGCTTCTGGAGAAGCGCGAGCGACTGTCAGGGGAGCATCTCCCTGCGGAGGTCCCGGAGGACCGCGAGAACGTCGATGCGGATGCGCTCGCTCAGGGCCAGCAGGACCGCGAAGTACGTCGCCGCGCCGACCCCGAGCAGGACCGCGATTCGGACCGCACCCGCTGCGCCGCCCAACTGGACTTCGAGGAGCCAGACCACGGCCGTCATGACCGCCATCGAGGCGACCTGTCGCGCAACGTCGACCACCGCCGACCGGGGAACCGGTTCGTCGAGGAAAGCGAGCATGCTGGCGACGCTCGCGCCGAACGCCAGCACGGTCGCCCACGCCACGCCCCACGCGCCGAACGCCACCGTGAGCGGGAGCGCAGAGAGGCCGTACGTGACGATGAGGACGACGCCGCTGGCGGCGTAGAGGCGGGGTCGGCCGGTCCCGAGGAAGAACTTCTCCAGCCCCTCGCGGTAGCCGTTCACCAGATTCGCCACCGCGAGGACGGGGATGAGCGCGTTCGCGAGGCCGACGACGCCCACCAGCGGGAGCGCTATCGTCCCGGCGCTGTTGGCGTAGATGGTCAGCAAGAGCGCGTTGCCGACGACCGCGCCGCCGCCGACGATGGGGATGGCGAACACTCCCGCGTAGGTGAACATCGCCGACAGCAGCCTGCCGACCTCCTCGTCGTCGCCCGCGGCGTCGAGCGCGGAGAACCGCGGGAACGCGACCTGCGCGAGCGCCGAGGAGAACAGCATCGACGCCTCGGTGATGGTGAACACGTTCTTGTAGACGCCGGTCGGTCCCGGGCCGACGAACTGGCCGAGCAGGATGTAGTCGGCCTGCTTGAACAGTTGGCCCGAGACGCTCTGGACGTAGGCGTACTTCGAGTAGTCGACGAACGACCGGAACAGCTCCATCGACGGCCGAGCGGGGACGACCCGCGCGAACCCGACGTACGAGACGAGGAATGTGAGGAACTGGCCCGCGATGAGCCCCCAGATGAGCCCCGGCACGCCGAAGTCGGCGACCACCAGCGCGGCCTGAATCGGGACGATGAGCGCGTACCGGCCGTTCTCTATCGCGCCGACGAGCGCGACCCGTTCTTTGCCTTCGAGGAACGAGCCCGAGAGCCGGAACAGCCCCCACGTCAGCACGGCGAGCGGGACGAGCAACGCGGCCTCGACCCCGACGAGGCCGTTTATCTGCGCTCGGAACGCCGCCGAGAGGACGGCGACGACCGCGACCCCCGCGAACAGGATTATCGCGCCGCTGGTGAAGTGGCGCGCCTCCTTACCGCCCTCGCTGACGCGCTTGACGACCACGGGGTAGAGGCCGAAGCTGAAGACGTTGGCCGCGACCATCTGGAGGCTGAAGAAGATGGCGTAGGTCCCGATGCCGTCGAACCCGAGCTGGCGGGTGAAGAAGACGGTGCCGAGGAATCCCGCCAGCGTCCCGAGGACGTTCGTGACGAACCGCTTCGATATCTCCGCGCCGACCTTCATCGTCACTCCAGATAGCCGAGTTCCCGGAGCCGGTCCTTTACTTCGCCCTCCCGCTCGTCGTCGCCCGCGACCCCCTCGCCGTCACCCGTGACCGCGTCGTCGCCCGCGAAGTCGTAGGTCTCGGGGTCGCGTTTCGCGGGGTCGGAACCCTCGGCGAACACGTCGAGGACCTCGCCGGTCGTCGATTCGGGAATCCGGTAGCCCAGCGCGTGGAGGACGGTCGGCGCGACGTCGGTGATGTGTGCGCCCTCGACCGTCCCGTCGCGGAACGACGGGCCGCGAGCGAGGAAGATGCCCTCGCGGGCGTGGCCGCTGGTGTCGACCTCGAACAGCACTTCCTCGGCGTCGAACCGCGAGGAGGCGTGGACCTCCGGCGTCTCGATGACCATCGCGAGGTCGGGCGTGTGGGGACCGCCGCGGTCGAGGCGCTCGAAGCGCACGTCGAGGCCCGCGGCGTCTGCGGCGTCGCCGAGCGCGCGCTCGGCGACGCCGCAGACGCGCTCGATCTCGTCGGGGTCGTCGGCGAGCGCGTACACCAGCGTCGTCTTCTGGCCCACGTCGGCGAGCGCCTCCGTCTCTGGCCAGTCGATGCGGCCCGTGCTCAGCGCGTTGTCGAGGCCGAGGGCGTCGCCCGTCGGGACGCCGGTCAGAGCGCTCTCGGGCACCAGCTTCCGGGCGAGCGTGAGCAGGCCGACCTTCCCGAGCAGGTCGCTTGCGGCGTCGCGGGCGGTCCCGAGCGCGGCCTTGGTCGCGTCCCCGGACTCGGTCAGCGAGACGAGTCCGGCGCGTTCGAGGGCGACGTTCGGCGCGAACTTCGCCCGGACCTTCTCGAAGCCGTGGTCGCTCATCACCACGAGGTCCTCGTCTTCGTGAGCGTCGAGGAACTCCCCGAGGCGCTCGTCGACGCGCCGGTACACCTCGAAGACGGGATTGCCGGAATCGGCTGGCGGGGTGCTGTCGGCCCCCCAGTAGTGGTGGGCCACCCGGTCGGTCGCACGAATCAGTCCGACCGCGAGGTCCGGGTCGTCGCGCTCGACGAAGTGCTCGAACGCCTCGAAGCGCTTGTCCACGAGTTCGAGGCTCAGGTCCACGTAGGCCCGCGAGCCGGGCCGCTCGTCGTTGCGGAGCTTGTACTCGCCCACCACCTCCTGAAGCTCGTCCCAGCGCTCGGGCGGGTGGGCGTACTCGTCCTTGTACTCGGGTGCGGCGGCGATTATCGTCCCCTCGATGGCCTGCCACGGGTACGAGCCGGGGATGTTGAACACCACCGCCGACCCGTTCTGGTCGTCGACGGCGTCCCACATCTTGCCGGGGACGAACTCGTCGTGGCTCAGGTCGTTCTCGCGGGTCTCCCGGTTGAAGTGGGTGAACCCGTACATGTCGAGGTCGGTCGGCTCCCGGCCGGTCGCGAACGCGGGCCACGCCGGGACCGTGATCTCGGGGACCGTGCTCTCCAGTTCCCCGCCCACGCCCTCGTCGAGCAGGCGCTCGAAGTTGGGGAGGCGGCCGGACTCCACCCACGGCTCGATGAGCGAGAGGGTCGCGCCGTCGAGTCCGAGGACTATCATGTCCGAGCGAACGCGGGGGGTCGCCAAAAGGGGTTTGGTCCCGCTTCGAAGGTGTGTTCGATGGGAGGTCCGTGGTCGCAGGTGGGACTCCTACGGAATAGAGTGACTTCGGCACCAACACTCCGAAAGCCCCCGCCCGGTCGCGGTCGCTCTGGCGGATATCCGCGCCTCACAACACCGCATCGGCGCGGATAGGGCCGCCAGAGACGACCACGGCCTTCGGCCGCGACCGGGCGGCCCCTTTCAGTCCCACCCGTGGTTCGGGTCACCGGGCGTTTTCGGCGGCTGTGTCATCGAGCGCGGTCGCCCGAGAAATCGTCACTCCAGATACCCCAAATCGGAGAGTCGCTCGGCCACCTCGGCGTCCTCGGTCGACTCGTGCGCGCCGACCTCGTACTCGGGGTAGGACCGCGGCTCGGGGGCCTCGACCGCCGGAAGCGCCTCGCCGTCCATCAGGTCTGCGGGCGCGATTCCGAGGGTCGCCAACACGGTCGGAGCCACGTCGAACAGGTGGGGGTCCCCGAGGTCGGCGTCGGCGTCCACGCCCTCGCCCGCGAGCGCGACGACGCCGTGGCGCTTGTGGTTCCACGGTTCGGGGTCGCCGAACTGCTCGCCGACGAGCGCCGACAGCGAGTGCCGGAAGTCGGTCGGCACCGCGAGCACGTCCACCGCCTCCTCGGCGTAGGGGCCGTCGATGTACTCCTCGCGGGGGACGACCTCCTCGAAGACGGGCGTCCCCTCGGGCGTGGTCGCGCTCGACAGCAGCGAGATTATCTCCTCGCGCACGCGCTCGTACTCGTCTGCGGGCACGACCCCCTCGGGGTCGCGGCCCTCGACGTTGAGCCGAACTCCCAGTTCGGAGGGCGACCGGAGGTACGCCCGCGAGGCCGCGAAGTCCACCGCGTCGCTCGCGGCGAACACCGCGCCGACCGGGACGTGGCGGCCGACGAACGCCGCGAGGCCGAGGCGCTCCAGAATCGCCTTGCCGCGCTGGTAGGTCAGGCCGAAGTCTGCGGCGGTCGCCGCGAGGCGTTCGAGCAGGGGACGGCCCGCGGGACGCGGGCCGTCCCCGCCCTCGGTCAACTGCTCGTCCTTGATCTGGAACCACGAGGGCACGCCCTGTCCGTCCGTGGTCGTCTCGACCACGCCCGCCTCCCGGAGGAACTCGTTGACCCGGAACTCGCGGCCGTCGTACTCGCCCATGCCGTGGTCGCTGGCGACGACGACGGTGTCGGGGTCGCAGGCGTCGAGTATCTCGCCGATTTGCTCGTCCACCGCCCGATAGATGGCCCGCACCTTCTCGCGGTCGCCGGGATAGTCGTGGAAGACGGCGTCGGTCTTCTGGAACTGGACGAACCCGAACTCGGGTTCGAATCGGTCGGCGAGGTACCGGAACGCCTCCCCGCGCATCCGGGCGAGTTCGAGGTAGTCGTCGAACCGGTCGTCGCCCGCGGTCTCGTCGGTCTCCCGGCGGGCGTAGACGCGGTAGTCGCCCACCGCCTCGCGCACGTCGTCGAGGATTCCCTCGGGGTGACACGGCGGGTCCTCCGGAGCGAGGTAGCCCGGAATCACCGCGCCGTCGATGTCGGGCGGCGGACTGGTGACCGGCGCGTTGACCACGACGCTGGTCAGGCCCGCCTCGTCGGCGTACTCCCAGAGGGTGCGCTGGCGCACGTCGGTCGCGTTCACGATGTCCCAGTCGTAGCCGTCGAACCGCAGGAAGTCGAAGACGCCGTGCGTGCCCGGGTTGGTGCCGGTGTACAGCGAGGGCCACGCGCTCGCGGTCCACGGCGGAATCTGGGACTCCAGTCGCCCGGCCGCCCCGTCCTCGAACAGCGATTCGAGGTGGGGCAGGTCGCCGTCCTCGAACAGCGGTCGGAGCACGGGAAAGCAGGCGGCGTCGAGTCCGACCAGGAGCGTCTGCATACTCCGACCGACCGGACCCGGCGGCTTAAAACTGCTTTTCCGCGGCGCTATTCGAGGTAGCCGAGTTCGCGGAGGTTCCGCTCGACGCCCTCGGTGTACTCGGCCTCGGCCGCTCCCGCCGACCCGGCGTCGTCGAACTCCGCGCCGAGGGTCTCGACGAGTCGCTCCCGGAGGTCGGCGACGACCTCCGGGAGCGACTCGTCGGCGTCGGGGACGACGGACTCGCCCGGCAGTTCGTACAGGATTTCGGTGCCGTCGGACCGCGACTCGAACCGGTACTCGTCGGTCCGAATCGACTTCCGGCCGACCGCGAACTCCCGCAGCGTCGCCTCCGAGACCTCGCTCGCGGCGTCGCGGTCCCGCGGGTCCGAGGGGGCCTCGGCGGCGAAGACGGCCTCGCGCTCGAAATCGCCGAACAGCGACGCGCCCTCGGTCTCGGGAGCGTCGAGTCCGCAGATATCGCAGAGCGTGGCGAACAGGTCGACGTGCGAGGCGAGGTCGGTCCGGCGCTCGCCCGCCGGGACGCCCGGCCCGGCGACCACGAGCGGGACCCGGGTGATCTCGTCGTAGAGGAAGTTACCGTGGTAGAGCGCGTCGTGTTCGCCGAACGCCTCGCCGTGGTCGGAGGTGAGGACGACGACCGTGTCGTCGGCGAGCCCCGCGCGGTCGAGCCAGTCGAGGAACGCCCCGAGGCGGTCGTCGAGGTACCGCAGGCTCGCGCCGTACCACTCCCGGAGGACGGCGAGTTCGGCCGGAGACAGCGACTCGGGGTCCTCGAAGTACCGGAGCGCGATGCTCGTCGCGCCCGCGCCGTCGGCCGCCCGGAACAGTCTGTCGTCGTCGACGGCGGGGTCGTCGAACTCGCAGGGCGAGTTCGACGACCCGAGCCTGTCGAGCAGTTCCTCGACCAGCCCGAACCGGGGCCGGGAGAGTTCGGGCGTCGCCTCCTGCTTGTACGGTCTGGGCGGGTCGTACGGCGCGTGAACCGTGGTCAGGTTCGCCATCGCGAAGAACGGCTCCGGCGAATCGCCCAGCCACTCCCGTAGCTTTTCGAACTTTATCTCGGTGAAGTAGTCGTTGCCCTCGCCGACGAGTCGGACGCCGTCCCGGCGCACGAGGGGGTCGGTCGCGAACTGTCGGAGGTACGCGAGCGACGGCCGCTCGGCGACCTCCTCGTACACTTCGTAGTACTCCTCGAACCCGCGGTCGAGGCCGGTCGCCGACCCCATCTTCGCGGGCCCCGGGATGCCGACGGTTCGGTAGCCCCGGTCGGCGAACCATTCGGCGAGCAGGGGGACCGACTCGGGCATGGTCGGCCACGCGCCGTCGAAGCCCGTGTCGTTCGGGTAGCGTCCCGAGAACAGCGCGCCGTGGGACGGCGGGGTCCACGGGCCGACCGCGAAGGCGCTCTCGAAGAGGGTTCCCCGCGCGGCAACGCGGTCGAACGCGGGGGTCTCGACCGAGAACGCCCCGTCGTAACAGGAGGGGGCGTCTGCCCGGAGCGTGTCGAAGACGAGCACGAGGACGTTCGGGCGGTCGCTCATACTCGGGTGGGCGTCCCTCGCGGGCTTAAATCCATCAGTCCGTCGGGAGCGCGGGATTTATCCGTCCACCGCGCGCCGACACCCACATGGACCCCGACGCCGCCCGCGTGGCGATGCTCCATCAGGACCCCCATCCAGCCCACCGCGGCTTCGCGGAGGCGGTCGGTGCCGACCTCGTCGACTACCACCGCCTGTCGGTCGGCCCCCTCGAAGGCAGCGTCGCCGAGGACGCCCTCAACGGGCTGGCGTACCCCGACTACGACGTCTACCTCGTCGAGGGGTCCCGTCCGCTGTACGCCGCGCTCGCCCGACGGTTCACCCGCGGCGGGAAGCTCGTCTACCTCGGGGCCGACCACGGCCTCTACCAGCTCGGCAACCCCGACTTCGAGGGGAGCTCGGGCGTGAAATCGCTTGTCGGGAGGTTCGGCACGCCCGCTGTCCGGGCGGTCGGCCGCCGGGGAATCGACGGCGTGGTCGCCGTCTCGGAGTTCGTCGCGGAGTTCACCCGGCCCGTGGTGGGGCCGGACACGCCCATCGAAATCGCCCACCCGTTCGTCCAGCCCGACGCCTACGACGCGCTGGGCGAGGTGACCCCCGCCCTCGACGCGAACGTCGCGGTCACGGTCGCCCGGCCGTGGGCGTACAAGGGCGTGGACATGCTCGTGGACGCGTGGCCGCGGGTCCGCGAGGCGTTCCCCGACGCCGAGTTGCACGTCGTCGGCGGGGGCCACCCCGAGTCGTACGCCGAGACGCCGGGCGTCCGGGTCCGGGGGTACGTCGAGGACCTCGCCGACGCCTTCCGACCGGCCTCGCTGTTCGTCCAGCCCTCGCGGATGGACGCCTTCCCCGTCTCGACCCTCGAAGCGATGCGCGCTGGCGTGCCGCCGCTGGTGACCCGGACCGCGGGCACCCGCTCGGAGGCCCGCGAAATCGACCCCGGCCTCGTGGTCGAGACCAACGAGTACGCGCTCTCGCGGGGGGTCAGGGAGTACTTCGACCGCGACCCCGACGACCGCCGGGAACTCGCTCGCCGCGCTCGCGAGCGCGGCGAGCGATTCGACCCCGACTCCCGGAAGGCGGCGTTCCGCGAGGCGTTCCGCGACGTTCTCAAAGAACTTTAACCCGGTCGGAGCGACTACTCACCCATGACCGTCTACGTCGTCGGCCTCGACGGGGCCGACTGGTCGCTCCTCCGACCGTGGGCCGAGGAGGGCCACCTCCCGGCGCTCGCCAGGATTCTGGACGAGGGGGTCGCTGGGGACCTCGCGAGCACCCTCCCGCCCGTGACCTTCCCCGCGTGGAAGTGCTACTCGACCGGCAAGACCCCCGGAAAGCTCGGGGTCTACGAGTGGTTCGCGTACGACCGCGCGACCAACGAGATATCGGCCAACGACGCCAGCGACTTCCGGTCGCGCGAGTACTGGGACGTGCTGGCCGACCGCGGCCGCCGAGCGGGCGTGGTCAACATGCCGACCACCCACCCCGCGGGCGCGTCGGCGTCGGGCGCGCCCGACGCCGACGCGAGCAGAGAGGGAGCCGTCCTCACCATCGCGGGAAGCCCCGCGAGCGAGCGCAAGGAGTTCACCAGCCCCGAGTCGCTCAAAGCCGACCTCCTCGACGCGATTCCCGACTACCGGGTCAAGCCCGACCTCGTGCTCGACGAGGCGACCCCCGACGAACTGGTCGCGGAGGCCCGCGAGCTGTTCGAACAGCGGTTCGCGGCCGCGACGTGGCTCGCCGACCAGAAGGAGTGCGACCTCGTCCACACCACCCTCTTCGCGACCGACACGCTCCAGCACCGGCTGTGGGACCGCCCCGAGAAGCTCCGGGCGGCCTACGAGCGCGTGGACGAACTGCTCGCCGACCTGCTCGCGCGCGACGACGCCGAGGCCGTCTTCCTGATGAGCGACCACGGCTTCGCGGAAATCGACGAGATATTCCTCGTGAACCAGTGGCTACTGGAGCGGGGCGACCTCGTCGTCGAGGACTCGGAAACTCGGGACCTGCTCGCGACGGTCGGACTCACCGAGGAGCGCCTGAAGCGCGTCGTCGACCGCCTCGGCCTCGTCAACCTCGCCCAGTCGCTCGTGCCCGAGTCGCTCCAGCGGTTCTTCCCGAGCGAGAGCGGCCGGGTCGCGATTCAGGACGCCGCCATCGACTGGACCGAGACGAGGGCGGTCTCGCTCGGCCGCGGTCCGGTCTACGTCAACCGCGAGGCCTTCCCCGACGACGCGGCGGCCGACGCCTACGCCGAGGACCTCGCAAGCGACTTCGAATCCCTCGAAACCCCGGCGGGCGACCCGGTCGCCGCGGCGGTCCACGACCCCGCCGACGTCTACACCGGCGAGCGACCCCGCGGCCCGGACCTGCTCGTCGAGTACGCGACCGGCGTCGACGCCCCGGAGGCCATCGGCGGCGAGGTGTTCGGCGAGACCACCGAGTGGCTCGCGACCCACCGCCCGACCGGAATCTTCGCGGGGTGGGGCGAGGGGGTCGCGACCGGGAGCGCCGACCTCGACCTCTACGACCTCGCGCCGACACTCCTCCACTACCTCGGCTCGCCGGTCCCCGAGGACGCCGACGGCGAGGTCCGGTTCGACGCGCTGGCGGGCGAGGCGACCGAGCGGGAGGTCGCGGTCGGCCCGCCGACCGCGACCGACGCCGCGGGCGAGCGCGCGGGCGAGGAGGTCGAGGAGACCCTCCGCGAGCTGGGGTACCTCGAATGAACCCCCTGAAGCGGTTCCCGCGGGCGAACAACGCGTGGATGGACCTGAAGCATCGCGTGGCCCACTGGCGAAAGCGCCGGAAGCGCCGGGAGTTCGGCGGCCGAGCGGGCGCAGACCTGACCGTCACCGACCCCCGGAACGTCCTCGTCGTGGTACTCGACTGCCTCCGGGCCGACCACGTCTCGGGGTTCGGCCACGACCGGCCGACCACGCCCGCGCTCGACCGCTTCGCCGACGAGGCGGCGGCGTTCTCGAACGCCAAGGCCCCGAGTTCGTGGACGTTCCCCTCGATACCCTCCCTGCTGTCGGGGCGGTACCCCCACGAACACGGCGGGCGAATGGCGGCCGACCCGCGGAACCTCTCCTCCGAGCAGTTCCCCAGCAGGCCCCGGGCAGACGTCCCGATGCTCCCGGACCTGCTGGAGTCGGCGGGCTACGACACCGGGATGGTGACCGCGATTCCGATGGCCGAGGAGGCGGTCGGCGACCGGTTCCGGCACGTCAGCGTCAGGTACACCGACGCCAGCGAGCGGGTCGATGCGGCCCGCGAGTGGCTGTCCGGGCGCGACCGGTGGTTCTGTCACCTCCACCTCGGGGACCCCCACGCGCCCCTCGATATCCCGGACGAACACCGCGAGACGTTCGGCGTGCCCGAGACGGACGGCCTCGAAGACTGGCGGTTCCGCGAGGGGACCGGGGACGGAGGCGACGACTTCGAATCCTATCGCGACGCCAAACTCCGGGCCTACGACGCCGCGATTCGGGGGGCCGACGACGCCCTCGCCGACCTGCTCGCCGACCTCCCCGACGACACCGTGGTCGTCGTCTGCGGCGACCACGGCGAGGCCTTCTGGGAGCATCCCGGATTGGAGCGCCGACTCAACCACGACCCCCGGGGCTACTACGCGACCGACCACGGCCACAGCGTGCTCGAAGAGGTGGCGCGCGTTCCTCTCTGGGTTCGTGCGCCCGGCGTCGAGACCGGAGTCACCGACCGCCCCGTCTCGCTCGTGGATGTCGCGCCGACGATTCTGTCGGCGCTCGGCGCGGACGTTCCCGAGGTCCTCGGGGGCCCCGAGGACCTCAACAGTGCGGACGGCCTCAGCGGCCGGTCGCTCGCCGAGGCGGCGAGCGACCGGCCGCTGCTCTGCGAGGAGACGGCGTACGGCTACAATCAGCGCGCGGTCTGGCACGACGGCGAGAAACTGGTCGCGGTGCCCGAGACGGGCGAACGCGCGGCGTTCGCCCTCGACGGGTATCTGGAGGGCGACCCCCTCGACTCGGTGCCCGACCACCTCGACGCCGCGCTCGCGGGGTTCGGGTCGGGCGTCGCCGGGGGCGAGCGGATGGACGTGGACGACGACACCCGCGACCGGCTCGCGGAACTTGGCTACCTCGAATGACTACTCCATGTAGCCGAGGTCCTTGAGGTGGTCCTCGACCATCTCGTCGTCCTCGTCGATACCGCGCGAGCCGCCCTCTCGCATCCGCCTCATCCGCTCGCGATGGTCGTCGAGCGCTCGCGATAGCTCCGCGTACTCCGGCGGGGACTCGCCCGTACGGTCGTCCTCGGGGCGCTCGTCGGGGGTCTCGCGCACGTCGAAGCAGAACTCGCCGTCGTCGGCGTGCCGGAGGAGCTTCCAGCCGTCGGCCCGGCGGGCGCAACATCTGGCGTACTCGATTTGACGCCCCACGTCGGCGAACGCGTACTCGCGGCCCTCGACCTCGCCGTCGGCGAGGTCGAGGGCCGACGCGCCCTCCCAACCGTCGAACGCGTCGAGGCCGAGCGCGTCCGTAATCGTCGGTGCCGCGTCGATGAGCCGGACCTGTCCGTCCACGGTGGCGGCCCCGCGGTCGGGGTGAGCCACCACGAACGGGACCCGGAGCACGCCCTCCCAGAACTCCGGCGGGTGGCCCGCGTGGCCGTGTTCGCCCACGAGTTCGCCGTGGTCGGCGGTGAACACGACGAGGGTGTCGTCGAGCTCGCCGCGGTCGTCGAGCGCGTCGAGCAGGGCCGCGAACTGGTCGTCGACGTAGGCGCACTCGGCGTCGTACAGCCCCCGAATCAGCTCCCACTCGCGGTCGGTGACCTCCTCGGGGTGGTGGGTGCCCTTCCGCGAGAGGCCCCGACACCGCGCGAGCGGGAGGGGCTCGTCCAGAAATTCGCGCTGGTACTCGTCGGGAGCCTCGTAGGGGTGATGGGCGTCCATGTAGTGCAGCCACGCGAACCACTCGTTCTCGCGGTCGTCGACCCAGCCGAGCGCCCGGTCGTTCAGCGACTCGGCGCGCTCGTACTCGCTGTCGTTGCCGGTGGCGCTCGCGAACACCGCGTCGGCGCGGTTGTACACCGCCTCGATGGTCTTGAACAGCGGTCCGTCCTTGTCGAGGTTCGACTGGACGAACTGCTTGAGCCGCCCGGCCTCGGCCGCCCCGCTGGCGTCGTACATCTCGCCGAACCCGCGGTCGTAGCGGTACGACCCGCTCGCGAAGTGGTTGTCGGTGTAGCCCGCGGTGGCGTAGCCCTCCTCGCGCAGGGTCTCGGCCAGCGTCCGGATGGCGTCGTCGCGTCCGGGTTCGGGCAGACCCAGTCCCTCGATGCTCGCGAAGTACCGACTGGCGTGGATGGCGGGGAACGACGCCGGGGTCGACGGCCCGTTGGCGACGCACTCGGTGAATTCGAGGGCGTCGTCGGCGAACGCGCGGGTCGCGGGCATCACCTCCGGGTTCACCCGGTCGGCGCGCAGGGAGTCGACCGTGACGAGGAGGACGTTCATACTCGCGTGCAGTCGGTCGGCGCTTAAAACGCTACTCGTCTCTCGTTCGACGGGTTCGCTCGATGTGGTGCCGAGAAACGGTTGCACCGCGCTCGGAGTTGGAGTTGGAACCGGAAGAGAGGAACTCGGATTTCGGTGTCGGGAGCTAGCTACTCCCGGTACCTATGAGAACCGCACCGCCACCGCAACCGCGACCGCGACAGCCACACGCCTCCCCAACCGACTCCCTCGCTCGCTCCGCTCGTTCGGTCGTCCCTCGCGCGCTGATGGCGCGGCACGACACCGCCGTGCCGCGCCAGCGCGCGCCGTGACGAGGGTGGAGAAGGCGCGAGACCGTGCGACGAGTGGCTCTGTATGAGAAACGCGACTCCGGAGAGTTCGAAACTCACCGATACACCGCCAGCACGCGCTCGGTCACGTCGTCCCACGTCGGCAGGGCGGCGTCGGGCGCGTCGCGCCCGACCGCCGCCCGGACGCCCGCGGCCACGTCCTCGGGCGCGACCGACTCGACGCCCACGCAGTCGGCGCGGTCGGTCCAGTCGACCAGTGCGCCCGCCTCCCGGACCACGCAGGGCGTCCCCGACGCGAGGGCCTCGGCGACGGTCATGCCGTAGGACTCGAACACCGAGAGCGCGAGGTACGCCTCGGCCCCGGCGTAGAGTCCGGGGAGGCGGTCGGATTCGACGTAGCCGAGGAACGCCACCCGGTCGGCCACGCCAGCCTCGCGGGCGAGTCGCTCCAGTTCGTCGCGGTAGTCGCCCGACCCCGCGACCAGCAGGTCGTACTCCGGCAGGTCGGCGAGCGCCCGGACGGCGTGCTGGACGCCCTTGTACTCCTCCAGTCGCCCGACGCAGAGCAGGTAGGGTCGGTCGCGGTCCTCGGGGGTCGCGTCGGCGAACCGCGAGACGTCGAGGCCGTTTGGAATCACGGTCGCCTCGACGCCGAAGTCGGCGCGAAGCCGTCTTCGCTCCCAGTCGCTGACCGCGACCACCGCGTCGGCCCGGCGGAGCGCCCACCCGCCGAGGGGTCGGTACAGCGAGAGCAGTCGGTCCCGGACCGGGTCTGCGCTCGCGCCGTGGTAGTGGGGCGTGACGACGAATCGCGCGTCGCTCGCTCCGTGGAGGACCGACGCGGCGCTCGCCCCGAGCGCCGCGAACGCGACCGGCAGGGAGTGGTAGTTGTGGGCGTGGACCACGTCGGGGTCGGCACGGGCGACGGCGCGGGCGATTCCGGGCGCGACGTGGAAGGCCCCGCCGGGCGCGAACCCCCGGAATCGACGGACTTCGACGCCGTTCCGGGTCTCTCGGTCGGGAACCCCGCGGCCAGCGTCGGCCGCCAAGACCGTCACCTCGTGGCCGCGCTCGACCAGTCGCTCGGCTATCTCGGCGACGTGGGTCTCGACGCCGCCGGTGCGTGGCGGGTACCGGGGTGTGACCTGGAGAACTCTCATCCGCGGGCCTCAGTCGAACGCCTCGCGGAGTTCCTCGTCGACCTCCCACGTCCCGTCGCCCTCCCCGCGCAGGAGTTCGACCGCGGCGTGGAGCAGCGACACCTGCGAGTCGAGGACGGCGTAGACGGCCTGTAGGGGGCCGAGCAGGTCCTTCTGTCCGAGCCAGACGAACCCCGCGAGCGCGGCCGGGACCGCCAGACCCGCGGGGCCCGCGACCGACACCGCCGCGGCGGTGACGACCAGCGCGTCGAGCGCCACGAGCCACGGCGAGGCCACCATGAACCACCAGTTGAACGGGAGGACGACCCGGCCGTAGTTGCCGTACTTCCCGAGCGCGTCGCGGTGCTGGACGAGCAGGCGGATGAGTCCCATCCCCCTGCGGTCCTTCTGGAGGCGGCGCTTGCCGAAGTCCGAGTGGGAGGCCTCGCTGTACCGGACCGCGGGGTCGAAGACCACGCGGTCGCCGCCGCGGCGAATCTTGAGCGCGAGTTCGGTGTCGTCGGCGAGCGACTCGGGGTCGAGGGGGACGATGGCGTCGTTCTCGAACGCCGAGAACGGACCGTGGAAGATGAGCGTCGAGTCGAGGTGCGATTCGAGCGTCTGGACGTGTGCCTGGACGCCCCGGTAGCCCGCCTCGACCTCGCTCCCGCCGAGGACCTCGGCGTTCTGGCCCGTGACGGCCGCCACGTCGGGGTCGGCGAGGTTCGCGGCGGCCTCCCGGAGCGCGTCGTCGGCGACGTACGAATCGCAGTCGGTCTTGACGACCATCTCGTTGCCCGCGGCGGCGTAGGCGTCGTTGAGCGCGGGTGCGAGTCCCCGGCGCTCCTCCTCGCGGATGAGGGTCAGGTCGGGATGCTCGCGGTCGGCGAAGTACTCCTCGATCACCTCGGGGGTCTCGTCGTCGCTCGAATCCACGACGACGAGTTCGACCTTCTCCATCGGGTAGTCGAGCGAGAGCAGGTCGTCGAGCTTCTTCTCGACGATGCCCGACTCGTTGTACGTCGGGAGGACGACGCTGACGGTCGGCTCGGCGTCGCGCTTGTCGGCGGGCGACCCGCTCGGCCGGACCCACGCGTACAGCGCGAGGAATGCGAGGTACGGCAACGCCGTAACGGCGACGAGCGCCCCGGCGGCGGCCACGAGGCTGTTCATACCGTGGAATATGGAATCGGGTTATAACATACTGTTGTTTCGGGGTGTCGCCGAGTCGGCGCGAAAGGCGTGGTCTCCGGACATCGCTCCCCGGGTATCGGGCGGCGGTCGAGAAGTAAGCCTTTTGCGGACGTGGTGTCCACACCCTGCCAATGGCCGAGTTCGAGGACGTGTGCGTTCTCATCCCCACGCTGAACGAAGCCGCGACCATCGGCGACGTGATCGAGGGGTTCACGAGCCGCGGGTTCGAGAACGTTCTCGTCGTCGACGGCGACTCCACCGACGGCACCGCGGAGATAGCCCGAGACCGCGGCGCGCGCGTCGTCGAGCAGTCCGGCACCGGGAAGGGACAGGCGATCCGAGAGGCGATCCGCCACGTCGACGCCGAGTACGTCCTGATGCTCGACGGCGACGGGACGTACCGGCCCGAGGACGCCGACGCGATGCTCGAACCCCTCCTCGAAGGCGAGTACGAGCACGTCATCGGCGACCGCTTCGCCGACATGGAGGACGGCGCGATGTCGCGGCTGAACCGACTCGGCAACGCGATGTTCAACTGGGTGTTCCGCCACGTCCACGGCGAGAACTTCGAGGACATCCTGAGCGGCTACCGGGCGTTCACCCGCGAGTCGGTCGAGGACTTCTACCTCGACGCCGACGGCTTCGGCGTCGAGACCGAGATGGCGGTCGAGTGCGTCAAGCACGGCGTCCCGACCACGGTGGTCCCCATCCGGTACGAGGCCCGCCCCGACGGGTCGGACACGAACCTCCACCCGCTCCGGGACGGCGGCGTCATCCTCGTCACGCTCTACCAGCTCGCGAAGACGAGCAATCCCATGTTCTACTTCGGAAGCGTCGGCGTGGTGAGCGGGCTGTTCGGCGTCGCGATGGCCGGGTACGTCGCCTACGAGTGGTTCGTGAAGGTTCCCCGCGAGAGCCACGAGGTGCTGGCGCTGGTCTCGGCGTTCGCCATCCTGTTCGGCGTGCAGTTGCTGATGTTCGGCGTCCTCTCGGACCTCATCGTGACGCTCCATCGAGAACAGATGCGGCGGCTGGAGTGACGGGCGTGCGGTCGAGAGCCGCGGCGTCGGTCGCCGCCCTCGGAACGGTCGCGCTGGTGGCCCCGGGCGTCGTCGCCGCCGGACTCGCGCTCGTTCCCGGTCTCGATACGTGGCCCAGCCTCGGCGCGCTTCGCAGGTGGGGTCTGACGTACGCCCTCGTCGGCGTTCTCGCTGAACGGCAACTGCGCCGCGACCGGCGAGTCGATCCGAGACGGGCGGGGGCGATAGCGTGCGTCGCGGCGCTCGCGCTGTTCTGGGCACACCTCCTCGCCCTTCCCGATTTCGACGCTGCGGTCGAGACGTTCTCGTGGTCGGTCGCGGTCGTCGTTCCCTTCGTCGCGGGGACCCCGCGGAGCGTGGCCGGTCGATACCTCGCGCTCGGTCTCCTCGCGCTCCCGATAGCCGCCACGAGAATCGCCAGCGAACCGGTCGCGTTCGCGTACGTCGTGTCCCCGCTCGCGGACGCGACCTACCGCTCGCTGGTCGGAGCGACGTTCGGCCTCCCGCTGTTCGCGCTCGGCGGTGTCGTGGGAGGGGAGAAGCAGGTGGATTAGAGCGGGAGCGCGGCCCGGACGCGCTCGATGACGCCGGGCGACCGGGAGTTGCGATAGCGCTCGAAGACGGGGTGGAGCGCGTTCAGCAGTTCCTGCTCGCTCTCGAAGCGGTCGCGGTCGAGCTCCGAGAGCGCCTCCGAGAGCGCGACCGCGTGTCCTTTGGCGTTGTAGTCGATGCGCGGGTCCGACAGCGTGCTGACGACCTCCGCGCCGGTCGCGGGAAACGAGAGGTCGGCCTCGTCGAGTTCGGCCGCCACCTCCGCGATGCCGAACTCGATGACCTCGGGCCCGTCGTCGCCGGAGTTCGATTGTGGTGGCCTCACGCCCATGGGTCGGGGTACTCGCTCCCTGCTTGAAAAACTACTCCCTCCCGGCGTCGCGAGTCAGTACCCCTAAGCCCCTCGGACGACTACGCGGCGGTGATGGACGCGACCACGACGGACGACGGGCGGACGGTGTACGTCGCCCGCGAGGAGGGCGAGCGCGGGTCGAAGGGGCCCTTCTTCGTCGTCTACACCGGTGACGCGGGCGAGGACCGTTACGGCTACTTCTGCGGGAACTGCGAGCAAATCGACAACGCGATGGACCCGATGGGCCGCATCGAGTGCAACGTCTGTGGCAACATCCGCAAGCCGACCGAGTGGGACGCCGCTCACGAGTGACGCCCGGGCGGAGGGTCCGCTCGCGAGCGAATCGGCCACTCGACTTTTGGACGCGATTCCCGAAGAAGGAGCCATGACCGAATGCTGGGTGACGGTTCCATGACCGACGTCCGCGAGGACGTGCTGGCGGAACTCGAAAACAGGGACGACACCCTCCGGCTCGACGACTTCGTCCGAATCATCGAATCCCACCACGCGACCCGCCGGGGGGCGACCGACGGGGACGACCGGAGTATCGACCGCGGACCCCGAG
Organism: Halorussus salilacus; assembly: GCF_024138125.1. NCBI lineage: Archaea > Methanobacteriati > Methanobacteriota > Halobacteria > Halobacteriales > Haladaptataceae > Halorussus > Halorussus salilacus. The sequence continues at coordinate 2,937,624 of NZ_CP099993.1, forward strand.
GCGTCGACCGCGAGACGCTCGCGGCGTACGCCGAGGCGGTGCGGTTCGACGTGGACCTCGCGGCGCTCGACGACCGGGTGGTCGACAGCGACGACTGGGTGGAGGGCGGGCGCTTCTACGACTTCGGCGGCGACCGCATCAGCGTCTACCCGCCCGACTGGCACGACGCCATCGCCGACACCGACGACATCCGCCATGTGGTTCGGGTGATACAGGACGAGACCACCGAGGTCGAGGGCGACCACTGGGGAGCGGTCACCGAGGACCGCGGCGTCCCGGAGGAGAAGGTCTTCCGCGTGGCCGAGACGGTCGCGGGAATCGACCGCGAGGCGGCGCGCGAACAGATAAAGGAACTGCGTCAGTCCGGAGAAATCGAGGAGTTCGCGTCCCAAAACCGGAACCCGACCATCCGCCTGTCGTAGCTCGCAAGAAGGTTTATTACCCACTCCGTCCTACCACCACATGGATGGCCCCTGTTAGCACACCACCCATCGAACAGGCGCGGTCTATCTTCACCGACCTAGGCTACGCCGTGTCCGGCGACGACGGCGGCGAGTTCCGGGCCGAGCGAAAGTGGCGTTCCGTCCGGGTCACGGCGATGGCCGATTCGGACGAGACGCCGGACGACGGCGACATGCGCTGTTTCGTAACGTGGGAGGAGTACGCGTCCGAACTCCGGCGACGACTTCGACATCTCGATCCGGAGTACGAGTGGGCGATAATCGGTGTCAGGGAGTGTGGCGACTACGAGGTAACGCGCGCACCGCCGAGCGTGGCTCCGGCGGTCTGAGGTCCCCGCCGACCGATTCGGGCGACCGCGGTCGCCCGAATCGGTCGATTTTCGCGGTCGATTTTTGCAGTCAGAAGCGGTCGATTTTCGCGGTCGTTCTCGAAGCGAAACGCCGCCGTCTCGAACTCACGAGCGGTCGAGCGTCGCGTCAGCGCTCGCCCAGCTTCGCGGCCGTGGCGGCGAGTCCGGCCTCCACGTCGACGTCCGCGCCCTGCTCGTCGAGCGCGTCGCCGAGCGCGGCCATGAGATACGAGACGTTCCCGGGCCGGGCGGAGTAGCCCATACAGCCGATGCGGAATATCTCGCCGTCGAGATCGCCGAGCCCGGTGGCGACTTCGAGGTCGTACTGGTCGAGCAGGTAGCCCGTCACGTCGGTGTCCGTGACGCCCTCGGGCACCCGCACCGCGTTGAGGCTCGGGAGCCAGTAGTCGTCGGGCGCGTTCATCTCCAGCCCCATCGCCTCGACGCCAGCCTTGAGCGCCCCGGCCATCTCGCGGTGGCGCTCCCAGCGCTCCTCGATGCCCTCCTCGGCCACGAGCCGGAGCGCCTCGCGTAGCGCGTAGACGTTCGTGATGGGCGCGGTGTGGTGGTACGACCTGTCGTCGCCCCAGTAGCCCTCCAGCAACGAGAGGTCGAGGTACCACGACCGGGCGTCCTCCTCGCGGGAGAGGACCTTCTCCATCGCGCGGTCGTTGAGCGTGAGCGGGCTCGCGCCCGGCGGACACGACAGGCACTTCTGCGGGCCGGAGTAGGCAACGTCGACACCCCACTCGTCGACCTTCAGTTCGACGCCGCCAAGCGAGGTGACGGTGTCGGCGATCACGAGCGCGTCGTGGTCGTGGGCCACGTCGGTCAGCTCCGACACCTCCGGCTGGAGGACGCCCGTGCTGGTCTCGGCGTGGACGAACCCGAACACGTCGGGCTGGTGTTCCTCGAACGCTTCGGCCACGTCGGCGGGGTCGAGGGGTTCGCCCCACGGCGCGTCGACGTGGACCACCTCGCCCCCGGCGCGGGTCGCCATCTCCGCCATCCGGCCGCCGAAGTAGCCGTTGGTCGGAACGAGCATCGTGTCGCCCGGTTCGACGACGTTGCCGATGGCGGCCTCCATCGCCGCCGACCCGGTACCGGACACCGGAATCGTCCACTTGTTGTCGGTCCGGAAGGTGTACCGCAGGAGGTCCTGGACCTCGTTCATGACCTCGATGAACGAGGGGTCGAGGTGGCCGACCAGCGGCGTGCTCATCGCCCGAAGCACTCGCGGGTGGACCTCGCTCGGTCCGGGGCCCATCAGCGTCCGGTCCGGGGGTGTCAGCTCGCCAACGTCCGGTTTCTCTACCATGTGAGACGTTACCCCCGCCTCCGACTAAAAGATGTCCACCGGACCGCCGCGGTTAGCGACCCGTTGCGCGGGGGGTTCCACAGCGTAATACCGCGTTGATGCCGGACGATACGTCGGTAGCCCGAGAAACGGCGACTTTCGGCGTCGAATCCGCGAAAACGGTCTGGACCGTTTATTCGTGATGACGGCCTACGGAGATGTAGCCCGACGGATGATACGGGGGCGTCCGGCGGGCGAGAGTTCCCAACGACACGACGCGTCGGATCCGCGGACCGAATCCGCGGCGGACCGGCGGACGGCCGAACGCGGTTCGGGGCGCTCGCGCGCGGCACGGGCCAACTGGGGGAGGTGGCCCGTTCCGGCGCGGGGGCGTCGAACCGCTCCGGGGTCGGTCGTCGGCTGGCTGCTGGCGTTTGCACGGCGTTCCGAGCCGTCGACTACGGCACGGGAACCGACGACCGCGGCGAGCGGGGTTCGCTCGCCCGAGCGGTCCTGTTTTCGCGGGGGTCCGGGGTGGTCCGACCGGGAAGAGGCTTATATCTCCGGAGTGCCAAGGGACGCTCCTATGATGGTCGGCCACGCGATGGTCGCGTTCGCGCTGGCGACCGCCGCGGCGTCCCGGCGGTGGTCCCCGCAGCGAGCGCTTTCGTTCGGCGTCGTCGCGGCCGCGTTCGCCACGGTCCCCGACGTCGACATGGCCTATGCGGGCGTCGGCCTCGCGCAGGCCGGGGTCGGCGGCGTCTGGGAGCTGACGTCGGCGTTCTGGGGGAGTTCGACCCTCGTCCACCGCGCGGTGACCCACTCGCTGGTCGTCGGGGCGGTCGCCGCGGTCGCGTTCGCGGCGACCGCGAGCGACCGCGCCCGGGTCGCCGCGGTCCCGCTCGGGGCCGCGCTGGTGGGCGCGGCGTTCGTCGAGAGCGGCCCGCTCGGGGCCGCGATAATGGGGCTGTTCGTGCTCGCGGGGGTCGGCGTCGCCGTCGTCGCCGCGGGCACGACCGACCTCGGGCCGCGCGAACTGCTGGTCGCCGCGCTGGTCGGTCTGCTGAGCCACCCGTTCGGCGACGTTCTGACGGGCGAACCGCCGGGGTTCTTCTACCCCTTCGACCTGCTGGCGTTCGACTCGCGAGTCGTCCTGCTGGGCGACCCGACGCTCAATCTCCTCGCGGTGTTCGGGGTCGAACTCGCGACCATCTGGGTCGCGGGGTACGTCTACCTCCGGGCGAACGACGAGCGTCTCCTCGCGCACGTCGACGCGCGGGCGGCGGTCGGCGCGGCGTACGCCATCGCGGCGCTCGCGCTGCCCGCGCCCACGATGGAGGTCTCGTACCACTTCGTGTTCTCGATACTCTCGGTCGGTATCGTCGGGGTCGCGCCCCAGTTGCACCCCTCGCGGTCGGTGCTCTCGGCGGAGTGGGACGAGACGATAACGTGGGTGCTGACGGGGCTCGGGGCCGTCAGCATCGCCGCGCTCGCCTACACCGGAGTGTACGCGTTCGCGGCGTGACCGGTGGGGACCCGTTCGCGTCGCGGTCGGTCGCGACCGACCGCGACCGACCGCGACCGACCGCGACCGACCCGTCCGGACCGCCCCGTCTGGACCGACCCGTCCAGACCGACCGCTGACCACGACTTTCTTGTACTCCGGGTGAGAATCCGCGTGGTATGGCCAAACGCGTCACCCGACTCGACAGCGTGGTCGAGGACGAGCGCGCGAACGCCGCGCTCGGATGGGTGCTCGTCGTGTTCATCCTGCTGGTCGCCGTCGAGAGCCTGCTCGGGGGCGACCTGCTCTGGGCCGGATTCGCGGCGTTCGTCGCGGGCGTGGCGCTCGTGCCCGCGGTCGTCCACCGGACGGCGACGATGATGCTCCCGTGGGAGGTGCTCGCGCTCGCGGCGCTCCCGATTCTCGGGCGCACGCTGGCGACGGTGGTGCTCACCTCGCGGGTCGCGACCTACCTCTCGGTGGCGGCGCTGGCGCTCATCGTCGCGGTCGAACTCCATCTGTTCACGACGGTCAAGATGACCCACTGGTTCGCGGTGCTGTTCGTCGTCATCGCCACCATCGCCGCCGCGGGCGTGTGGGCGGTCGTCCAGTGGCTCTCGGACGTGTACCTCGGCACCGCGTTCATAGAGAACGAGCACCGCCTGATGTGGGACTTCGTGGCGGCGACCGCGGTCGGCGGGCTGGCGGGCGTGATATTCGAGTGGTACTTCCGGCGGTTCGCGCGACTGGACTCGCGTCTGCCCGACGATGTCGGCGAGAAGGCGGGTGAGACCGAATGAGGATACGCGACAGGCTCCGGGTCTCCGATAGACGCCAGCGGCAGTTGACCCGCGTCATGGAGGTGTGTCTCGTCGGCGTCTTCTTCATCGGTCTGGACCGGGGCAACCCCGGCGTCGTCGTCAACGCCGGAATCGCGTTTCTGGTCACGTTCCTGCCCGCGGTACTCGAACGCGACTACGACATCCCGATGGACGCCGGGCTCACCCTCTGGATCACCACCGCGGTGTTCCTCCACGCGGTCGGGACGCTCGGGCCGTACAGTTCGCGGATGACCGTTCTCGGCATCGGCTGGGACAACGTCACCCACACCCTGTCGGCGTCGCTGGTGGCCGCCATCGGCTACTCGACCGCGCGCGCCATCGACCGCCACATCGACGACGTTCACCTCCCGCCGAAGTTCATGTTCGTGTTCATCCTGCTGTTCGTCCTCGCGTTCGGCGTCGTCTGGGAGGTCCTCGAGTTCGCCATCGGCGAGGCGGCCGCGATGTTCGGGACCGGCACGGTGTTGACCCAGTACGGCCTCGAAGACACCATGAAGGACCTCATGTTCAACACGGTCGGCGGCATCATCGTCGCGGTCTGGGGGACCGCCTACCTCACCGACGTGGTGGGCGCGCTAGAGGAGCACCTCGACGGGCGCGACCAGCGGGCCGACTGAACCGGGTTCGGCCGGTGACACAGTCCACGGTGAATCTGCCGGTGACACAGTCCACGGTGAATCGGCCGGTGAACCATTCTCCCGGGTGGGACTGAAAGGGGCCGCCCGCTCGCGTTCTACGTGGTCGCCTGCGCGACCCCTATCCGCGCCGCGCGGTGCGGGAAGGCGCGGATATGTCGCGTCAGCGACCGCGAGCGGGCGGGGGCTTTCGAGGTCTGCGTTGCTGTGTTTCCTTCCGAACTCCCGGTACGAACCCAGCGCAGACGCGCAGAACTCCCGGTGAGAGCGATTCCTATCGGGCGAGTAACTTTACATTCCTGTGCGCCGAACTGACACGCGCTATGGTCTTCAAGAAGATCACGCTCATCGGCACGAGCCCCGAGAGCTTCGACGAGGCGGCAGACGACGCCATCGACCGCGCGGAAGCGACGCTGGACAACATCAAGTGGGTCGAGGTCGACGAACTCGGCGTCGAACTCGCGAGCGTCGAGGACCGCGAGTATCAGGCAGAGGTCACGGTGGCGTTCGAACTGGAGGAGTAACCTCGCACCCGAACGTCTTCGGCCCGCGGCGTCAACGTTAACATCCCGGACGAGAAAGGGTGGAGTATGAGTACCGATACCGCCCCCGACGCCGACCCCACGCCCAAAATCGAGGTGACCGAGACCGCGGCCGAGAAGGCGCTCGCGCTCCTCGACAGCGAGGACCTCGACGCCGACGAGGCCGGACTCCGACTCTTCGTCCAGCAGGGCGGCTGTGCTGGCCTCTCCTACGGGATGCGATTCGACGAGGCACCGGAGGAGGACGACACCATCTACGAGCACCACGAGCTGCGGGTGTTCGTCGACCCCGCGAGCCTCAACTACATCGAGGGGAGCGTCGTCGACTTCGAGGAGGGCCTGCAGGGCGCGGGCTTCCACGTCGAGAATCCGAACGTGGTCAGCGAGTGCGGGTGCGGCGAGAGCTTTAGGACGTAGAATCGGAGGTCTCCGTTTTCGGGCACGGTCCTTTCGAGGAGTATCGATAGCTAGCGGGTTCGGAATCGTCGAGTCGCCATCCGACGGTCCGAACGCTGGCGCTAGCTACTCCCGGTACCGAGGAGAAACAGCGACCGCACAGCATCGCAACCGCACAGCACCGCCACCGCACCGCGCCCCGTTCCTCCCCGCGTGCGTCTGCGCTCGCACCGCGAGCGCAGACGCGGCGCATCCTGTGGTCGGTGAAGATGCGCGAAACCGTAGGGAGTGACCACGTTGAAATCCTCTAGATCTGATCGGTTTCAGTAGGCATGCTGAATCTATGGTGCGTACCTCTTAGTGCTCACCAGCGGTCAAGGGAGTTATTTTACCACTAAACCAGGCCAAAGATTGAATGGGATGGAATTGGAACACGACTACTGTGTCAAGTCAGAACACCAAAAAATCGTTTTCCAACGAAGGTGCAACAATCGTACTCCACCGTAATAACCCCGACCTCCCTCAGTCTACTTGCCGCGAGCTCACTCAGAGGGGTATCGGTGTCGTTGATTTCGGGATGGGAACGAATTTAGACCCCGACGACAGCGACAACGCGGCTGAAACCCGAAGCAAAAATACACTTCGACGGATTTCGGCCGGTGGTGCCTATGGGGCAATCCATGTCAAGGGCCTTGATATCGTCGTGGTCGGGTACGCAGCGCCCCGAGCAATCCGGTTCTTCGAACTGGAGAATGTTGACGGAGAGGTACGCACGTACCCCGGTTTCCAGTTTGAACGGTTCGGCGAAGTTCCAGAAGGTGGCGATGGGGTCTTTGAACGACTCGACACGGCGATTGGGAATCGGACAAACAAGCCCACTCTCTATGAACCTGACGAAGGGACACCGGACCGGCCGGGAATTGAGACGATTCCAGAGGCGTTCATTGAACTAGATAGAATGGGACGGCTCCGCCGACCAATCAAGTGAACTATCCAGTATGTGTTGACAGGAAGTATCTATTATCTGGGGAGGGGAGACAGTGCTTTCCTGCCCCCAATTAGGGCAGTACTATATCTCTGACGCCAATTATCGATTGTACGGGATAGTGAATACATCCTCTTTATTCAGCACGCGAGTACTCCCAACCGTGAGGGTTTTAGTTAGCGAAAACCCCCGAAATCCCGTGCTCGCCTCACTCACCGTCGCCGAACCGCTTGCGGACGCTCTCGGCGTGGGCCTCCAGTCCCTCGGCCTCCGCGAGCGTGGTGATGGTCCCTTCGAGGTCCCCGAGCGCGTCGCGGTCGAGCCGCTGGACCGTGGTCGAGCGCAGGAAGGTGTCGACCGACAGCCCGCCCGTGAGCTTCGCGAGGCCGTTCGTCGGGAGGACGTGGTTCGTCCCGCTGGCGTAATCGCCCGCCGCAACCGGGGTGTAGGGGCCGAGGAAGACGCTCCCCGCCGAGTCGATGCGGTCGAGCAGTTCCTCGTCGCGGTCGGCCTGAATCGAGAGGTGTTCGGCGGCGTACTCCTCGGCGAACAGGACGGCCTCGCTCATCGACCGCGCGACGAACAGGCCGCCGGTGTCGTTGGCGAGCGCCTCGCGGATGGTGTCCTCGCGGTCGCGTTCCTCTGCCTGCCGGTCGATTTCCTCGGCGACCGCCTCGGCGAGGTCCCGGTCGTCGGTCACGAGCGCGACCGCGGCGTTCGGGTCGTGTTCGGCCTGCGCGAGCAGGTCCGACGCGACGAACGCCGGATTCGCGGTCGCGTCGGCCACCACGAGCAGTTCGCTGGGTCCCGCGAGGAAGTCGATCTCCACGTCGCCCCGCACCTCGGCCTTGGCCGCGGTGACCCACTTGTTGCCGGGGCCGACGACCTTCTGAGCCCTATCGACCGTCTCGGTGCCGTAGGCCATCGCGGCGATGGCCTGCGCACCGCCGACGCTGTACACCCTGTCTGCGCCCGCGGCGTGGATGGCCGCGAGCGTGACGGGGTTCATCTCGTCGGCGGGCGGGGTCGCGACCGCGACCTGCTCGACGCCAGCGACCTTCGCCGGTATCACGCTCATCAGCGCGCTGGAGGGGTAGGCCGCCGCGCCGCCCGGAACGTACGCGCCGACGCGCTCGATGGGTCGGAAGCGCCGCCCGAGTTCACGGCCCGTCGAGAACTCCCGCCGCCAGTCGCCCGGGAGCTGGGCCTCGTGGAACTCCCGGACGTTCCCGGCGGCGTCCTCGATGGCCGCGCGAGTCCCGTCGTCGAGCTGCTCGTAGGCGCGCGCGGCCTCGTCGGTCACGTCGAGGTTGCCGACCTCGACGCCGTCGAACTCCCGGCAGAACTCCCTGACCGCCACGTCGCCCTCCTCGCGCACGCGGGAGACGATGTCGCGCACGTCGTCGCGGACGGCCTCGACTCCGGCGTCCCGGTCGAATAGCGCCCGCCGGTCGTCGGGGCCGAGGTCGGCTACGGTTCGAACGTTCATGCCCGGGGGTTCGAAGCGCGGGCGAAAAACGGTTTCCTTCCGGGAAGGCGAGACTCGGCCGCCGAGCGGTTCGAGCGAGACACATCTACAGATAAAGAAATAAGTGCGGGCGATAACTCAGACATCTTTAGATGAAACCCTCGGCCGTTCGCGCCTCCATTCTCCTGCTCGCCGCGCTCGTACTCCTCCCGGTGGCCATCGGCGGCGTCACGGTCCCGGGTGAGGCGTCGGCGGACGGCCCGCACGCGCTCCAGTCGGCCAACAAGACGACCGACGTCATCGATATCTCGACGGAGCGGACCTCTATCTACCTCTCGTCCGAACGGATTGTCGTCGACGAGGGGGAGAACGCGCGGCTCAGATTCAGCGCCGTGAACTACGTCACGAACGAGCGACCGATGACGGTCCAACTCATCTTCCAGGCCCCGAGCGGGGTCTCGGTCGCTGGCGTCGCAGACGTAGACGAGGGCGACAGCCAGTACGTCGCCACGCGAACGCTCGACCCCGGCGGGGAGTTCGGCACCGAAATCGCCATCGACCCCGGGGAACCGGGCACGTATCCGGTCACCGCCAAGGCCGTCTACTACTTCGGGACGAACCACTCGAACGGCAGCGGCAAGGAGGTCGAACTCGATGTCACCCAGCGGTCGCCGCCCAAGTCGAGTTCCGAGAAGGTGGCTTCGAGCGTCACGAGCGCGCCGTCTGCGGTGATATCTGACTTCACGGAGGCGTTTCCCCCCGAGTACGCGCCGCTTTTCGTCTCGGGGCCGCTCCGCATCAACGTCCTGTACGCCCTCGTCGATTACTTCCTCATCATCGCGATGTGCTCTCTCCTCTTGCTCAGCATAGACAGCGATGAAACCGGGGGTGCAGTCGCCCTGTCGGCCATGGTCTCGGCCGTTATCACGCCGATACTCTTCGTCGTCGGCTACACGAGGGTTGTCCTGCTCGCCGGAGTCGGATTCATCGTTCTCGGGTTCGGTCTACTCGTCGTGCTCACGGTAATCCTGTTGCTCTTCGGGAGCTGAAACCCCACCCGAGGGCGCGTCCGACGCCCGCGGACCGATTCAACAGCCGTCGGTCGTCTCGAAGTAGCCCTCGGAGGTCTCGGTCAGCGTCGCAGTCTCGTAGGTGTTGTAGAGGCCGAGGTTCTCGTCCGAGCCCTCGGCGTAGGCGTAGCTCCCGTCGGTCCACGCCCGACCGGCCTCGACGTGGGCGTAGTTGTCGTCGGTGCCGCAGTAGCCCTCGAAGCCGCCGTCCCCGACCGTCACGGTCACCGAGTCGGTGTCGGTCGCGCCCGCGTCGTCGGTGACAGTGAGCGTCGCGGTGTACTCGCCCGAGTCGTCGTAGCTGTGGGTGGCGGTCTCGCCGGTCGCTGTAGCGCCGTCGCCGAACTCCCACTCGTAGGAGTCGACCGAGCCGTCGGGGTCCGAGGAGTCCGACGCGTCGAACTCGACCGTCTCGCCGGTGTCGGGGTCGGTCGGACTCGCGCTCGCGTCGGCGGTGGGCGCGTCGTTGTCGTCACCGTCGTCATCGTCACCGCCGTCGTCGCCATCGTCGCCGTCTTCGGGGCCGCCGAGCGTGAACCGTGAGAAGAACTCCCAGATACGCTGGCTGGCGTCGGGGCCGCCCGGCGCGGTGTACGACCCGCCGGACGCGCCGCCGGACCACGCGTGGCCCATGCCCTCGACCAGCCACTGCTCGACCCAGACGGTCCCCTCGGCGTCGGCGAACTCCTCGCGGGTGTAGCTCAGGCTGTCGCCCGACCCGTCGGTGGTCTCGTCGGGGGCGTAGTCTAGCTCGCCGTCGCCGTCACCGTCGAGCGCGAGGTCGTTTGTCACGGTCGCGCGTTCGGCCTCCTGCTCGCCGTTGCACGGGTCGACCGTGGTGTCGTCGGTGCCGTGGAACACGACGGTCGGGACCGGCCGGGTGATGCCGTTGCTCTCCATCCGGTCGTAGGCGTGCTGGCCCTCCTCCTCGGCGGTCGGTCCCGACGAACACCCCGACATCGTAGTGGTCCCCTCGGACTCGGTCTCGGCCACGTCGTACATCAGTCCGGAGTGGACGCCGCCCGCCGCGAACACGTCGGCGTACTCGACGACGAGGTTCGGGACGAACGCCCCGCCCGCCGAGAACCCGGCGGCGTAGACCCGCGAGTCGTCGATGGCGTGGTCGTCCGTCACGTCGTCGACCATCCCCTTGATCAGCGCGAGTTCGCCGTTCCCGCGGGTGGTGTTGTCGTCGTTGAACCACTGCCAGCACTCGTTGTAGTGCGCGCCGGTGGTCTGGTCGGGGTAGATGACCACGAAGGTCTCCTCCTCGGCGACCTCGTTCATCCGCGTCTCGTCCTTGAAGCCGTCGGGGCTCTGGGTACAGCCGTGGAGCATCACCACCAGCGGAATCTCCGTCGAGCCGTCGGCCCCGGTCGGGACGTACTTCTTGTACGTCCGACCGTCGTAGGTCTCGGACGTGTACTCGCCGTCGGCGGCGCTCGCGGTCGGCGCGCGGCCGACGGCGGCGGAGCCGCCGACCGCCGCGACGCCCATCGTCTTCAGTAGCGTTCGTCGGTTCAGTCGCGTCGCGTTCTCGTCGAACCGTCCTTCCGTGGTGTCGTTCGGGTTTCGTGTCATTGTTGTCTCCGTTCGCGTTCAGTCGAGCGTCCGTCCCTCGAAGAAGTCCCAGACGATTCGGCTGGCGTCCGGGCCGCCCGGCGCGGTGTACTCGCCGCCAGACGCGCCGCCGGACCACGCGTGGTCCATGCCCTCGACCAGCCACTTCTCGACGAGCGAGTCGCCGTCCTCGTCGTGGTACTCGTAAGTCGTGTAGTCGTAGTCCTCCGAGGACCTCTCCGCGACCTCGTCGGCGTCGTAGTCGACGTTCCCGTCGTCGTCGCCGTCGAGCGCGAGGTCGTTGGTCTGGGTGGCCTGTTCGGCCGCCTGATGGCCGTTCACGGGGTAGACCGTGGTGTCGTCGGTGCCGTGGAACACGATGGTCGGAACCGGGCGCGTGATGCCGTAGTCCTCCATGGCCTCGTAGGCGTCTTCGCCCTTCGCCTGCGGGTCCGGACCGCCGTAGGTCATCGCCGACGTGCCGCCGGTCGCGGTGTCGGCCGCGTCGTACTCCAGACCAGAGTGGACCCCGCCCGCGGCGTACACGTCGGCGTACTCCGCGAGCAGGTTCGGGACCATCGCGCCGCCCGCCGACAGCCCCGCGACGTACACCCGCTGGGGGTCGAGGTCCTCCTCTTCGACCGTCTCCAAGGTCATCCCGGCGATAACCTCGGCCTCGCCGTTTCCGCGGGTGGTGTTCGAGTCGTAGAACCAGTTCCAGCACATCGCGCCGTTCCGGGCGTTGTACTGGTCGGGGTAGATGACCGCGAACCCCTCCTCGTCGGCGACCTCGTTCATCCGCGTCTCCTCGCGGAACTGGTCTGCGGTCTGGCCGCAACCGTGGAGCATCACCACCAGCGGGTCCCCGGCACCGACGCCGTCGGGGACGTACTTCCAGTAGTCGAAGCCGCTGTAGTAGTGGTTGGTGTACGACCCGGACGCCGCGGCCGTCCCGAGGCTACCGAGGACGGTCGCCGTCCCGACCGCGCTCCCGACCGATCTGATGAGCGTGCGTCTGTCGCAGTTCATGTCGTGACATACCACAGAATCCGGCGAGGGACAATCTAATTATGGGTTAATATGTAAAATTTACCGCCTCGGAGGGTTATGTAATCGGTCTGGCGTCTTCCCTCGGCGAGCGCTCGACGGGAACCGGTATCCGTTTGCCGTTTCAGAGACGCGAGGGGAACCATCACTCACAAAAATTCTCGATTCCGTAAGATTGGTTCGGTCACATCGGAGACTTCGTTATCGGATTAGAAAATCTTAAGATGGAAACGTGGCAATTCACCGATGATGACCGGATCGAATCAGGAGTGGTGGCCGAATCGGTTGAACCTGCGGCCCCTCGACCAGAACGCCCGCGACGACAGCCCGATGGACGAGGACTTCGATTACGCCGAGGAGTTCCGCACGCTCGACCTCGAAGAGGTGAAGGCCGACCTCGAAGCGGTGATGACCACGTCGGAGGACTGGTGGCCCGCCGACTACGGCCACTACGGCCCGCTTTTCATCCGGATGGCGTGGCACAGCGCCGGAACCTACCGCACCGGTGACGGCCGGGGCGGCGCGTCGGGCGGCAGACAGCGACTCGCGCCCATCAACAGCTGGCCCGACAACGCGAACCTCGACAAGGCTCGCCGACTCCTCTGGCCGGTCAAGCAGAAGTACGGCCGCAAGCTCTCGTGGGCCGACCTGCTGATTCTGGCCGGGAACGTCGCTCTGGAGTCGATGGGCTTCGAGACGTTCGGCTTCGCTGGCGGGCGCGAGGACGACTTCGCGCCCGACGAGGCGGCCGACTGGGGGCCCGAGGACGAGTGGGAGGCCTCCGAGCGCTTCGACGACGAGGGCGAACTTCAGGAGGGTCTCGGTGCCACCGTGATGGGGCTCATCTACGTGAACCCCGAGGGACCCGACGGCGAACCCGACCCCGAAGCGTCGGCCGAGAACATCCGCGAGTCGTTCGGCCGGATGGCGATGAACGACGAGGAGACGGCCGCGCTCATCGCTGGCGGACACACGTTCGGGAAGGTCCACGGTGCCGACGACCCCGACGAACACGTCGGTCCCGAGCCCGAAGCCGCTCCCATCGAGGAGCAGGGCCTCGGCTGGAAGAGCGACCACGGCTCCGGGAAGGGTGCCGACACCATCACCAGCGGCATCGAGGGGCCGTGGAACACCACGCCGACCCAGTGGGACATGGGCTACATCGACAGCCTGCTGAACTACAACTGGTGGCCCGAGAAGGGTCCCGGCGGCGCGTGGCAGTGGACCACGCAGAACGGCGAACTCGACGACGCCGCGCCGGGCGTCGAGGACCCCTCGGAGACGGAGGACGTGATGATGCTGACGACCGACGTCGCGCTGAAGCGCGACCCGGACTACCGGGAGATTCTCGAACGCTTCCAGGAGAATCCCCGCGAGTTCCAGCAGGCCTTCGCGAAGGCTTGGTACAAGCTGACCCACCGCGACATGGGCCCGCCGTCCCGGTTCCTCGGTCCGGAGGTCCCCGACGAGGAGATGCTGTGGCAGGACCCGCTCCCCGACGCCGACTACGACACCATCGGCGATGAGGAGGTCGGCTACCTCAAGGGGAAGCTTCTCGATTCGGACCTGTCGGTCTCCCAGCTCGCCAAGACCGCGTGGGCCGCCGCCTCGACCTACCGCGACAGCGACAAGCGCGGCGGTGCGAACGGGGCCCGCATCCGGCTCGAACCCCAGCGGAGCTGGGAGGTCAACGAGCCCGAGGAGTTAGAGACGGTGCTCTCGACCCTCGAAGATATCCAGGAGAACTTCAACGACTCTCAATCCGACGCGACGAGGGTCTCGCTGGCCGACCTCATCGTGCTGGGCGGCAACGCCGCAGTCGAGGAGGCCGCGAAGGACGCCGGGTACGACGTAGAGGTCCCGTTCGAGCCGGGCCGAACCGACGCCTCTCAGGAGCAGACCGACGTCGAGTCCTTCGAGGCTCTCAAGCCGAAGGCCGACGGATTCCGTAACTACCTCGGCGAGGAGGCCGAGCGCCCGGCCGAGGAGATCCTCGTGGACAGAGCCGACCTGCTCGACCTGACGATAGACGAGATGACGGTCCTGGTCGGCGGCATGCGCGCGCTGAACGCGACCTACGGGGACTCCGACCGGGGCGTCTTCACCGACGAGTCGGAGACGCTCACCAACGACTTCTTCGTGAACCTGCTCGACATGGACTACGAGTGGGACGCGGTCTCGGACGACGAGGACGCCTTCGAGGTCCGCGACCGCGAGACGGGCGAGGTCGAGTGGGAGGCCACTCGCGCCGACCTCGTCTTCGGTTCGAACTCCCGGCTCCGGGCCGTCGCGGATGTCTACGCGTCCGACGACGCCGAGGAGAAGTTCGTGCGCGACTTCGTGGACGCGTGGCACAAGGTGATGACGCTCGACCGCTTCGACCTGGAGTGAACTCGACCGAGGGCTCGGCCCTCGTCGACGAGTCCGTTCTCCCCCGGTTTCGTAGTCTCGTCCGACCGACGGCTACGACGGGTTCCCAGTCGACGACCGGACGCTGAAATCGGTCGTCGCGGTCGTCGTCGCCATCTCACCCATGTCGGTCAACACGACTATCGCCACGTACTCGTTGACCGCGCGGTCGGTCCCGACGGGGCCCAAACCGTGGACGCTAAAACGGTGGCCCCGTAGTACTGCTCCGTCGCGGCCAGCAGTTACGCGTTCGGTGGCGCACCTGGTATCGACGACGGCCCGGTCACCGTTGCGGCCGGTGTCTCTCTCCACGACCGTCACCTGATTCGCCATTGGGACGGTCGCTTCGGGTGGGAGGTCGAGTGCGAGTACGACGTCTACGGTGTTCTCCGGTCGGTCCTCGAAGACGGTGGTTCGGGAGAACGGCGGACGTTCGCCCGGCGAAAAGCCGCTTCCCGTCGTAACGAAGTCGAGGACTATCGACGGGGCGCTCTCGCCCGTTTCGTGTTCGCCTCGGCTCATAGTCACCGACTCACGCTGACTGTTGTCCGTTCGACAGCAAGTGCTCGATAAGAGACGGCAGAGAGACCGCTAGCTTCCGCCCTCCTCGGTCGTCGTCTCTTCGCCTTCTTCTTCTTCTTCGGTCGTCGTCTCTTCGCCTTCTTCTTCTTCTTCTTCTTCTTCGGTCGCCGTCTCTTCGCCTTCCTCGGTCGTCTCTTCTTCCGAAGTGGTGTCGGCGGTTCCCGGCGCGGCGACCTCGAACTGGTCTTCCAGCATGAACACGTTCCCCTCGACGCTGATGCCCTCTCCGTCGTCGAGACCCCCGAGATCGGCGACGATAGCGTAGACCGTGTAGGAAGTCCGATCTCCCTGTCGCGGGGCCAGCGGTTCCAAGTTGAAGAGGTGTTCCTGATCGAAGTCACCCGTCTCTATGGAGACGCCGACGTTCCCGGCGAAACAGGGCGGACGTCCCTGACCGAATCTCGGTTGCCGCATCTCCAGTTCGCCGTCCTCCAACGTTTCCACGAAGAAGAGCTGGTACGCTAACTTGACGCTGTCGTCTTCGGGTGCTCCACCGTCGGGAGTTACGTCGCCGGACAGCAACACGCGTGCCCGACTGTTGGGAGACGCTTCGTAGGTCTGTCGTTCCTCGGAGCTGTCGGTCGGAAGCACTCGGAGGCTGGTGTTGTTCGCAGTCAGCGGTTCGTCTTGCGCTCGCACCGTTTGCATCGCGACGTCACCGACGCTCGAACCTGCACCTAGAAGTCCGAGCGCGCCGAACCCCTTTAGCAGGTTTCGCCGTACGATGCCATCGACCCTGTTGTCGGATTGGTCATCGGACATTGCAATACGACTCACGAGAACGTAGCTATTAGTGCCGGTAGTTTGTTCAAATTGAAAACCACTTCTTGAACGTTAACAAATGAGAATACCGGATTTCAACGTGATTTGGAATCTAGTCCTGCCATAATTGCTGACAGGAAACCGCCTTGGGACACCGGTATTAGTGAGTGAACAGCTGAAACATACCTATCGCGCCCGGATATCTCCCTGGCGCACGTAACGCGACCTTGACCCAATAGTAATCCTCAAATCCTACAATACACTCCGAGTATACAGAGATTCCTGACACGTATTTTGGGAATTCTGCCGTATCTCCGGAATACTGTATACAACATCTAAAAAGCAGGGAATAGAGGGTTTGTGGTATGGGTGAGTTCTCAGAAGTCTCGCGTCGCTCGTTTCTCACCGCGATACCATCGATTAGTATTTCCTATAATGAACAAGACCAAAGAGGGTATCGGTTAGCATCCGAGCGTAATTTAGCTGTAGAGGACCGGGACCGAAGTTGGCCGATGTTCCAGCACGACGTTGGAAACACGGGGTACGACTCGGACATCCGAGAACCGAGAGAGCGAATCCGGGAGCGCTGGCGTTTTCGAACGAACCGGGGGGTAACGAGCAGTCCGGCGGTAACCGACGACGCTGTGTTCGTCGGAAGCGAAGACGGACAGCTGTACGCCCTCACTCCGGCAGGTGATGAGCGGTGGCGGTTTCGAACCGGACGACCGATACGAAGTAGCCCCGCAGTTATCGACGGTACGGTTTACGTCGGAAGCGACGATCAGCGTATTCGCGCGATAACCGCCGAGAACGGCGGGGAAAAGTGGTCCGTCCGGACGGAGGGTGTGATCCGGAGTAGCCCGGTCGTAGCCGACGGAACCGTCTACGTCGGGAGCGACGACGGGGCGTTGTACGCGATAGCGACCGAGGGCGGCGACGAAGAGTGGCGCTTCCGAACCGGGCGGCGTATCTGGGGGAGTCCCGCAGTCGGCGACGGAACCGTCTACGTCGGGAGTCTCGACACGACGGTCTACGCGTTGTCGGCTGGCAGTGGCGAACCGAGGTGGCGATTCGACGCCGACGGTCCAGTCGTGAGTAGTCCGACCGTCGTCGATGGAAGCGTCTACGTCGGGGATTCGGGCGGTATCGTCCACGCGTTGACCACCGACCGCGGGGACGAGCGGTGGCGCTTCGACGCGGGGGAGGCCGTCCTGGTGAGCCCCGCGACCGACCGCGGAGACGTCTACCTCGCCACGACTGGCGGTACTGTGTTCGCACTCGACGCGGCGAGCGGGGAGGAGCGATGGCGGTTCCGGACGAATGGCCCCGTGGCGAGCAGTCCAGCGTTGACCGAACGCACGGTTTTCCTCGGAAGCGACGACGGCCGACTGTACGCAATCGACGCCGATGCTGGCGAGGAGCGGTGGCATCTCGAAACCGAGGACGCGATCCGAAGCAGTCCGGCAGTAGTCGATGGCGCGATATTCGTGGGAGGCGACGGCGGTCATGTCCACGCAATCGGTGAAGCAGAGAGGGACCCGTCGGAGATACTGAACCGGGAGCTACCGGATCCGTCCGGGCTCATCTCCGAGGACTCGAAACTCGGAACTGGGGTCGTCGAGATCGATACGGAGAATGGAACGCTGGAAATCTCCTCGAACCGCGACCGAGCGACAGTGACTGCTATCACCGGCTTCCTCGTCGCCGACGAGCTACGCGCCGACGAGTCGTGGGAGGGAACCGTCGAGCCCGCTTCGAGCCGCCTCGAAGCGTCAACTGTCACCGGCTCGATGAGGCTCGAATTCATGCCCGGGACCTTCTGGGGGGTTGCACTCCGAGCGGTACGAGCCATCGACCTCGTCGTGGACGGCGAGCGGGTCGCCCGAGGGGTGACTCGCGTCCGGTACTCGACCGACGAGGGTGTCTTCGAGTCGGAGTCACTGGTCGCTCCCGGAGAAGCGCTACCGTCTTGGCCGACCGTTCAGTTCGACAGTGCACGAACCGGTAGTCCTCCTGAAATGGGTCTCCCGACCGAGGGCGTTACGGAGCAATGGCGGTTCAGCGTAGACGACATCGTTCGTAGTAGCCCCGCTGTCGCAAACGGCACGGTGTACGTGATGACCGGGCTGACGAGGGACCTCTACGCACTGGCGACCGACACCGGCGACGAGCGGTGGCGGTTCGAATCGGGGGCTGTCGTCGGCAGCAGTCCAACGGTCGCCGAAGGTGCTGTCTTCACCGGCAGTAGCGACGGAGCGATGTTCGCGCTAGCGGCCGACAGCGGTACTGAACTGTGGCGGTTCGAGTCCGGAGACCACCGCATCGGTAGCCCCTCGGTTGCGGACGGGACGGCCTACGTCGGAAGCGTACACGGAGCCGTCCACGCGTTGACGGTCGCAGACGGGACCGAACGATGGCGGTTCGAGACCGAGGACGCGGTCGATACTACTCCGGCAGTGGTCGAAGACACCGTATACGTCGGTGATCTCGGCGGACGCGTCTATGCAGTAGCGCGAAACGGAGCGACCGAGAGATGGCACTTCGACACCCGAGAACGGGTGTTCAGTAGTCCTGCAGTCGCTGACGGAACGGTCTTCGTCACCGACGCCGGTGGAGCAATGACGGCAGTAGCGGCTGACAGCGGCGAAAAACGCTGGTCGGTCGAGACCAACGCACCGATCTACGGCAGTCCGACGGTGACGAGCGAGTCCGTCTTCGTCGGAAGCGATGACGGGTCGATCTACGCGCACGACGTCGAAACCGGGGACCCGCGTTGGCGCTTCGAGACGGGTGCGGAGGTTCGGAGCAGTCCGACCGTCGTCGGCGACACCGTCCTCGTCGGGAGCAGGGACGGATTCGTGTACGCGTTAGCGGCCGAGAGCGGGGAAGAGCGGTGGCAGTTCTCGACGAACGGAGCCGTCGAGGGAAGTCTCGCGGTCGTCGACGGATTCGCCTTCTTCGGCTCGTGGGACGAGAACGTCTACGCTATCGGATGAGTGGAATACTGTCGCCCGGAACACTAACCTCCAGCGTCATCCCGTGGCGGCGCGCCGAGTCGGCTGGCAAACCCTCGTGCCGGGCGTGCGTGGCGCGGAGCGCCACGACTTGGTGAACCGGCGGTAGCCGGTGAACTGGCGTTGCTGTGCAACGCCGAACGTCGAGCCGGTAACGACCGGCGGCGGTCACCTTCGGGCGTGACGGTCCCGTGTCTGTCGCGCACCCGGGTTCTCCGCGCTGTCATCGCTCCCGCGTGGGACTGCTCGGGCGGGGACTTGAGGCACGCGTCACGACGTAGTTCCTCCCCGGGGTTAAGCGTTACCCGCGACGAAACCTAATCGTTTAGGTGAAGTACTTTTTGTCCCCCGGTACACGGATACAGTCGCATGATGAACGCGGACTCCCCGGACGTGTCCGACGGGTACGCGAAGGAGGACGGCGGCATCTCCCCCAAGCTAGACGCCGCGCTCGACCTCCTCTCGAACCACCGCCGACGGTACGTCCTCTACGCTCTCCGACGCCGAGGTGGTGCGGTGACCCTCGAAGAACTCGCCGAGCAGGTCGCTTCGTGGGAGGACGACGGTGCCGACGAGAAACGCGTTCGCGCGGCCCTCTACCACAACCAGCTTCCCCGCCTGGAGAGCGCTGGCGTCGTCGCGCTCGACCCCGAGACGAACGTCGTCCGACTCACGTCGAACGACGGGTCGCCCCTCTCGGAGTACCTCGACCTCGCCGCCTGCGAGGAGAACGTCGCCTGAGACGGTCCCCGCTGACGTTCGGCCCCGCCGTCCCATAGGGCGGTGACGCTACTCGGCCTCGTACTCCGCCCAGATGTAGCGCGTGGCGACGCTGCGGTACGGACGCCACGGCTCGGCGACCTCCCGCATCTCCGCGCGGGTCATCCCGTCGCCCTCGCCGTACAACTGCTCGATACCCCGCCGAATCGCGAGGTCGCCGAGCGGGAGCACGTCCTCGCGCTTCAAGACGAAGATGAGGTACATCTGGGCGGTCCACTCCCCGATTCCCGTGATGTCGGTGAGCAGTTCGACGACCTCCTCGTCCGAGCGGTCGGCGAGCGCTTCCCGGGTGTAGTCGTCGCGCCGGAACGCCCGCGCGGCGTTCCGGAGGTACGCGACCTTGCTCCCGGAGAGCCCGGCCTCGCGCAGCGCCTGCTCGTCGGCCGCGAGCACGGTCTCGGGCACCACCTCGCCGTCGAGCAGGTCGAACACCCGCCCCCGGACGGCTTCTGCGCTCGCGGTCGAGAGCTGTTGGTTGATTATCGAGACCGCGAGCCGCTCGTACGCCGACCAGTCGCGCTCGGTGTGGGGGTCGTGGGTCTCGATGAGTCGCTCCATCACGGGGTCTTCTCGCAGTACGGGGATGGCCTCCTCCATCATGGTCGCGGTAGTGGTAGCAGGGACGGCGGCGGAATATGTCTCTCGGTCGCGCCTTGCCGACACGAAGGCGTCGGTCGAGCCCCCACCGAGGGCGAAGGGGCGGTTCGGTCGGTTACGCCGCTCCTCGCTCTTTTTCCTCCTCTTCTTCCTCCTCTTCTTCCTCCTCGGTCTCCTCTTCCTGGTCGACGCGCTTCTGGACGTTGACCTGATAGTGCTTCAGGATGTCCCGACCCAGCAGGACGGGGTAGTCCATGTGGCCGCGGTCCTCGACGCTCGCGGTCACCGTGTGGCGGTTGCCCCCGACCCCGACGACCACGTCCACGACCGGCCGGGACCTGCTCGACTTGCTGGACCCGGACTTGACGCGGGCGATGCTCTTGATGGGTCCCGCGCCGATCTTGGCGGCGAGCTTGGTGTCGATGCTCGTCCGGGTTGCGCCGGTGTCGGACTTGGCGAGGACGTTCTCTGAGCCGCTGGTGCCGCTCACGATGACCTCCTCGGTGTAGCCGATGACGACGGGTTCGGCCGGGCCGGTCTCCTTGGGACGGGGCTTGCATGCGGGCACCGAGTCGTCGAGAGTCGCCGACAGGTCCTCGACCTGCGCCTCGTCGACGGTGCCGCCAGCGCGCTCGACCGCGAGCTGTGCGATGTAGGGCGCGGGGCTCCGGCCGGTCGCCTGGAACAGCCCCTTGAATCCCGCGGTGGGATTGACTTCGAGGACGTACCAGCCGTCGTGGCCCTCGATGAGGTCGACGCCCGCGCAGTCGAGCCCGATGGTGTCGGCGGCCTCGCGCGCC
This sequence comes from Halorussus salilacus, assembly GCF_024138125.1. Taxonomy (NCBI): domain Archaea; kingdom Methanobacteriati; phylum Methanobacteriota; class Halobacteria; order Halobacteriales; family Haladaptataceae; genus Halorussus; species Halorussus salilacus. The sequence continues at coordinate 2,958,725 of NZ_CP099993.1, forward strand.
ATGTCGGCGACCTCCCGCGGGAGGTTCTCGGTCGCGTTCTCGACCGCGCCGCCCAGCGCGACGTTGGTCCGCCAGTCGTTGTCGGGCGCGTATCGGTTCATCGCGCCGACGATGCGGTCGCCGACGACGTACACCCGGAGGTCGCGGTGCTCGCCCTCGTCGCGCTCGATGAGCTCCTGGAGGAACGCCTGCCGGTCGCCCACCCGGGGGTTGACGAGTTCGTCGGGCCCGACCTTCCACGTCCCGCCGCCGTGGGTCCCGATGGCCGTCTTGTAGACCGCCTCCTCGCCGAAGTCCCCTCGGCCGTCGTTGAGGCGGTCGTTCGACAGCGCGAGCAGGGCGTCGGGCACCGGAATCCCGGCGTCGGCGAGCGCGGTCGCCGCCGAGAACTTGTGGATGGCGGTCATCACCGCGCTCGGGGGGTTTATCACCGGTAGAGCGGAGTCGTATATCTTGGCGAGTCCCAGCGCCTCGGAGGGCTGTTCGGTGTTCGAGAGGAGAAGCCGGTTTATCACGATGTCGACCTCGGGTTCGAAGTCGACCGTCCCGTCCTCGATGCTGACCGCGGTGTTCTCCTCGCGCAGCCACTCGGGGTGATGGCCGAGGTCCTCCAGCGCGTTCAGAATCGCCTTCGTCTCCTTGCTGTTGTGCAGACTGAGAACGCCCACGCCGACCCCGGAACCGTCCTTGCTCATTTGTGTTCGGACATTGTACGCCATCCCTTAAAAAGCCACACAGACGCGTCGTGACGGCGTTCCAAGACGTTCGAGGCCGCCGACCGACTGCCGCGTATTTATATACGGCGCGGTCCGAGTGGGTGACATGGCCGGGTCGGATGCGGACGGCGCGTTCACGTACAACGGCGGCATCGTCGAGCCGGGCGAGACCCAGAACATCCGCTACGGCATCAGCGAGACGTATCTGGGCGACCCGGTTCGCATCCCCGTCACCATCGTAAACGGCGAGGAGCCGGGTCCGACCGTGTTCCTGTCGGCGGCGGCCCACGGCGACGAACTCAACGGCATCGAGGTCGTCCGGGAGGTCGCCCACGAGTGGAACCACGACGAGCTCTGTGGCACGCTGGTCTGTCTCCCCGTGCTGAACGTTCCGGGCTTCATCGCTCAGGAGCGCTACCTCCCCATCTACGACCGCGACCTGAATCGGTCGTTCCCGGGTCGTCCCGACTCGACCAGCGCCAAGCGGATGGCCCACCAGATATTCCGAAACTTCCTCGCGCCCTGCGACGTGGGCCTCGACTTCCACACGTCCACGCGCGGGCGAACGAACATGCTCCACGTCCGGGCGAACATGAACGACCCCGACGTGGCCCGCCTCGCGAAGGCGTTCGGGTCGAACGTCATCATCTCCTCGGAGGGGCCGACCGGCGCGCTCCGCCGGGAGGCCAGCGAGTACGGCACGCCCACCATCACCATCGAGATGGGCGAGGCCCACCGGTTCCAGCGCGAGTTCATCAACCGCGGGCTCGAAGGCGTCGAGAGCGTGCTCGCGGAGTACGGCGTTCACCGGACCGAGTCGGTCAAGTGGCCGGGGTGGCGGACCGTCATCGACGAGGACAAGGAGAAGACGTGGCTCCGGGCCGACGCGGGCGGTCTCGTGGAGATGCACCACGACCGCGGCTCGCTGGTCTACGAGGGCGACGTCATCTGCACCATCACCAACCCCTTCAAGACCGACACCGAGCGCGTCCGGGCACCCTTCACCGGCCTGCTCGTCGGCGTGCTGGAGAACCCCGTGGTCTACCCCGGGAACCCGCTGTGTCACATGGTCGAACTCGAAGCCGACACCCGGCGGGCGCTCAAGCGCGACCGGGCGCGCGGCGGTTCGGAGGGCGAGGGCGAACTCGCCCCGCCGCCCGAGACAAGGTAGGCGGCGGTCGTGGGCCGCTAGCAGTTGCGCGCCGCCAGTAGTCGGGCAGTCGGGTCACAGCTACCGGTGAGTGTGGTCGTTACCGCCATCGATTGATGGGACCGCTCCCAAGCGTCGGGCGAGATGCCACGAAGAACACTTCGTCGCGGTTGGCACCGGTATCGCTCGGTGCCGATAGTGTATCGAATATCGGCCGGATTCCTGCTCGGCGCGTTCGTCGGGCTACTGGTCGGCGAGCGGGCGACCGTCCTGCAACCGCTGGGCGACCTCTTCCTCGACCTGCTCGGGATGCTGGTGGTCCCGCTGGTCGTGTTCACGCTCCTCTCGGGGATGGCGAAGCTCTCGCCGTCGAAACTCGGGCGGGTCGGCGGCACCGTGGTCGGTCTCTACGCGGCCACGACCGCCATCGCGGCGGTCGTGGGGCTGACGGTCGCGAACATCGTCCAGCCCGGAACCGGCGTGGAGTTCACGGGCGGGGAGCCCCAGTCGGCGGAGGCCCCGTCGGTCGCAGAGGTGGTCCTCGGAATCGTGCCCGAGAACCCGCTCTCGGCGATGGCGGCTGGCGAACTCCTGCCGACCATCTTCTTCGCGGTCGTGTTCGGACTCGCGCTCGCGCTGGTCCGCGACACCGCCGACGAGGAGGCGGTCCGCGAGGGTGCGGAGACGTTCTTCTCGCTGGTGAACGCGGGGACGAAGGCGCTGTTCAAGATCGTCTGGGGAGTGATGGAGTACGGCGTCGTCGGCGTGTTCGCGCTGACGGCGGCGTCGCTCGGCGAGACGGGCGTCGGGGCCGCGCTCTCGCTGGCGACGCTCGTCGGTGCCATCGCAATCGGCATCGTCGTTCACATCGCGGTCACCTACCTCGGACTCATCGTCGCGGGGCTGCTGGGTCAATCGCCGCTCGCGTTCCTCGACGGCGCGAAGGACGCCATGGTGACGGCGTTCTCCATCCGGTCGTCGAGCGGCACGCTCCCGGTGACCATCGCCGACGCCGAGGACAACCTCAAGATAGACGAGAGCGTCTACGGCTTCTCGCTCCCGCTGGGCGCGACGATCAACATGGACGGCGCGGCCATCCGACAGGCGGTGACGGCAGTGTTCGCCGCTAACTTGGTCGGGGTTCCGCTCGGTCTCGGCGATCAGGTCGTGGTGCTGGCGACCGTGGTCCTCATCAGCGTCGGGACCGCGGGGGTCCCCGGTGCGGGCCTCATCATGCTCACTATCATCCTCGAAGCGCTGGGTCTGCCGCTCGAAATCGTCGGCTTCGTCGCGGGGGTCGACCCGATACTCGGGCGCATCGCCACGATGAACAACGTCACGGGCGACCTCGCGGTGTCGTCGCTCGCCGCGAAGTGGAACGACGCCATCGACTTCGAGTCGGGTGCGTGGTCCCGAGTCGCCGACTCCGACACCTCGGGTGCGATCACCTCCGACGACTGACCGAACGGTTCGGTCCGTCGTCCGAGCGTCGCCGCTCCGCCGGGCAAGATTCTCGTAACTTCTATTTGCCCACAGTCCAACCTCACGAACGGACAAGTATGAGTCAATCGTACAATCGAGGCCTCGTCGAAGACTTCGGCCGGTGGCGGGAGTTCACGGCCGGGATGTGGGCCTGGATATTCCACAAGTTCAGCGGGTGGGTACTCATCGGCTATCTGTTCACCCACATCGCCGTGCTGAGTACCGCCACCGCTGGAGCGAACGCGTACACCGATACGATTCAAGGGCTCGAAAGCCTGCTTCTGGTCCGCGTCATGGAGGTCGGTCTGCTCGCGGTCGCCGTCTTCCACATTCTCAACGGCGTCCGCCTGCTTTTCGTCGACCTCGGCGTCGGACTCGAAGCCCAGGACAAGAGCTTCTACGCGTCGCTGCTAGTCACCGCCATCATCGTGTTGGCGAGCATTCCCACCTTCCTGGAGGGGGCGTTCTGAGATGGCCGAACGCTACTCGTCGTTCCGGAGCGGTAGCACCTCGTGGCTTCTCCAGCGCGTCACCGCGGCGTTCCTCGTCGTGGTACTGGCGTTCCACTTCTTCCTGCTTCACTTCGTCAACCACGCCTCGGAGGTCACGTTCGCGGGGACTCAGGCCCGGATGAGCGAGTGGGGCTACCTCCTCACGATGGTACTGTTCCTGCTGACCGCGACGTTCCACGGCGTCAACGGCGTCTACGCCGCGCTCCTGAACCAGGGACTGACCGGGACGAAAAAGCGCGTCGTTCAGGCCGTGCTCGGCGTCGCGGCGGTCGCGCTCGCCGCGCAGGGTATCTACGTCGCGCTCGTAATGTCCGGAGTGATGTAACATGAGTACACAGATTCAAGAGGAACCAGAGGAGACCGAGACCGAAGCCACAGAGGTAGCACCCGCAGAGCGGGAGTCGCCCGGCGACCGGCGTCGCGCCGAGCGCGACGCCGGTCGCGAGCGAGCGGCCGCGACCGGCCCCGTCGGCGACGTCGAGGGCGAGTCGTTCCGGCTGAAGGTGTTCCGCTACGACCCCGAGGTCGAGGGGAAGATGGAACCCCGGTTCGACGACTTTCGGATTCCCCGCGAGAAGGGGATGACGGTGCTGGACGCGCTCATCTACGCCCGCGACCACTACGACACCACGCTGACCTTCCGACACTCGTGTCGGCAGGCGGTCTGCGGGTCGGACGCGCTGTTCATCAACGGCCGCCAGCGACTCGGGTGTCAGACCCAGATCTCGGACCTCGACCACCCGGTCCGGGTCGAACCGTTGCCCCATCAGGACGTGGTGAAGGACCTCGTCGTGGACATGGAGCACTTCTACGACCAGATGCACGCGGTCGAACCCTTCTTCCAGGGCGACGCGCCCGAGGGCGAACTCGAAGAACAGCGCCAGTCCCGGGAGAACCGCGAGAAAATAAAGATGTCGACGCGGTGCATCTGGTGCGGAGCCTGTATGTCCTCGTGTAACATCGCGGCCGGGGACAATCAGTATCTCGGCCCGGCGGCCATCAACAAGGCCTACCGGTTCGCGATGGACGACCGCGAGGAAGAAGACCTCAAGGAACACCGGATGAACGTGCTGGACCAGGAACACGGCGTCTGGCGCTGCCAGACCCAGTTCTCCTGCACGAACGTCTGTCCGAAGGACATCCCGCTGACCGAACACATCCAGGAACTCAAGCGGGAAGCGGTCAAACAAAACCTCAAGTTCTGGTAAACCATGCAAGAACACGACGTACTCGTCGTCGGTGCGGGCGGCGCGGGACTTCGAGCGGCCATCGCGGCCCACGAGGAGGGCGCGGACGTCGCCCTCGTCACGAAGCTCCACCCCGTGCGCAGTCACACCGGCGCGGCGGAAGGCGGTATCAACGCGGCGCTCCGCGAGGGCGACGACTGGCAACTCCACGCCTACGACACGATGAAGGGGTCGGACTACCTCGGCGACGCCCCCGCCATCGAGACCCTCGCGCAGGACAGCCCCGAGGAGACCATCCAGCTCGAACACTGGGGGATGCCGTTCTCCCGCGAGGACGACGGCACGGTGTCCCAGCGGCCGTTCGGCGGGCTCTCGTTCGCCCGGACGACCTACGCTGGCGCGGAGACCGGCCACCACATGCTCCACACGATGTACGAGCAGGTGGTAAAGCGCGGCATCCAGGTGTACGACGAGTGGTACGTCTCCCAGTTGGCGGTCACGGACGACGAGGACCCCAGCGAACGGGAGTGCCACGGCGTGGTCGCCTACGACATCAAGACCGGTCAGATAGAGGGCTTCAGGGCGAGAAACGGCGTGGTCCTCGCGACCGGCGGTCTCGGGCAGGTGTACGACCACACCACCAACGCGGTCGCCAACACCGGCGACGGCGCGGCGATGGCCTATCGGGCGGGCGCGCCGCTGGAGGACATGGAGTTCATCCAGTTCCACCCCACCACGCTCCCCTCGACCGGCGTCCTCATCTCCGAGGGCGTCCGCGGGGAGGGCGGCATCCTCTACAACAGCGAGGGCGAGCGGTTCATGTTCGAACACGGCTACGCGAACAACGCCGGTGAACTCGCCTCCCGCGACGTGGTCTCGCGCGCGGAACTCACCGAGATCAACAACGGACGCGGGGTGAACGACGAGTACGTCTACCTCGACATGCGCCACCTCGGCGAGGAGCGCATCACCGACCGCCTCGAAAACATCCTCCACCTCGCCCGGGACTTCGAGGGCGTCGACGGCCTCGAAGAGCCGATGCCGGTCAAGCCCGGCCAGCACTACGCGATGGGCGGCATCGAGGTCGACGAGCACGGCCAGACCTGCATCGACGGCCTCTACGCCGCGGGCGAGTGTGCCTGCGTGTCGGTCCACGGGTCGAACCGACTCGGCGGCAACGCCCTGCCCGAACTCATCGTGTTCGGCGCGCGCGCGGGCCGCCACGCCGCGGGCACCGACCTCGGCGAGCCCGAGATAGAGACCGGCCGCTCGGAGGAGTTCGAGCGCGAGGACGACCTCGACACGCCGGTCGAACCCGGCGCGGTCGAGACCGGAAGCGAGGACGCGGTCGCCGACGGTGGCGCGGCGGTCGCCAGCGGCGAAGAGGTCGTCCGGCGCGCGGTCGAGAACGAGCGGACCCGCGTGGACCGCTTCCTCGAAAAGGACGAGGGCGTCCAGCAGGCCGAACTCCGCGAGAAGCTCCAGAAGTCGATGACCCAGAACGTCAACGTCTTCCGGAACGAGGAGGGCCTCAAGCAGGCGCTCGAAGACATCCGGGAGGTACGGGAGGCCTATCAGGACGTGTACGTCGCCGACCCCTCGCGGACGTTCAACACCGACCTCATCCAGACCATCGAGATGCGCAACCTCATCGACCTCGCGGAGGCAATCACGCTCGGCGCGCTCGCACGCGACGAGTTCCGCGGCGCTCACTGGCGACAGGAACATCAGGAGCGCAAGGACGACGAGTGGCTCAAGCACACGATGCTGGCGTGGAACGAGGGTCGCCCGGAGCTCTACTACAAGCCGGTCATCCTCGAAGGCGAGGAGAAGGCGTACGAGCCGAAAGAGCGGTCGTACTGAGACCGCGCTTCCACCCTTTTTTCTTCGTCGGGTGCGCGCAGAGCAGACCGCTTCGCGGTCTGCTCTGCTTGCCCACCCTCCTCGAAAAAATCTGCACCGCGGGAGTAAACTCCCGCGAGCCTTCGTTCGCTTCGCTCACGAAGAGACCAAAAAAGGGCCACTCGCTCGGCGATTTCGGGCCGCTCGGCGGCCCGAAATCGCCTCGCTCGTGGTACTGAAGCTAGTGCGCGAGCCTTCGGCTCGCTGTGGCGTGGAACGTGGAGACAAACCCGAAACCGCTCAGCGGTCTTCCTCGCCGACAATCGCCGTCTCCTCGTCGGTCGCGTGACGGAGTTCGACGCTGTGGCGGGTGTGGCGCGCGTGGGTCTCGGCCCAGCGTCGCGCGGCGTCCTCCGAGAGTCGTTCGACCGCTTCCGGGCAGTTCCGGCAGGTCGCGCGCCACGTCGCGATGCCGTCGGGGAAGTGGCCGGTGTGGCGCTGGTGGTCGAGCGCGAACTGCTCGACCGCCTGATTGCCCACGCCGAGGTCGTCGAGTTCGTACCCGAGGTCCCACTCGCGGTCGCAACGCGAGCAGGTGACGGTGGGCGTGTCGTCTATCTCGGACTCGGCGGGCGAGAATCCGGCGTCGTCGCGGTCGGTCATGGGTCCCGATAGCGCGCGCGGCCCTTTCAAGCTGTTCGCTTCGCGGGCGCGGGGCGAGCGGGCGTCCGACGAACCGCCGGGGAATCGCCAGCTATTTTTCGGTCTCGGTATTTTGGCAGGGTGGTATGTTGCTGGAGGGAACCGTCGTCGCCGACGCGGAGACAGTCATCGACGACGGCGCACTCGTGGTCGAGGGCGACCGCATCGTCGCGGTCGGCGAGCGCGACGAACTGGTCGAGCAGTACTCCGACGAAGACCGGCGGGCCTGCGACGTGCTGATGCCCGGAATCGTCGGCGGACACGTCCACTCGGTCCAGTCGCTCGGCAGGGGCATCGCCGACGACACCGCCCTGCTCGACTGGCTGTTCGACTACGTCCTCCCGATGGAGGCCGGACTCGACGCCGAGGGGATGCGCATCGCGGCCGAACTCGGCTACGCCGAACTCGTCGAGTCGGGCGTCACGACCGCCATCGACCACCTCTCGGTCCGCCACGCCGACGAGGCGTTCGAGGCCGCGGGCGAGGTCGGCATCCGGGGCCGCATCGGGAAGGTCCTGATGGACAAGGACTCCCCCGAGGGACTGGAGGAGGACACCGGCGAGGCGCTCGCCGAGAGCGAGCGCCTCATCCGGGAGTACCACGACACCAGCGGCGGCCGGATTCAGTACGCCCTGACGCCCAGATTCGCCGTGAGCTGTACCGAGGAGTGCCTGCGCGGCGTCCGGGACCTCGCCGACGAGTACGACGGCGTGCGCATCCACACCCACGCCAGCGAGAACCGCGACGAGGTGGCGACGGTCGAGGACGACACCGGGATGCGCAACGTCCACTGGCTCGACGAGGTCGGCCTGACGGGCGAGGACGTGGTGCTGGCCCACTGCGTCTGGACCGACGAGAGCGAGCGCGAGGTGCTGGCCGAGACCGGCACCCACGTCACCTACTGCCCCTCCTCGAACATGAAGCTCGCCTCGGGGGTCGCGCCGATTCCGGACTACCTCGACCGGGGCATCAACGTCGCGCTCGGCAACGACGGCCCGCCCTGTAACAACACCCTCGACCCGTTCACCGAGATGCGACAGGCCAGCCTCCTCCAGAAGGTCGAGGACCTCGACCCCACCACGCTCCCGGCCCGGACGGTCTTCGAGATGGCGACAGTCAACGGTGCGCGCGCCGCCGGATTCGAGCAGGTCGGCCGACTCGCACCCGGGTGGAAGGCCGACGTCGTGGGACTCACGACCGACCTCACCCGGGCCACGCCGCTGCACGACATCCTCTCGCACCTCGTGTTCGCGGCCCACGGCGACGACGTGGAGTTCACGATGGTCGACGGGGAGGTGCTGTACGACGACGGCGAACACGTCCGAATCGACGCCGAGCGCGTCCGGCGCGAGGCCAGCGAGTACGAGGTGCCGGTCGCCGACTAGCCCGATTGGTCCGGCATCCTTCCCCCGGGAGACCCGGCGTCGCTACCCCGACAGACCCAGCGCAGACAGCAGGTCGAAGCTGATTCCCAGCATCTCCACCAGCCGGTATCCGACGTAGATGCCGACGATACCCATCAGCCCGGGGAGTTCGGGCGGCGCGGGGATGGGGATGTTGAGCGCGTGAAACAGCGCGCCCGTGAGCAGTCCGGTCAGGAGTGCGAACAGGGTGAGAACTGCGTCCATACGGCTACGGTCGGGGCCGAGGAGATAAAGGCGATTCCCTCTCGCTACGCTCGCGGTCGCCTCCGGCGACCGCTCACCACCGCCGAGAAACCTCGGCGAGATTCGCGCTCGCTTCGCTCGCGCTCACTTCCGTCAGAAATACTGACGACGTGAGCGGTCGCCTCCGGCGACCGCTCACCGCCGCCGAGAATACTCGGCGAGATTCGCGCTCGCTCCGCTCGCGCTCACTTCCGTCGGCAAGCCGACGACGTGAGCGGTCGCCTCCGGCGACCGCTCACCGCCACTGCGAGAGGGTGTGTGACTCCTCGTAGGGCATCGCGAGCCACGCGTCGTCGTTCGACACGTCGGCGATGACGGTGGTCGGGTCGTCGGCGTCGGTGTCGACGCCGAACAGCACGTCGCCGTCTTCGAACGATTCGTCCAGTTCGTCTGCGGATGGGATGGTCCAACTCAGGGTAGATCACCGTGATTCGGTGGGTCGGTCGTGGTCGCTCTTGCCGCGGGTTCCTATTTAGTATTCACCACCGTTGCGCCAGTAACCGGACGTTATCGCGGTTTCGAACGGCGTGAAACGGTGGGTAACGGCTCGTTACGACGCCCGCCTCGCGGCGGCCAGCGCGGCCGCCAGCAGCGCGACGAGCGCCGCGGTCACGCCGAAGCCGGGGATGTCGCCGTCGGTCGTCTCGGTATCGCTCCCGTCGGTATCGCCACCGTCGGTCGTCTCGGTCTCGCTGTCGTTGGTCTCGGCGTCGTCCTGCGAGGCGACCTCGACTTCGACCTCCTCGGTCGCGGTCGCGCCGTACTCGTCCTCGACCACCACGGTCACGGTCTGCGTGCCGGTCGAACCGAAGCTGTGTTCGACCTCCTCGCCGGTCACCTCGCCGTCGCCGAACTCCCACGTCACCGTCGCGTTGCCGACCTCGTTGTCCACGTCGGCCGAGAAGGTCGCGGCGTCGCCGACCGTCACCGAGTCGGGCGCCTCGACGCTCACCGCGGGCTCGTCGTTGACCACCAGCGTCGCGGTCTCGGTGTCGGTCAGCCCGGCCGCGTCGGTCACGGTGAGTTCGACCTCGCGCTCGCCGGGGTCCTCGAAGCTGACCTCGGCCGTCTCGCCGTCGTCGGTCTCGTCTCCGACCGTCCACTCGTAGGCGTCGAGCGAGCCGTTCTGGGCGCTCGACCCCTCGGCGCTCAGCGCGGCCGACTCGCCGACCGGCACCGACTCGTCGAGGTCGATGTCGGCGCTGGGCGCTTCGACCTCGGTCACCGCGAGCGTCGCCGAACCGTTCGCCTGCGCCGACAGGACCGCCGTGTCGTTGCCCTCCGAGACCATCTCGGTTTCGAGGACCGCCCACCCCTCGTCGCTGCGCTGGGCGACCCGGAGGTCCTCGACCTCGCCCGCGTCGGTCGGGACCGAGAACTCGACGGTCGCCGAGTCGTTCTCGACCGAGTCGGGGCCGGAGACGTTCACGGCGTAGACCGGTTCGCCCGGCGGCGAGACCGCCGAGAGGTCGGCCTCCTCCGAGACCGTGAGGACGCCCGAAGCGTTCGCGTCGGCCAGCGTCACCGTCCGGACCGGCGAGCCGTCGAGTTCGACCGTGGTGCCCGTGGCGTTCTCGTCGGCGTCCTCGATGGCGGCGGCGGCCGGGCCGCCGACCCGGACCAGCCAGCCGTCTTGGTTCTCCGAGAAGCTGGTGGAGTCGCCGACCGCGAGGTAGCCGCCGTCGTGGCCCTCGATGGCGGGCCAGAACTTGTCCCAGTTGTCGTTTCCGTACGTCTGCTCCCACTGTTTGCTACCGCTCTCGTCGGCGCGAATCACCCAACCGTCGGCACCGCGCTCGTCGAGCTTGTGTTTCGCGCCCGTGAGGACGTAGCCGTCCTCCTCGGCCAGCACGCCGTAGAAGGCGTCGTCGCGCTCGGTCCCGTAGGTCCGGTCCCACTGCTGGTCGCCCTCGCCGTCGATCTTCAGCAGCCAGCCGTCCTCGCCGTCCTCGCCGTGGCTGGCGGTCCGTCCCGCGAGGACGTAGCCGCCGTCGTCGGTCGCGGCCGCGTCGTGGACCCGATCTACGTCGGTGCCGCCGTACTCCTCTTCCCACCTGACCTCGCCCTCGCCGTCGACCTTCAGCACCCACGCGTCGGAGGGGTCGTAGGTGCTGCTCTCGATGGTCCCGGTGAGCAGGAGGCCGTCGTCGTCGGCGAAGATGGAGTTGACGTACTCGTCGGAACCGGAGCGCAGGGTGTCGTAGGTCTCGCTCCAGACCTCCTCGCCGTCGGCGTCGAGTTCCATCAGCCAGGCTTCGGCGTTGCCGTCGTCCTGCCAGCCGCCCGCGTATATCGCGTCGCCGTCGGTCTCCAGCGACCAGAACGCCGAGGAGCCGTCCTCGCCGTAGGTCCGCTCCCACTGGCGCTCGCCTTCCTCGTCTATCTTCATCACCCAGCCGTCCCGCTCGGAGCCGTCATCGGCCGTGTACCCGGCGAGCAGGTAGCCGCCGTCGACCCGTTTCACGTCGAAGAGCCGGTCGGCCCCGTCGCCGCCGAAGGCTCGCTCCCATGTGGTGCGGCCGCTCTCGTCCACCATCGCGACGTAACCGTCGTCGGCACCGTCGGACGTGTCGCTGTCGGTCCAGCCGACGACCAGGTAGCCCTCGTCGGTCTTCACGCCGTTCGTGAGCTTGTCGTCGCCGCCCCCGCCGACCGTGGCGTTCCAGCGTTCGGGGGGTTCGGGGGCGTCGGTGTTGGCGGCCGACTGCGCGGCCGCGGGCGTACTCGACGGCGCGGTCGATACGGTTCCGACCGCCGGAGCCGACGCCACCAACACCACCAGCAGGACGCTCGCGAGCGCTCGTCTCATGGCCTGTACCTCCGTCCGTGGGTCGTCGTCTCGTGGTTCGGGTGCATGGTATCGAGTCGTTGTCCGGAAGTATTCGGACGTTATTCTCGCTCCTCCGGACTAGGCTCGCCGGAGCGAACGTTACTTCCAGTGTATCCCGATAAGCGCCTTTGTTATACGCCGTCTGACTCGGAGGTAAGCGGCGTCTGAAACCGGGTTTCTCGGGCCGGTTCGTGAGTTCCGTGGGCCGGTTCGTGGGTTCCGTGGGCCGATTCGTCGGGTCGGGAGTCCGATCCGCCCGGACAGGAATCGGCCTCTCTCGGTCGCTCGACCGTCGCGTTCGCCGACGAATCCCCGACGGGGTCGGGTTCGGTAGCTGTCGGCCGGTAGTAAGCCGCGGTTATCGCCCGACAGACGGGCGATAACAAAGTGGCAGTCCGGCGATAGTCGGGGGCAATGAGGCGTCGACACGCCGCCCGACAGCATCGGACGACAGCCGCGTCGCCGACGAGTCCACGATGAGTCTGGAAACCGCCGACAGGACGTGGCTGGACCGGCTGGCGCGTCCCGCGGTGGCGCTCGACCTGCTGGTGGTGGTCGGGTACGTCGCGGTCGCGGCCGCGCTCGTCTTCCGGCCCGGAATCTACGGGACCCCGCTGGCGGTGGCGCTGGGTCTGCCGTTGCTGTTCTTCGTTCCGGGCTATTCGCTGGTCTCGTTGCTGTTCCCCGACGCCGTCCCGGACGACGCGGGGGGCGACTCGACGCTCGCGGGCGTCCGCCGACACGGACTGAGCGGTCCCGAGCGCGTCGCGCTCGGGTTCGGAGCCAGCGTCGCCTTCCTGCCGGTGGTGGGCGTCGCGCTGGCGGCCTCGCCGTGGGCCATCTCGCCGCCGACCGTCCTGCTGTCGGTCGGCGGGTTCGCGGTCGTCTGCGCGGTTGGCGCGACGCTCCGGCGACTCCGTCGCCCGGCCGACCGGCGGTTCTCGCTCCCGCTCCGGCGCTGGGCGGCCGACGCCGGGCGCGCGGTTCGCGGGGGTCGCTCTCGGACGCCGCGCTGAACGTCGGGCTGGCGGCCGCGGTCGTGGTCGCGGTCGCCGCCGTTGGCTACGCGGTCGCCGCGCCCGGCCCGGACCAGTCGTACACCGAGGTCCAACTGCTCTCCCAGAACGAGACCGGCGAGCTCGTCGCCGACGACTACCCCGAGAACTTCACCCGGGGCGAGAGCGAACCCCTCGTGGTCGGTCTCGAAAATCGTGAGGGCGAGCGGATGGAGTACACGGTCGTGGTCGAACTCCAGCGGGTCGAGCAGGCCGCAGACGGCAGCGCCAGAGTGGTCCAGAACAGCCAGCTCGCGGCGTTCGAGCCGACGGTCGAGGCGGGCGACTCGTGGCGGACCCGCCACGACGTGACCCCGACGATGACCGGCGACGACCTCCGGCTGGTCTACATGGTCTACGAGGGCGAACCGCCCGAGGACCCCTCGACCGAGAACGCCGACGAGTACGTCCACGTCTGGGTGGACGTCTCGGCGTAGCCGGACCACTCATGCCTGCCCGCGCCTAACTTCATCCATGTGGCCGTGGGAACACCTCGCCGTCGGATACCTGGTCTACTCGCTGTTCAGCCGCTGGTTCGATGGACGCGCGCCCCGCGGTGCGGCGGTGGTCGCGCTCGCGTTCGGGACCCAGTTCCCCGATCTGGTCGACAAGCCGCTGGCGTGGGTGTTCGGCGTCCTGCCGAGCGGCTACTCGCTGGGCCACTCCATCTTCGTCGCCGCCCCGTTGTCGTTGCTGGCGGTCGCGGTCGGGGCGGCGGTCGGCCGCCGGTACGTCGGCACCGCGTTCGCCGTCGGCTACCTCTCGCACCTCCCGGGAGACGTGTTCTACCCGGTGTTGGTCGGCGGGCGGGCGAATCCCGGTGCGGTCCTCTGGCCGGTGGTCTCCCCGCCGCCGACCGGGACCAGCGTCGGCCTCCGGGAGATGGTCGGGGCGCTGTTCGGCCGGTACCTCCAGAACCTCTTCACGGCCGAGCTGTCGGCGTACTTCCTGCTCGAAATCGGTCTGCTGGCCTCGGTCGTCCTGCTGTGGCTCTACGACGGGATGCCACCCCTCCGGGCGCTGTTCGCCCCCGTCACCGAGGAGACCCACTGAGACGCGCCGAACATCTCTCTTAACGCCTACAGGCCACCCATAACAAACCGGCTCCGGGACCGAGGGACGGACGTGACCGGAGACGACACGCCCCTCGGGAGGCGCTCGTACCTCCGCGGTCTCGGGGCGACCGCGGTCGCGGCGTCGCTCGCGGGCTGTGGCGACTACCTCCCGGACCGCGAGACAGACGAGACCACCCGCGAGACGCCCGAGGAGACGCCGGAGACGACGACCGACGGCGCTCCCGAGAGTCGGACGACTGACGAGACGACCGGGGAAACGACCGAGGAGACGGTCCACGAGGAGGCCGACCGGTTCGAGACGGTCGTGAACGTCGCCGACGCGGGCGCAGACGCCTCGGGCGAGCAACCGATAAACGGCGTCCTCGACGAACACCTCGCCGACGATACGATGCTGTACTTTCCGGAGGGCCGCTACCGGCTCGACCAGTGGGAGGTCACCGGCTACACCAACCTCGGGCTGGTCGGCGACGGCGCGGTCCTCGTGCCGCCCGAAGAGCGTTACTGGCTGTTGTTCGGTGAGCTCCGGGACCTCCTCGTGGAGGGGTTCACCTTCGACGGCAGCGCCGACGGCGTCGCGCCCACCAACCACCTCGCGGTGACGGGCGGCGAGAGCGTGGTGCGGGACGTGACGTGGCGCGGCCATCGGAGCAAGCCCCGGACCGGCTTCGCGGTCGCCGCCGAGTCGGAGGACGCAGACCTCCTGTTCGAGAACGTGAGCCTCCCCGACGGCTCGACCGGCGGCCACGCCGTCTTCGCGTTCCCCCGGAGCGTCGGACGGCTCACCTTCCGGGACTGCCGGGTCGAACACTGGGCGGAAGGGCTGTACGTCTCGTACCACTCGGGCCCGTTGCGGGTGATAGGCGGCTACTACGCCAACAACGGCATCCAGCAGGTCCGGGTCGGCGGGGGCCACGCCGGGGCACTCGTCCGGGGTGTGACCGTCCGGGTCGACGACCCCCGCCAGCCCCAGCACAAGCCCAACATGCGCGGCATCTGGATGGAGGAGGGCGGGAGCGTCCGGGTCGAGAACTGCGATATCGCCGTCACCGACCTCTCGGGGACCTACAGTTCGGGCGCGATAGTCGTCGGCAAGGAGTTCGGCGCGGCCACCATCGAGAACACTCGTATCCGGACCGACGCCGACGCCTACGGGATACTCGTCCGCGACCCCGTCGAGGAGGTCGACGAGGACTCGATGCCGAGCATGGACCGCCTGCCCGACGACTGGGAGGTCACCTGCCGGAACGTCCGGATTACGGGCAGCGCCCCGGAGGGGACCGCGGTACGGGTCGACCGTCGAGACGACTGCGTCTTCGAGAACGTCTGTATCGGCCACGACCGGGGCTCCCGAGACGGCGTCGCCGTCTCGGGAGCCCAGGGGTGTGCGGTCCGGGACTCGACCATCGACGTGCCCGGCGCGACCATCGCCACCGACGAGGCCACTGTCAAGACCTCCCGCGTGCGCGAGCGCGGCGGGTGTGAAGAGTAACGAGAAAGGCCGACCTACCGGAGCTTCTTGTACACGCTCGACAGCGCGCTGGTCACTCGCGTCCCGTTCTCCACGCTGTAGTACGACCGGAGTTCGGGCCCGAACTTCGCCTTGTAGCCACAGAGCCGTTCCTCGTTCGCGCCCACGAGGTCGTAGCGCTCGACGCCCCGGTCCATCGCGTCGGTCATGATGGCCCAGTCGACGAGGTCGTTGACCGGCAGGTCCCGGTCGTGCTTCGCGCCGCCCTGCCACCGGTAGACGGTGTCGCCGGACTCCAGCGCGACCATCCCGCCCGCGAACTCGCCGTCTATCTCGCAGGCGTAGGGCCGGACCGCGCCGTCGGGCAGGCGGTCGTAGAGGTCCGAGACGAACGCCGGGGTGACGCCGTAGGACTCGTCCTGCTCGTCGTGGCGGGCACGGACCTGCGAGACGACCGCCTCGATCTCGTCGTGGCCGCCCTCGTAGACCCGGTAGTCGCCGTCGGTCCGGATGTTGTTGCGCGCGTCGCTGGAGAAGGACATCAGCACCTCCTCCTCGCCGGGCGTGAGGTCGACCTCGTAGGTGTGGCGCACGTCCACGTCGAAGTCGTTCCACTCGAACGGCCGGACGTCGCGGTACGCGGCGTCCGGGCGTATCTGGACGTACTTCGGGCCCAGCTCCCGGTCTATCCAGTCGAGACACCCCCCGACGAACCGCTTGTTCCGGCGCTCGGCCTTCCGGCGCTTGAGCTTCTCCTGATTCAGGAGCGCGGGACCGAGGTACGACACCCACAGGCCCGGCGCGGGCGAGAACGCCATCGTCATCCCGCCCTTCCGGGTCTCGAACACCGGGAACAGCCCGACCGGCTCTTGGCCCTTGTACCCCACCAGCGGGTGGAGGTCGGCGTCGGCGTGGTCGGCCTGGACGGAGAGCGCCTCCCGGTAGTGGAAGACGTTGGCCTCCGGCGACCGCTCGACGAGGTCGTTCCACCTCGCGAGGTCGTCTTCGTCGGCGCGTCCGATGCTGATGCCGTCCTTCTCGATGGTGGCGCTCATGTTATTCGAGGTATCCGAGGTCTGCGAGTCGCGCTTCGACGTCGTCGTCGTCCGTTGCCACCCGCTCGTCGGCGTCGAACGCGGGGTAGGCCTCGGTGCCCGCCGCCCCGACGGCGGGCAGGACCGACCCGTCCATCCGGTCGCCCGCCGGGAGTCCGAGGGTCGCCAGCACGGTCGGGGCCACGTCGAACAGGTGCGCGCCCGCGAGGTCGGCGTCGGCGTCGACGCCCTCGCCCGCGAGGGCGACGACGCCCTCGCGCTTGTGGTTGTACGGTTCGCTCGGCGGGCCGAACCGGCCGTCGCCGACCCGCGTCGAGAGGAACTCGTCGAAGTCGGCCGGAACCGTCACCACGTCGGGCGCGCGCTCGACGTGGGGACCCGAGAACACCTCCTCGCGCCGGGCGACCCGGTCGAACACCGGGTCGCCGTCGGGGGTCTCGACGCTCGATAGCATCGCCACGAGGTCGTCCCGGACCTGCTCGTAGTCGTCTGGCGAGACGATTCCGTCGGGCTCGCGGCCCGCGAGGTTGACCCGGACCCCGAGTTCGATGCGGTCGCGCATGTACGCGACCGACTCGGGGAAATCGACCTGCTCGGCCGCCCGGCGCGCCACGTCGGCGGGCACGCGCTCGGCGACGAAGTCGGCCGCGCCGACCGCGTCGAGCGCGGCGTGGATGCGCTGGCTGGTCAGCCCGACCTTCGCGCCGAGGGCGAGACCGCGGGCCGTCACCGACGGCCCGCGGTCCTCGTCCTCCGCTTTCCCGGACTCGCCCTTCCGGAGACGGTTGGTGGCGATGGTCGACCACGTCGGCATCCCCTCGCCCTCGGTGGTGGTCTCGACCAGCCCCTGCTCGCGGAGGAACTCGTTGACCCGGAACTCGTGGCCGGTGTACTCGCCGATTCCGTGGTCGCTGGCGACGACCACGGCGTCGGGGTCGCAGGCGTCTATCACCTCGCCGACCTGCTCGTCGACCGCCTCGTAGACCGCCCGGACCGCTTCGTCGTCGCCGGGGAGCTCGTGGAAGACGGTGTCTGTCTGCTGGAACTGGACGAACCCGAAGTCCGGGTCGTACCTGTCGGCGAGGTACCGGAACGCCGCCCCGCGCATCCCGACCAGCCGCCGGTACCACTCGACCTTCTCGTCGCGGCCCGAGGCGTCTCGGGGCGCGTACACCCGGTAATCGCCGATTTCCGCTCGCACGTCCGACAGAAGTCCTTCGGGGTGACACTCGGGGTCCTCCGGCGCGGTGTAGCCCGGAATCACCGCGCCGTCGACCTCGCGGGGCGGGTGGGTCACCGGCGCGTTCACCACGACGCTCGACTTCCCGTGGTAGTCGAGTATCTCCCAGACGGTCCGCTCGCGGACGTGGGTGGCGTTCACCACGTCCCAGTCGTAGCCGTCGAACGTCAGGAAGCCGAAGACGCCGTGCTTGCCGGGGTTGACCCCGGTGTAGACGGAGGGCCACGCGCTCGGGGTCCACGGCGGAATCTGGGACCGGAGCGGTCCGTCGGCTCCGTTCTCGAACAGCGACCGGAGGTTCGGCACCGCGCCGTCCTCGAACAGGGGGTCGAGGACCGACCGGCACCCCGCGTCCAACCCGAGTAACAGGGTGTCCACGTCTGCCTGTGGGCGATCAGCCATGTGTCGGTATCCACCGCGCGTTCGGCCTTTGTTATGGGCCGTCTGTCAGCCCGAAGAGGGGGACTTATGCCGGAATCGGGGAGTTATGCTCCTGTTACCGACGAACGTTCGGCGAGAAATCGTCCGTTTCGACGGTTCCGTTTCGACCGTTCCGACCCGGCCATAACACTTAAATTGGTAATCTAGCCTTGAAACAGAATCGGTACCTTTTTGAAGTGGTAATCTCGCATTGAACAGTACATGGCACGCGACAAGACGGCACGCGAGAACGATTCCGAACAGTCCCTCCTCGACCGACGCGCGTACCTCAAGATGGCGGGCGCGGCGGCGGCGTCGGTCGCCGCGGTCGGTGCGACGACGAGTCGCGTCGACGCGGCGGATTACGAGACCATCGAGGTCCCCGCCGGTTCCCGCGAGACCATCAGGATCGGCGGCGGCGAGACCTTCGAGAACAAGCTCATCGACATCTCGGCCGACGGCGCGCACTTCCGCGTGGTCACCAGCGGAAGCGGCTGGACCATCCGGAACGTCGGCGTGAAGGGACAGAACTCCGATACGTCGGACACCTACAGTTGCTTCGCGCTCCAGTGTGACTCCGGCGGCGAGGGGCTCGTCGAGAACCTCTACATGGGCGACGGTTCGGTCGACCGCTGCGGCCACGCCGCCATCGGCGGCTACGGCAACGCGGGCCACGTCACCCTCCGGAACGTCCACGTTCAGGGCTGGGGTGCCGACGGCATCTACCTGTCCCAGCCGGGCGTCGAGGGCAACTCCGGCGGGACGTTCACGGTCGAGAACGCGTTCGCGAAGAACAACAACATCGAGAACATCCGGATCGGCACCACCGGTAGCGTCATCCGCGATTCGGTGGTCCACGTCGAGGGGACCGACCCGGTCCCGTCGAACGAGAGCGGCCAGAAGGCTCCCCGCGGCGTCTGGCTCAAGGAGCAGTCGGGCCTCGAAGTCGAGAACTGCGACATCAAGGTCAGCGGCGCGGACGCGGTGTTCGCCAACGACGGCGGTTCGGGTACCCTGACGGACTGCCGGGTCGACGGCTCCATCAGCGGCGACGTCCAGACCCAGAACGTCACCGAGGGGGCCGACGTCACCCCGCCCGAGGGCGTCCCGATGTCGGCCGAGGAGGCCGCGTCGGGAGGCACGAGCGAGGGGAGCAGTAGCGACGAACCGCAGACCACCGAGGAATCCGACGACGAGGAGGATAGCGAGGGAGACCTCCTCGAACTCGTCTCGGGCGAGGACACCTCGGGCGTCCGCTACGAGTTCACGGTCGAAGGTAGCGTCGAGAAACACGAGTCGGGCGACAACGCCGCCGAGAGTAGCGACGAGATAACCGAGAACGGCGACGGCACGGTCACGGTCTCGGGCGTGGCGGGCAACGGCTACGGCGACGCCTTCTACGTGAACGGCGCGGTCACCGCGATGGACCTCGACGAGAGCGACTGGACCCTGCGGTACGACGGCGAGGAGGTCTCGGTCGACGAACTCACCCTCCCCAAGAAGCTGGTCATCGACGGGAGCA
The DNA here is from genome assembly GCF_024138125.1 of Halorussus salilacus. NCBI lineage: Archaea > Methanobacteriati > Methanobacteriota > Halobacteria > Halobacteriales > Haladaptataceae > Halorussus > Halorussus salilacus. The sequence continues at coordinate 2,978,649 of NZ_CP099993.1, forward strand.
ACCGCCCGAACGCGGTCTCCACCTACACCTTCGAGGTCAGCGGCAAGGCGCGAAAGAGCGCCGACATCGGCTCCATCAACGACTACGACACGGTCGAAGACGGCACGATCTCCGGGCGGGTCGTCGGCGGCAAGGACGGCTACCGGTTCTCGGGCGACGTCACCGGCTTCGAACTCGACGGCCCCGCGAACGTCCGAGTCGAGGACGATTCGTAGGCTCGGACCACGGCCACTCGGTCTCCGCGATTCGGTTCCGATTTTCGCGGTTCGACCCGTTTTCGCGGTCAACTCCGTTGCGCGCACACGCGCTAGATACTATAAATATCCCATCTGCTTCAGGTGTTCGCGCGCCTGCTCGTCGACCTCCTCGGTCTGCTTGCGGTGGTAGGCGCGTCCGGACCGCTCGGCGACGACCTCCTTGCGCTCGTCGTAGTCGGCGACGAACCACGGGACCCGGACCATCTCCTCGGTGTAGACGCGCTCGGGGTGGCCGTAGCTCTTGATGGGGATGGGGAACTCGCGCTCGCCGAGCAACATCCCGTGGTCGGCCGTGAGGACGGTCTTGCCGGGAAGGTCGTCGAGCAGGTCCTCGACCTCGTCGAGGACCAATTCGAGGTTCTCGCGGTAGACGTACCTGAGCGCCTGCTCGGGAACGTCGATGCGGCCGAGGAACTTGTCTGCGAGGGGGTTCGGACGGTAGTCGGGAAACAGCTCCCTGCCCCTCTCGCCGAGGTACGGCGCGTGGGGCTGGACGAAGTGGACGAACAGCCGCTTTCTCGGGTACCGCTCGGCGGCCTCGCGGGCGCGCTCGGCGACCGGACCCGGGGGAACGCCGTCGTCGCCGTAGTCGATGGAGTCCGACCACACGTCGAGCACGTCGTGGAACTCCGCGTCGATGTCCTCGCGCCAGACGCTCTGCTGGTAGAAGATGGTCGAACCGGTGACGTAGACGGTGTCGGTCAGGTCCCGGCCGTCGACGGTGCCCCTGAGGAACTCCGCGGTCGCCGACCCCGGCGACGTCCGCGACTCCAGACTCCCCGGCACGTCGTAGTCGGGGAGCACCGCCCGGAGCGCGTCGTACCGACAGCCGTCGAGGATGAGGAGGTTGTCCCAGTCCTCCTCTAAGAACGAGTCGCCGTCGGTGTTGTACTCCCGGTTGCCCAGTCGGGTCCAGTAGAGCCGGTTGAGTTCGCGCAGGGCGGCGTTGGGGTGGTCGAGCCCCGCCCGGAGCTGGTCGAGCGAATACATCGCTCGACGCTTCCACGCCTCCGTGCTTTGTTATTCCCCGGTTATGCTGAGGTTCGGCGCACTCCCCGGTCGTGTTTGAGGCCGTCGCGCTCGCGCGGTCGCTGGCGCGCGGCCCTCGGCCGCGCGCCAGCGACGACCGCTATCCGGTCGGCCTCGACGCTCCCGGCGCTGGGTGAGCGCTCGGGGAGTGAGTGGCCGGAGACGAGCGCCCGGCGGCGAGCGTTCGGAGACGACCGCTCGGGATACCCGAGGCGGGCGGCGCGCGATGCGCGCGCCGCCCGCCGGTCGCCCGGAATCCCGCGCCGCGCGAGACGGACCGGTCCGTCTCGCGCGGCGTATCGGTCGCCTTCCCGACCGAAACTACACCGTAACGGGTCGTTGAATCACCGTTGTACACCGTTTCACCCGGCCCCCGGTCGGTTGTGCGACGTTTCGGACGTTGCGCGCGACCGTTCGGCCGACGGCCGTTACACTTAAATTGGTAATGGAGCATTGAACGGAAGTCGGAATCTTTTTGAATAGGCAACCTCGCATTGAGAATTGCATGGCACGCGACGATACGGCACGCGAGCACGACACCGAACGCTCCCTCCTCGACCGACGCTCCTACCTCAAGCTGGCCGGTGCGACCGCGGCGGCCGTCGCCGGGGCCGGGGCGTCGGCCACCGCAGGCGCGTCCTCCTACGACACCATCGAAGTCTCCGCTGGCGAGAAGCGCACCATCTCCGTCGGCGACGGCGAGACCTTCGAGAACAAGCTCGTCGACATCTCCGCCGACGGCGCGAGCGCTATCATCACGGCCACCTCCGACGACTTCACCATCCGGAACGTCGCCTTCAAGGGCGTCCACCCCGGTGAGGAGAACTTTCTGAAGCTCTGCGTCCCGAGCGAGGGCTCGACCGGCCTCGTCGAGAACGTCTACTTCGGCGACGGCGCGGAACCCGGCTCGAAGGGTGGCATCTACGTGACCTCCTCGCCCGCCCACAACGGCGAACTCACCTTCCGGAACCTCCACGTCGCGCACATCTCCAACAACGCCCTGTACGGTAGCGGCCCCGGCTACAAGGGCCAACCCGGCGTCATCCACGTCGAGGACTCGTACTTCTTCAGTTCCAACATCAGCAACGTCCGACTCGGGTCGCCCGGCGGCACAAGCCACGTCCGGAACACCACGGTCCACGTCGACGACTCGGTCCCCGGTTGCGACATGAACTGCTCGTCGTCGGGCGCGGTCAACGCCCGGGGCGTGTGGGCGTGGGCGGGCGAGGTCGAACTCCACGACTGCGACGTTCAGACCAACGACTACGGGTCGAACCTCGCCACCAAGGACGGCGGCTCCATCACCCAGAACGGCTCGCGAATCGGGTCCGAGGCCGACACCGAACCGCCCGAGGGCGTCCCGATGTCGGCCGAGGAGGCCGCCAGCGGCGGCTCGGAGTCCGGCGAGGACTCCGAGAGTTCCACCAGCGACTCGTCGGACGACGATTCCTCGGGGAGTTCGGACTCGGGCACCCTGCTCGAACTCGTCTCGAACGCCGACCGCGAACTCGGCTACGAGTTCGCGGTCGAGGGGTCGGTCCGCAAGCGCACCACCGCCGAGGACGGCGGCTACGTCGCCGAGGACGACGACGAGGTCTCCGAGAACGGCGACGGCACGGTCACGGTCACGGGCGGCGTCGCGGGCGAGGGCCTCGGCGACGCCTTCGTGGTCGAGGGGTCGGTCACCGCGATGGACCTCGACGAGTCGAACTGGACGCTGCGGTACGGCGGCGAGGAGGTCTCGGTCGCCGACCTGACCGAGGGCGGCACGTCCGACTCCGGCGGAAGCGACGACTCCGCGGGCGACGGCGAGGACGAGGAACTCTCGAACGTCATCGTGTTCAGCGGTGAAAACCGACCGGACGCGGTCAGCACCTACGAGTTCAGCGTCTCGGGCGACATCGAGAAGGACGGCGAACGCGGCTCGATAAACGCCTACGACACCGTCTCCGGGAACACCGCCCGGGGCCGCATCGTCGCGGGCAAGGACGCCTTCCGGTTCTCCGGGTCCATCACCGACTTCGCGCTCGAAGGCGCTGCGGTCGTGGAGGTCCACGATGGCTCGAACTGACGCGCAGGTCGGACGCGAGCGCTGGCAGTCGGTCCCCCGCGACCCCGAACCCGAGGACCTCGGTTACGAACTCGACGACTGGGAGGTCATCAGGGCCCGCAAGGACGACAGGGGTCACCTGATGTTCCTGCCCGAGAGCGAGGACATGTTGCGCGAGGAGGCGTTCATCGTCGCCGACGACTGCTCGGTCTGCGACGTGGTCGACCGCATCTAGGTCGACTCGACCAGCGTGCTCGCCTCCGCGAACAGGTCGTCGGCCCGGTCGTCGCGGCGGGCCTCGGCGGTCACCCGGACGAGCGGTTCGGTCCCACTGGCCCGAATCAGGAACCACCCGTCTTCTCCTTCCACCCGGACGCCATCCAGCGTGTCCACCCGCTCGTACTCCGCGACCACGCGCTCGCCGACCCGCGCCATCACCTCCTCCTTCCGGTCGGTCTCGACGCTCCCGCGCCGCAGCGGATACGTCTCGACTGCGCCGACCAGTTCCGCGAGCGGCCCGCGGGCTGCCACCAGTTCGGCCAGCCGACACGCCGCCAGCGGGCCGTCGGGACACAGCGTCTCGTCGGGCCATATCCACGCGCCGCTGGGTTCGCCGCCGAACGCCACGTCGGGGTCGGTCGCGCGCTCGGCGACGTACACGTCACCCACGCGCGTGCGCGAGACCGACACGCCCCGGGGTTCGAGCAGGTCGGCGACCGCGAGGCTGGTGTCGACCGGCGCGGCCACCCGTTGGCCCTCGCTCGCGGCCTCCCGGGCGAAAAGCGCGAGCAACACGTCGCCCGAGACGAACTCGCCGTCGGCCGTGACCGCCCGCATCCGGTCGGCGTCGCCGTCGTGGGCGATTCCGAGGTCGGCGTCGGTCGCCGCGACCACCGAACACAGCGTCCGGCAGTTCTCGGCGGTGGGTTCGCTCGGCCGGGCGGGGAAGCTCCCGTCGGGCTGGGCGTTCAGCGTCTGAACGTCGTGGCCGAGCCGGTGGAGGGCGTCGGCGGCGACGCCGCCGACGCCGTTGCCCACGTCCACGACTATCGAGAGGTCGCCGGATTCGGTGGTCGCTCCGCTGTCGGTGCGGCGGTCGGGGCCAGCGGCGTCGCCGCGCGCGGCGACGCCGACGGTCCCGACCGCCTCGACCAGCGCGTCGGCGTGGCGCTCGGTCGCGCCGTCCCACTCGCCGACCGCGCCGAGTTCGTCCCACGCCGCGAGGTCGAACTCGCCCTCCCGGACCCGCCGGGCGATGGCCTCGCGCTGGGACTCGTCGAACGCCTGTCCCGAGGGGTTCCAGAGCTTGAGACCGTTGTCGGGCGCGGGGTTGTGGCTGGCGGTCACCATCAGGCCAGCGTCGGCGTCGCGCCACCCGACGCTGCGGGCGAGCGTCGGGGTGGCGACCGCTCCGAGATGAATCGCGTCGGCACCGCACTCCCGGAGCCCGGCGACCGCGGCGTCGGCGAGCATCCGCCCGCTCTCGCGGGCGTCGCGGCCGACGACGACGCGGTCGGAGCCCTCGGTCGCGAGCGCCCGGCCCACATCGAGCGCGAGGTCGCAGGTCACCTCCTCGCCCACCCTCCCACGGATGCCGCTCGTCCCGAACATCTCAGTGCTCCTGCCCGTCGGCGCGGCGGAGTTCGGGCGGCGTGCCGACCTCGCCGCCGCGACGGAACTTCAGGAAGTGGACGACGGCCGAGACGCCGAACGCGACGAGGATGACGGTCGCCAGCACCAGTCCGGGGATGAGACCGAACGGCGGGACCTCCAGCCACACCGCGGCGACCAGAAGCGAGCTGACCCCCACCAGTGCGAGGTAGTAGCGGTCCCACGGAAACTCCTCGCGGGACACCTCGCCGAGATAGATGTTCAGGTCGCCCGCCCGTTCGCCGAGTCGGACCACGCCCGCGTCGCGGTCGTACTCCACGATGTCGGCCTCGTCGAGCTTCGGGAGGTGGGTCTGGTAGAGCGAGATGTACACCCGCTTTCGCTGTTCGGTCGTCAGCGCCGCAGTGGTGGTCTCGTTCTCCCACGCCGCGACCTGCTCGGTGAGGTCCGAGAGCTCGGTCTCGCCGCCCTCCCGGCGGAGGTAGTAGAGCGCGTACCGCCGCCGCGGGCTCTTGAGGACCTCGAACACCTCGTCCTGGGAGAGCTCTTCAGCGCGAGGCATGTTCCCGTGGCCGCGGGCCGGTCGTCGGGGGCGATACGTCTGCTGAGCCACCGGGGTGGGTAGAGTTCCGCAGGTGAGACCGCCGCATACCCTCGATATTGGGACGTTGGCACTTTGTTACCCATGTGCTGTTCGGCGGTAATCCGCCGGTACGTCCGGGTAGGCTGGCGTCACCCCCGAACGCTCGGACGCTCCGACACGAACACGATGTCGTTGCGACCCCCGAGTCGTCAGCCGCCCGTATTCGCCGGATACGGCGGCGATAAGCCCGCTCTACGGGGCGTCCAAGCGGCGTATAACAAAGAGGCGCGCAGGGCATGGACGGGATAACGCCCGGCCTGCCGTCCGGCAGTATTCGGGCAGTTCGACTGACCTACTATGATTCCGCTATCGACTCCGACCGCTCGACTGGATACTCGACCGGACGCCACCGAGGTGGTCGTCCGTGGCTGAGGCCGACGCGCGGGCCGAGGACGGCCCGCTCGACCCCCTCCTGGGCGACGACTGCACGGTCGCGCCCGACGCGACCGTCGGCCACCGCCACGCCGCCGACGCCGCGCCGCCGAGGTTCGGCGACCGCGCGACCGTCCGCTCGGGCAGCATCGTCTACTGCGACGTGGAGGTCGGCGACGACTTCACCACCGGCCACAACGTCCTCGTCCGGGAGGATACCACGATTGGCGACGACGTGGTGGTCGGCACCAACACCGTCGTCGACGGCACCACCGCCATCGGCTCGCACGTCAGCCTCCAGACGGGCGTGTACGTCCCGACGAACACCGCCATCGGCGACGAGGTGTTCGTCGGCCCCTGCGCGGTGCTGACCAACGACCCCCACCCGATTCGCGAGGCGGTCGACCTCGAAGGACCAACCCTCGAAGACCACGTCTCGGTGGGCGCGAACGCGACCCTCCTGCCCGGCGTGACCGTCGGGGAGGGGTCGTTCGTGGCGGCGGGCGCGGTCGTCACCGAGGACGTGCCGCCCGAGACGCTCGCGGTGGGCGCGCCCGCCGAGCACCGCCCGCTTCCCGAGGTCCTCGAAGGGGGGAACCAGATCGCATGAGCCACATCCCCATCGCCGACCCCGAACTGGGCGAGCGCGAGGTCGAGGAGGTCGTCTCCGTCCTCGAATCCGGGATGCTGGCCGACGGCCCCCAAGTCCGGGCGTTCGAGGAGGAGTTCGCCGACTTCTGCGCAGCGAGTCGGGGCGTGGCGACCAGCAACGGGACGACCGCGCTCCACGCCGCGCTCGAAGCCCTCGACGTCGGCGCGGGCGACAAGGTGGTCACCTCGCCGTTCTCGTTCGTCGCGTCGGCGAACGCGATTCGACTCGCCGGGGCCGAGCCCGTCTTCGCCGACATCGACCCCGACACCTTCACCCTCGACCCGGTCGCGGTCGAGGAGGCCGTCCGCCGGGAGGACGACGTGGCCGCGGTGATGGCGGTCCACCTCTACGGCCTCCCGGCCGACATGGACCACCTGCTGGACGTCGCCGACGACTACGGCCTCGCCGTGGTGGAGGACGCCGCGCAGGCCCACGGCGCGACCTACCGCGGGCGGCGCGTGGGGTCGTTCGGCGACGCCGCCTGCTTCTCCTTTTACCCGACCAAGAACATGACCACGGGCGAGGGCGGGATGATAACCACCGACCGCGACGACGTGGCCGAGAAGGCCGAAAGCTTCGCCAACCACGGGAGACCGCCGGAAGGCGGCTACGAGCACGTCCGGGTCGGTCACAACTTCCGGATGACCTCGATGGCGGCCGCCATCGGCCGGGTCCAGCTCGACCGACTGCCCGACTACAACGAGGCACGCCGCGCGAACGCGGCGTACCTCTCGGACGCGCTGGCCGACGCCGACGCGGTCACCCCGAGGGTCCCCGACGACCGCAGCCACGTCTACCACCAGTACACGATTCGGGCCGACGACCGCGACGGACTCGCCGACTTCCTCGCCGACGCGGGCGTGGGCACGGGCGTCTACTACCCGACCCCGATACACGAACAGCCTGCCTACGCCGACGCTGAGACCGCGAATCCGGTCGCCGAGCGAACCGCCGACCGGGCGCTGTCGCTGCCGGTCCACCCGAACGTCACCGAACAGAACCTCAGAACCATCGCTTCCGCCATCAACGACTATGAACGCTGAACGTCCGAACGCCGTCAACGCCGCGGTCGTCGGCGTCGGCAACATGGGTCGCCACCACGCCCGCGTCTACAGCGAACTGCCCGACGTGAACCTCGTGGGCGTCTACGACGTGGACGACGCGACCGCCCGGGAGGTCGCGGAGGCCCACGGCACGCGCGCGATGAACATGGAGGCGTTGCTCACCGCCGCCGACGTCGCGTCCGTGGCGGTGCCGACGCCGTTCCACGCCGAGATCGCCGAGGAGTGCATCGACCACGGCGTCGACGTGCTGGTCGAGAAGCCCTTCGTCGAGGACCCCGAGGTGGGCCGCGACCTCGTCGACCGGGCCGACGAGGCGGGCGTCACGATACAGGTCGGCCACGTCGAGCGGTTCAACCCCGCCATCCGGGCCCTCTCCGACATCGTCGCCGACCTCGACGTGATCGCGCTCGACACCCGGCGGCTCGGCCCGCCGCCCGAGGGCCGCCAGCTCGACCAGAGCGTGGTGCTCGACCTGATGATACACGACATCGACGTGGTGCTGTCGATACTCGGCGAGGACCCCCACGAGGTGAGCGCTCACGGCGCGAAGGAAAACCAGTACGCCACCGCGACCCTCGGGTTCGGCGACGACACCGTTGCGTCGCTGACCGCGAGCCGCGTGACCCAACAGCGGGTCCGAAAGCTCGGCATCACCGCCGAGGAGTGTCGGGTCAACGTCGACTACGTCGACCGCTCCATCGAGATTCACCGCCACTCGCTGCCCGAGTACATCGAGGACAACGGCGACGTGCGCTACCGCCACGAGAGCATCGTCGAGCGCCCCACGGTCGAGACCGGCGAACCCCTCAAGAACGAGCTTCGAGCGTTCGTCTCGGCCGCGGTCGACGGGACCGAGCCGGTGGTCTCGGGCGAGGACGGCCTCCGGGTGCTCGAAATCGCGCGCGAGATCGACCGCATCGCTCGCGGCGAGGCCGTCGAACCCGAGGTGAGCGCCCGATGAGCGTTCAGGTCCACACCCTCTACGGCAGCGACGCGCCCGAGCGCGACCAGCGCGCGGCGTTCCGGTCGGGACAGGTCCCGGTCGCGGTGTACGGTCTGGGCAAGATGGGCCTGCCGCTGGCGGCGGTGTACGCCGATGTGTCGGGCAACGTGGTCGGAGCCGACGTGGACCGCGAGGTGGTCGAGACCGTCAACGCCGGGGGGTGTCACGTCAAGCGCGAACCCGGCCTGCCCGAGCTGGTCGCCGACCTCGTCGAGGTCGGCGACCTCGAAGCGACCGACGACCCCGCCGCGGCCGCCGCCGACGCCGCGGTCCACGTCGTCATCGTGCCGACGCCCATCACCGACGGGAAGGAGGCCGACCTCTCCATCCTGAAGTCGGTCGTCGAGGACATCGGCGCGGGACTCGACCCCGGCGACCTCGTGGTCGTGGAGTGTACGGTCCCGCCCCGGACCTGCGAGGACGTGCTCGCGCCCCTGCTCGCCGAGGCGGCGGGCCACGAGGAGTTCGGGCTGGCGTTCTGCCCCGAGCGGACCTCCAGCGGTCGCGCGCTGGATGACATCCGCGGGGCCTACCCCAAGGTCGTCGGCGGAATCGACGACGAGAGCACCCGCGCGGCCGAACTCGTCTACGACCAGCTCACCGACAACGAGGTGCTCGCGGTCTCGGACGCCACCACCGCGGAGGCGGTGAAGGTGTTCGAGGGGCTCTATCGCGACGTGAACATCGCGCTGGCGAACGAGCTGGCCACCTTCACCGACGAACTCGGTATCGACGTGAACGAGGCCATCGAGACCGCCAACACCCAGCCGTTCTGCGACATCCACTCGCCCGGGGCCGGCGTCGGGGGTCACTGCATCCCCTACTACCCGTACTTCGTCATCAACGAGTTCGACGCCGAGGCCCGACTCCTCCGGACCGCCCGCGAGGTCAACGACTCGATGCCGGGCTTCACGGTCGAGACGCTGGTCCGCGAACTCGACGCCGAGGGAGTCTCGCCCGGCGACACCACGGTCGCGCTGCTGGGACTGACCTACCGACCCGGCGTCGAGGAGACCCGCGCGACGCCCGCCGGACCCATCGCCGAGCGCCTCTCGGCGCTCGGCGCGGAGGTGCTCGCGGTCGACCCGATGCTCGACGACGCCGAGGGGTTCGCGGCCGAGAAGGTCTCTCAGGAGGAACTCTACGACCGCGACCTCGACGCCGCCGTGCTGGTGACGGCCCACGAGGAGTTCGACCGCATCGAGTGGAAGGGATTCGACCCGCTGGTCGTGGTCGACGGCCGCCAGAGCCTCGACCTCGCCGACACCGACCACCGCGTCTACACCATCGGGAGCGGGTGAGAATGTACCGAGAGAAGACCGTCGGCGTCGTCGTCCCCGCGTACAACGAGGAGGGGTTCGTCGGCGAGGTGATAGACACGATTCCGGCGTTCGTCGACCGGGTGTACCCGGTCGACGACTGCTCGACCGACCGAACGTGGGCCGAGATTCGCGCCCACGCCGACCGACTGAACGACTCCGAACGACCCCTGAACGACTCCGAACGACCCGTGACCGACGGTCACGGCAGGGAGCTACGTCGGGCCGACTCGGGCGGCGGCGCGACCGACGGGGGAGCGACCGACGGGTCGGTCGTCGGCGACGCCGACGACCGACCCGCCCGCCGGGTCGTCGCGCTGCGCCACGAGGAGAACCGCGGCGTCGGCGCGGCCATCAAGACCGGCTACCGGCGGGCGCGCGAGGACGGGATGGACGCGGTCGCGGTGATGGCTGGCGACGGCCAGATGGACCCCGACTACCTCCCCCGCGTGCTGGACCCCGTCGTCTCGGGGCGGGCCGACTACGCGAAGGGCAACAGGCTCCTGCTGAAGTCCTACCGCGAGGAGATGTCCGACTGGCGGTTGTTCGGCAACGCACTGCTCACGATGCTCACGAAAATCGCGAGCGGATACTGGAAGATGATGGACCCACAGAACGGCTACACCGCGATATCCCACGACGCGCTCGACGCGCTCGACCTCGACTCGATATTCGACGACTACGGCTTCGCCAACGCGATGCTCGTCCACCTCAACGTGGCCGAGATGCGCGTGGCCGACGTCCCCATGCCAGCGAGGTACGGCGACGAGGACAGCGACATCCGCTACTCGACGTTCGTCCCCCAGCTCTCGGCACTGCTGGCGCGCGGCTTCGGGTGGCGGCTCACCACAAAGTACCTCGTGCGGGAGTTCCACCCGCTGGCGTTCCTCTACGGACTGGGGGTCCTCGGGACCCTCGCCGGGCTGTACGGGTCGGTGCGCGACCGGGTTCGCGGCGAGCGCGGGTGCGGGCCCGCGACCGCGCTGGTCGGCCTGCTCTCGGGCGTGCTGGCGATGGCGTTCGACCGCTACGAGAACGACGACCGCTACGTCCGGACCGACCCGGAGGCGGGCGAAGCCAGCGTCGGGACCGACCCCGAGGAGGGCGAGCAATGAAGGTCCTCACCGTGGTCGGGGCGCGCCCGCAGTTCATCAAGGCCGCGCCCGTCTCCCGGGCGGTCCGCCGGACCCACGAGGAGGTGCTGGTCCACACCGGCCAGCACTACGACGAGGAGATGTCCGACGTGTTCTTCGACGAACTCGGGATTCCGGAGCCCGACGACAACCTCGGGGTCGGCTCCGACGACCACGGCGCGCAGACCGCCGAGATGCTGGTCGGACTGGAGGGGAAGATCGCCGAGGAAGACCCCGACGCGGTGCTGGTCTACGGCGACACCAACTCCACGCTCGCGGCGGCCGTCGCCGCCTCGAAGATGGACCCCGCGCTGGCCCACGTCGAGGCCGGACTCCGGAGCTACAACCGCGAGATGCCCGAGGAGATAAACCGGGTGCTGACCGACCACGCCGCCGACCTCCTCTTTGCGCCCTCGGCGCGGGCGGTCGAGAACCTCCGCGCAGAGGGCGTCGCGGGCGCGGTCCACGGCACCGGCGACGTGATGTACGACGCGGTGCTGTGGGCGCGCGACCGGGCGGCCGACCACTCGACCGTCCTCGACGACCTCGGCCTCGCGGCGGGCGAGTACGTGTTGGCGACCGTCCACCGCGCGGCCAACACCGACGACCCCGACCGGCTCGCCGCCATTCTGGACGCGCTCGCCGAGGATTCGCGCGAGGTCGTCCTCCCGGCCCACCCCCGGACCGTCGAGCGCATGGAGGAGTACGGCATCTACGACGACGCCGAGACGCGACTCACGCTGACCGACCCGGTGGGCTACCTCGACTTCGTTCGCCTGCAGGACTGCGCCGAGGTGGTGGCGACCGACTCGGGCGGCGTCCAGAAGGAGGCGTTCTTCCTCGACACGCCCTGCGTCACGATGCGCGAGGAGACCGAGTGGCGCGAGACGGTCGAGGCGGGGTGGAACACCCTCGTGGGGGCCGACGGCGACGCCATCCGGCGCAACCTCGCGACCGCCGAGGTTGCGCCGGACAAACCGCGGCCGTACGGCGACGGCAACGCGGCGGCGACCATCGCGGGCCTGCTCGACGATGTCTGAGAACGGCGGCCTCCCGGTGGACGCCGAGTTCGCCCTCCTGCTGACTCACGACGTGGACCGGCCCTACAAGTCGGTGCAGGGCCTCTACCACGCGGTGGAGCGACGCGACCCTCGACAGCTCAAGTCGCTTCTGCCGGGGGTGAACCCGTGGTGGCAGTTCGACGACATCACGCAACTGGAGGACTCGCTCGGCGTCCGGTCGGCGTTCTACTTCCTGCGCGAGAAGCACGTCTTCGAGCGCGACCTCTCGGACTGGCTCGACCCCTTCTACTGGGTCGAACACGCGGGCCGGTACGACGTCGAGACCCCCGAGATGCGCGACCTGCTCGCCCGCCTCGACGAGGGGGGATGGGAGGTCGGCCTCCACGGCTCGTACGACTCCTACGACGACCTCGACCGCCTCCAGTTCGAGAAGGCCCGACTGGAGGCCGCGCTCGGCGACGAGGTGGTCGGCGTCCGCCAGCACCACCTCAACCGCGGGCCCGACACCTGGGCCCACCACCGCGAGATCGGGCTGAACTACGACGCGAGTCCGGGGTCGAGTTCGGAGTACGGATTCGACCGCGGCTATCGGCCCCTCCGTCCGTTCGACGACGAGTTCGTGGTGTTCCCGCTGACCCTGATGGAGGCCGCGCTCCCCGACCCCGGCGAGGCGTTCGACCGGGCGTGGGGGGTCTGTGCCGACCTGCTCGACGAGGCCGCCGACAACGACGCGGTGATGTCGGTGCTGTGGCACCCCCGACTGTTCACGGAGGCCGACTTCCCCGGCTACCGCGAGCTGTATCGCCTGCTGGTCGAGCGCGCGCTGGAGATGGGCGCGTGGGTCGGCCCGCCGGGCGACTACTACGACCTGCTCGACCATCCCGACGGGAGTCGGACCGACGACCGGCCCGGGGTCGGTGACGGACCCCCGCCCGAAATCGAGGGGCGCCTCGCCGACGGCTCCGGACAGGAGTCGCTTACGCGCCCACAGGCGGAGGATAACAAAGTGCAAACCGGCGCTAACGGTGAGCCAACAGGATGAGAGTCGAGCAACTCGAACTGTCGGAGTGGGAGTCGGCGCTACCGAGCGACGGCTTCGAGGTGTTCCACCGCCCCGAGGCCCTAGAGGTCGTCGACCGCCACACGGACGCCGAGATGAAACTGTTCGGCGGGTTCAAGGGCCAGCAGCCCATCGCGCTCCTGCCCGCGTTCGTCCAGCGAAAGTCTGTCGGAACCGCGGTCACCTCGCCGCCGCCGGGGCTCGGAATTCCCCGCCTCGGGCCCATCGTGATGCCGACCAGTCCCAAGCGGCGCAAGCAGGAGAAGGTCAATCAGGAGTTCACCGAGACGGTCCTAGCGCAGGTCGGCACCGACCTCGGACTCGACGAGCGACTCGCGCGTGCCGGGGTCGAGTCGCCGATGGCCGAGTCGGTCCTCGACCGACTCGACGTGGACTCGCGGCTGACGCTGTTCCGGATGGTCTGCAGTCCCGACTACGCCGACCCCCGGCCGTACGCGTGGGGGAACCTCCACGTCGAACCCAACTTCACCTACCACCTCGACCTGAACGGTCGGGACACCGGGCAAGTACGCAAGTCGTTCTCCAAGAGCCTCCGCCGGGAGATACGCGACGCCGAGGACCTCGACGTGACCGTCGAGACCGAGGGCGTCGAGGGCGCTCGCGACGTGTTCCGCGCGACCGAGCGCCGGTACGCCGAGCAGGACGAACCGTTCTCCCAGACGTGGTCGTACGTCCGGGACCTGTTCGACGCGCTCGGCGAGCGCGCCCGGTCGTACGTCGCCCGCGACGCCGACGGCGAGTACCTCTCGGGCATCACGGTCCTCTACTCCGACGACGCCGCCTACTTCTGGCAGGGCGGCGCGAAGGCCATCTACGAGGGGACAGCGGTCAACAGCCGCATCCACTGGCGGATCATCGAGGACATCGTCGAGGACCCGCCGGTCGAGTCGGTCGACACCTACGACCTGATGGGCGCGAACACCGAGCGGCTCTGTCGGTACAAGGCGAAGTTCGGCGCCGACCTCGTTCCCTACTACGTGGTCGAGTCGTCGGGACCAGCGATGGACGTCGCCAAGCGGGCGTATCAGTTGGTTCGGTAACCGTTTCTGGCGTCCTTCGGGCTCTCGGAGCCGAACGCGTCGGATAGGTGGCGACTCTGTAGGAAATCCGATAGCTTAACAGGCGAATTACAAAGGTTCCAATCCGCAAAGGTACCCGACGGAGCGGTTACGACGACCGCAACGGGGGAGAATGAGGGTCCTGAGCTTAGTGCCGAACGATGCGACGTTTCATCGCCAGGAGACCGCGGCGCTCGCCGACGCGGGCGTCGAGCGGACCGTGATGACCGTCCCGGGCGACCCGCGCGAGCGGTCGGTCGCCGACTACCTCCGGTTCGTTCCGCGGGTGATTCGAGAGTCGAGCGAGGGGTACGACCTCCTCCACGCCAACTACGGCCTCACCGCGCCCGCTGCGCTCGCCCAGCGTCGGCTTCCGGTCGTGCTGTCGCTGTGGGGGTCGGACCTGCTGGGCGAGTACGGCTGGCTCTCGAAGGCCTGCGCCCGCCGCTGCGAGGAGGTGGTCGTCATGTCCGAGGGGATGGCGGCCGAACTCGACTGCCCGGCCCACGTCCTCCCGCACGGCGTGGACGGAGACCGGTTCCGACCCGTCCCGAAATCCGAAGCCCGCCAGAGTGTCGGCTGGTCGGCCGACGCCCGCCACGTCCTGTTTCCCTACGCCCCCGACAGGCCGATAAAGGACTTCCCGCGGGCGGGTCGGGTGGTCGAGGCGGCCCGCGAGCGCGTCGACGCGCCGGTCGAACTCCACGTCCTCGGCGGTGTCGACCACGCCGAGGTCCCGGCATACATGAACGCCGCCGACGCGCTCCTGCTGACTTCCGAGCGCGAGGGCTCGCCGAACGTCGTCAGGGAGGCGATGAGCTGTGGCCTCCCCGTGGTCGCGACCGACGTGGGCGACGTGCGCGAGCGACTCGACGGCGTCTCGCCGTCGGCGGTCGCCGACACCGACGGGGGACTCGCCGGGGCGCTCGCCGACCTCCTCGTCGACCCCCGCCGGTCGGACGGCCGGGAGGCGGTCGCCGACCTGCGGGTCGAACGCACAGCCGAGCGCCTCCGGGCGGTGTACGAACTCGCGCTCGACCGCGGAGGAATCGGCGTCGAACCAACCCCGACATAGAACGACAGCGAGAACCGATGGCCCACCGAACCACCACCGAGAAACCGACAGACGAACCGAGTGAGCGACGACCGCGGCGGTCGGACCGTCGGCCCCGACGCGCGCGCGTCGGGGCCGACGGTCCGACCGAGTCCCGAATCGGCACCGATTTCGAGAGCGAGTCGGGAACCGAACCCGGACCCGACTCGGGAACCGAACCCGGACCCGACTCGGGGCCCGGAATCGGCCCCGGCGCGACGACCCACGGGAGGCGACGGTGAACGTCGTCGTCACCGTCCAGCATCCCGCTCACGTCCACTTCTTCAAGCACGTCGTCCCGGCGCTCCGGGCGCGGGGCCACGAGGTCCACGTCTTCGCCCGCGAGAAGGACGTGGCGCTCGACCTGCTCGTCCACTACGACATCGACCACACCGTGCTGGCGGGCAAGCCCCGCTCGCTCGGCGGCCTCGCCCGGACGCAGGCGACCTACGAGTACCGGCTCTGGAAGGCGGCCGAGCGAATCGACCCCGACGTGATGACCGCCATCGGCGGGACCGCGGTCGCGCACGTCTCGCGGCTGGTCGGGGCCCGCAGCGTGGTGTGGCTCGACAACGAGGGCATCCTCGCCCACCGCATCACCACGCCGTTCGCCCACCGGGTCTGCACGCCCATGGGGTTTCGCGACGACTTCGGTCCCAAGCACGTCCGATACGACGGCTTCCAGGAGCTCGCGTACCTCCACCCCGACCGGTTCGACCCGGACCCCGGCGGGCTCCGGGCCCACGGCGTCGACCCCGACGCGAAGTACGCCGTCGTCCGGTTCCGGGAGTGGTCGGCGCTGCACGACGTGGGCGAGGCGGGCTTCTCGGGCGGCGACAAGCGCCGACTCGTCGAGTCGCTCGCCGACCACGGCCGGGTGTACGTCGTGAGCGAGAGTCGGCTCCCGGCGTCGTTCCGGGACCACCGCCTGCCGGTGAGGCCCCATCTGGTCCACGACCTGCTGTTCTACGCCGACCTCTACGTCGGCGACTCGGCCACGATGTCGACCGAGGCGGCGTTGCTCGGCACGCCCGCGGTTCGGTGCCAGTCGTTCGCCGACGGTCAGGACATGTCGAACTTCGTGGAACTGGCCGATCACGGCCTGCTCCGCTCGACCGCCGACGGCCGCGAGGCGGTCCGAGAGGCCGAGACGCTCGCCCGCAGCGACGTGCAGACGGCGTGGAGCGAGCGACGGGCGCGACTGCTCGACGGGAAGATAGACGTCGTCGAGTTCGCGGTCCGACTCCTCCTGAGCGAGGCCGGGAGAGCGGGCGGTGAGCCCCCGGCCCGCTCGTCGGCGTCGCGCGACCGCGACGCCGACGAGCGGGTGGTCGCGACCGATTAGCGGCCCTCGCGACCGCTCGGCGGCTCTCGGGACCGGTCAGGCCATCGCTTCGAGTTCGACCGCGTCGTCGGACTTGAGCCACGCGCGGTTGTTCTGCGTGTCGTAGACCACGGTCGCGCCGAGTTCGTCGTCGAACGCGACGTACCGCTCGGTCTCGGGGCGTTCGCGGTCGCTGTCGTCGTCGCTTTCGTACGTGGAGGTCATGGGGTGTCGCCCACTTCGGTCGGGTTAGTGGGTTTCTATCGTTGACATCCTCCCCGCGCTAAAGCGCGAGGATTCCTCCGTTGGGGGTTCGGCTACCGACCCACGGAGGCAACTTGCGGGTTCGTGCGCACTTCTTTGGGACTGTCGTGAGGGTATGGTTTCCCCGACCAGTCGTGGTCGTCCCACTCGAATCGCACGGGCCGTGCCATCGGCCTGACTTCGCAATCGCTGTTTTCTCGAAGGAACGTCTCTGACGCCGTGAGGTCGGCGTGTCCCTCGAAGCCACACGGACACGTCAGCGTATCCTCATGGCGAACCGTCTCCTCGTGGTCGCCACACTCGGGACACGTCTGACTTGTCCACGCTTCCGACTCGACTTCGAGGCTGATGCCGTATTCCTCACAGACACACGCGAGACGGTGGATGAACTTCTTGAACGCCCAGAAGTTGTGCGTCTTTTCGTTCACCCTGACCGACCAGTGCGTTTCCAGCACGTCGGTCAAGTCGCCCACGTACACCGTCGCCACGCCCTCGTCGTACAGCCGTTCAACGAGGTCGCGCACCAGCGCGTTCTGTGCGTGGTCACGGCGTTTCGTCCGCTGTCGGTACATCCGTCGAATCCGTTTTGAGGAGTAGCGTCCCTCTCGGAGTTTCGACTGGAGGCGGGCGATTTCGTCTGTCGTCTCGCGGAACCGACGGAACAACTCCCGACCGTCGTAGAGGTACTGGTTCCCAGTGGTCGTGGAACACGCGGCGAGATTGTTTGCGCCAACGTCGAGGGCGGCTTCTTCGGAAGCCAGTGGTGAATCCAGTCGAGAATCAGGTACGGTGACTGGTTGGAAAGCCCTGAACGTGTCGCTAACCTCGTCGTACTCAAGTTCCAGACGACCCTGTTTGCCGTCCCATTTCGGATTGCCTCGGACTTCGAGGCGGAGTCGTTCGTTGTAGCCGAGTCCGTATTCGTCCTTCAGTTCTTGCCCGACCGGAATTTCGAGACGACTACGCTTGCCCCACTGAATCGTGTACTGGTCGTTGCGGATGTAGGTGCGGAGTTCGCGTCCGTCCTCCTCGTTACCCCAGTACGACGGCGGGTTGGCGTACTCGCCGTTCTCCTTGAGGGCGAAGAACGACCGCCACGCTTCCGAGTTTTTGCGCGTGACCTGTTGGACAGTCGCGCTTCCGACGACGCCGTTGTAGTGTCCTCGATACTCGGATGTGTCCCACACGTCGCCGTCACCGAAGTAGTTCTGACGACGTTCGTAGGTCAGTTCGTTCCACAGGGAAGCGGAGGCGTCGAGTAGACGGAGGAGACACTCTTTGTCGTTCTCGGTCTGTGGAACCACCTCGAAAGTGTTGACCCGCTTCATGCGTCATCACCCTCCTGTTCAGCGATGTATTGTTCGACAGCGCCTTTCGAGGTACTTCCAGCCGTTCCGACGTAGTACGAACGAGTCCACTTCACGCGGTCGTCGTACCGCTGGTTATACTTCCGCGCCGAGATCCCCTTGACCCAGTTGACGATGAGTGACGGGGCGTTTTTCGGTGGGCTTCCGATAAACAGGTGTACGTGGTCAGGCATGACCTCGGACTCGGCCAGTTCGAGGCCTTTGTCCTCGCAGATTTCCGCGAAGATGGCTTCGAGACGTTCCTTCGTCTCCCCCGTCAGGTGCGAACGCCGATATTTCGGCACGAACACTATGTGGTAGTAGAGTTCGTATTTCGCGTGACGGGTACTCTTTACCATCTATGCATACTATCATGGTCAGTCGGCTTAAAGATTGCGTTGGAACCCCGTCTGTGCTGTCGTCGGTGGATGAATACTGTTGGTCGGCTTCATCCCCACCCTGAAGGGCGAGGCTTTCGCCTCGAATTTTCCATAAGTGTTACCATGACACTACCGGAGTGGCGCTCCACGCTATTTCCGCCGCCTACTCGGCTTCAGGCGGCCTATAACAAAGCCCCGAAGCGGGGACGTGTGAGACGACCATACGCGTCCGTCGGGACGCGGTCTGATTACCATGGATTCGGACACCCACACCTCCCAGCGAATGGAGAAAGGCGCGCTCCTCGTCGGGTTCGTGTCGCTCGCCGTGGCGGTGACCCTCGCGCGCGGGTCACCGCCCGAGGCGTACGAGCTGTCGATATACGCCGGGACCCCTCTCCCGTTCTGGGTCGGCTCCGCGGTCGCGCTGACGGTCGCGGTGTTCGTCGGCCTCGGCGCTCGCGGCGGGGTCCGTCGGTTGGCGCTCGTCCTCGGGGGGACGACCACCCTCGCGGTCGCCTCCCTGCCGGTCGTCCGGTCGTACCACTTCTTCGGCCCGGGCGACTCGCTGACCCACCTTGGATGGACGAGAGATATTGCTACTGGTGAGCTGTCGGTGCTGGAGTTCCTCTATCCCGGCACACACACCGTCGCGGTGTTCCTCGCCGACGTGACCGGGATGGCGCTGACCCGCGCGCTACTGGTGATGGTGATGGCGTTCACCGCCGTCTTCGTCCTGTTCGTCCCGCTGGCGACGTGGGCGATCACTCGCGACCGCCGAGCCACCGCCATCGCCGCGTTCTCCGGGTTCCTGTTGCTCCCGATAAACAACGTCAGCGTCTACCAGATGGCCCATCCGACCTCGCAGGCCATCACGTTCCTGCCGCTGGTGCTGTACCTGCTGGCCCGGTACGCGACCCGCGCCGACCGCGACACCCTGCCCGTGGGGACCCCGACCGGTGCGTTGCTGGCGCTGGCGTCGGTCGCCATCCTGCTCGTCCACCCCCAGCAAGCGGCCAACGTCCTCGTGGTGTTCGTCGCGGTGCTGGCGCTCCAACTGCTCGCGCGGTGGGCCGGCGTCTTCGACACCGACCACCGGACGGTGACGTTCCAGACCGTGTTCGTCGCTGTCGCGTTCCTGGTGTGGGCCCCGCGCCACGACCGGGCCTCGGGTGCCAGCACCGCGCTCGTCGAGATGCTGACGAGCAGTACCGAGGTCGCGGGGAGCGTCGGTCAGCGCGCGGTCTCGCTGTCGGCCATCGGCGGGAGCTTCGAGCTGCTGTTCGCCAAGCTCTTCCTCGTGAGTCTGGTGTTCTCGGTGCTGACCGCGCTGGTGGTCCTCTCGGGGCTCCGGAGTCGGTTCGAGGACCCGGACACAAACGCCTTCGCCCGGTACTTCGGGCTGGGGCTGGTCCCGCTTCTCGGACTGTTCGCGGCCTTCATGGTCGCCAGCTACGGGAAGCTCCACTTCCGACAGCTCGGGTTCGTGATGGTGCTGGCGACCGTGCTGGGCGCGCTCGCGCTCTCGCAGGTGGCCGAGACGCTCTCGACGCGGTTCTCGCCGACGACCGCGCGCGCGGTCGTCGGCGTCGCGTTCGTCCTCATGCTCGCGCTCTCGGTACCGACCGTGTACAACTCCCCGTACATGTACCAGGGGTCGGACCACGTCACTCAGGCCGAGATGACCGGCTACGGGACCGCGTTCGAGCACACCGAGGGTGCGCCGCTGTTCGGTGTCCGGGGTTCGGGCGGGCGGTTCGCCGACGGAATCCTGGGCTTCGAGGCGAGCAGGGAGCGCGACCCCTCCGCCGGGAGCCTCTACGCCAACACCAACGCGACCGACGGCCCCGGGACCGACGGCGAGTTCTCGGGGTCGTACCTCGCGGAGAATCTGGACGGCACCTACCTCGCGTTCAGCGACAGGACGCCCCAGCAGGAGGCGGCGGTGTACCGCGAACTGCGGTTCTCCGAGCGAGGCTTCCGGTCGCTGGACTCCACGCCGGGCATCGACCGCGTTCAGGCCAACACCGACTTCCAGACCTACCGGATAAACGGAACGCGCTGACATGGACCTGCAACGCATCTCTCGCGGACTGAAGGCGACGTTCGGCGCGCGCGTCCTCTACATGGCCGCCAGCGGCCTGCTCACGGTCGTTCTCACCCGGTTCCTGCTCACGAACGAGCAGTTCGGGCTGGTGGGGTCGGCGGTCGCGGTGCTGGGAGTCGCGCGGCTGTTCGGAGACCTCGGCCTCGCGAAGTCGGCGGCGCGGTACGTCACCGAGTACCGCGAGAAGGACCCCTCGCAGGTCCCCCACGTCCTCCGGACCGCGGTCGTCCTCCGACTGGTCGCCATCGGCGCGGTCTGCGGGGCGTTCGCGGTCTTCGGCGGCGACATCGCCCGGCTCATCGACCAGCCCGAACTCGCGCCCCTCCTCGTGGTCGGGGCGGGCTACATCGCGGCCAACTCCTTTTTCACCTTCTCGCAGGTGCTGTTCCAGGGGTACAACCGCGTGACCTACAGCGCGACCATCCAGGCGACCGGGGCGGTCCTGCGGCTCGTGATGGCGGTCGTCTTCGTCGCCCTGCTCGGCGGCGCGGTCGGCGCGATGGTCGGCTACGTGGTCGGGTACGGCATCGCTGCGGTGTTCGGACTCGCGCTCCTCTACGCCAAGTGCTACCGCGGAACCGAACGGGCCGACTCGCCAGAGGAGGGCCTGTCTCGCCGGATCGCCGAGTACAGCGTTCCGCTGACCGCGACCAGGGGAGCGAACGTCCTCGACAAGCGCGTCGACACCATCCTCGTCGGCTACTTCATGACCCCGGTGGCGGTCAGCTACTACTACCTCGCCAAGCAGGTCGTGGGGTTCGTCCAGACCCCGGCGGCGTCGCTCGGATTCACCCTCTCGCCGACGTACGGCGAGGAGAAGGCTGGCGGCGAGACCGAGCGTGCGGCCCGCATCTACGAGACCTCGCTCAGGCACACCCTCCTGCTGTACGTGCCCGCGGCCGCTGGGATGGTGCTGGTCGCCGAGCCCGCCATCCGGCTGGTCTTCGGCGAGGGGTACGCGGGTGCCGCGCCCGTCCTCCAGGTGTTCGCGGTGTACGTCGTCCTCCAGGCGATCACCTTCATCACGAGCGACGCGCTCGACTTCCTCGGTCGGGCGCGCTCGCGGGCCTACGCCAAGGGCACCGCGTCGGTCGGCAACTTCCTGCTCAACCTCGTCCTCATCCCCGCGTTCGGCGTGGCGGGCGCGGCGGCCGCCACGGTCGTCACCCACACCGGTTACGTCGCGGTCAACGTCGCCATCATCCACAGCGAGCTGTCGCTCCCGCTCGGGCGGGTCCTCCGCCACTTCGCGGCGACCGTCGGGGTCGCCTGCGTGATGTCGGTCGCGGTCTACCTCGCGCTGACCGCGGCCTCGGGGCCGCTCGCGGTGGTCGCGGCCGTGCCGCTCGGGGTGGTCGTCTGGGCGGCCGTGTCGGTCGCCAGCGGTCTGGTCGACCCACGGCAGGTCGCGTCGGTGCTCTCGTGAGCGCGTCGGTGCTCCCGTGCGCGCGTCGGCGCTCCCGTGCGCGCGTCGGCGCTCCCGTGCGCGCGTCGGCGCTCCCGTGCGCGCGTCGGCGCTCCCGTGCGCGCGTCGGTCATCCTCGCGAGCGCGTCGGTCATCCTCGCGAGCGCGTCGGTCATCCTCGCGAGCGCGTCGGCATCCCCGCGAGCGCGCCCGCGGCGGCCCGCCGCCGCGGGCGCGCGGGGTGTGCAAAGCTAGAGCCGAAACGGGCGGAGGGCCCAAGGGCGGCCTACACGCCCGCAGACGGCGCGTAACGCGGGACAGACGGGCCATAACAAAGGCCGTCCCGCCACTCGACTCGGACGAGTGGCGGGCGAGTAGCCCGCAGGACGGAACTATGTCAATGGAACCTACCGACGCAGACAGCGCGTTCGTTCTCGGACTCGACGGGGTGCCGTGGTACCTCGTCGAGGAGTGGGTCGGGGACGGCCACCTGCCGAACTTCGCCCGACTCGTCGAGGACGGGGCCGCCGGACCGCTCCGGAGCACGATGCCGCCGACAACCGCGCTCGCGTGGCCCACCATCGCGACCGGGACGTGGCCCGACAAGCACGGCGTCTACTGCTTCCGGGGGCTCCGGTCGGACTACACCAAGCGCATGAACACGAGCAACGACGTCTCCCGGCCCGAGCTCTGGGACGTTCTCTCGCCGTCGGTCGTCGCGAACGTGCCGATGACCTACCCCGCCGACGAGATCGACGGCGAGCTCGTGACTGGGATGATGACCCCCGAAATCGGCGAAGGGTTCACCCACCCGCCCGAACTCCGCGAGGAGATCGAGACCCGCATCCCCGACTATCGGGTCAGCCTGTCGTGGGACGAGTACCGCGACGACCCCGAGGGGTTCCGCGAGGACCTCTCGGGGCTCGTCTCGACTCGCAGGCGACTGCTCGACCTGCTCGCGGAGACCGACGACTGGCGGCTCTTCTTCTTCGTGTTCACCGCGCCCGACCGCCTCCAGCACCTGCTCTGGGACGAGGACGTGCTGCTGGACCACTACCGCGAACTCGACGACGCGCTCGGCGACGTGCTGGACCGCGTCGAGCAGCGCGGCGCGAACCTGTTCGTGGTCTCGGACCACGGCTTCGCTCCCATCGACACGTTCGTCCACACGAACACCTTCCTCGAACGCGAGGGCTACCTCGAACGCAAGGGCGGGTCGGGGCGGGGCGCGCTCGAACGCCTCGGCCTCACCAAAGAGCGGGTCAAGGACGCCATCGACGCGGTGGGCATCGACCAGCGGACGGTGTACGACCACCTCCCCGACTCGCTGGTCGAGTCGGTCGCCGAGCAGGTGCCCGGGAGCCACGAGCTCTACGACGTCGACTTCTCCGAGACGGTGGCGTTCACCCACGGCGAGGGCAACCTCTACATCAACGACACCGAGCGCTTCGAGGAGGGGACGGTCACTCCCGACGAGGTGCCCGCGGTCAAGGCCGAGATTCGCGAGCGACTCGAAGGCCTGACCGACCCCAAGACCGGCGACCCCGTGCTCCGGGTCCGGGACGGCGACGAGGTCTTCGAGACCGACGACGAGAGCCCCGACCTCGTGGTCCGGGGCCACAAGGACAGGGAGGGCGGCTACCTCGTCGCCAACTCGCTGACCGACGACATCTTCCGGGACGGCGAGATGAGCGCGAGCCACCGCGAGGAGGGGGTCTTCCTCGCGTGGGGGCCCTCGGTCGAGTCCGGTTCGACGCCCGAGGATGCCGCGGTCGTGGACGTGGCCCCGACCGTCCTCCACAGCGTCGGCGAGCCCGTTCCCGAGGACGCCGACGGTCGGGTGCTCTCGGAGGTGTTCGACGCCCGGTCGGCGGCCGCGACCCGCCGGGTCACCGAGCGCGCCTACAGCGAGTCGGGTCCCGACGACGCGGTCGAGGCCGACTTCGACGACGTGGAGTCCCGGCTCCAAGGACTGGGCTATATGGAGTAGCGCGACGAGGGCTCACGCATGGACGAGGACATCGATGACCTGCGCGCGGAGACCGACCTCTCCGGGAGGACCGTTCTCATCACGGGCGGCGCGGGCTTCATCGGGAGCCACATCGCCGAGGCGCTCGTCGCCGACAACGAGGTGCGCGTGCTCGACGACCTCTCGGGCGGCGCGCGCGAACACGTCCCCGCGGGCGCGCGACTCGTGGCGGGCGACGTGTGCGACCCCGACGACCTCGCCGCGGCGATGGACGGTGCCGACCTCGTCTTCCACGAGGCCGCGCTGGTCAGCGTCGAGGAGTCGGTCGAGAACCCCGCGGCGTGCCACCGGATCAACGCGAGCGCGACGGTCGACGTGCTGGAGGAAGCCCGCGAGCAGGACGCCCGCGTCGTGCTCGCCTCCTCGGCCGCCGTCTACGGCCACCCCGAGGAGGTCCCGGTCGCCGAGGGCGACCCCAAGGAACCCACCTCGCCCTACGGCATCGACAAGCTCGCGCTCGACCACTACGCCCGGCGGTACCACGACCTCTACGGCCTCGAAACCGTCCCGCTCCGGTACTTCAACGTCTACGGCCCCCGCCAGAACCCCGAGTACAGCGCGGTGGTGTCGGTGTTCTTCCGGCAGGCCCGCGAGGGCGGCCCCGTCACCGTGGAGGGCGACGGCGAGCAGACACGGGACTTCGTCCACGTCTCTGACGTGGTCCGGGCGAACCTGCTCGCGGCGACCACCGACCGCGTTGGCGAGCCGTTCAACGTCGGGAGCGGCCGGAGCGTGACGATAACCGAACTCGCCGAGACCGTGGTCGAGGTGACCGATTCGGACGCCGACATCGAACACGTCGACCCCCGGCCCGGCGACATCCGCCACAGCGAGGCCGACGTCTCGCGGGCCCGCGAGGCGCTGGGCTACGAACCGCGGGTGTCGCTCGAAGACGGGCTTCGGGAGTTGGCCGACGCGCAGGGCCTTCGGTGAGGCCGTTTCTCACGATTCGATTCCGCGACCGCTGTTCCGTGACCTTCCACTGTCCACAGGATGCGCCGCGGTCGCGTTCGCACCGCGAACGCGACCGCACGCGGGGAGGCACGGGGCGCGGTGGCGGTGCTGTCCGGTGCGGTGGCGGTCTCCGAGGTACCGGGAGTAGCTAGCTCCTCGGACCCGACAGAATCGAAGGAGTCGCCAAATCCGGTAAAACAACAGAAATCGACTCCGCGTGGCCCAAACAGCGAGACCTCACATTCCCCAATGTAGGTCACTTCTCGTTGATGGACTCGCTCGCAATATTCCTGCCGCGAGTCTTCAACGTCACTTCGCGCCGCTTGCGCACTTCCTCCAGCACGTCGACCTCGATGAGGCGCTCGAAGATGCGCTCGACCTCGTCTACGTCCATCCCGAGGAAGTCGGGAATCTCGAACGACGAGACGCCCGAGTACAGCGCCATCAGCACCTCCTTTTCGACCTCGTTGAGTTCGACGCCGCCCTTGCTCTTTCGCTCGCCCTTCCGGAGCAACGACTCCAGTAGCGAACACCGCCGGGTCTTCCCCGAGATGTACGTCTCGACGCTGGTGTCGCCCTGTGTGTGCTCGACCTCCAGCACCGTCCGCTGTTCGCCCTGAACCGTCCGGGTCGCCCGCTCGACCGACCCGATGTCGTCGAGTTCGATGGCGACGAACGTGCCGCTGGCGATGGCGACGTTGACCTGTCCCTCGTCTATCTTCACCCTGGCCTTCTCCCACTCGGTGTCCTGAACCACCCCGCCCTCGACCGCGGGGTGCTTGGTCAGGAGCATCTTCTGGTCGAGGAGTGCGCCGTAGATGTCGGTCTCGAACTCGTCGATCTCGCCGCTGACCGACAGCAGGACGACGTTGTTGTCGAACTCGACGCTCAGGTAGTCCGAGACGCTCGCGACCGCCTGGTTCACGTCGTACCGACCCTTCAGCCCGTTGAGCTTCGAGAGGGGTATCGTCCGCTTGCCGCTGTTGCCCGCGAGTATCAGGCGCTTGTTCGACAGCAGGATGCGGCCGCTGGTCCAGTCGGGGTCGTTGAGCTTCCGACCGTTCTTGACGACTTGCAGGAACTTCCCCTGCGTGTCCGTGATCTTGTACTCGCCTTCGCTCATGCGTGGTCTCTTCGCGTCCGGCGACTCGCCCGCGGCTCCGCCGGGTCGCCGCGACTCGTCGTACGGTGTCCTCGGTGACGGTTTCGGTGGTTCGGTACGGTCATGGCGGGGACGAGGGGGCGGTCAGGCGTCGTCTCGCATCTCGTTCACCCGCGCGGAGAGCTCGTCGATGGCGTCGGTCTGCTCGCGGGTCGCGGCCACGATGTCGTCGGTCGCGTCCTCGACCTCGCGGGTGCGGTCGCGGACGTCCTCGACGGTCGCCATCACCTGCTCGACGTTGGCGGCCTGCTCGTCGTTGGCCTCCGCGACCTCGGTCACGCCGGTCGCAGCCTCCTCGACCGCGTCGGCGATCTCTTCGAGCGCCACGAGGGCGTCCTCGATCTCGTCGCCCGCGCGCTTGACCTGCTCGTTGGACTCCTCGACCGCGACCACGGTCTCGTTGGCCTGCGACTGTATCTCCTCGATGCGGTCGGCGATCTCCTCGGTGTGCTCGCGGGTCTCGTTGGCGAGCTGTTTGACCTCGTCGGCGACGACCTCGAAGCCGCTCCCGGCCTCGCCCGCGCGGGCCGCCTCGATGTTAGCGTTCAGCGCGAGGAGGTTGGTCTGGTCGGCGACCTCCGCGATGACCTCGACCACGTCCTCGATCTCGTTCATCTGGGATTCGAGTTCGGTCACGGTCCCCACGAGGTCCTCGCTCATCTCGATGACCTCGTCGGTCGCCTCGCGCGCTCCCGTGCTGGATTCGAGGCCGCTGTCGGCCGAGGCCTTCGCCTGCTCGGCCGCGGAGGCGACCTGGTCGGAGCTCGCGGCGACCTCCTGCATGCTCGCGCTGAAGTTCTCCATCTGGGTGGCGACCTCCGAGAGCTGGTCGGTCTGCTCGTCGACGCGCTCGTCGATGACGCGAGCCGACTCGGTCGCTCTCTCGACCTCGTCGGCGAGGTCGTCTGCCTTCTGGCCGACGCGCTCGGTCAGGACCTCGAACTGCTCGGCCATCGCGTTGACCTGGTCGACGACCTCGACGAGCGAGTCGTCGACGACGTCGTGTTCGTCCTCGAACGACGCCCGCGCCGAGAGGTCGCCCATCTCCATCGCGGTCAGGGTGCCGATCAGCTCCTCGACCAGCGCGGTGACGCCCTCCTGTCGCCGGACGTCGTCGGTCCGGTCGCGAACCGTCTCGACGACGGCGATGAGTTCGCCGTCCTCGAACACCGGCAGGGCCGAGAAGTCGAGGCGGCGCTCGACGCCGTCGCGCGTGGTCATCGTGGTACTGTTCGTGTACAGCGTGCGCTCGGGGTCGGCCAACTCGACGTCGAACTCCTGGTGAGCGGTCTCGGGCGACTCGGCGACCTTGTCGGCGAGCGTCCTGCCGCGCCGACCGTCGGGGTCGAACGCCACGCTGGCGTCTTCCAGTCCGAGCGCCTCCTCGGCCGACATCCCGGTGAGGTCCTCGATGGCCTTGTTCCACGCCGCCACCTCGCCGCGCTGGGTGTCGAGGATGAACACCGGAACGTCGATGCCGTTGAGGAGGTCGCTGTCGTCGAGGTCGAACTCCTCTTCGTCCTCGCCGACCGCGTCCACGTCGTACGCGTCGAGCCCCGTCTGCATGTCGGTGAACGCCGCCGACAGCGCCGTCTGAATCTCCTCCTCGGCTCGCTGGAGCTCCGAGGCGACGGCCTCGTTGCCCGCGCCGAGGCGGTGTTCGAGCTTCTCGAACGTCCGAGAGAGTAGTTCCTCGACCCCAGCCTCGTAAGTGCCCGCGAACGTCGCTGGCGACGCGCCCGCGTCGACGTGGCGTCGCCCGAGGTCGGCGGCGTCGTCGGTCGCGCTCTCGCGGTCGTCGACGACCCCCCCGAGGTGAACCGCCTGAGTCCGTTGCAGGTCGTCGCTCACCTCGGCTCCCCGATACGCGTCGGCGAGGTCGACCCGCGTGACGGATTCTCCGGTCGAGACCGCGACGCCCCCGGTCTCGGTTCCGCCGTCGAACGTCACGTTTCGCTGCCGTTCGGTCTGGTTACCGTCTCGCCGAACGCTCCGTAAAATTTTCACCAGCCTGTCCCTGACCATCTTTGGCGGAAAGAGACACCAACCGGATATAAAGCTTTACTCGAATCTCACGCGCGATAACAACACTATCCCCGGCCTCCGAGCTTCGAGAGCGCCGAAAACGCCCGTTTTCGGACCTCTTCGTCGTCGGTCCGGTCGATGAGGCTGTCGAGGCGGTCGCGGGCGCGCTCGCCCCCGACCTTCCCGAGGGTGAACGCCGCCTTCGCCCTGGCGTCGGAACCGGCCTCGGGGTCGTCGAGCACGTCGAGCAGGGCGTCCTCGGCGACCTCCCCGCCCACGTTGGCGATGCTGGTCGCCGCGAACTGCGAGGCCATCCCGTCGTCGTCGTCCAGCACCGAGACGAGCGCCTCCACCGCGGCCTCGCGGTTCTCCTCGCCCGTGACCCGACCCAGGAGCCATGCCGCGTTGCGCCGCTGGTGGGGCTGGGTCCCCTGTTCGAGGATGTCGACGAGCGAGGTCACGACGCTCCGGTGGTCGTTCGCGCTCAGCTTCTCGACCATGGTCTGTCGAAGCTGGTGGCTCTTCTGGCCCGGCGCGTTCGAGAGGATCTCGATGAGCGAGAACACCGCCGCCCGGCGGACCGCCTCGCTCTCGTCGGTCAACAGCGAGACCAGCGCGTCGAGCGGTTTCGCGCTCCCGAAGTTCCCCATCGAGGTCGCGGCGATGCGCCGAACCGTCTCGCTGTCGTCGTCGAGCAGACCGAGCAGGGCGTCGAGCGCCTCTCCACCGCCGATGCGGCCGAGCGAGTCGGCGGCCTCTCGCCTGACTTCGACTCGCTCGTCGCGGAGACACTTGCGTAGCGCCGACACCGCTCGCGGGTCGCCGATGCGGCCGAGCGCGCGGGCCGCCCGCGCGCGGACCCGGGGGTCGGGGTCGCCGAGTCGCTCGACGAGCGGCTTTGTCCCCGCGCGGTTGCCGACTCGGCCGAGCGCGTTGGCCGACGCCATCCGTAGCTCCGGCAACTCCGCGGTCAGCGAGCCGACCAGCGCCTCCGCCCGCGCCCACTCGGCACCCTCGGTCGCGACCTCCTCGTCCGAGAGCGCGTCGATGAGCTTCTCGACGGCGTGGCGCTGGTCGAGCGCGTCGATGGCGGCGGCCCGCACGCCCTCGTCAGGGTCGTTCTGGGCGGCCTTCACCAGCGCGTCTTCGATTATCTGGTCGGGTCCGTCGACGTCACCGAGAATCTCGGCCGCGCGGCGTCTGACCGCCTCGCTGTTGCTGTTGGACACCAGCGACGTGAGTTTGTCGACGTCGGCCGACTTCTCCAGTTCGAACAGCGAGGTCACGACTGTGCAATCGAATCGGGGTGAGAAAAAACGTGGTGTTGCGAAGTCGGAATCGAAGGGGTCGGCTCCTCGACCGCATCACTGGTCGGCCGCGATGCTGTAGATGACGAACAGGTAGCCGACCGTCGTGATGAGATAGTTAACCGACAGCAACGTCCGAGTTCGCTCGAACTCGGTGAGGAACGCGCTGACGGTGGTAGCGATGGCGGCGGCGACGATGAGCGAGAAGCCGACCGAGAGGTGGAACATCGCGCGCCGGGACGTGCGGTTGTACGCGCGAATCGCGAATCCGACCATCGACAACCCCGCGGCTGTGAGGGTGAGGCTGAACGCGACGTACAGTAGTTCTATCGTTTGCATGGGTTCTTGATTCGGGGTCGGTCGTCTCGGAGCCGGTCGGACTGGGTCCGACCGGCGTCGGCGCTTCGGGCGACTCGGGTCATTCCGCCTGGAGGTCCCGCCACACGTCGGCGAGCGAGTTGTCCACCTCGGGTCGGTCGTCGAGTTCCACGTCGATGGTCTCCTCTTCGAACGACACTTCGAGCGCGTCGACGTTCCGGCGGTAGACCTTCGTCCGTCGACCCTCGTCGGAGAACTCCCGACCCGAGAGTTCGAGCAGGTCGGCCTCGGTGAGTTCCTCGATGCGCCGATAGCTCGTGGCTATCGGAATCTCGAGCTCGTCGCTGAGTTCCTGGGCCGACTTCGGGTCGCTCGTGGCCCGGAGTATCTCGGCGTTGTACTTGTTGCCGAGTACCCGAAGGAGTTCCACGGCCTCCATCAATAATCGGGTTTGCTAACCGGAGGATAAAAAGATACCGTAGCAGACCCGTCAGCCACACTGAAGTGGTCGGCGTCGGAACAGATAAGTGACCGCCGCGGGAGAACTCAAGTATGTCGAAGACAGTCGCCGACGTGCAGGTCCTCGAATTCAGGCTCGAGGACCGGAACTACTGCATCGACATCGCACACGTCGACGAGATCGTGGACAAAGGCGAACTGACACCGCTCCCGAACGCCGACCCTCGTATCGAGGGAGTGATGGATCTCCGCGGGGCGACCACGACCATCGTCAACCCCAAGCGGGTGCTCGACCTCGAGGAGACCGAGACGGGCGAGCGCGTGGTCGTCCTCGAAACCGACGACGACCGCACCATCGGGTGGCTCATCGACGAGGTCGAGCAGGTCGTCAGCCTCGACGACGAGACGGTCGACGAGAGCGTCGAGGGCGACTCGGTGAAGGGAATCGTCCGTCAGGACGACGGGTTCGTGGTCTGGGTCAAGCCCGAGGAGATAAACGGGTAGCGGGCCCCGCGTCGGGACCGACCGGTCCCGACGCGAGTGGCCCGCTACCGGTCCCGGAGACGACTATCGGTCCCGGAGGACGGTCTCGCCCGGCGGCACGCGCGCACTCTCCGAGAGCGTCACGCCCGCGTTGAGCGACGCGTCGATGCCGGTTTTCGCACCATCGCCGACGACGACGCCGAACTTGCGGCGGCCGGTCGAGACGCGCTGGCCCTTCACCGTCAGCTTCACGTCCTCGCCGTCGTGGCGGAGGTTGGCGACGTTCGTTCCAGCGCCGAAGTTGACGTTCCGGCCCAGAACGCTGTCGCCGACGTAGCTGAGGTGGGCGACGTGAGTTCCGCGCCCGAGCACGCTGTTTTTGACTTCGACGGCGTGGCCGACCTTTGCGTCCTCGCCGAGGAGGGTAGCACCGCGAATGTAGGCGTTGGGGCCGACGTGCGCGCCCGAACGCACGAGTGCGGGCCCCTCGATGACGACGCCCGCGTCTATCGTCGCGCCGTCTTCGACCACCACGTCACCGCGGAGGTCGGCCGTCTCGTGGACATCGCCGCGAATCGCGCGGTCGAGTTCGCCCAGTTTCCACTCGTTGGCTTCGAGGAGTTCCCACGGGCGGCCCACGTCGAGCCATCGGTCCATCTCGACCGCGGTCACGTCGTACTCGTCGACGACGCGCGCGAGCACGTCTGTAATCTCGCGTTCGCCGCGCTCGCTCTCGGTCACGTCCAGCCACTCGCGGGCTTGTGCGGGAAAGTGGTACGCGCCGGTGTTGGCGAGGTCGGTGGGCGGGTGGTCGGGCTTCTCGACGATGTCGGTGACGGTGTCGGCCTCCGCCGAGAGGACGCCGTAGTTCGAGGGGTCGGCGACCCGCATCGCGCCGACCGCGGGGCCGTCCTCGAACAGCGCTTCGACGCCCGCGGGGTCGTAGAGGTTGTCGCCGTTGAGCACGGCGAACTCCCCGTCGAGGTGGTGTCGGGCGGCCCGGACCGCGTCGGCGGTCCCCGCCTGCTCGGATTGGACGGCGTACGCGACCGGGACTCCGGCGTACTCCTCGCCGAAGTACTCCCGGACCGCGTCGGCCTCGTAGCCCACCACGAACACGAGTTCGTCTGCGCCTGCGTCGACCGCGGCCGTCGCGGCGTGGGCCGCCAGCGGTCGGTCGGCCACCGGCAACATCGGTTTCGGGACCGACGCCGACAGCGGCCGGATACGGGTGCCTTCGCCCGCCGCGAGGACGACTGCCTGAGTTGTCATTGTGGGCATAACCCGGGGTATCCACTTTGTTACCACCTTCTTGCGAGCGCGTAAGTGTGGGGTATCGGAGCGGAACGGTCGGGCGAATCGCGTGTCACGCGCCCCCCAACGTGTTTCGCCCGGTCCGTTACGTTCCTCGATACGCGGGCGTCGTACCCTATAAGTCGTCCCTACGCGGGACGTATTGGGTCCTACTGCCGGGTCAGTAAGCGTATAACAAAGGGGAGCGCTGGCCTTCAATCGAATATCATCCGCTCCCCGTCCGTCGGGGCGGTCTGGTGGAATCAACGTGTGATGGATATGACTCACCTGCAAACTAAGCGAGGACTACGTGACAGACCGCGGGACGTCGTCCCGAGCGAAGGCCGAGCTTCGAGGACTCGAACATGATGGATTCAGATACAACGGGGGTAGACTACTGATGTGTGGTATCATCGCTCGTATCGGCGGCGACGACGACGGCGCGGTCGACGAACTGCTCACGGGCCTCGAGAACCTCGAATACCGTGGCTACGACTCGGCCGGGCTGGCGATAAAGAACGGGAGCGGTCCCGAAGTGTTCAAGCGCGAGGGCGAGATTTCCCAGCTGAAGGACGCGCTCGCCGACGAGGTTCCCGACGGCGGGCTCGGCATCGGCCACACGCGATGGTCGACCCACGGGCCGCCGAGCGACGAGAACGCCCACCCCCACACCGACTGTGCGGGTGACGTGGCGGTCGTCCACAACGGCATCATCGAGAACTACGACGAGCTGAAGGCCGAACTGGTCGCGCGCGGTCACGAGTTCACGAGCGACACCGACACCGAGGTCATCCCGCATCTGGTCGAGGAGGAGCTGGCCGACGGGGCCGACCCCGAGACCGCGTTCCGGACGACCATCGGGAAGCTCTCGGGGAGCTACGCCGTGGCGATGCTCACCCGTCACGACCACGCGGTGTACGCGACCCGGTCGGGGTCGCCGCTCGTGCTGGGCGTCGACGACGGCGAGTACTTCCTCGCGAGCGACGTGCCCGCGTTCCTCGATTTCACCGACGACGTGATCTACCTCGACGACGGCGACGTGGTCGAGGTCTCGCCCGACGGCCACCGCATCACGACCCTCGACGGCGAGGCGGTCCAGCGGTCGATCCAGACCGTCGACTGGGACCCCGAGGACGCCGGAAAGGGCGGCTACGACCACTACATGCTCAAGGAGATTCACGAACAGCCCGCGGCGCTCCGACAGACCCTCCGGGGTCGGGCCGACCCCTCGACCGGCGATATCCACCTCGAAGACTTCCCGCCGGGGACCTTCGAGGGGGTCGAGCGCGTCCAGTTCGTCGCCTGCGGCACCAGC
Source organism: Halorussus salilacus (assembly GCF_024138125.1). Classification (NCBI taxonomy): domain Archaea; kingdom Methanobacteriati; phylum Methanobacteriota; class Halobacteria; order Halobacteriales; family Haladaptataceae; genus Halorussus; species Halorussus salilacus. Next base: position 3,012,204 of record NZ_CP099993.1, read on the forward strand.
TACCACGCCGGACTCGTGGGCGCGCAGTTCCTCTCGGCGGGCGGCGTCCCGGCTCAGGCGTTTCTCGCCAGCGAGTACGCCACCGCTCAGCCGCCCGTCGACGACGAGACGCTCGTGGTCGGCGTGACCCAGAGCGGCGAGACCGCAGACACCCTCTCGGCGCTCCGGCGGGCCAACGCCAGCGGTGCGCCCACCCTCGCGGTCACCAACGTGGTGGGGTCGACCGCGGCCCGCGAGTGCGACGACGCGCTGTTCATCCGCGCGGGGCCCGAAATCGGCGTCGCGGCGACCAAGACGTTCTCCTCGCAGGTGGTCTCGCTCGCACTGCTGGGCGAGCGCATCGTCCGGGACGTGACCGGCGCGCGCTCGGCCGACGCCCGCGAACGGCTCGAAGCCCTCTCGGAGCTTCCGGGTCACGTCCAGCAGATCCTCGACTACACGAGCGCCCGCCGGGTCGCCGAGCGGTACCGCGACAGCGACGCCTACTTCTTCATCGGCCGGGGCGCGGTCCGGCCGGTCGCGCTCGAAGGCGCGCTCAAGTTCAAGGAAATCTCCTACGAGCACGCCGAGGGGTTCGCCGCCGGGGAGCTCAAGCACGGGCCCCTCGCGCTCGTGACCCACGAGACGCCCGTGTTCGCGGTGTTCACCGGGCGCAACGACGAGAAGACCCTCGGCAACGTCAAGGAGGCCGAGGCCCGCGGCGCGCCCGTGGTGGCGGTGGCGAGCGAGCGCGACGACGAGGTCGCCCAGTACGCCGACGAGGTGCTGACGGTCCCCGACACCCACCCGGACGTGGCGGGCGTGCTGGCGAACGTCCAGTTGCAGTTGCTGTCGTACCACGCGGCCGACCTGCTCGGGCGTCCCATCGACAAGCCCAGAAATCTCGCAAAGAGCGTGACCGTCGAGTAGAAACACCCGATTACCGTGGAGAACGCTCCTGAACGGTCGGACCGATTTACTCGCCGACGCTCCGATAGCTTGGCTACGATGGGTTCTGTCGTACTCTCGCTCGATGCGGAACTCGCGTGGGGCTTTCACGACCTCGACGACCCGCCCGGCGACCGGGTCGAGTCGTCTCGGGAGTCGTGGCTCCGCCTGCTCGAACTGTTCGACGACTTCGACGTGCCCGCGACTTGGGCGGTCGTGGGCCACCTCATGCTCGATAGCTGTGACGGCGAGCACTCCGACCACCCCACGCCCGACGGCTGGTTCGACCCCGACCCCGGGACGTGGGAGGGCCGCGACGACCGGTGGTACGGGGCCGAACTGGTCGACGCCGTCGAGGACGCCGACGCCGACCACGAGGTAGCCAGCCACACCTTCTCGCACGTCGAGTTCGCCCACACCTCCCGGGAAATCGCGGCCGCCGAGATGCGCGAGTGCGTCGAACTCGCCGAGGACCGGGGACTCTCGCTCGACTCGATGGTGTTCCCGCGCAACTACGTCGGCCACCGGGACGTGCTGGCGGCCTACGGCCTCACCGCCTACCGGGGCACCCAGCCTCGGCGGTGGTACGACAGGGGCGTCCTCGGGTCGGCGTCGAAGCTCCTCGGCTGGCCGACCGGCGCGGTCTCGCCGACGCTCGTCACCCCCGAAATCGACGAGTACGGCCTCGTGAACGTCCCGGCGTCGCTGTTCCTGTTCGGCTTCGAGGGGCGGGGTCGCGCGCTCGCCGAGCGCGCGACCGGCGCAGACCCCATGGTCGAGATGGCCACGCGCGGCATCGACCGCGCGGCGTCCGAGGACGGCGTGTTCCACATGTGGCTCCACCCCAACAACCTCACCGAGGAGCGCGACTTCGAGCGAATGGCCGCCATCCTCGAACACCTCGCGGCGGTCCGGGACCGGACCTCGCTCGCGGTCGAGACCATGGGCGAAATCGCGGCCGACCTCCGGGACGACGAACCGCGTCCCCGCGAGCCAATCGGCCCGCGGTAGGGTCGAGAGGCGATTTTTCGGGTGCGTGTCGGCCGGTGACCCATCCGCCGAGAAACGGCCGACCAAGCATCCGCCGGGTGGGACCGAAAGGGGCCGCCCGCTCGCGGGTCGGAGACCCGTGGTCGTCTCAGCGACCCCTATCCGAGTGAGCGAAGCGAGCGAGGATATGTCGCTGAGACGACCGCGAGCGGGCGGGGGCTTTCTGGGTGTTAGTCGTCGAGTCTTTGTAGACGGTTCGTAGCGAGCGCGCGGGGGCTTTCGAGGCGTTCGCAGTTTCGGTGTATCGTTCGATGCGGACCGCCAACGTCGCTTCTCCGACGCTTCCGTCGATAGGGAATCCGGAAGACGATGGAAGGGGCGGGATTTGAACCACACGAACCCTGTCGGGCAACACCGGCGAACCGGTGATGCTCTACCGCTGAGCTACCCTTCCGCAGTCTCCCGATTCGTGAGAGACGCCCTTGGTAGTTGGGGTCGACCCGCCGCGACACCGCTCGGTCGGGGTCACGCCTCGCTCCCGCGTCGGATGGCGACCCCGGTGAACTCGAACCGGGCACCGCCCGATTCGCTCTCGCAGACCGACACGTCCCAGCCGTGGGCGTCGGCGATGGAGGAGACGATGGCCAATCCGAACCCGGTCCCCTCGTCGTCGGTGGAAAAGCCGTGTTCGAACACCTTCTCGCGCTCGTCGGCCGGAATCCCCGGGCCGTCGTCTTGAACGTAGAACCCTCGCTCGGACCGGTCCGACGACGAGCAGGCCGCCGCCCCGGGTTCGAGCCGACCGACCTCGACGGTTATCGCGCCGTCGCCGTGTTCCACGGCGTCGTCGTCCGACGGACGACTGCTCGTGGACCCGTGTTCCACGGCGTTGTGAAAGAGGTTCTCCAGCAGTTCTCTGAAGCGAGCGCCGTCGGCCTCGACCACCGCGTCGTCGGCGAGGCCGAGCGACGCCTCCTTCGTGTCGGCGGTCTCCCACGCCTCCTCGACCGCGTTCGCGAGCGAGACCGACTCGAACTCGTCGACGACCTGCCCCTGTCGCGCGAGCGCGAGCAAGTCGGCGACGAGGTCGTCCATCCGGGCGAGCGCCCGACCGAGCGGGTCGAGGTGGTCGCTGTCTATCTCGTCGTCGAGCAGGTCGTAGCGACCGCGAGCGACGTTCAGGGGGTTGCGCAGGTCGTGACTCACCACGCTGGCGAACTGCTCTAAGCGCTCGTTCTGGCGGGCGAGCTTTCGCTCGCGCTCCTTCTGCTCGGTGATGTCGACGTAGATCGCGAACGCCTCGTTCTCGCCGTCGCCCGCCTGAGCGGTGTGGAGCAGGAAGTCGCGCGCGCCGTCTCGGGTGTTGCGGTGAACCTCCGCGCCCTCGATGCGGTTCCCGTAGCTGACCTCGGAGTTGAACGACTTCCCCGCGCCCCACTCGTCGTGGGGCAGGATGTAGTCGTCGACCGACTCGCCGACGAGTTCGTCGACGTCCCAGCCGAACACGTCCTCGAAGGCGGGGTTCACCGACTTGCAGACCGCCTGCTCGCCGTCGAGTTCGTACCGGACGACAGCGTTGGGGACGTTCTCGAAAAGGGCGGCGAATCGGTCGCGCTCGGCCCGGAGTTCGGTCTCCGACCGGACGCGGGCCAGCGCCTCCGCGAGGTGGGCCGCGAGCAGTTCCGCCAGCTCGACGTCGTCCTCGTCGAAGGCGTTGGGCTCTTTCGACACCGTCTGGAAGATCGCGTACTCGTCGACGGGAACCGTCAGCGCCGACCGGTACTCGCTCTCGGCCGGAACCACGTCGATCTCGTGGAGGTCGTCGACCAGCGACGACTCGCCCTCGCGGGCCGCCCGGGCCGCGAGGTTGCCCTCGGCGTCGATGGGCGTCGTCTCGTAGTAGCCGTCGGTCGAGACCACCTTCGAGACCGCCCGCGAGACGAGCACGCCGTCGTCGATGGCGTCGACCGTGCAGAGGTCGAAGTCGAGGATGTCCTCGGCCGCCTCGACCGCGAGGTCGTAGATGTCCTGCTCGGTCGTGCAGGCGACCGCGCGGGTCGCGACGTCGTGGAGCGACTCGATCTTCTGCTTGGTCTCACGGAGTTCGAGCTGGACGCGCTTGCGCTCGGTCACGTCCCGGAAGTAGACCGAGAGGCCGTCCTCGGAGGGGTAGACCCGCATCTCTATCCAGCGGTCGGGACGGAGCACCGACTCGGTCTCGATGGTCACCGGCTCCTGGCTCTCGAACGCGCGCTCGAAGGCGTCGTAGAACTCCGGGGCGTCGTCCTCGGGGATCACCGACCGAACGTCGGTGCCGATGAGGTCGTCCTGCGAGCGGTCCGTGTGGACCGCCGCCTGTCGATTGGCGTAGGTGATCTGCCACTCGTCGTCGAACGCGTAGAACGCGTCGGTGATGCGCTCGAAGATGCGCCGAATCTGCTCGTTGGCCTCGTCGGCCTCCTTCTCGGCGCGGAACTGCGCGACCGCGTTCTGGACGCGGTTGGCCAGCACCTCGTACTGGTCGGTGCCGGTCCCCTTCTGGAGGTAGTCGGTCACGCCCGCCGAGATGGCCTCGCTCGCGATCTCCTCGCTTCCCTTTCCCGTGAAGAGGACGAACGGCAGGTCGGGCGCGACGGCCCGAACCTCGTCGAGGAACGCCAGTCCGTCGGTCCCCGGCATCTCGTAGTCGCTGACTACGCAGTCCACCCGCTCGTCGCCGGTCACGCGGTCGAGCGCGTCGTCCGTGTTCGTCTCGACGACCGTCGTGAGTCGCTCGCTGGTCCGTTCCAGATACGTGGCGGTCAGATCCGCAACGGTCGCGTCGTCGTCCACCAGCAGGACACGGATGGCGTTCCCCATTGCATGTTGGTTGTTACCAATTGTATTATAAAAATCCTTAGGAACATTTCAGGTCTGTTGGATTCGGAAAATTTGGAGTCGCGTCGTCCGGGACGCTCAGGTGTTGACGGTCTCGATGCGGTCGCTGACCAGCAGTTTCCCCTGTGCGGTCAGCGCCAACCCCCTCGCGCCCTCGTCGATGAGCCCCTTCTCGCGGAGGTCGTTGAGGAGCATCGTGACCCGACTCGAATCGACGCCGAGCATCCCGGCGAGGTCGCCGCTCTGGCCGCCCGAGTAGATGGCGACCAGCGCCTCCATCTCGGCCTCCGAGGCGTCGACGTTCTCGACCTGCTGGGCGAGTTCGGAGTATTCGAGCCGGAGGTAGCGTCCCAGCAGATTCAGCTTGCGGTCGGTCGCCAGTGCGAACTCCGAGGTCACCGACTGGCCCTCGTCGGTGTGGCGAACCGCGACCACCGACCCGACCTCGCGGGTCTCGCGCTGGAAGTAGGTGACGCTGGCGAGGTCGACCGTCACCGTCTCGGTTCCTACGAATCGGACCTCGCCGGGTTCGATGCGCAGCTTCGCCGGGCGGAACGTCTCGTCGGTCACCCGGCCGCCGACCCGCGCGGGGTGTTTGACCCGGGCCTCGCTTCCGCTGAGCTGGGCTTTGAACAGGACGGTCTTGAACCGAGAGACCTCCTCGGACCCCGCCTCGATCACCGCCGACCGGCGGGCGTTACCGTCCTCGTAGGCGATGGTGATGGTGTCCTGGAAGAACGATTCGAGTTCGGCGGGGACCTGTCCCACGTTGATGTCGAAGATGGCCGAGAGAGGGAGGGTCGTCTTCGAGTCGGCAGTCGCCAGTACCAGCCGCTTCCGGCTGAGCACGATCCGACCCCTCACGGGTTCGGGGGAGTCGAACGTGTCGAGGCTGAAGCGCGCGACGAAGTCGGCGATGACCTTTTCGGACATGGTTCGGACGGGACTCGGCGGTTCCCGCTCTCTTTGGGAATTGATTCGTAGACGGTGTAAATATTTTTTCGGTCGCGGCCGCTCTCGGACGCTCGGAAACGACTAGGGTTACACGTTCAGGAGCGTCCTGGGCTACACGTTCAGGAACGACCCCACGACGATGCGGGTGAACACCGCGATACCACACGATATCCACGTCAGCAACACGAAGTGGAGGTAGGCGTTGACCTTGTGGCCGCCGTCGGCGATGCGGACCATCAGCGACGACAGCACCGAGTTGAGCAGGATGATGATGATGAGCAGGTACTCGATGGTCTGGATGTCGTAGACCTCGGTGTGGATGATCGAACCGAAGTCGAACTGGTCGGTGTCGAGGGCGATGTCCATCCCGGCCAGCACCTCCACGATTTCGAGACCGATGAAGAACGCGAACGTCGAGGCGGCAGTGATACCGTAGAGGACGCCGATGAGGGTCACCGTCGACTGAGTACGTCGCTCTCGGAGCTGGAGCACCTCGTTCATGTTGGCGGAGATGAGTTCGCCGAGCTTCTTGGGGTCGCCGCCCATCTGTCTTCCGACCAGGAACATCTCGGAGAACTTCTGGATGAGGTACGACCGCGAGTCTGCCGTGAAGTGTCGCCACGCCATCGAGGGTTCGATCCGCATGTTGAGCCGCTTGTAGAGGTCGTCGACGTTCGAGGTCAGCGCGCCGAAGTTCTTGCCGCGCAGGCTGTCTAACACCTTGGTCGTCGTGCTCTGCTTCGCGCTCTCGGTCGCGCCCAGCGCCCGGATGAAGCTGGTGAACTCCTCGTCGCGCTCCTTGATACGCTCTTCTTCCCTGCGGGCGACCACGCCGGGAATCAGAAGCGGCGTGGTCGGAATCGCGGCGTAGAACGGGAGCGGAACCGAGTCGGGGTCGACGCTCGTCTCGCCCAGCAGGACGAGCAGGCACGCGACCAGCGCGACCATCGTGAGCAACACCCCGACGCCGACGGAGATGCGGATGCGCCACTCGCTCCAGGTCGTCTGCTCGGGGTGGTACCAGACGGGGTCGTAGGGCGCGGTGTTGCGGATCATCAGGAGGAATCCCGCCTGGACGAACGCGAACATCACGACGACCGCGCTCACGGTCATCGTGGGGTTGGTGCCGGTCAGGATGGGGAGGACGGTCGCGAACACCAGCGCGAACGTCGCCGACAGCACCATCGAGAGGTAGAGGTCCTTCATCACTTCGAGGTTCTGGAGCGACCCCTCGTAGATGGTGACGTAGTTCTGGATCACCACGTCCTGCTCGCTCAGCAGGAAGTCCTGAATTTCTTGGCCCGCGTTGATGGTGTACGCGAGCCGGTCGAGGAAGTCGGCGAACGGCTTGCTCGGCGACTTGTTGGCGCGGATTCGCAGGGCGTCGTCGAGGCTCTGGTTCCACGTATCGACCAGCTGAACGATGCGGCGCATCTCCTCGGCGAGCGCCTTGTACTCCTCTTCCTCCCCGAGGGTCCTGAACACCTCGACGCGGTCGATGTTCGCGGTCGAGAGGATGGTCATGTGTGTGATGAACAGGTGGAGTCGGTCCTCGATCTCCTTGCGCTTCTGGTCGCGCAGGAGCTTGGGGTAGATGACCGCCACGACCAGCGCGAGCAGGCCCAGCAGGGGAATCGGAACCGAGATCAGCAACGGGAAGTCGGTGACGACGAACACCACGACGCTGAGCAGGAAGAAGACCAGCGAGGGGAACACGACCACCACGAGGTACCGCGAGACCGGCGTCTCCATCTGCTGGTAGGACTCTATCGTCGAAGACGCGAAGCTGGCGAACAGGTCCTTCGCGTTCTCCGGCGGTTGGTCGGTGGTCGCCATGGGGGCGGGTCGCGTTCGCGGGGTTTACGTCCCACCTTCATAAATCTTGCAAGGCGAAATTTACGGGGGAAATCCGGGGTCTCGCGGCGTACGCCCGCCGTTTCGGTCGAGCTGGCCGTCTAACAGGTCATCGAACCGAGCTGACCGACCGTCTGCTCGGAGTCGCGACCGCCCCCGGAACCGCCCCGAACGGTCAGTCGATGGACCGGTGGATGTCGAAGGGGAGCCCGTCGATACCGTCGCGCTGGAACGCCTCGATGGTCTCGTTGACCTCGTGGTAGCCCAAAATGTTCTCCTCTATCATGCGCTCGAACACCTCCGCGCGGAAGTCGAGTTCGTCGTAGATGTCGCGGGTGTTCTCGTACCCGAGCAGGGTCGCGATCTGCTCTTCGAGGACGTAGGAGTTGTTCATCCCCTGGAAGACGATCTCGTCCTCGACGGGGTCCCAGTAGAACGACTGGCGGGTCACGACACCGCCCATCTCTTTCGAGTAGCCCTCTATCTCCTGGACCGAGGTCACCCGACGCAACACGTCGTCGCCCTGCTTGACCCGGTTCTGGAACAGCGCCACGTCGGCGTTGTCCATGAACGTCTCGGGGATGTTGATGGGGTCGCCGGTGAACCGCTGGATCATCGAGACGATGTCGCTCGCGTGGAACGTCAGCATCACGGGGTGGCCGGTCTGGGCGGCCTGGAACGCCATCCGACCCTCCTCGCCACGGACCTCACCCACGATGATGTAGTCGGGGCGCGAACGGAGCGCGGCCGCGACGAGGTCGAACATGTCCACGTCGGAACTGTCCTCGCCGCCGCCCTCGCGGGTCAGTAGCTGTTGCCAAGTGTCGTGAGGTGGGAGAACCTCGGCGGTGTCCTCGGCGGTGTATATCTTGCTGTCCCGCGGGATGAACGACATGATACAGTTGAGCGTGGTGGTCTTCCCGGACGCGGTCTCCCCGACCACGAAGACGGTCTGCTCGTTCTCCAGACAGAGCCAGAGGTACGCCGCCAGTTTGGGCGACAGCGTCCCCCACTTGGTAATCTGGGCGACGGACAGCGGCGTCCCCTCGCCCTGACGGATGGTGAGGCTCGGCCCCTTCAGGCTCACGTCGTCGGAGTAGATGATGTTGATACGAGAGCCGTCCGGGAGCGTCGAGTCGACGATGGGGTCCGAGTCGCTCACGGGGTCGCCGATCCGCTCGCCCATATTGCGAAGCCAGTTGTCGAACTGGTCTGGACTCCCGAAGTCGACGCTGGTGCCCAGCATGCCGAACGTGCCGTGGTCGACGTACGTCTCGTGGGGACCGATGACGTGGATGTCCTCGTTGGCCGGGTCGCGCATGATGGGTTCGAGCGGCCCGAACCCCACGATGTCGCGGTTGAGCCGGTAGCGGATGTTCTCGTAGGTCTGCTCGGACACCTCGTAGGTGCCGATGTTGGTGAAGTCCTTGACCGTCCGGACCACGTCCTCGGTCGAGTAGCGCCGGACGCCCTGCTTGAAGTCGTTGTACGAGACGTCCTTGACCCACTGGAGGACCTGCTGGGGCGAGAGGCGCGCGAGGTTCCGGCCGTTCGCCGAGCCCCCGTCGTCGATGTTGACCGTCTCGTCGAGCAGTTCCTCGATGCGGTCGTCGTATTCGGACTCGTCCTCGGGCGCGGGCTTGTTGACGCTGCGCTCCAGAATCTGGCTCCGGACCTTCCCGAACAGTTCCTGCTCGGTGCCCGAGAGCTCCGGTTCGACCGCGTAGTACTCGGTGTCCTGGCCCACGTCGCCGTAGATGTGACAGTAGATGGGACCGCCGACCGGGTAGATGACGTTGGGCTTTTCGGCCTCCCACTCGTCGCCCGGCTCGTCGATGAGCCGGGGGAACTCCCCGGTGAACTGCTTGAACCGCTTCAGGTAGTCCCGCAGGTGAGGTCGCCGCATGGCGACCTCCCGGAGGTCGTCCTGAATCTGTGCGGTCCCGTGTTCGGTCATGCTGGATTACGCGACGCTACGACTCTCGATGACGATGCCCGCGTCGGCGCGAACCGAGAATCCGATGGTGTCACCGACCTGCTCGCCCATCCCGGCGAACCGCTTGACCGAGATGTTGCGGCGAACGTCGTTGCCGACTTCGACCATCTGGAGCTCCATGAACACGTCGGCGATGGCCCGGAACGGGCCGATCGCCTCCTCGTCGACCGTCGAGGGGTCCACGGTCAGGACGATGACCTTCCCCTGGGAGACGAGGTCCCGGAAGAAGGAGATGATCTCGAGGGCGGCCTGACGCTCCTCGTTCTGGCGGATGAGTGCCTCGAACATGGGGTCGTTGCGCAGGATGGCGTCGAACGTGTCGATGACGACCACGTCGGCGTTCCACATCGCCTCGGCGTTCATGAGGCGGTTGAGCAACTCCTTGCGGTTGCCCTCCTCGTCCTCGGCGGGTCGGGTTAGACGCCGCCCGCTTCCGGTGTCCACGTCGGCGTGGAGGAAGAGCAGGCGCTCGTCGAGCAGGTGGTCTTCGACGTTGTACGTCAGCGAGTGCATCTGGTCGATGAACCCGCCGATGGTGAGCTCGGTCGACAGGAGGGTGACCGTGTGGTCGGTCTCGCAGAGTCCGTAGCTGAACCGCTGGCTCATTGCGGACTTCCCGGCCCCGTAGTCGCCCTCGATGAGGACGATAGAGCCGCGGGGGATGCCGCCGCCGAGTTCGTGGTTCAGCCGGTCGTGGTCCTCCAGACCGAGCGAGTAGAGATTATCTCGTGTCATGTTCGGAATTCGAGCACCTCCTCGTCGCCGTTGACGACGACCTTCACGCGGTGGTCCGTGTCGGAGTCGAGGTCGCTTTCTATTTCCAGTTCGACGACGTTTCCGACCTGCCAGGTCGAGCCGTCGACGACCGACACGGTGACGTCCGTCTGATACTCTCCGTTCACCAGCACTTCAATCTGGTCACTCTCGGCGGGTAGGTCCCGTGACCCGGTGTTCTTTACCAGCACCCGAATCGTGTCGTCCTCGTACACCGCGCCGCTACCGGGGTCGCTGATGATCTCGACGTCGGTCCGCACGTCTTGGGACACGTCGAGGCTTCGGTCGCCGAGCGCCGACGACAGCCGCTGGACGCCCTGCGTGAACGTCCCGGCGACGCTGGCGGCGATGAGCAGGCTGGCGATGAACAGGATGAGATGGGCGCTGGAGACGCTCGCCATTCAGGCTCCCTCCTCGCTCGTCACGTCCCCGGCCGCGGAGACGCCGGGGCCGGTCACGACCTTCACGCGGTCGGGCTCGGATTCGACGGAGACGTTGAATCGGAGGGTCTCGCCGGGCATCCAGAGGTCGGTTTCGTCGTTCCCGTCCACGTCCAGCGCAGTCATATTCTCACCAGTATGAGAGATGTAATTTCCGTCTATAAGGATGTCGGTGTCCGAGACGGACAGCGTCGAGGAGCCGTCGTTCGTGGCCGTCGCGTTGAGGTACAGCTGTCCGTCCTGATTGGCGACGGCGGCGTCGGCGATACCGACCTGCGTGTTCTGTCGCACGAGCTCGTCGTCTGAGGTGTCCTGATAGGCGTCCGTGACCCGTTCGAGACCGTTGCTCCCGGCGGTGTACGCCATCCCGAAGCTGATGACGATCCCGAGGAACAGGACCACCGTCGCGCCGCTAACGCTGAATCCCATCGTTCCCACCTCGAATCTGGGCGCAGTGTTCGACGATCCTCCGCTGGACGGCGTCGCCGGTCAGCTGGCTCAGGAAGGTGAGACTCTGGATGTGGTCGTCGATAGCGAGCGTCGCGGGCCCGGTCTCCTCGGGGTCCACCTCGTCGACGTCGGCGAACCCGCCGACGTACGCCAACAGTTCCTCTTCGACCGACTCACTGATCCACCCGATGTCGCCGTAGTAGGTGATGGTCCGGACGGCGTCCTGGGGACCGAACTCGGTCACGAGGAACTCCAGCCACTCCATTACCACCAAGTCGGCGACGTAGCCGCTCGGCAACGCCGCGAGGTACGGCTTGCCGTCGAGCCCCGACGAGTTCGCCGTGGTCGCTGGCTCGACTGGTTCGGTCTCCGCGGGCTCCTCGAACTCGAACCCGCCGTCATCCTCGGTCGTCGGCTCGGGGTCGACCTCGGCATCCACGTCGGCGTCGGGTTCGGGTTCGGCGGCCTCGCCGTCTCCCTCGGCCCAGTCGGCGTCGCCCGATTCGTACTCCTCTTTGAGTTCCGCGAAGGTCGACCCGCCCGCCTGTCCGCCGCCCTCGTCGCTCGCGCCCTCGGATTCGAGCGACTCGCCGCCCATCCCCTCGTCGGGGTCGTCGAATCCGAGGTCGTCGCCAGCGTCCTCCCCGAAGTCGTCGAACTCGTCGTCCTCGTCCTCGAAATCGTCGTCGAAGAAGCTCTCGGCCTCGGCGTCGGCGACGTCCCCGTCGAGATCCGACTCCTCTTCGTCCTCGTCGCCGTCGAACAGTCCGAACCCGCCCTCGCCGTCGCCCCCCGCGCCGAAGGCGTCGCCGCCCATACCGCCCTGCTGAACGTCGTCGACGAAGGGATTGACCCCGCGGGTCACCATCTCGTAAATCTCGAGCAATTTTCGGACGTTCTCCTCGGTGTCGTCGACCTTCGCGCTGATCTGCTCGTTCTCGCTCCGGACCGTGCTGACGGTCGAGGAGATCTCGGCGACCTCGTTTTCGAGTTCGTCGATGCGGTTCTCCAGTTCCTGGGTCACCCCCCCTCCGCCACCCCCCATGCCGAACTCGTCGTCGTCGCCGCCGTCTACCCAGTCGTCCATCTCGGCGTCCATTCCCATCCCCCCGTCCATCCCCATGCTGTCGTCCATCTCTCCGAAGTCGTCGTCCATCTCGCCTCCCATTCCGTCCCCGAAGAGGTCGTCGCCGCCGCCGTCGGCGTCGACGTTCTCACCCTCCTCTTCGTCCATGAAATCCATGATTCCCATGCCGACCACGCCCGTCCCGAGGAGGTAGACGAACTGGTCGGTGAGACCGATAAGTTTCATTACCGACAACAGCGAACTTCCACCACATTAATCTTCCCCCTGAGTTATCAGTACTGATACTGTCCGTCTGACGCGCCCTACTGCGGTTTTCGGGGGCTCTACGCCCCGTTTTCCTCCGATTCGCTATCGAACGGATATACTATCAGTTTTTCTATATATCCGGAGTCTGCGAGCGACCGCGTCGAAGCCGGGCTTGAGTTGGTCCGGGAGCGTCTCGGTCTTGCCGATGATGAGGTAGCCGCCTTCTCGTAGCGACTTCGAGACGGTCTCGAGGATGGGAAGTTTGTGCTCGGTGTCGATGTAGATGAAGAGGTTCCGACAGACCACGAGGTCGAAGTCGGACTTCGGGTCGCCGTTGATGAGGTCGTGGCGCTCGAACTCCACGAGCTCTTTCACCGGGTCGGTCACCGCGAAACTCTCGTCGTCGCGCTCGACGTACCGCTCGTGCTCGTCGAGGGGCGCGAGTTGCTCGGCGATGTCGGTCGTCCGCGTGCTGCGGTAGACCCCCTGCCGGGCCGCCGACAGTATCTCGCGGTCGATATCGGTCGCGGTTATCTCGATCCGCGACTCGTCGACCTCGGGGTCGTCGAGCGCCAGCATCGCGAGCGAGTACGGTTCGCGACCGTCCGAACACGCCGCGCTCCAGAGTCGAACCGTCCCCGACTCCTCCGAGAGCGACCGGAGGACCGAACGCAGTTCCTCCCAGACCTTCGGGTTCCGGAAGAAGCTGGTGACGTTGACCGAGAAGGCGTCGAGCAGGGCCTCCTGCTCGCGGTCGTCGTCGGCCAACAGCGCGTGGTACTCGGCGTAGTCGTCGGCGTCGGTCCGTCGCATTCGCGAGGAGACCCGCCGGTCGAGGTACGCGTCGTCGTAGTAGCTCGTGGCGAATCCCAGTTCGTCCTCGACGTACCGCAGGAGTCGGTCGAACGCCTCGTCGTCGGGGCTCACAGCTCTCGACCTCCCTCGTGTGCGCTGGCGACCGCGAGCGTCCACGTCCCCGGGTCGACCGAAATGGACCGGCCGTGGCTCCCGCCAACGTCTTCGGCGACGACCGGCACGTCGCGGTCGGCCAGCGCCTCGCGGGCGCGGGCGACGTTCCGCTGGCCGACCCCCTCCCCGACGCCGGAGAAGTCGAGCATCCGGCTCCCGCCCGCGAGCTTGGCTTCGAGCCGGTCGGGGTCGGCCCCCTCTGACTCGACCGCTGCCACCAGTCGCTCGACGCCGCGGTCGACCGACTTCGCGGGCTTGGCGAGGTCGTCGCGGTCGGCGGTCGGGAGCATGACGTGGGCCAGCCCCGCGACCCCGGCGTCGGGGTCGGCGACCGCGACCGCGACGCACGAACCCAGACCGCTGGTCGTGAGTCGGGTGTCGCCGCTGGCGACCGCAAGCTCCGCTACGCCGACCCGAATCCGCTCGGGCGGGCCGTCGGTGCGGGGAGGTGGTTCGGCGGTCATGCTCACAGTGAACCCGCCTTGGTCGTCCGTTCGGCCGTTGCGTCCGGGTCGAGGTCGGCGAGGACCGACCGGAGCTCGGTCTCGTCGGGAATCGCGTAGAGCTGGCAGTCGAACGACCGGTCGTCGGCCCGGAGGGTGGCGTCGAACAGGAACGCGAACGACTGGCGCTGGCCGAGGCGCGCGACCACCGAGTCGGCGACCGCCCGGCCCATGTCGTGGACGAACTGGGGCGTCGAGATGTCGATGGTGGCGTCCAGCACGTTCGCCCAGCCGTCCACGAAACTGCTGGTCATCACGTTCCCGATCTCCTGTATGGCCGACCGGTTCATCCCGTCGAACGATTCGACCTCTTCGACGCCCGGTACCAGCGCCGCGACCACCTCGCGGGCCGACGGCTCGTCGAACAGTATCATCATGTAGCCGCCGGGCGCGCCCTCGAATTCGAGGACGACCCCGACGTGCTCGCGGCCGCTCAGTTCGGCGGGCACGTCCTCTATCGGGACGAAACTCAGGTGAGAGACGTCCACGGTCGTGTCGATGCCGGTCATCGCCGAGACGCTCTCGGAGGCGGTCCTCGCGCCAGCCCGCGCGACCTCCCGGAGCGCGGTCAGCTTCTCGACCGGAATCTCGCCGCCGCCGTCGGCGAGCATCGCCGCCAGCGAGTCGGGGTCGGGGAACATGTGGAACTCGAAGTCGAGTCGCTCGCCGACCGCGCTGGCCCTGCTCCGGAACACGACCGCGCGGTCGCGCTCGAACCCCACCGCGTCGAACAGGTCGGCGGGAGTCCCGTCGATCCGACTCGGCGGCGAGAGGTCGATGGTGGTTTCGAGGTGGTCGGCCCACGCGTCGACGAACCCGCTGGTGACCACGTTGCCGACCTCCCGGATCGCGCTGTCGCGCAACTCCGCGCCCGGGAGGAGGGCGTCGAGCAACGTCTCGACGCCCTCCGGCGGGAACGAGAGGACGCTCTGGCCGGTGACCGCTCCCTCGAACTCGACGACGACGCCGATGCGCTCGCGGTCGTCGCGGGCGAGCGCGTCGGCCGAGCAGAGCGAGACGCCGGTCACGTCCACCGCGGTCTCGATGCCTGTCATGCCGGTGAGGTTCCGGGCGGCGCGCTCGGCACCCTCGTGGGCGGTCCTGCTGAAGGTGCCGAGGGACTCGATGTCGACTCTCATATCTCGATCTGTTTCATCAGTCCGACCAGTTCCGCCAACTCGGGGAAGGTGTACACCTTGACCTCCACGTCGGCCTCGCGCGCGTGAACGCGGGAATCGAACACGAGGGCCATCTCGTCGGACCGGGTTCCCACGAGGTTCTCGACCATCCGCGAGCCCGCGCCGTAGGTGAACTTGGGGGTCGAGATGTCGATGGTCGTGTTCAGGACGTTCGCCCACCCGTCGATGAAGCCGCTGGTCATGATGTTGCCGATCTCCTGGACCGCCGACTTCTCCATGTCCGAGAAGCCGTTCGAGGAGCCCCCGGAGTCGCCCGGGAGCATCCCCGACGCCAGCGCCTTCGCGCTCCGGGCGCTGAACAGGAAGAGGATGTACCCGTGGGGCGGCTCGGTCAGCTGGATGTGGATGCCGACCTGCTTGTCGTGGCCCACATGGGTCTTGATGTCCTCGATGTCGAGGAAGTTTATCTTCGTGATCTCCATCTCGGTCTCCATCCCAGTCATCTGATTGAGGTGGGCCGCGACCGTGTTCGCGCCCTCCTTGGCCATCTGATTGAAGATGTTCAGCTTGCGAATGTCTACTTTCAAGTTTTCAGTGTCACCTCGGCTCATAGTGTCTCCACGTCCAGAATCGTCACCACGTCGCCCTCGCCGAGGACCGCGGCCCCCGAGAGCCCGGGGATGCCGCTGAGGATGCCCTCGAACGGTTTGACGACGACCTCTTCCTGTCGGCTCACCGCGTCGCAATGGATGGCGACCTGTCGCTCGGACTCCTTGACCCGGACCAGCATCCCGTCGCCGTTCTTGGTCTCGCCCGGGACGTTCAGCGCGTCCCCGAGCCGGACCAGCGGATACACCGTGTCGTCGTGGGTGATTACCTCCTCGCCCTCGACGGTTTTGACCTCGCCCATCCGCCGAATCTCGTCGACGTTCTTGATGGGAATGCCGTACTCCTCGTCGCCCGACTCCACGAACAGCATCTTCACGATGGCGACCGTGACCGGGAGCGAGAGGCTGATGGTCGTCCCCTCGCCGGGCGTGCTGTCGACGTCGATGACGCCGTCGAGCCGGGAGACGGTGTCGTTGACCACGTCCATCCCGACCCCGCGGCCGCTCACGTCGGTCACCTCGTCGGTGGTCGAGAAGCCCGCGTGGAAGATGAGCTCTTGGGCCTCCTGGTCGTCGAGTTCGTCGGCCTCCTCGCGGGTCAGCACGCCCTTCTCGACCGCCTTCGACCGGATGCCGTCGGGGTCGATGCCCCCGCCGTCGTCCTCGACCTCGATGGTCACGCGGTCGCGCGAGCGCGACCCGCGAAGCCGGACTGTCCCCTCGCGGGGCTTGCCCGCGGCTTCACGCTCGTCTGGGTCCTCGATGCCGTGGTCGACCGCGTTCCGGAGAAGGTGCATCAGCGGGTCGCTGATCTCGTCGAGGATGGTGCGGTCCAGCTCGATGTCGGTCCCCTCCATCTGGAAGTCGATGTCCTTGTCCTGCTCGCGCGAGAGGTCACGGACCAGCCGCGGGAACTTATCGACCACCTTCTTGAGCGGCACCAGCCGCATGTCCATCACGGTGTCCTGAAGACTCCCCGTTATCTTGTCGAGTTCGTCGAGGTGGTCCTCGGCGTTCGACAGCTCGGCCTGCTCGATGGACCGCCGGAGCTTGATGCGGCTCGTGACGAGCTGTTCGACCTGTCCGTGGAGGTCGTCGAGCTGGTCTACGTCCACCCGGACCGACTGAATCTCTTCGATGGTCTCGTCGCCGCCCGTCGACCGCGAGCGACTCGACGAGTCGCTCGCGGTCGAGGAGTCGCTTGCGGTCGCGGTGTCGGCCGCTGATTCGCCTGCGTCGTCGTCCGAACCGCCGGTCGCCTCTTCGTCCGCGGCGGCCGAATCGGCCGCCGCGTCCTCGGTCGGGGACTCGTCGCCAGCGGCGGCCGCGGCCTCCGCGGCCGCCGCGATGTCGTCGTCGGTGACCGCCGAGACGGTTCCGGACTCGATTTTACCGACCGAACCCACGGCCGCCTCGACCTCGTCTGCGGTCTCGGCCGTGACGAACGCGTCGAAGCCGTCGTCGTACTCGCCATCGTTGACGGCGTCCACGTCAGGGACCGTGGCGAGCAGGTCGAGGTCGCTACTCAGCCCCTCCAGCGCGAACATCCCGTCGACGCCCTTCATCTGGGGGTCGCCCATGTCGACGGCGACGTGGAACACCTCGCCGTCGGCGTCGGCCAGCGTAGCGGGGTCGTCGAGGGCCGTGAGGGCGTCCTCGACCGGGTCGGCCGACGACGAGTCGTCGGCCGACCCGTCGCCACCTGTCTCCTCGGCCCCGCTCGCCTCGTCGCCGGGCGTCTCGTCGCCCGCCGATTCGCCGCCGGTTTCGCCGCGCTGGATGGCGTCGCGGATGTCGGCGACGATGTCGTCGGGTTCGATGTCCGACTCGCCCGTCTCGTCTATCTGGTCGAGCGCGCGGTCGATCTCGTCGACGCCCGCGAACACGAGGTCCATCATCTCCGAACTCACTTCCATCCGGCCCTGTCGGACCTCGTCGAGCAGGTCCTCGATGGCGTGGGCGAGGTCGCTCGCGTCCTGAAAGCCCATCGCACCGAAGTTGCCCTTGAGCGTGTGGGCCGTCCGGAATATGGAGTCCATCGCGGCCTCGTCGCCCGGGTCGTCTTCGAGCGCGAGCAGGGAGTTGTTCAACTCGGTGATGTTCTCTTCGCTCTCTCGTATGAACTCCTGTAGGTAGTCTTCCATCGTGTGTCACCCGTTCTCTCGGATCGTGTCGAGTATCGCCTTGCCCATCTCCTCGGCGGGGAGGACCCGGTCGACACAGCCCGTCTCGATTGCGCGGGCCGGGATGCCGAACACCGAGCAGGTCTCTTCGTTCTGGGCGAGCGTCGCGCCGTCGACGGCCTTGATGGCCTCGATGCCAGCCGCGCCGTCGCTACCCATGCCGGTGAGGACCACGCCGGTCAGCGGGCCGTCGACCTTCTCGGCCGCGGTCTCCATCGTGGTGTCGATGGCGGGGCGCACGCCGTGGCGCTGTTCGTCCTGCTGGAGGCGCAGGCGAAGTCGACCGTTGCCGTATCCGGCGACCTCCATGTGATAGTCGCCCTTCGCGACGACCGCCTCGCCGCCGCCGATGCGCATCCCGTCCTCGGCCTCCGCCACGTCGTACTCGCTGCGGCGGTCGAGGCGGGCGGCGAACCGCTCGGTGAAGCCGTCGGGCATGTGCTGGACGACCAGCACCCGGAGGTCGGCCTCCCGGGGCAGGTCCGAGAGGACCTTCTCGACCACTCTCGGGCCGCCGGTCGAGGCCCCGACCACGAGCGTCGGGTTCGCGACGTACTCGTGGTCGGCCTCGATAGCCTCGTCGTCGGTCTCGACGTCGCCGACCGACGAGGGGTCGGCCCGCGTGGCCGACCGGACCTTCTCGACCAGCGCCTCGCGGTGGGCGGATATCTCGGTCGAGACCTCCCCGCCCGGCTTGGCGAGGAAGTCGACCGCGCCCTTCTCCAGCGCCTCGAAGGTCGCCTCCGCGCCCTCGTCGGTGTGGGCAGACAGCATCAGCACGGGGGTCGGGTTCGTCGCCATGATCTCCTCGACGGCCTCGATGCCGTTCATGCGGGGCATCTCTACGTCCATCGTGACCACGTCGGGGTCGTGGGTCTCGACCGCGGCCACGCCCGCCTCGCCGTCGGCGGCCTGCTCGACCACCTCGATGCCGTCGGATTCGAGGATGTCGGAGATGACGGTCCGCATGAAGTGAGAGTCGTCGACGACGACTGCCTGCGTCATGCTGAGACGACGTCCTCGATGGCGTCCATCACGCTGGGTTTCTGGAAGGGTTTGGTGATGTAGCCGTCGGCACCCGCCTTGATGGCGGCCTTCATCTTCTCCTCCTGTCCGATGCTGGTACACATGATGATGTTCGAGTTGGGGTTGCTCTCCTTGATCTCGGAGGTCGCCTCGATGCCGTCCCGGATGGGCATCACGATGTCCATCATCACGAGGTCGGGGCTGTGTTCCTCGTAGAGTTCGATGGCCTCCACCCCGTTCTCGGCCTCGCCCGCGATCTCGAACTCCTCTTCGAGGATCTCCCGAAGCAGATTCCGCATAAACTCCGAATCGTCGACGATCAGCACGTTCTTTGCCATTGGACAGTCACCAGGCGATTGGTTCGAAAGAGGGTGAAATAAATGCTCCCCTACAATTATCATCGCTGATGCTCGGAGGGGCGTCGGATGGGCTCATTTCAATTGGTCGATGACCGCGTCGATGTCCACCCAGACGACGAGGTCGAGGGCGTCGCCCTCGACCTCGTCCTCGGCTTGGGGCTTCCGGATGATGCCTCGCGAGACGCGCTCCTCGATACCTCTGGTTTCGAGGTTCGAGATGTCGTCGTCGGTGTCGATGCGGTCCTCGGCGTAGGTGGCGACTTCGAGCACCTCGTCCACCCGGATGCCGATCTTCTGCTTGTCGTCGGCCCGGTCGAGCACGAGGACGTTCTGGTCGTCGGTGTCGGGGGCCTCGCCCTCGACGCCGAGGAACTCCCGGGGGTCGATGATGGCGGTGGTCTCCCCGCGGAGGTCCATCACGCCGTCGATGGGGTCGGGCGTCCGGGGGATGCGAGTCACCTTCTTTATTTCGACGATGCCGTCGACCTCGTCGATGTCGACCGCGCAGTAGTCCTCGCCGAGGCGGAACTCCACGACCTGTCGGGTCTCCACGTCGTGGGCCTCTACCGGGAGCGCCTCCTCGTCGTCGCCCGGAGCGTCGCTGGCGGTCGGGTCTGTCTCCTGTGCCTCCATACGGTCTCTATTTCGAACATCGAACGCCAGTACATAAAACCCGGCCTCCGCTCTCGGAGATGATAATCGGTCGGTCGCGGTCCGTGGTCGTCCTCGCGCTCCGTGGTCGCGGTGAACCGCCCCGGAACTCGCTGCTCAGACGTTCTCGGGCGGGAAGACCATCCCGCGGTCGTCCTGAACGGCCTCGAAGAGGTCGGCGATGGTGTCGTCGGGGTCGAGGTCGTAGGCTTCGAGGATGGCCTGCAGGCACGACGGCGAGTAACGGACTCGGACGTTCGACTCGGTCAGCAGGATTCCCAGCACGTCCTCGACGGCGGTCTCGGTGGTCAACTGCTGGGCGTACCACCGCAGGAGGCTGTCGAAGACCGTCCCCACGTCGTCGGAGAACATCTGCTGGTGGCCGACCGCGTCCTCGGACTTCGCGGAGATGTGGAAGCCGTACCGGGCGCTGGTCCCTCGGAGGTCGTCCTCCAGCCATCGTTTGATTTCGGCCGAATCCGCGGGGCCCCCGCGAGCGCTTTCGCCCCGTTCGCCGCCGGCCCTCGCGGCCGCTTCGCCGCTCGCGGTCGCCTCACCGTCCCCGGCCGCACCGCCGTCGGCGTCCGACTCCGGGACCGACGGACGCTCGTCGGTTCCGATGACGTACCGCCCCTGGTCGAGCGCGACGACCTTGTCCTGCTCCTCGATGTCGAGGTCGTCCGGGGACAGCGCCGACCGCTCGTCGGCGTCCCGGCCGCCGTCCGGCATCGGACACATTGTGAAAGGATACCGTTGGACCTCACATAAACCCACCGCCTACCTGACCGGTCGGCGACGAGACCGGTTTCGGAGTTCCGCCTCGGGTTCTCGCCGAACGCGGCAACATTCGCGTCGGACCGCCGCGATTTCGACGAACGTTGTAATAGGGATTTATTATCGTCGAACCTCTGGGTTCGGATACTCAGATGAGCGTTCAACGTCCGACGACACGAGCCCGAGAACTGCCGAGCGAACTGGAGTCGCCGCGAGCGAAGCTGGTCTACCTCTACCTCCAGCCCACGGCCGCTACCCTCGACGAACTTCAGTCGGACCTCGGGCTGGCGAAGATCACGCTGTACAGCATCCTCCGGACGCTTCGGGAGCGGGAATTGGTCGAGAAGCGCAACGGCGAGTTCGCGGTCGTCGAGAAGCGCAACGGCGAGTTCGCGGTCGTCGAGTAGCTACTCTTCGTCGTCTTCGGGGCAGAGCTGGTCCGGCGTGCGCTCGTAGCGAGGCGTGGAGACGAACTGTTGGATACGTTCGCGTTCTTCTTTCGAGAGGTGCATAGGAACCCGAAGTCGTGGTAAGCGTAAAAAGACAGCGGCCGATTTCGCGGGGGCGAGAGTCTCTGTGGTGGGTTCCCGGTCCCCAACAGCCATATCACGTCGGAGGCCTACCTATCCCGTACGGGGGAGATAACGAATGACTAACGCGGAATTCCGGGGGGAGTACCATGGCCGACGAGGAGGATAAGTACCCCGCGGAGTCCGGACGGCGGCGCTTCGTGAAGGGCGTGGTCGGAAGCGCCGCGCTGGCCGGAATCGGCACCGCCGCGGCGGCGGGCATCGACACCGCGACCGCGCCCTCGGGCGCGGGCGGGGGAATCATCCAGTACTTCGGCGTCGAGAACACCGACGGTCCGGCACCGCGCTCGATGCCACAGATACCCGTCGAGATCGACGACGAGGGCTACCTCAGGGGCCTCTGGCCCGAACCGGAGGAGGTCACCGAGCAGGGCCAGACGTTCACCGTCGCCGAGACGCAACTCGGCGGAATCACCTACACCAGCGAGTGGTTCCAGTACTGCGGCATCCAGACCGCCGAAGGCGTCCGACCCGACGCCGACCAGGACAACTACTTCAGGTACTCCGGGTCGGCACCGTACGAGTGGCAACAGAGCGAGGTCGACGGCGGAGACAGGGTCCACATCGACGACTTCGAGGACTACGAGTCGTGGGGCAACGGCATCGGAGACGACGGCATCGGCAAGCCCGCGCTCGCCACATGGCGGTCTCAGGACGTCTCGTCGGCCGAGACGCTCCCCATCCAGCTCATCCGGAGCGAGCGCGTCGAGCAGATGGCCGAGAACAATCAG
The DNA here is from genome assembly GCF_024138125.1 of Halorussus salilacus. Taxonomy (NCBI): domain Archaea; kingdom Methanobacteriati; phylum Methanobacteriota; class Halobacteria; order Halobacteriales; family Haladaptataceae; genus Halorussus; species Halorussus salilacus. Next base: position 3,034,332 of record NZ_CP099993.1, read on the forward strand.
TGGATACGCGCCAGCACGCAGGAGGGGTTCATCGCCAACCTCAACAAATGCACCCACTTCTGTTGCGTGCCGGGGTTCAAGACGATTGCGGGGAGCGCGCAGTTCGGCGCGGCCGACGAGATTTACTGTCAGTGCCACCAGTCGGTGTACGACCCGTTCAGCATCATACAGGAGTCGTTCGTCGCGCTGCCGAGGCCCGAAGACGAGTAGCGTCGGCCGACCCCTCGCGAGCGCCCTGCAACGCGAGCGACCGATATGTCGGATTCTATAGGCGACAACAAAGATTTTATAGCCGCGGTAAGCATCGGAGAACGTTGAAGCGCACGCTGTCCGCAGTCGTCGACCGGATGAAGCGCCTGCTGGGGTCGTCGGCTTCTGGTCCCGAGGACGGGGGTACCGCCGAGCGAGACGCCGGGCCGGACCTCTACGAGTGTGAGGCCTGCGGCGAGGTGTTCATCTCCCGCCCCTCGGCGTGTTCGAGTTGCGGCTCCGAGGAGTTCTCGAACGTCGGCACGTTCGAGTGAGACCCAATCGCGCCCGGGAACGACGCCGACCGAGCGACGGGCGTCGGTCCGAACCGACCATGGGTCGGGCCACCCGTCCCGTAAGCGTTCGAAAAACGGCGGTGGTGTGGTAACCCGACCCACACACACCACTGGTCACCTCAGATAACCGAGAACGGCGACCGGAAGCCAGGGGTGGGATTTGAACCGAAGCAAGACAGTCCGGGCGTGCGGCCGTCGGCCGTTCCGGGCTGTGACTTGCAGGGTTCAAATCCCACCGAACTACGTCCGTCGTTGCCGACCGCTGGCAACGACCGGAAGCCAGGGGTGGGATTTGAACCCACGAACTCCCGATTACAAGTCGGGTGCTTGAACCGCCCAAGCTCCCCTGGCGCACCCCGACGTTCTCGCTACTCCTTTGTGAGCGTATCGCTTTCGGGTCGTTTCTCCATCTCGATTCGGTGGGGGCGATATCCCCGACACCGGTAGAACTCGCGGGCGGCGTCGTTGTCGGCCATCACCTCCAGCGTCAGGGTCTCGACGCCCGATTCGACCAGCGATTCCTCGGCGGCCGCGAGCAACTCCGAGCCGACGCCCTCTCGGCGGCACTCGGGAGCGACGTAGATGTTCTGGACGACGCCCCGGGTGGTGTCCTGCTCGTAGCGGCCCGACTCGACCCCGAAGCTGACGAAGCCGACGACCTCCTCGTCGGCGCGAGCGACCAGCAACTCCCCGGCGACCGCTCGCCGGGCGAGCGCGTCCCGGACGCGCTCGCGGTTGTCCTCCGCGAGGAGGTGAGAGCCGAACGCGCGCTGGCCCTCCGCCAGCGACACCCAGCGGTCGGCGACCGCGTCCACGTCCTCCAGCGTCCCGGCTTCGACGGTGGTCATTCAGTTCCGCAGGGCTTCGACGGCGGCGAGTTCCTCGCCGGTGAGCATGTTGAGCGCCGCGCCGCCACCGGTACTGACGTGGTCGAAGCCCTCGATTCCGAACCGCCGGATGGCGGCGGCGGTGTCGCCGCCGCCGACCACGCTGTACTCGGCCTCGGTCGCGGTCTCGAACAGGTCGCGAGTGCCAGCGGCGAACGTCTCGTCCTCGAAGACGCCCGCGGGACCGTTGAGGATAGCGGTCCCGGGTCCTCGGAGACGGTCGCCGTACGCGGCGACCGTCTCCGAGCCGATGTCCATGACCGCCTCGCCGTCCTCGGGGGGCAGGTCGGAGACCGCGAGTTCGCACCGTTCGCCGTCGCGCTCGACCGCCACGTCCTTCGGGACCTCGATTCGGTCGCCGTACTCCGCGAGCATGTCGGCCGCGCGGTCGATCTCGTCCCAGTAGCCCTGGTCGTAGACGAAGTCGGCGCTGGCGTCGCCGAGGTCGATGCCCTCGGCCAGCAGGAACACGTTGGCGACGACGCCGGTCGTCAGCACGCTGTCGGCGAGGCCGCGTTCGAGGACGCTCTCGGCGACCGCCATCGAGTCGGGGACCTTCGCGCCGCCGACGACGTAGGTCCGAGGTTCGGGCGTGGCCTCGATGTCGCCGAGAACGTCGAGTTCGCGCTCCATCACTCTGCCCGCGTACCCCGACAGGCGGGTCGGGAAGCCCACGAGCGAGGGTTGCGAGCGGTGGGCGGCCGCGAACGCGTCGTTGACGTAGGCGTCGAGGACGCCCCCGAGCTTCTCGACCAGTTCGGTCCGGGCGGCCCGTTCGGGCGGAAACTCCATGTACTCCTCGCTGTAGAAGCGGGTGTTCTCCAGCACGACCGCCTCTCCGTCGTCGAGGTTCTCGACGGCGCGGCGGGCGTCCGACGAGAAGGTCGCGTCGGCGTACCCGGCCGGGGCGTCGAGGAGTTCGTCGAGGCGCTCGGCGTGCGGTCGGAGGTCCCTGAACTCGTCGCCGCCCGGTCGCCCCTGATGGGCGAGGACGGCGACTCGGCCGCCCCGTTCGAGCAGTTCCGAGAGGGTGTCGACGTGGGCGCGGAGACGGGCGTCGTCGGCGAGACTCCCGTCGTCGTCCAGCGGACTGTTGATGTCGATACGCACTCCGAGCGTGGTCCCTTGGACGGCGAGGTCGTCCAGGGTCTGTATCGCCATACCTGTGCTTGCGACAGCGGGACGCATATATGTGTCGGGGTGAATGACAAATATAAATTCGAAATCGAGTGAACTTCGTTCGCACTCGTCGGACCGACCCCGGTCCGAGGCGGAACTGTAGCCCGCGAAATCCGTCTCCCTCGCCGCCTGTGAGAGCGCCCCTCGGCCGAGATATACCCCCTTGGTAGATTGAACTTTCCCGCCGGGCCACAGGAAAATGACACAATA